>NZ_AKJM01000086.1 GCF_000282335.1 Pseudomonas sp. GM48
CGTCAGAGAGATCGTGCAAGCCGGATGTACGACTGCTGCGCAGCCGGACGCAGCCTTCGGCAGCTGCTACAAGGAAGGCGGTTCACCTGATTGATTGGCATTACGCCAAGTGCGGGGCATTTTTTTGCCTGATACAAATCTCCCAAACATGGGAGATCAACTGTGGGAGCGGGCTTGCGCGCGAAGGCGTCGTGCCAGTCAACAACCCTGTCTACCGGCAGACCGCTTTCGCGAGCAAGCCCGCTCCCACATGGGGTTTATGCAGCCTTTATTGAATCTCTTCCGGCTTCACGATCACCCAGTTCTTGTCGGCAGTCACCGTCAACCCTTCCTTGGTCTGGGCCGCGGCGTTCTTGGCCATCATGCCGTTAATCTGGGTCATGTATTTGTCTTTGCGGTTGACCCACAGATGGATGCCGCCCTTGGCCACATCAACACTGTGGAACAGCATGTAACCATCACTGCTTGGGGTATCGCCGCCGACCAGTACCGGTTTTTTCCACTCATCGATGTAGGTCAGGATCGCCGCATGCTTGCCGGCCATCCAGGTCGCCGGGGTCCACAGGTACGGGGTCAGTTCGAGGCCGAGGTTGGCCTTCTCGTCATACTTGCCGGCGGTGATCTGCTTGCGCGCGGTGGTCAGCTCGCCAGTCTTCGGGTCCTTGAGCAGCATCGACACGCCGATCACGTTCTGCGGTTTGACGTTGTAGCCGTACTTCGGATCGGCCGCGACCATGCGCACCAGTTCTTCGGAGGCGGCGGTCATCACGTAGACCTCGATGCCGTTCTCCATCAGCTTGTTGTACAGCTCTTGCTGGCCGGTGAAGATCTTCGGCGGGTTGACGTCGAGTTTCTTGACCACGTCGCCTTCGTAGTAAGTGGCCGGCACCGGTTTGCCGGACGCCATCATTTCGTCGACGTAGCCCTTGAGTTCCTTGAGGGTAAAGCCTGAGAACACCTGGGCGACCCATGGATAGCAAACCATGTCGTCGACTTCGCAGAGGCGGTAGTAGTAGCTGAACAGGCTTTCCTTGTGGTCGGCGGTGTCCTTGAACGGCATCAGCTTCAGGGAGGGATCGAGCTTGTCGCGGGTGATCAGGCCCTTGTTCTCCATGAACGGCAGCAACGACTCTTCGAGGTCGTAGCGGTAACTGGTGTTGTCCATGTCGAACACCGCGTAGTTACCCTTGTTGGCGTTGGCCGCGATCATCGTGTCCAGTGCCTTGGCCTGATCGGCTGGCCAGTGTTTCAGATCCGTTGCGAAAACCTGGCCGGCAAGGCCCAGGCAAAGTGCTGCAGCCAGTAATTTCGGTGCGAACTTCATTGGCGTTTCTCCCTGAATGTGAAAGACATCGACGCTAACAAATAAGTGTGACAGTCCTCGTCTGTCAGCGACCGCCCACGTCCCTTTCGCGCCAGTTGCATTTCTGACAGCGACATCCGCTTATTCCAAAAACGACGGACACCCTGCGTTTTTGATATTAATTCATTAGTTTTCAAGCTGTTAGGCTTGCCGGTTCGCGGTTGCCCAAGGGTGCAACCGGCACAAGTCTTATCGGAGTCTTCATGAATCTGCCCCTGATCCTCAATCTGCTGGTGTTCCTCGCCCTGCTTTTCGGCCTGGCGCAAACCCGTCACACAACATGGAGCCTGGCGAAAAAAGTCCTGCTCGCGCTGGTGTTGGGCGTGGCGTTCGGTGTGGCGTTGCACACTGTCTACGGTGCCGGCAATCCGGTGCTGAAAGCCTCGATCGGCTGGTTCGATCTGGTGGGCAATGGTTATGTGCAATTGCTGCAAATGATCGTGATCCCGCTGGTGTTCGCCTCGATCCTCAGCGCCGTGGCCCGCCTGCACAACGCCTCTTCGCTGGGCAAGATCAGCTTCCTGACCATCGGCACGCTACTGTTCACCACGGCCATCGCGGCGTTGATCGGCATCGGCCTGACCAACCTGTTCGGCCTGACCGCCGAAGGCCTGGTCGCCGGCACCCAGGAAATGGCCCGCCTGCAAACCATCCAGAGCGATTACGCCGGCAAGGTCGCCGACCTGAATGTGCCGCAGTTGCTGCTGTCGTTCATTCCGCAAAACCCGTTCGCCGACCTGGCACGGGCCAAGCCGACGTCGATCATCAGCGTGGTGATTTTCGCTGCATTCCTGGGTGTCGCGGCGCTGCAACTGCTCAAGGATGATGCCGAGAAAGGTCAGAAAGTGATCAACGCCATCGACACCCTGCAAGCCTGGGTGATGCGCCTGGTGCGCCTGGTGATGAAACTGACCCCGTACGGCGTATTGGCGCTGATGACCAAGGTGGTCGCCGGTTCCAACCTGCAAGACATCATCAAGCTCGGCAGTTTCGTGGTGGTGTCCTACATCGGCCTGGGCCTGATGTTTGTCGTACATGGCGTGCTGGTGTCGGTTGCCGGGATCAATCCGCTGCGCTTCTTCCGCAAAATCTGGCCGGTGCTGACATTTGCCTTCACCAGCCGTTCCAGCGCTGCGACGATTCCGTTGAGCATCGAAGCGCAGACCAGTCGTCTGGGCATCCCGCAGTCCATCGCCAGTTTCGCCGCCTCGTTTGGCGCGACCATTGGCCAGAACGGCTGTGCCGGTCTGTACCCGGCGATGTTGGCGGTGATGGTTGCGCCGACCGTGGGCATCAATCCGCTGGACCCGTTGTGGATCGCGACGCTGGTGGCGATTGTCACGCTGAGCTCCGCCGGGGTGGCCGGGGTGGGTGGCGGCGCGACGTTTGCCGCGCTGATCGTGCTGCCGGCGATGGGCTTGCCGGTGTCACTGGTGGCGTTGTTGATTTCGGTCGAGCCGCTGATTGATATGGGGCGCACGGCGTTGAACGTCAGCGGTTCGATGACGGCCGGTGCGATTACCAGCCAGGTGATGCAGCAGACCGATAAGGCGCTGCTGGATGCGGATGAGCATTCGGCGTTGGCGCAGGCTTAAATCCTTCAGCGACTGAGGGGGCCCCTTCGCGAGCAAGCCCGCTCCCACATTGGATCTGTGAACGACACACATCCCCTGTGGGAGCGGGCTTGCTCGCGAAGCTCTTAAGCTTTTTCCCACACTTCGAAGTTGTACGCCGGTTTGTCGCCTTCGGCCGGGTTCGGCACATCCGATACCAGTTTCCACTGGCTCAAATCAAACTCCGGAAACCACGCATCCCCTTCCGGGCTCAACGCCACGCGGGTCAGGTACAAACGATCAGCCTGCGCCAACCCTTGCGCATACAACTGCGCACCGCCAATCAGCATCAACTCATCGACACCCTGTTCCTTCGCCCATGCTTCGGCACGAACGACGGCGGCTTCCAGCGACGGATAAACCTCCGCGCCTTCCAGCACCAGATCCGCCTGACGGCTGACCACGATGTTCAAGCGGCCCGGCAGCGGGCGACCGAGGGAATCCCAGGTCTTGCGCCCCATGATGATCGGTTTGCCGAGCGTGGTGGCCTTGAAGTATTTGAAGTCCCCCGGCAGGTGCCAGGGCATGCTGTTGTCGACGCCGATCACACGGTTTTCACCGAGGGCTGCGATCAGGCTGAGGGGGAGTGATTTAGTCATGCCGGCGAGGATACCAGAGCCTCGCTTTCGCCGATAAGCGCCACAGCGGTTATGCTCACAGCTCAATTAAGCGACGGGATGCCGCGTGACTGAACTCAATACCCTCTGGCTGACAGAAACCATCCGCCTGCGCGAAGAACACGCAGGCCCCCTGGACGATCTGGAAGCTAACCGTCTGGCCCGCAGCGCCGGGGGCGATTTGCCGACGCGCATTCAACGCCGCGCCCTGTGGCTGGCCGAACGCGATGGCCTGGCGGCGGCTCTCACACACTGGTTGCAAGGTGCACGACTGGCGCTGATCGTAATGGCGGTGCTGGGCGTGATCAGCGGCGCCGGCCTGGCCTTTGCCGCAATGGGTGACGGCCTGCACCCGGTGAATGTGTTCTGGGCCTTGGGCAGCCTGCTCGGGCTCAACCTGATTCTGCTGCTGGGCTGGGCCCTGGGCCTGGTATTTGCCGGCGAACACGGCGCCAGCCTCGGGCGCTTGTGGCTGTGGCTTAGCGAAAAGCTCGCCCGGGATGCCAAAGCCGCGCAACTGGCCCCCGCCCTGCTTCTGTTATTGCAACGGCAGAAGCTCAATCGCTGGGCCCTCGGCGTGCTGGTCAACAGCCTGTGGTTGCTGGCGATGCTCAGCGCGCTGGTCATCCTGCTGATGTTGATGGCAACCCGGCGCTACGGTTTCGTCTGGGAAACCACGATTCTCGGCGCCGACACCTTTATTGCCGTGACCCAGGCCCTCGGCGCATTGCCGGCCCTGTTCGGCTTCAGCGTGCCGACCGAGGAAATGATCCGCGCCAGCGGCGATGCGGCATTGAACATCGAAAGCGCCCGACAGGCCTGGGCCGCGTGGCTGGTCGGTGTGCTGTTGGTTTACGGCGTGGTGCCGCGCCTGCTGCTCGCGCTGTTTTGCCTGTGGCGCTGGAAGACGGGTCAAACGGCGCTGCGCCTGGACTTGAATCTGCCCGGCTACGCGCAATTGCGCGAACGCTTGATGCCCACCAGCGAGCGTCTCGGCGTCAGCGATGCCGCTCCAGAACAACTGCATCGCGTGGAAAGCGGTGTCACCGAGCAGCAAAGCGACGGCGCGCTGTTGGTCGCCATTGAGCTGGACGACCAGCGCCCGTGGCCACCGCATTTGCCGAAAAACGTGAGCAACGCCGGTATCCTCGACAGTCGCGAATCGCGGCACAAACTCCTCGAACAATTGAGCCGTTTCCCTCCGGCGCGCCTGGCCATCGCCTGCGATCCGCGGCGCTCGCCGGATCGCGGCAGCCTGGCCTTGATTGCCGAACTGGCCCGCAGCGCCAGCGCCACCCGCGTGTGGTTGTTGCAGGCGCCCCCCGGTGAAGCGCTGGACGCCGAACGCCTGGGCGACTGGCACGTGGCGCTGCAACAGCTGGAGCTGCCGTTTGCCGATTGCGCACCGATGAACTGGCTGGAGACGGGTCATGACTGACACCTGGAAGCAGCCTCTGAAACTCGCCGTGGTCGGCCACACCAATGTCGGCAAGACTTCGTTGCTGCGCACCCTGACTCGCGACGTCGGCTTCGGTGAAGTGTCCCATCGCCCCAGCACCACGCGGCATGTCGAGGGCGCACGGCTGTCGGTGGACGGCGAGCCGCTGCTCGACCTCTACGACACCCCTGGCCTGGAAGACGCCATCGCCCTACTCGATTACCTCGAACGCCTGGAGCGTCCCGGCGAACGCCTCGACGGCCCGGCGCGACTGGCGCGGTTCCTTGAGGGCAGCGAAGCACGCCAGCGCTTCGAACAGGAAGCCAAGGTGTTACGCCAGTTACTGGCTTCGGACGCCGGGCTCTATGTGATCGATGCCCGGGAGCCGGTGCTGGCCAAGTATCGCGACGAGCTGGAAGTGCTGGCCAGTTGCGGCAAGCCCTTGCTGCCAGTGCTGAATTTCGTCAGCAGCGCCAACCACCGCGAACCGGCCTGGCGCGAAGCACTGGCGCGGTTGGGCTTGCATGCCTTGGTGCGCTTCGACAGTGTCGCGCCGCCGGAAGATGGCGAACGTCGACTCTATGAAAGTCTCGCCCTGTTGCTGGAAACGGCCCGGCCGCAACTCGAACGCCTGATCGCCGATCAGCTAGCCCAGCGCCTGGCTCGTCAACAAAGCGCAGAGCGATTGATTGCCGAACTGCTGATCGATTGCGCGGCCTGCCGACGCAGTGTGGTCAGTGATGCCGAACAAGAACAGCAAGCGATCAGAGAACTGCGCAAAGCCGTACGCCAGCGTGAACAGCGCTGCGTCGAAGCCTTACTCAAACTCTATGCCTTCCGCCCCCAGGATGCCGCCGCCAGTGATTTGCCGCTGCTCGACGGCCGTTGGGGCGATGACCTGTTCAATCCGGAAACCCTCAAGCAACTGGGCGTGCGCGTCGGTGGCGGTATCGCCGCGGGTGCTGCCGCCGGGGCCGGGGTCGACTTGTTGGTGGGCGGGATTACTCTGGGTGCGGCGGCACTGGCCGGGGCCATCGCCGGTGGCGCGCTGCAAACCGCGCGCAGTTATGGCAGCCGTTTGCTCGGCAAGATCAAGGGCCAGCGCGAACTGACGGTGGATGACAATGTCCTGCGCCTGTTGGCGTTGCGCCAACGGCAATTGCTGCAAGCGCTGAACGCCCGTGGGCATGCGGCGATGGACAGCATTCAGCTAGCCACGCCCCAGGACAAGAGCTGGCGCGAAGGCAAGCTACCCGAAGCCCTGAACAAGGCCCGGGCGCATCCGCAGTGGTCGTCGCTCAATCCTCATTCCAAACTGAATCAGGCGGAGCGACAGGAGCAGATAGAAGTTCTGGCACAACAGCTGTAGAGGCAGGAACATTTGCTTTGCCTGAACTGACGCCTTCGCGAGCAAGCCCGCTCCCACAGGGTTTTGTGCTGGACCATCCATCAGTGACCAGCCACAAATCCAATGTGGGAGCGGGCTTGCTCGCGAAGGCAGCCACCCGGTGCCGAGGCCTTACGCCGCCAGTAGACGCAGCGCTTTTTCCTTCAACACCCCAAGATCAATCACCGGCACATACATCTCCTTGGCCAGCTCATCCCACTGGCGCATGCGCAAACTCACCGCGCACAACGGGTCTTTTTCGAACGCCTCAGCCTCTTCAGCCGTCATCACCCCACCCTGATATTCCAGGGTCCGGCGGCTGGCCTCGCTCAGGCGAGCGTAGTACCCCGGCTCCTTGAGCGTCAGATAACGCTTGGCCTGCACGTGATACTCCACCAACCGCGCCATGCGTTCGCTGAAGCCGGCGCGGCGCAGGTAGTCGGCACCGAGGCGCTCATGGCTGACCACACCAAAGCCACCCATGTTCTCCACGCTTTCGGCGCAGATATGCCCGATGTCATGAAAGAACGCCGCCAGCACCACTTCATCATCGAAACCTTCGGCCATGGCCAGCTCCGCCGCCTGGGACATGTGCTCGATCTGCGACACCGGCTCGCCGATGTAGTCGCTGTCGCCAAAGCGCTCGTACAAACCGAACACCTCGGCAATCACTCGTGCATGGCGTTCCATCAGATTTCCTCCAATACCGTCGCAACGTTGCGTTCGGCCATTGCCGGTCCGACGCTCATGCCAACGCCAGTGTGCATCAACGCCACACTCAGGCCTTTTGCCGGGCGCAGGAACGAGAACGGTCCCGGTCCCCGTGAACCATAGACACCCTGCCAGCGTTCGACCACTTGCACCTTGCAGCCCAGGGTCTGCTCGGCCAGTTCGATCATCCAATCATCGACCTGCTCGGCATTGAAGGGCGACGGATCGCTGCCGTAATGGTGCGAATCGCCAATGATCAACTCGCCATACGGTGTCGGGCTGATCAGCAGGTGAATGCCGTTTTCGTGCAGATGCGGCGCGTACTGCAGAATTTCTGCCTGCACCGCCACGGCCTCCGGCAAGTCGGCGAAGGCGCCGTAGTGCACGCAACTCAAGCCGGTGAGCAACGCGTGTTGCAGGTTGAGGTTGATGTGCGGTCGGGCGCGGAGCATTTGCAGGCGGCAGATTTGCGGGTCGAGCTCGGCGATCTGCTCGGCCAGCAAGGTCTGATAATCGTGGCCGGAGCAGACGATGATCTGCTCGGCACTAAAGCTGCCGGCGGTGCTGTGCAGGCAACCGGGCTCGACATCGCGCACCAGGGTGGAAAAGTGAAACTTGACGCCCAGGTCACGGCGCAGGAAGTCGATCAGCGCCGGAATCGCTTCGCGCGAATACAGTTGCTGGTCGTCCATGCCGTGTAACGCAGCACGGTGATGGCTGAACTGGCCGCCGTACAAATCGCGCAATGCGGCGCCGCGCAGCAGGTCGACGCGGTAACCGTGCTCCACCGCGCGGCCATCGCAGAATGCTTCCAGCAGTTGTTCTTCCGCCTCGGTGCGGGCGAACAGGTACGAGCCATTGCGCTTGAGTTGCAGGCCGGCGAGCTGCGCCCAATCGCCCCAGATTGCGCGACTGGCGCGGGCCAGTTCCAGCATCGGTCCCGGCGGTTGGCCGGTGACCAGGGCCTGGCCGAAGTTACGCACCGAAGCGCCGACAGGCGTTTCGCTGCGCTCGAAAACCGTGACCTTCAGACCGCGTTTGGCGGCGGCATACGCGTGGGACAAACCCAGGATGCCGGCGCCGACGATCAGCATGTCGTTGTGTTGTGTCATGAAGTCTTGTCCTGAATTTGAAACCGCTTTCGCGAGCAAGCCCGCTCCCACATTGGAATGCATTTCCCTGTGGGAGCGGGCTTGCTCGCGAAGAGGCCCTTTCAGCCGATGAAGATCTTACTTGGCTACGACTTTCTCGGACTTACCGTCATAACGCTTGCGCCATTCGGTCAGGATTTCGTCGCGGTTCTTCGAAGCCCAGGCGAAGTCGTTCTTGATCAGGCGCTGCTCGTAGTCGGCCGGCAGTTCGGTCTGTGGCTTGGCGATGCCAGGCTGGGCGAGCACGGCGAAGTTTTCTTTGTAGAGTTCCATCGCCTCAGGGCTGGCGGAGAAGTCAGCCAGTTTCTTTGCGGCTTCTTCGTGGGCAGTGCCCTTGATCACGGCAGTCGCTTCGATCTCCCAGCCCAGGCCTTCCTTCGGCAGGATAATGTCCAGCGGCGCGCCTTTACGCTTGAGTTGAACGGCCGGGTACTCGAAGGAAATACCGATCGGGAATTCGCCAGCAGCCGCCAGTTTGCAAGGCTTGGAACCGGAGTGAACGTACTGGCCGATGTTCTGGTGCAGGCCGTCCATGTACGCCCAGCCCTGCTTCTCGCCGAAGGTTTGCAGCCAGGCGCTGACGTCGAGGAAACCAGTGCCGGACGATGCCGGGTTCGGCATCACGATCTTGCCTTTGTACTCAGGCTTGGTCAGGTCCTGCCAGCTCACTGGCTTGGTCAGGCCCTGTTTTTCGGCTTCGACAGTGTTGAAGCAAATGGTCGCGGCCCAGACGTCCATGCCGACCCAGGCTGGCGGGTTGGCGGCGTCGCGGTAGTTGCCGCCGATCTTGCCCAGGTCCTTTGGTGCGTAGCTTTGCAGCATGCCTTGCTGATCGAGGATCGCCAGGCTGGAAGCGGCCAGGCCCCATACGGCGTCAGCCTGCGGGCGTTCTTTTTCGGCCAGCAGCTTGGCGGTGATGATGCCGGTGGAATCACGCACCCATTTGATTTCGACGTCCGGGTTGGTCTTTTCAAACGCGGCCTTGTAGGCAGTCAGCTGTTCGGCTTCGAGAGCGGTGTACACCGTCAACTCGGTTTTCGCCGCATAGGCGTTCAGGCTGAAAGCGGTGAGGACAGCAGCGGCCAGGGCCATAGGCTTGAACATGATCTTTTCCTGTATTTGAGTTGAGTGGGTGCTTTCGGTTTGAGGAGAAGGGATTCAGTGACCGGGCGCGGTCTGCCGCCAGGCCTGGGAGCGGCGCAGCAAGCCGCGCGAAGCCCAGGCCAGCAGCAGGGACACGCCCGCCGAGGTGAACAGAATCAGGGTCGACATCGCTGCCGCGCCGCCGACGTTGCCGGCGTCGTCCATGTTCAGCACCGCCACCGCTGCGAGGATGGTGTCGGGGCTGTAGAGGAAGATCGCCGCCGAGACGGTGGTCATGGCCGAGACGAACAGGTAGCGCACGATGTCCAGCAACGCCGGCAGGCAAATCGGCACGGTGACGCGCAGGTAGTGGCGGTACAACGGCGCCTTGAGCGACAACGCGGCCGCTTCGAACTCGGCATCGAGTTGACGCAGCGCGGTGGTGGCGGTCATTTGCGCGGTGGTCAAATAGTGAGCGATGGTGCAGACGATCAGCAGCGTCATGGTGCCGTAGAGCACGTGCAGCGGGTTGCCGGTGAGGTTGAAGAAGAAGACGTAACCCAACCCCAGTACCAGGCCCGGCACCGCCATCGGTACGAAGCTGAGCATGCGCAAGGTCAGGTTCAGGCCGCGCTGTCCCTTGGTTTTCTCCATCAGGTAGGCACCGGTGAAGATCAGCAGGCTGCCGATCAACGCCGTGCCCAAAGCCATCTTCAGGCTGTTGCCGTAGGCCAGCCAGCCACCGCCGGCGGTTTCGTTGAACTGGTAATGGTTGAGCGACAGCGACAGGTTGTACGGCCAGAACTTCACCAGGGACGAGAACACCGCCATGCCGAACACCAGCAACAACGCGGCGCTGATCAACAGGACGATGGCCAGGTAGCAACCGTCGCGCAGTTTCGATGGCGCAGGCTTGAACACTTGGGCACGACCGCTCATAGAGTCGCCGTGACGCCGACGCAACCAGGCATCGACGCCAAAGCTGAACAGCGCCGGCAGCAACAACACCATGCCGATCAACGCGCCACGACCGAATTGCTGCTGGCCCACCACAGCCTTGTAGGCCTCCAGCGCCAGCACTTGATAGTCGCCACCGACCACCACCGGCACACCGAAATCAGTGATGGTCAGGGTGAACACCAGGCAGAACGCGGCGAACACGGCCTGACGGGTCGCCGGCCAGGTAATGCTGCGGAAGGCTTTGGCAGGACTGGCGCCCATGCTGGAGGCCGCGTCGAACAGTCGCGCATCGGCCAGGGACAGGGCCGACAGCAGAATCATCAAGGCGTGCGGGAAGGTGTAGATGACTTCGCCGAGCACAATGCCCCAGAAGCCGTAGATGTTGTCCGAGAACAAACCCCGCAACATGCCCTGGTTGCCGAACAGGTAAACCAGCGCAATGCCCGGCAGCATCGATGGCGCCATCAAAGGCAGCAGCGAGATGCCACGCCAGATGCCTTTTGCCGGAATCAGGGTGCGTTGCAGGGCGTAGGCAAACAGATAGGCCAGCGGTACGACAATGGCCGCGACACTGAGGGAAACCTTCAGGCTGTTACCGAGCAACCAGTGGAAGTTTTCGCTGGTCACCAGTTCCTTGGCGGCGACCCAGCCACCGCCCTGCCCGGTTTCCGCACTGAAACCACGCCAGAAGATCGCCAGCAACGGCATCAAAACGGCAACGCCCAACAATACCAACAGAAGGACTTTGCCGCCGACCACGAACAACCGGTCACCGATCTCGGCGCGGCTGGTCTGCCGAACCTGCTTTTGCGGCAGCGGCAGCGCGATGTTCGCGCTCATCAGGCAAACACCTGCAAGCTGCGCGGCGGCAAGGCGACCATGATCTGCCGGGCGCCCAGGCGCGGCATGGCTTCCGGTGCCAGCTCCGCCAACAGCGCATGGCCCGGTAATTGATCGAGCTCGAAACTCATGCGGCAGCGGTTGCCGAGGAAGGTGATTTCACGAACCTTGGCCGGGAACAGGTTTTCCTCGTGCACCAGCGGGTTGACGCTGATCGCTTCCGGACGGCAGAACAAACGGCCGGACGAGGTTTTAGCGCTGCCATTGGCCAGGCGCATGTTCATCCCGCCGACCTGGGCGTGGCTGTCGCTGCCGCTATGGAACGGCAACCAGTTGCCCTGGCCGACGAACTCCGCCACGAATGGTGTGGCCGGGCGGTTGTAGATTTCCTGCGGCGTGGCGTACTGCTCGACCTTGCCGTTGTTCATCACGGCGATGCGGTCGGCCATCAGCATGGCCTCGTCCTGGTTGTGGGTGACCATCAGGGTGGTGATGCCGAGGTTGCGTTGCAGTTGGCGCAGTTCGGTGCACAGATGCTCGCGCACCCGGGCATCGAGGGCCGACATCGGTTCGTCCAGCAGCAACAACGAAGGTGCGGGCGCCAGGGCGCGGGCCAGTGCCACACGTTGCTGCTGACCGCCGGACAACTGGCCCGGGTATTTTTTCTCACTGCCGGTCAGACCAACCAGTTCCAGCATCTGACCGACCCGACGGCGCACTTCGTCGCGACCGCTGCCGGCGAGGCCGTAGGCGATGTTCGCTTCGACGGTGAGATTGGGGAACAACGCGTAGGACTGGAACAGGATGCCGTAATCCCGTGCCTGGGGCGCCAGGTGGGAAACGTCGCGATCGCCCAGGTACAACTCGCCGCTGTCCTGCTTTTCCAGACCGGCGATGCAGCGCAGCAAGGTGGTCTTGCCACAGCCCGACGGGCCGAGCAGACACACCAGCTCACCGGCCGCCACGTCGAGGGAAACGTTATCCAGCGCCGTGAAGGCGCCAAAACGTTTCTGTACGCCGCGCACTTTCATCGGTGCGCCGGGGTTGGTCAGGGCAGTTGCGATCGAGTTGTTCATGGACGGACCTCATCTAGCAGATGGGGCCATCCTAGGGTTGTAATGAGTCCGTCATGTGGCAGTAAGGCAAAAACTGCCGATAGTGGTATTCAGGATTTTTGGTTAAGCCTTCAGGCTCTGTGTTGTTTGATCTGGCGCCTTCGCGAGCAAGCCCGCTCCCACAGTTGATCGCGGTTCCCTGTGGGAGCGGGCTTGCTCGCGAAGAGGTCATCACTGGCACCACAAAAATCAGGCCGGGGCCATTTCCTGCGCCAACCCCAGAAACGCCGCCGGCAGCCGCGCACCTTTGCGTTCCTTGAGGCAGTACAGGTACTCGGGAATCTGCGGCGCATTCTCGATGGTCAGCACCCGCAGTTGCGGATCATGGGGCACTTCCTGGCGGGCAATGATGCTGATACCGATGTTACGCAGCACCGCCTCGCGGATCGATTCGCGACTGCCGATCTCCAGCAGCGGGCCGAAACACACGCCGGCACTGGCCAGCAACTCTTCGGTCAGGCGACGTGTAGTCGAGCCCGGCTCGCGCATCAGCAAGGTATGTCCGGCCAAGGCGCCGAGCGGCACATGATCGTGAACCGCCAGCGGGTGATTGCGATGCACCGCCAGCACCAGTGGATCGCTGCCGAGTACCCGGCGAATCAGCCGTGCGTCATCGAGCAATTGCGACGACGCCGCGACATCGACCCGATAATCTTCCAGCGCTTCAAGCACCTGTTGCGAGTTGCCGATCTCGACCGACACTTCCACTTGCGGCAGGCGTTCGCGGAAGGTCTTCACCAGGTCGAGGATGTAATACGGCGCCGTGGCGGCAATGCGCAATGTGCCCTGGACCTGGCCGCAGTTGCGCAGGAAAAACTCGATGTCGGCTTCCTGCTGCATCAGCGTTTTGACCATTGGCAGTAGCCGCGCGCCCTCCTCGCTGACGCTGAGACGCCGGCCGCCACGGTAGAACAGTTCGACTGCATACTGGCTTTCGAGGTTGCGGATCTGTGTCGTCACCGTCGGCTGGCTCAGGCCGAGCTTTTTTGCAGCCTGGGTAATGCTGCCCAGGCGGGCCACCATGTAAAACGCCTTCAGCTCGGCACTCAGCACAACCGTCCCTCATCCTTTATTTGCGCAGCAGGCGCAAACCGTTGAACACCACCAACAAGCTCACGCCCATGTCGGCGAACACTGCCATCCACATGGTAGCGAGCCCGGCGAAGGTTACCCCAAGAAAGATCGCCTTGATGACCAAAGCCAGGGCAATGTTTTGTTTGAGGATGCTCGACGTCTGCCGCGACAGGCGAATGAATGCCGGGATTTTGCGTAGGTCGTCGTCCATCAGGGCGACATCGGCAGTTTCGATAGCGGTATCGGTGCCCGCGGCGGCCATCGCAAAACCGATCTCGGAACGCGCCAGCGCAGGCGCGTCGTTGATGCCGTCCCCGACCATGCCAACCCGATGCCCTTGGCCATAAAGAGCCTCGATAGCCTGCAGTTTGTCACCTGGCAACAGGTCGCCCTTGGCCTCGTCGATGCCGACTTGCGCAGCAATGGCTTGTGCGGTGTGGACGTTATCACCAGTGAGCATCAGGGTTTTGATGCCCAGGTCATGCAGTTGCCGGATGGCTTCGCGGCTGGACGCTTTTACCGTATCGGCGACGGCGAACAGCGCCAATGGGCCGGACGAATCAAGCAGCAGCACCACCGACTTGCCCTGCTTTTCCAGGGCAAACAGTTTTTCTTCCAGCGCCGGCGAGCACAGGCCCAGATCCTCCACCAGACGATGGTTGCCCAAATGGTAGAGCTGGCCGTTGATCTCGCCGCGCACACCGCGCCCGCCCAGCGCTGCGAAGTTATCCACAATCAGCGTCGTGGTTTGTTTATCCACAGCCGCTCTGGCGATGGCCATGGAAACCGGGTGATCCGAGCGCCCGGCCAGCGCAGCGGCAATTGCCGGGGCCGTAGCGTCAGCGGTCGGGTCGAGGGACAGGTAATCGGTCTGCACCGGTTTGCCGTGGGTGATCGTCCCGGTTTTATCGAGAGCCAGGTAATCCAGCTTGTACCCGCCTTCCAGGTACACGCCGCCCTTGACCAGAATGCCCTTGCGCGCCGCCGCCGCGAGGCCGCTGACGATGGTCACCGGCGTGGAAATTACCAGCGCACACGGACAGGCAACCACCAGCAGCACCAGCGCGCGGTAGATCCAGTCAAACCACACAGCGCCCATGAGCAGCGGCGGGATGATCGCCACCGCCAGGGCCAGGACGAACACCACCGGGGTGTAGATTTTCGAGAATTGATCGACGAAACGCTGGGTCGGCGCCCGCGCCCCTTGGGCCTGCTCGACGGCGTGGATGATGCGGGCCAGGGTTGAGTTATCCGCGGCGGCGGTCACCGCGTACTCCAGGGAACCGGCCTGATTGATGGTGCCGGCGAACACTTTATCGCCGACGGTTTTTTCCACCGGCAGACTTTCACCGGTAATCGGCGCCTGATCGATAGTCGACCGGCCGGACAGCACTTCACCATCCAGGCCGATGCGCTCACCGGGACGAACCCGCACCCGCGCGCCGAGCCCAATGGTTTTGACATCCAGTTCCAGCCAGCTGCCATCAGCCTGCAACACCGTTGCCGTGTCCGGAGTCATCTGCATCAGACCGCCGATGGCATTGCGCGCGCGGTCGAGGGATCTGGCCTCGATCAACTCGGCCACGGTGAACAGGAACATCACCATCGCCGCTTCCGGCCACTGGCCAATCAGCACCGCACCGGTCACCGCGATGCTCATCAGCGCGTTGATGTTCAGGTTGCGGTTTTTAAGGGCGATCCAGCCTTTTTTGTAGGTACCGAGGCCACCGCTGAGGATCGAAACCAGTGCGATAACCGCCACCACCCAGTTCGGTGCGGAAGCGGTGAAGTGGATAACTTCCGCCAGCAATGCACCCACACCGGACAGTGCCAGGGGCCACCACGGCTTTTTCCGGGGCACCGGCGTCGGGGTTTCCGCACCCTGCTCCATTGGCTCGGCCTGCATGCCCAGGGATTTGATGGCCTCGACGATCGGCTCGATACCGGGCAAATCATGGGTCACGCCGAGCACCCGGTTAATCAGATTGAACTCAAGCTGCTGTACCCCGGTCAGTTTACTTAGCTTGTTCTGGATCAGTGTCTGTTCGGTTGGACAGTCCATCGCCTCAATGCGAAAACTGCTCAGCCGGGCCCCGGGCGTTGGCGACTCGCTCAGTTTTATCACCGCGGGTGCGGTCGCCCTGGAAGAACAGCAGGCGTCGTCGTGACCGCCATGGCCATGCTTTTGCACGGGCTTGAGCTTGTGGCTGTGTTCATGTTCAGCCCCGGGTTTGTGGGAGTGCAGGGAATCGCTCATTGGTTGCGTCCATAAGAGTGCCTGTTGCCTAGTTAAGACCCTGTAGCCACTATAGGGTCAAGCACCGATTCTGGAGTTTTGGAGATTGTCGTCATGAAGATTGGAGAGTTGGCGAAACTTACGGACTGCGCCGTGGAGACCATCCGCTACTACGAGCGCGAGAACCTGCTGCCGGAACCGGCCCGCAGCGACGGCAACTATCGCGTCTATACCCAGGCCCACGCCGAGCGCCTGACCTTCATCCGCAACTGTCGCACCCTCGACATGACGCTCGAAGAAATCCGTAGCCTGCTGGCGTTTCGCGACAGCCCGCAGGACCAGTGCGAAAGCGTCAACGCGCTGATCGACGAGCACATTCACCACGTCAAGGCGCGGATCGATGGCTTGCTGGCCTTGCAGACGCAACTGCTCGACCTGCGCCAACGTTGCAGCGAAGGGCCGGATATTGATCAATGCGGGATTTTGCAGCGGCTGGAAGTGAGCGGCGGGGTTGTGGCAACGGAGGTTGAGCATTCCCATGTTGGCCGTAGCCACGGCCACTGAGAACAGTGCAAAGCCTTGTGGAGCGGGCTTGCCCGCGAAAGCGCCGGACCAGCCAACATAGATGCTGGATGTTCCGGCCTCTTCGCCCGGCAAGCTGCTCGCGCTAGCGGTATTACAGACGCAGCAGCATTTTCCAGGCACGGTTCTGATACACCGCAATCGCCTGCTGCTTGCGCGCATCCAGGACTTCGTCGGTGATCGATTCGTTGGCCAGTTGCGCCAGTTTGTTCAGCTCGCCGTACAGGCGATCCATTTCCGGGATCTCCAGCACGTTACGCGCATGGTGCAGCCAGACCTGGATGCGTTCGATGCGTGGCAGTTGCTCGGCCAGGTCTTCCGGCTGTTGCTGATAACGCTGCAATTGCAGCGAAGTGGTTTCCTCGCCCAGCAGGCGCGGCAACCAGCTGCCCAGTTGCGCAGCGCCCTGGCGATTGCCACGGGTGTTGCGGTCGGCGGCCCAGGTGCGGGCCAGCAACCAGCGCGAGGTGGTCAGGGAGAACAGGCCCCAACGCGGGTCTTCAAGTTCTTCGAGGAACTGCTCAGGTGCAGCTTTGCGCACGTCTTCATCTTCCAGGCCGGCCTGGACCAGCGGGCGCCAGTCTTCCAGCAAGGCATCGAGGGCGACACGCAGATCGTGGGTCGACTGACGCGGTGCGGCCTGGCCGAGGCTGCTGATCAGCGCGCGCATTTCCGCGAGGTTTTCCACCCAGTCCTGCAACAGGCGCCAGTGACCGTTGAAGCGATACTGCTCGGCCAGACGCTGGCTGCTGCCCAGCAAATGCCAGCTCAGCGCGGCGAACGCGTCGTCCAGCGGCGTTTCGGCAGTGATTTGCGGCGCCGGCAGGCTCAACGAATAGCTGTGGGCGTCGTACAGGCGATAACCACGCTCGGCCTTGCTGATATCGCAGGGCATCAGGGCCAGTTTCTCGGCCAGCTCGGCGGCCAGTTCCAGCAACGCGGCCGGCTCACCTTCGCGCAGTTCCAGTTCCAGCTCACAGATTTCTTCTTTCTGCTTGCCGACCACGACGTGACCCAGGTCCAGCGCGGCTTCGATGACCACTTTGGACTTGCCGCGACCCCAGGCGATTTCCGCGCGTTCGCGGACGAAGTCAGTGGTGAAGATCGGCTTCAGGGTTTTCTTGTCAAGTTCGGCCAGTTCCTCGGGCCAGCATTCGCCGTCGAGTTTCTTCAGGTCGAGCTTGGCTTTGGGCAGGTTCCAGTCGTACTCGTTACGCACCGACAAACCGGCGACGCTCTGGCCACGGGTCTTGAGGGTCTGAATCACTTCGTCGCCATCCTTGCGCAGGCGCAGGGCGACTTTGGCCTGGGCCAGGTCGCGCTCGGGCGTGTCGAAGTACTGGTTCATCAACTCACGGCGTTCCCAGCCACTTTTGTTGCGTTTTTTCAGTAACGGGTGCTCGCGCAGGGCGGCGAGGGTTTCGCGGCTGACGCGGAGTTTGATTTCGGTTTCTTTCTGCATGGCCGGAAAATCCAGGATCGGGAGCGCAGCCGGGGGAATGTGTGGCTGCCAAGGTCGTGCAGTGTACAGGACTCAAGGTTAGTCCGCGCCGCAACGGTTTATTCCTGTCACCGGTTGGTTCTATGATGGACTTCAATTCGGGAGCCGGGAGTCAGCGATGCCATTGCCATCGATGAAAGAACAATTCGCTGCGCTGATCGCTACACCGTCCGTCAGTTGTACCCAGCCCAGTCTCGATCAAACCAACGGCCCGGTGATCGACCTGCTGGCGACGTGGCTCGGTGAGCTGGGTTTTACCTGCGAGATCCAGCAAGTCAGCCCCGGCAAGTTCAACCTGCTGGCCAGTTTCGGTTCCGGCCCCGGTGGCCTGGTGCTCGCCGGGCACAGCGACACCGTGCCGTTCGACGGTGCGTTGTGGCAGACCGATCCGCTGAAACTGACCGAAGTCGACGGTCGTTGGGTCGGCCTGGGCAGTTGCGACATGAAGGGCTTTTTCGCCCTGGCCATCGAAGCGGTCAAACCGCTGCTCGATCAACCGTTCAAACAGCCATTGCTGATTCTCGCCACATGTGACGAAGAAAGCTCGATGTCCGGCGCCCGCGCGCTGGCCGAAGCGGGACGGCCGTTGGGACGCGCGGCGGTGATCGGCGAGCCGACCGGGCTCAAGCCGATCCGCATGCACAAAGGCATCATGATGGAGCGCATCGACATCCTCGGTCAGAGCGGTCACTCCTCCGACCCGCGCCTGGGCCACAGCGCCCTGGAAGCGATGCACGATGCCATCGGTGAACTGCGCGGCCTGCGCTTGTTGTGGCAGCGCGAATTTCGCAATCCACAGTTTGGTGTGCCGACCCCGACGATGAATTTCGGCTGCATCCATGGCGGCGACAACCCCAACCGCATCTGCGGCCAGTGTTCGCTGGAATTCGATTTGCGGCCGTTGCCCGGCATGGACCCCAAGGCCTTGCGTGCCGAGATCCTGCAGAAGCTCAACCCGATTGCCGAACGGCATCAGGTCAAGATCGACTATGCGCCGCTGTTCCCGGAAGTGCCGCCCTTCGAGCAGGCCGAGGATGCGGAGCTGGTGCGGCTCGCCGAAAAGCTTACCGGCCATAGCGCCGAAGCAGTGGCGTTCGGCACCGAAGCGCCTTATCTTCAGCGCCTTGGCTGTGAAACGCTGGTACTTGGCCCGGGTGATATCGCCTGCGCCCACCAGCCGGGGGAATACCTCGAAATGTCACGTTTGCAGCCTACGGTGCATCTATTAAGGCAACTGATCGAACACTATTGCCTGACCACGACCCAAACCGCGGCCCTGTAGGAGCGAGCTTGCTCGCGATGAACGCAAGGGCCACGCGTCCATTCAGAAAGTCGCGTAATCGTTGAAGTCCATCGCGAGCAAGCTCGCTCCTACAGGGGCTGTGATTTGCCTGACAAGCCGTATAAATTGCCGGTATTCAAACCCGTATTCATGAGGAGAGCGCGCGTGTCGCCAAGCCTGTTCCGACGATAACCATCAGCCCGCTGTGCGTTTTCAGTTTCGCCCTTTTTTCGGCTGCTATTTATTACAGGCCCAGGTTCATGCCCGAATACGTCAATTGGCTTCGTCACGCTTCGCCTTACATCAACGCCCACCGCGATTGCACCTTTGTCGTCATGCTGCCCGGCGACGGCGTTGAACACCCGAACTTCGGCAATATCGTCCACGACCTGGTGCTGTTGCACAGCCTGGGCGTGCGTCTGGTGCTGGTTCACGGTTCCCGGCCGCAAATCGAAACGCGCCTCGCGGCCCGTGGCCTGACCCCGCATTACCACCACGGCATGCGTATCACCGATGCCGCGACCCTGGAGTGCGTGATCGACGCGGTCGGCCAGTTGCGCATTGCCATCGAGGCTCGCCTGTCGATGGACATGGCCTCGTCGCCGATGCAGGGCTCACGCCTGCGGGTGGCCAGCGGCAACCTGGTGACGGCGCGGCCGATCGGCGTGCTCGAAGGCGTCGACTATCACCACACCGGCGAAGTGCGCCGGGTCGATCGCAAGGGTATCAACCGTCTGCTGGACGAGCGCTCCATCGTGCTGCTGTCGCCGCTTGGCTACTCGCCGACCGGGGAGATTTTCAACCTGGCCTGCGAAGACGTCGCCACTCGTGCGGCCATCGACCTGGGTGCGGACAAGCTGCTGCTGTTCGGTGCCGACCTGGGCCTGATCGATGAACACGGGCGCCTGGTGCGCGAACTGCGTCCGCAGCAGGTGCCGGCACATCTGCAACGGTTGGGCAGCAACTATCAGGCAGAATTGCTGGATGCCGCGGCCGAAGCTTGCCGCGGCGGCGTGGCCCGCAGCCATATCGTCAGCTACGCCGAAGACGGCGCACTGTTGACCGAACTGTTCACCCGCGACGGTGGCGGTACGCTGGTGGCCCAGGAGCAATTCGAAGTGGTGCGCGAAGCGGCCATTGAAGACGTCGGTGGTTTGCTGGACTTGATCAGTCCGCTGGAAGAGCAAGGCATCCTGGTGCGCCGTTCCCGCGAGGTGCTGGAACGCGAAATCGAGCAGTTCAGTGTGGTTGAGCGCGAAGGCATGATCATCGCCTGCGCGGCGCTGTATCAGATCGCCGATTCGGATGCGGGTGAACTGGCATGTCTGGCGGTGAATCCGGAGTACCGCCATGGCGGTCGCGGTGATGAGCTGCTGGAGCGTATTGAAACCCGCGCACGGGCCCAGGGGTTGAAAACCTTGTTCGTCCTCACCACCCGCACCGCGCACTGGTTCCGCGAACGTGGCTTCGAACCCAGCAGCGTCGACCGACTGCCGTCGGCGCGGGCGTCGCTGTACAACTATCAGCGTAATTCGAAGATCTTCGAAAAAGCCCTGTGATGTTGTCGCAGCGTGCTTCCTTGTGGCGAGGGGGCTTGCCCCCGTTCGGTCGCGAAGCGGCCGCAAAACCATGCGACTCGGTCAGGCAGGTTTTGGGGCTGCTCCGTAGCCCAACGGGGGCAAGCCCCCTCGCCACAGGTTTTCAGTGGATTACTCGGTGACAAACCTCGCGCTGACATACGGCGAGTAGTCCGGCAGCACCGTCTCGACCTTCCCTTGTTCCTTCAAGAATTTCGCCGTCTTGCCAATGGCCTTGGCCGTGCCGCCATCCAGCAGCGCGGTGCCCTGTTGCGCCCTGGCATCCGGGAATGCGGAACCGGCCAATAGCTCCGGTACATCCGCGGCGTTGGCGCCGGTCAGTTTGGCGATTTTCTGCACGGGCAGCGAATCGGCGGTCCATTGGTCTTTATGAGCGGCATAGTCGGCGAATGAATCCAGGGTGACCCTGGCAAACTTTGCCACGACCTCCGGATGTTTTTCGGCGTAATCCTTGCGCGCCACCCAGACCTCAAAGGTCGGCGCCCCCCATTGGCCCACCTGCGCGGCATCGGTCAAGGTCTTGCCGCTCTTGCGGATCTCCCCCAAGGCAGGCGACCAGACAAACGCGCCATCAATATCACCACGTTTCCAGGCGGCCGCGATTTCCGCTGGCTGCAGGTTCACCACTTTGACTTTTGAACTGTCCAGGCCCCAGTGCTTCAACGCGCCAAGCAGGCTGTAGTGGGAGGTTGAAACGAATGGCGTGGCGATGGTCTTTCCGATCAGATCTTGCGGTTTTTCGATGCCGCTGCCGTTGCGCACCACCAGCGCTTCGGCGGCATTGATCTGGGCCGAAACGATGAACGCGACAATTGGCAGGTTGCGCGAGGCGGCAGCGGCCAGCGGACTGGAGCCGAGATTGCCGATTTGCACATCGCCGGAAGCAATCGCCGTGACCACTTCCGGACCGCTGTTGAAGCGTCGCCAGTCGATGGGCTGGCCGATGGTTTTTTCATAAAGGCCATCGGCCTGAGGGACTTTGCTGGGGTCGATTCCGGTTTGATAACCGACGGTGAGGTTCGCTGCATGAGCGGTGAAAGAAAATACGAACGATACACAAACTGTAACAATTGATCCGGATAGTGCGCGTTTAGTCGTCATGGGGCTGCCTTTCGGTAAAGGATTTGTTTCCGAATTGCGTCAGAAACTAATCGATCTAAAAAAGCAAAAACAAATACCGATTAGGAATTAGCTTGTAAGAAAAACCCTCTATTCTGGGGTAGTTGGGGAACTGGGAGCTAAATTCCTAAACGGTATTAGAAAAGAATCGGGTAATTCTTTTCAGGTTCATGACGAATTCATGACCCTGCAGGGACCAAAAAACCGGGGGTTAGACTATGGTCGTAGACACATATGGTTACGATTGACTTATGGGTCACGCTCTGGCGCTAATCGCGCATCTTAGGATTTCGGGCGTCGACTCGAGACCAGGAACACAAGAATTAGAATCGAGAGGAGCTTCACAATGAACAAGTCCACCTTGGCTTTGGCCGTGACCGTTGGGGTTTTGGCGCAGCAGGCAAGCGCCGCAGGTTTCCTGGAAGACAGCAAGGCATCCATCAGCTCTCGCACCATGTATTACGACGCCGATATGCGTGAAGGTGCGAGCACTCCTGCCAACCGTCAGCGCGAAACCGCTGAGGGTCTGAAGTTCGACTACCTGTCCGGTTTTACCCAAGGTACAGTCGGCTTCGGTATCGATGCTCAGGCACTCGTCGGGATCCACCTGGATGGCGGCAAGGGGCATCACCCGACCGGTAACAGCAACTCATTCTTCCCTAGCGATGGCAATGAGGCGGCCGACGAGTGGAGCCGTCTGGATGGCAACGTCAAGGCGCGCTTCTCGAAGACTGAAGCCCACCTGGGTGGCGCTCTGGCACCGAACCTGCCGATCCTGATCGCGAACGACAGCCGTCTGCTGCCGCAGACCTTTGAAGGTGGCACCATCACCTCCAAAGAAATCGACAACGTGACCTTCAACTTTGGTCAGCTGGAGCACGCGTCGGGGCGCGCCTCCTCGAACTCCACTGGCCTGTCTGTGGCTGGCGCTACTCAGGACAGCAACAAATTCCTCTACGGCGGTGCTGACTGGAAGGTCACCAAAGACCTCTTGCTGCAGTACTACTATGCGAACCTGGAAGACTTCTACAAGCAGAACTTCCTCGGTCTGGTGCACGTCTACCCGATCGCGGCCAATCAGTCGTTCAAGACCGATATCCGTTATTTCGATAGCAGCTCCGACGGCAAGAACGGCGACCCTGGCTTCCAGTTCAACAACAACAATGGCTTTGCCAAAGAAAAGGGCGTGGTCGATAACAAGACCTGGAGCGCCATGTTCACCTATACCCTGGGTGGCAACGCGTTCCTGCTCGGGCATCAGCGTGTCAGCGATGACGGCGGCTTCGTTTTCCTGAACCAAGGCAACCTTGTCGATAGCAACGGTAATCCTGAAGGTGCCGGCGGCGCGAGCTTCTACTCGTTTACCGACGCCACAGTTGGCAGCTTTATCCGTGCCGGTGAAAACACCACGTTCGGTCAGTACTCCTATGACTTCGCCTCCCTGGGCGTGCCAGGCTTGAAAGCTTCGCTGGCTTACTTGCATGGTCAAGACATCAAGGCTGTGGACGGTGTTAGCAAAGACCAGACTGAGCACGAGACCGACGCGCGTATTGATTACGTGATTCAAACGGGCGCACTGAAAGGGTTTGGCACGACGCTGCGTCACGGTACCTACCGTGGTAACACCAGCACCCTTGACCAAGACCAGACCCGTCTGATCTTCAACTACACCTATAGCTTCATGTAATAGCCGTCAGAAAAAGCCCCGTCGGTTGGCGGGGTTTTTTTCGTGTCGAGTTTTATATTCCATAAACAAAGATGCTATTTCTTTTTTATTCTTTTTAGTTTTTAACCATCCCGCTTAAAGTGCGCCTGTCCGACACTCTTCCCTGAGCTCGGATTTGGCAATTTCGTCCCTCGACAATTGATCAGGTTCAGGAATTGGCCTTGCCGCCGATACCTCGGATCTGTCGTGGGAAGTCATATTCCAAGTCGATATTAAAAAATACTAAAGAATTCTTTTTGGCTTTAAGGCCATGTATCCTGCGGCCCGCCAAACGACCGGCTCAGACGGTTTGCCGCGAATTTATGCGTTTAGGATCCCGGGCATTAGATCCAGGACCAGGAACACAAGAATTAGAAACGAGAGGAGCGAAACATGAACAAGTCCACCTTGGCCATCGCTGTGGCCGTAGGGGTTTTGACCCAGCAGGCAAGCGCCGCGGGTTTTATCGAAGACAGCAAGGCAACATTGGGGCTGCGCAACTTCTACATCAATACCGACAACCGTGACGGTGCCGGTGCCAACAAAAACGAAGAATGGGGCCAGGGCTTCGATCTGCGTTTCATCTCCGGGTACACCCAAGGCACCGTCGGCTTCGGTATCGATGCCATCGGTCTGCTGGGCGTCAAGCTGGATTCGGGCGGCGGCACCAACGGCGCCACGGCGACCTCTTACGGCGGCACGGTTTTCCCGAGCAAATCCAACGGCGAGGCGGTTGATAATTTCTCCAGCCTGGGCCTGACTGCCAAGGCCAAGGTTTCCCAGACCGAACTGAAGCTGGGCACCCTGCAGCCGAAAAACCCGGTGATTGTGACCAACGACGGCCGCCTGCTGCCGCAAACCTGGCAGGGTGGCCAGATCACTTCCGCCGAGATCAAGGACCTGTCGCTGGTCGGTGGTCAGATCGAAGCCGTTAAAGGCCGTAACTCCAGCAACAACGAGCAGATGTCGATTTCGGGCGCGAACACTCGCGGCACCAAGTTCCGCGACAGCAACAAATTCATCTACGCCGGTGGTGACTACAAAATCACCAAGGACCTGACGGCCCAGTACTACTACGGCAACCTGGAAGAGTTCTACAAGCAACACTTCCTGGGTCTGGTGCACAACTGGGCAATCGGCCCGGGCGTGTTGAAGTCGGATTTCCGTTATTTCAACAGCTCTGATGATGGTGCCAACGGTCACGACCCTCTGTTCTTCACCACCGGCAACTACAACGCGCCAAACGGTAAAGGCAAGGTCGACAACAACCTGTACAGCGGCCTGTTCCTGTATTCGGTTGCCGGTCATACCTTCGGTGGCGGTTACCAGGTCAGCAACGGCAGCAGTGACTTCCCTTGGCTGAACCAGGGTGACGGTTCGTCGAACTACACCATCACCGATTCGCAAATCCAGAAGTTCGGCCGTGCCGGCGAGAAAACCTGGCAAGCACGCTACGCGTTCGACTTCGCCAAAGTCGGCGTACCTGGCCTGACCGCGGGTCTGGTGTACCTGCACGGCGATAATATCGATACCGTTAACGCCAAGGGTGGCCAAGCGGCCAATGGTGCTTCCGAGTGGGAGCGCGATCTGAGCGTGGCTTACGTCGTTCAGGAAGGTCCGCTGAAAAACCTGGGTCTGACGTGGAAAAACGCTACCTGGCGCACCGACCTGCCGAACACCCGTTCGCAGGACGAAAACCGCCTGATCCTCAGCTACTCGATCCCGCTGTTGTAATAGCGCTCGCGTAACCGAGACAAAAAAGCCCCGCCCGGTATCGCACCGGGCGGGGCTTTTGCATTTCCAGGACGGGTTCACCCCCGTAATCCCGTCCTGAAGTTCCCTCTTTGCAGCAACTCAAGGCCTTCTCGAACCTCGTGGCCGATGTTCGGCGGGTTGTGCGTGCACGTCCAGTGAACAGATCTTTAATATTTCTTAATGATCTAAATAAATTGATATTTATTCTTTTTAATAGATAAAAAACACAGGCACAGTTGAACCCATCAAGCACTCACAAGGAGCAGCACCATGGGTCTCAGACTTGGCGATATCGCCCCCGATTTCGAACAGAACTCCAGCGCCGGCAGCATCCGTTTCCATCAGTGGCTGGGCGATAGCTGGGGTGTGCTGTTTTCCCATCCGGCGGATTTCACGCCGGTATGCACTACTGAATTGGGCTTCACCGCCAGGCTCAAGGATGAGTTCGCCCAGCGTGGAGTCAAGGCCATCGCGTTGTCGGTGGACCCGGTGGAGTCGCACCACAAGTGGATCGAGGACATCAACGAAACCCAGGGCACCGTGGTCAACTTCCCGATCCTGGATGACGCCGACCGCAAAGTCTCGGACCTCTACGACCTGATCCATCCCAACGCCAACGACACCCTGACCGTGCGCTCGCTGTTCGTGATTGATCCGAACAAAAAGGTCCGGCTGACGATTACCTACCCGGCGAGCACCGGCCGCAACTTCCACGAAATCCTGCGAGTGATCGACTCGCTGCAACTCACCGACAACTACAAGGTGGCCACACCGGCCAACTGGCAGGACGGTGATGAGGTGGTGATCGTGCCGTCGCTCAAGGATGAGGATGAAATCAAACAGCGCTTTCCCAAGGGCTATCGGGCGGTTAAACCGTATTTGCGCCTGACGCCGCAGCCGAATCGGTGAGTCATCAATATTTGCGGTGTGGCTGATGCCGCCTTCGCGAGCAAGCCCGCTCCCACAGTTGATCGCGTACCCCCTTGTGGGAGCGGGCTTGCTCGCGAAGGCGCCAGATCAGACACCACAGCTTTCACAGTTAAAGGCATCCACAAAGCAGGGGATTTCAGGCCGTTTCGACGGCCTGTTTTTTTGCCCGGAAGAAGTCTGCTTGTATATTTCTTTAACGAATAACCAAATGAATAAATATGATTTATGGATATATAAATCAACTGTTAAGGTCACTCCATCGAAGCGAGATCGCAAACCGCGAATCGCCAACACCGTGCAAGGAATCGTTTGAATGTTGGTTGTCTCACTCGGTGGCAGTCCCAGTCAGCGCTCTCGTTCCGGGGTGCTGCTGGACCGCTCCCAGCGTTGGTTACAAGGACAGGGCGTGGAAGTGGTGAGTTATCAGGTGCGGGACTTCCCGGCCGAGGACTTGCTGCACGCACGCTTCGACAGCCCCAAGGTGATCGACCTGCTGCAACAGATTGAAAACGCCGATGGCCTGCTGATCGCCACACCGGTTTACAAGGCATCGTTTTCCGGAGCGCTGAAAGTCGTTCTGGATCTGCTGCCCGAACGCGCCTTGAGCCACAAGGTGGTTCTGCCGATGGCCACTGGCGGCAGCATCGCCCACATGCTGGCGGTGGATTACGCGCTCAAACCGGTACTGTCGGCATTGAAAGCCCAGGAAATGCTGCAAGGGATTTTCGCCGTCGACAGTCAGATCGCTTACGGCGAAGGCAGCGCCCTGGCACAGTTGGCGCCGGAGCTGGAGCAACGGCTGAATGAATCGCTGGAGCTGTTTTTCAGCGCCATGGCGCGACGGCCCAAGCCGCTCGATCCGACCCTGTTGAATGATCGTTTGCTGAGTGCTCGCTGGAGCATTTAAGCCTCACCGAAAAATTGAAGTACTGGCCTTACTCGCCCGCCAACGGGCAAGCAGGTGCAGCCAAAACCCAACTGCAAAAAGGAGAGCGCCATGCGCCCTGTCATTTTGCGTCGTGGTCTGGTCGCTCTGTTTGCTGCGGCTGTCACCTTCGGCGCCATTACTCAAGCTCAGGCCGAGACATTACGCATCGGCTATCAAAAGTACGGCACTTTGGTGCTGCTCAAAGCCAAAGGCACCCTGGAAAAACGCCTCGCCGCCCAAGGCGTGGACGTGCAATGGACTGAGTTCCCCGGCGGCCCGCAACTGCTTGAAGGCTTGAACGTCGGCTCCATCGACTTCGGCGTTACCGGCGAAACACCGCCAGTGTTCGCCCAAGCGGCCGGCGCCGATCTGCTCTACGTCGCTTACGAACCGCCTGCGCCCCACAGCGAAGCGATCCTGCTGCCGAAGGACTCGCCGATCAAATCGGTAGCCGAGCTCAAGGGCAAGAAAGTCGTGCTCAACAAGGGCTCCAACGTGCACTACCTGCTGGTGCGTGCACTGGAAGACGCCGGCCTCAAATACACCGACATCCAGACCGTCTTCCTGCCGCCGGCCGATGCCCGCGCCGCGTTCGAGCGAGGCAGCGTCGATGCCTGGGTGATCTGGGACCCCTACCAGGCTGCCGCCGAACAGCAACTGCAAGCGCGCACCCTGCGCGATGGCCAGGGCATCGTCGACAACCACCAGTTCTACCTGGCGACCAAACCTTACGCGCAAAAGAATCCCGAGGTGATCAAGACCCTGGTGGAAGAAGTGCGCGCAGTCGGCGAGTGGTCCAGGGCCAATCCCCAGGAAGTGACTGAACAGGTGTCGCCACTGCTCGGCCTGCCGGCTGATATCACCCTGACCGCGGTGAAACGCCAGGGCTACGGCGCGCTGCTCCTCACCCCGGAAGTGGTCGCGGCACAGCAGAAAATCGCCGACAGCTTCTACCAACTCAAGCTGATTCCCAAGCCGTTGAGCATCAAAGACGTGATCTGGACGCCGCCGGCCGCCGTTGCGAAAGCCCAATAATTCGATTCCCCAAGGAGACCACTCCATGAGCCTCAATATTTTTTGGTTCCTGCCTACCCACGGCGACGGCCATTACCTTGGCACCGCCGAAGGCGCACGCGCCGTCGATCACGGTTACCTGCAACAAGTCGCGCAAGCCGCTGACCGCCTGGGTTTTGGCGGGGTGCTGATTCCGACCGGGCGTTCCTGCGAAGACTCATGGCTGGTGGCGGCATCGCTGATTCCGGTGACCCAGCGCTTGAAATTCCTTGTCGCCCTGCGCCCCGGGATCATTTCCCCGACGGTAGCGGCGCGGCAGGCTGCGACCCTGGATCGACTGTCCGGCGGACGGGCGTTGTTCAATCTGGTAACCGGTGGTGATCCGGAAGAGTTGGCCGGTGATGGCCTGTTCCTCAGCCACGAAGAGCGTTATCAGGCCTCGGTGGAATTCACCCGCATCTGGCGCCGCGTACTGGAAGGTGAAACCGTCGATTACGACGGCCAGCACATCAGCGTGAAGGGCGCGAAACTGCTCTATCCGCCGATCCAGCAGCCGCGTCCGCCGCTGTACTTCGGTGGTTCCTCGGAAGCCGCACAGGATCTGGCCGCCGAACAGGTGGAAATGGTCCTGACCTGGGGCGAACCACCGGCCGCCGTCGCGGAAAAAATCGAACAGGTCCGTGCCAAAGCCGCCAGGCTCGGACGCACCGTGCGCTTCGGCATTCGCCTGCACGTGATCGTGCGCGAAACCAACGATGAGGCGTGGAAAGCCGCGGATCGGCTGATCTCTCATCTCGACAACGAGACTATCGCTCGTGCCCAGGCTTCGCTGGCGCGTTTCGATTCGGTCGGTCAGCAACGCATGGCCGCATTGCATGGCGGCAGCCGCGACAACCTGGAAGTCAGCCCGAACCTGTGGGCCGGTGTCGGTCTGGTCCGCGGTGGTGCCGGTACAGCACTGGTGGGCGATGGTCCGACCGTGGCCGCCCGCGTGAAGGAGTACGCGGACCTGGGCATCGACACGTTTATCTTCTCCGGTTATCCACACCTGGAGGAGTCGTATCGCGTCGCCGAATTGCTGTTCCCGCACCTCGATGTCGAGCGTCCTGAACTGCCGAAAAGTGCCGGTTACGTCAGCCCGTTCGGCGAGATGGTCGCCAACGACATTCTGCCCAAAGCCGCGTCCCAGAGCTGAGGCGCGCTCATGAAGAAAATCATCCACAGCCTGGCGCCCTGGGCGTTGCCGGTGTTGTTGCTGGCGGTGTGGCAGTTGAGTGTGTCGGCGGGCTGGTTGTCGACGCGGATCCTGCCGGCACCGATTGCCGTGATCGAGGCCGGCGTGAGCCTGGTGCGCAGCGGCGAAATCTGGACCCACCTGGCCATCAGTGGCTGGCGTGCCGCGCTGGGTTTCACCATCGGTGGCGGCATCGGTCTGACCCTGGGTTTTATCACCGGTCTGTCGAAATGGGGCGAACGCTTGCTCGACAGTTCGGTGCAGATGATCCGCAACGTGCCACACCTGGCGCTGATTCCACTGGTCATCCTGTGGTTCGGTATCGATGAGTCGGCGAAGATTTTCCTGGTGGCGCTGGGCACATTGTTCCCGATTTATCTCAACACCTACCACGGCATCCGCAACGTCGACCCGGCGCTGGTGGAGATGTCACGCAGTTATGGCTTGTCCGGTTTCGGTCTGTTCTGGCAGGTGATTCTGCCGGGTGCACTGCCTTCGATTCTGGTCGGCGTGCGTTTCGCCCTGGGTTTTATGTGGCTGACGTTGATCGTCGCGGAAACCATCTCCGCCAGTTCCGGTATCGGTTATCTGGCGATGAATGCCCGGGAGTTCTTGCAGACCGACGTGGTGGTGTTGGCAATTCTGTTGTACGCGGTGCTCGGCAAACTGGCCGACCTCGCGGCCCGTGGACTTGAGCGTGTGTGGCTGCGCTGGCACCCGGCGTATCAGGTTGCCAAGGGAGGTGCGGCATGATTGCGGAGCAACCTCCACGCCTGCTGCGCGGGATTCCGCTGGCGGTGCGCAAGCTGCAAAAAACCTTTGGCTCACGGCAGGTACTGCGCGAGATCGACCTGCACATTCCGGCGGGGCAATTTGTCGCCGTGGTCGGTCGCAGCGGTTGCGGCAAAAGTACTTTGCTGCGATTGCTCGCCGGTCTCGACCAACCCACTGGCGGTGAGCTGCTCGCCGGTGCCGCGCCACTGAGCGAGGCGCGGGAAGACACACGGCTGATGTTCCAGGAAGCGCGTTTGCTGCCATGGAAAAAGATCATCGACAACGTCGGCCTGGGCCTCAAGGGCAACTGGCGGCCGCAAGCCTTGCAGGCTTTGGAGGCGGTTGGCCTGGCCGACCGCGCCAACGAGTGGCCGGCCGCGCTGTCCGGTGGACAGAAGCAACGCGTGGCGTTGGCCCGTGCGTTGATTCATCAGCCGCGCCTGCTGTTGCTCGACGAACCCTTGGGCGCGCTGGATGCCCTGACCCGAATTGAAATGCAGCAGTTGATCGAACGGCTCTGGCAGCAGCACGACTTCACAGTGTTGCTGGTGACCCACGACGTCAGCGAAGCGGTGGCAATTGCCGATCGGGTGATTCTGATCGAAGACGGTGAAGTCGGCCTCGACCTGCACGTGGAACTGCCGCGCCCTCGGGTGCGCGGCTCCCATCGGCTGGCGGCGCTGGAAACCGAAGTGCTCAATCGCGTACTGGCGCTACCCGGCCAGCCGCCGGAACCGGAACCTGTTTCACCCTTGCCCACGCAATTGCGCTGGGCTCAATAACGCAAGTCTTACCCAACGACAGGAATCAACACTATGACTATCAAGGCCATCAACGTTCGCAACCAGTTCAAAGGCTCCATCAAGGAAATCGTCCTCGGCGACGTACTGTCGGAAATCGACGTGCAGACCGCTTCCGGCATCGTCACTTCGGTGATCACCACGCGTTCGGTGAAAGAGCTGGAACTGGCGGTCGGCAGTGAAGTGATCGCGTTTGTGAAATCCACCGAGGTGTCGATCGCCAAATTGTAATCGTGCGCGTAAACGACAACCCCGAAGGGTTTGAGCCCTTCGGGGTTTTTTGTGCGTGTGATTCAGTGAGAACGGTGCCGTGGCCTTCGCGAGCAAGCCCGCTCCCACATTTGAAATGCGTTCCCCCTGTGGGAGCGGGCTTGCTCGCGAAGGGGTCGTCAGGCTGGAATACTGCGCTTGGGCAGATACGGCGGTAAATACAGCCCCAGATATGCATCAAACACCCGCATCCCTTCCTCAGCCATGCGCGGCGTAATCTGCCCATGCTGCTGCACCGAACGCGCATACACCCGGTCGCCCAGCTCCATGGCCAAAGCAAACACATCGACGTCCCCCGGCAGCTTCGGCAGCTCGAAATGGTGGTCGAAGAGTTTGTGCATCAGGTCGCCCAGCTCGATGTCGTGCTGGCGGTCGGCCTGGGTGACTTCGGTCAGGCCGTGCTGGGCCAGAATGAGTTGGCGGGCGGCGGCGTCCTCTGCGTAGATGTCGAGCATGCGTTGTTCCACCAGTCGCGACAAATCGCGCCAGCCGCTCAGGGCGTCATGGTCGATGGCTGCTTGCAGGCAGGCGCGGAACGCGGCGTGGACGTCGGCGGTCAGGGCTTCGAGCAGGGCCGGGACACTGGCGAAGAAATGGTAGACCGATGAGGGCGGAATTTCCGCGCGCTCGGCGACGCTGTAGATCGACAGGCTGGCCACACCCTCGGCAGCCAGCAGCGTACGGGCCGCATCGAGTATCGAATCGATCCGGGCCTGGCTGCGTGCGCGGGGTTTGCGGGGAGTGGCTACGCGTGTCATTGGAGTCTCCTGCGGGGCAGCGGGCATTGTACGAGTCGGGTTGTGTGTTGTCTGCCCGGACGCCTTCGCGAGCAAGCCCGCTCCCACACTGGATTTGTGTTCAACGTAGATGCTGTGTTCGCAGAAGATCCCTGTGGGAGCGGGCTTGCTCGCGAAGCAGGCGACCCGGTCCAACTGAAATTACCCATAAAAAAACGCCGCAGGCTTTTACAGCCGGCGGCGTTTTTTTACTGCAACCGCTTACACGGTATGCAGGTACCAGTTGTACTCGAGGTCGGAGATGGAGTGTTCGAACTCCTCCAGCTCACTCTCTTTACAGGCCACGAAGATATCGATGTATTTCGGATCGATGTACTTGGCCATGACTTCGCTGTCGTCCAGCTCGCGCAGTGCATCGCGCAAGTTGTTCGGCAGGCTCTGCTCGTTCTGCTCGTAGCTGTTGCCTTCCACCGGATCGCCTGGCTCGACCTTGTTGGTCAGGCCGTGGTGAATACCGGCCAGCACCGACGCCATCAGCAGGTACGGGTTGGCATCGGCACCGGCCACGCGGTGTTCGATACGTACGGAGTCTGGAGCACCGGTCGGTACGCGAACGGCCACGGTACGGTTGTCCAGGCCCCAGCTCGGCGAGTTCGGCACGTAGAACTGTGCGCCGAAACGACGGTAGGAGTTGACGTTCGGGCAGAGGAACGCCATCTGCGCAGGCAGGGTCTCGAGCACACCGCCGATCGCGTGTCGCAGCGCGGCGTTCTGCTCGGGATCCTCGCTGGCGAAGATGTTGTTGCCTTCCTTGTCGAGAATCGAAATGTGCACGTGCAGACCATTACCTGCCTGGCCCGGGTACGGCTTGGCCATGAAGGTGGTGTCCATCTCATGGTCATAGGCGATGTTCTTGATCAGGCGCTTGAGCAGAACCGCGTAATCGCAGGCCTTGATCGCGTCTTTCACATGGTGCAGGTTGACTTCGAATTGTGCCGGGGCACTTTCCTTGACGATGGCGTCAGCCGGGATGCCCTGCTCCTTCGCGCCTTCGAGGATGTCTTGCAGGCAGTCGACATATTCGTCGAGGTCGTCGATCAGGTACACCTGGGTCGACATCGGACGCTTGCCGGACACTGGCGAACGAGGCGGTTGCGGGCGACCGTTCACGTTCTCCTGGTCGATCAGGTAGAACTCCAGTTCGAACGCGGCGCAGATGGTCAGGCCCATCTCATCGAACTTGGCCACGACTTGTCGCAGCACTTCGCGCGGGTCGGCGAAGAACGGGTCACCTTCGAGTTCGTGCATGGTCATCAACAGTTGCGCGGTCGGGCGCTTCTGCCATGGCTCGTTGCACAGGGTATCGGGGATTGGATAGCAGATTCGATCGGCGTCGCCGATGTCCAGGCCCAGACCGGTGCTTTCCACCGTGGAGCCGTTGATATCCAGAGCAAATAGAGAGGCCGGCAGGTTGATGCCTTTCTCGTAAACCTTGTGGAGGCTGGTGCGTTCGATGCGCTTGCCGCGCACCACACCATTCATATCCGCAATCAGAAGGTCAACGTACAGAACCTCAGGATGTTCCTTAAGGAACGCGTTCGCTTCGTTAAGCTGAACGGCACGCGGGGGTACCGACATGATGCAACACCTTTGTTGTTAAAAATATCAATCATTGATCTTTTCTGGTTTCAGTCAACCCGAACGGCATGCCGAAGTCAAGCGAGGCCTTTTTTGCCCTAAAAAAGCACTAGCGTGGCTTTTTTGAGGCACTTTAGGGCGTTTTTACTCCGCTGGACGTGGTGGCGGCCGCGGGCTTGAGCGGGCCGTGTTGTATTTTTTACGGGGGTGTTGTGTAAAAAAATGAACAAGGCTAAGCTCGAATCAAACCCATAACAGCAATAATACCGGGGTGCTTCATGTCTCGCCTGCCGATAATCGGCGTCATCGACTGCTCAAGACAGGTCGGTCGGCATGTTTATCACATCAGTGGTGACACGCCCTTCCGCTCCGTGGCTTCAGCGGCTCCGGTGATCCTTCCGTCCCTGACGGTTAGCCCGTCCCCGTCCGTTATTCTGGACGGTCGCGATGGCACCCCCATTACGGTTACTCCATTCAATATAGAACCGATTCACAATAGCGGCCTGACCATCGTTCAGGGCACCGCTTGCGATTCTGCACGCCCGGCCTCTGCGGCCGTGTCGGCAAACACGATAATCTGCCGCAGAAACGCTCTACAACGCGACGCCGATGCGTCAAACAACGCCTGACCTTAAAAGGGTCAGACAACTCAAGCCTAGAGGCATTTATGAGTAACAACCTCGACCAGCTCACCGATTGGTTGAAAAACCACAAGATCACAGAAGTCGAATGCATGATCGCCGACTTGACCGGGATTACCCGGGGCAAGATTTCGCCGACCAACAAATTCATCGCCGAAAAAGGCATGCGCCTGCCAGAAAGCGTTCTGTTGCAGACCGTGACCGGCGATTACGTCGAAGACGACATCTATTACGAACTGCTCGACCCGGCCGACATCGACATGATCTGCCGCCCCGACCAGAACGCGGTGTATCTGGTGCCCTGGGCCATCGAGCCGACCGCCATCGTTATCCACGATACCTACGACAAGCAAGGCAACCCGATCGAGCTGTCGCCGCGCAACGTGCTCAAGAAAGTCCTGAAACTCTATTCCGACAAAGGCTGGCAGCCCATCGTGGCGCCGGAAATGGAGTTTTACCTGACCAAACGCAGCGACGACCCGGACTACCCGTTACAGCCGCCGGTCGGCCGCTCCGGTCGCCCGGAAATCGGTCGACAGTCGTTCTCTATTGAAGCGGCGAACGAGTTCGATCCGCTGTTCGAAGACGTCTACGACTGGTGCGAACTGCAGGACCTGGACCTCGATACACTGATTCACGAAGACGGCACGGCGCAGATGGAAATCAACTTCCGTCACGGCGATGCCCTGTCCCTGGCCGACCAGATCCTGGTGTTCAAGCGCACCATGCGCGAAGCCGCGCTCAAGCACAACGTGGCCGCGACCTTCATGGCCAAGCCGATGACCGGCGAACCGGGCAGTGCCATGCACCTGCACCAGAGCATCATCGACATCGAGACCGGCAGGAACATCTTCTCCAATGAAGACGGGACCATGAGCCAGCTGTTCCTGCACCACATCGGTGGCTTGCAGAAACTCATCCCCGAGCTGCTGCCGCTGTTCGCACCCAACGTCAACTCGTTCCGCCGCTTCCTGCCGGACACCTCGGCACCGGTAAACGTGGAATGGGGCGAAGAGAACCGCACCGTGGGCCTGCGGGTTCCGGATGCCGGGCCAAATAACCGTCGGGTGGAAAACCGCCTGCCGGGCGCCGATGCCAACCCGTACCTGGCGATTGCCGCGAGCCTGCTCTGCGGATACATCGGCATGGTCGAAGGCCTGAACCCGAGTGCGCCGGTGGTGGGTCGTGGCTATGAACGCCGCAACCTGCGCCTGCCGCTGACTATCGAAGACGCGCTGGAGCGCATGGAAAACAGCGCGACCATCGAGCGTTACCTGGGCAAAAATTTCATCACTGGCTACGTCGCGGTCAAGCGAGCCGAGCATGAAAACTTCAAGCGCGTGATCAGTTCGTGGGAACGGGAATTCCTGCTATTCGCCGTCTGATTCGCCGGGCGCCGCTGTTGTCGGGCGGCGTTCTCACCTGGATTTTTTAGGAGATTCGTATGACCAGCAACAATCCGCAAACCCGTGCATGGCAAACCCTGAGCAACGATCACCACCTGGCTCCGTTCAGCGACTTCAAGCAGCTGAAAGAGAAAGGCCCGCGGATCATCACCAACGCCAAGGGCGTGTACCTCTGGGACAGCGAAGGCAACAAGATCCTCGACGGTATGGCCGGCCTGTGGTGTGTCGCGATTGGTTATGGTCGCGATGAACTGGCCGATGCCGCCAGCAAACAGATGCGCGAACTGCCTTATTACAACCTGTTCTTCCAGACCGCACACCCGCCGGTACTGGAACTGGCCAAGGCCATCGCCGACATCGCACCGCAAGGCATGAACCATGTGTTCTTCACCGGTTCCGGCTCTGAAGGCAACGACACCATGCTGCGCATGGTTCGTCACTACTGGGCGATCAAGGGTCAGCCGAAGAAGAAAGTCATCATCAGCCGCAAGAACGGCTATCACGGTTCCACCGTGGCCGGCGCGAGCCTGGGTGGCATGACCTACATGCACGAGCAAGGCGACTTGCCGATTCCGGGCATCGTCCACATTGCCCAGCCGTACTGGTTCGCCGAAGGCGGCGACATGACCCCGGAAGAATTCGGTATCTGGGCGGCCAACCAACTGGAAGAAAAGATTCTGGAAGTCGGCGTCGACAATGTCGGCGCCTTTATTGCCGAGCCGATCCAGGGCGCCGGCGGCGTGATCATTCCGCCTGACACCTACTGGCCGCGCATCAAGGAAATCCTCGCCAAGTACGACATCCTGTTCGTGGCTGACGAAGTGATTTGCGGTTTCGGCCGTACCGGCGAGTGGTTCGGTACCGATTTCTACGACCTCAAGCCCGACATGATGACCATCGCCAAGGGCCTGACGTCAGGCTACATCCCGATGGGCGGCCTGATCGTGCGTGATGAAGTGGTGGACGTGCTCAATGAGGGCGGAGACTTCAACCACGGCTTCACTTATTCCGGGCACCCGGTAGCGGCGGCTGTGGGGCTGGAAAACATCCGTATCCTGCGCGACGAAAAAATTGTCGAGCGCGTGAAGTCAGAAACGGCACCGTACTTGCAGAAGCGTCTGCGGGAACTGAACGATCACCCGCTGGTAGGTGAGGTTCGTGGGGTTGGGCTGTTGGGGGCCATCGAACTGGTCCAGGACAAAGCCACTCGCAAGCGTTACGAGGGCAAGGGCGTCGGCATGATCTGCCGTCAGTTCTGCTTCGATAATGGCCTGATCATGCGCGCAGTCGGCGACACCATGATCATCGCTCCGCCTCTGGTGATCACACCGGCGGAAATCGATGAGCTGGTGACCAAGGCTCGCAAGTGCCTTGACCTGACCCTGAGTGCATTGCAGGGCTAAGTGCTAGGCTCAGAGCGAGGGAGCTGCGGCGCTCTCGCTCAATGCTGTCACAAAGGCCGGTCTTTTCTTGAAAGACCGCCTCGGATCTTGCCAGACTAGCCGCAGTTCCAGTTGTCCGGGTTCGGCAGCTGAACAAAGTGGTTCAAAAAAGAAAAATTTGGAGCATGACGCATGAAGGCATTAGGTAAAAAGCTTGCTGGCAAGACACTTCTCGCCCTGTCCGTCGCGGGCATGATGGCGGGTGCGGTTCAGGCGGACGACAAGGTGTTGCACGTCTATAACTGGTCCGACTACATCGCTCCGGACACCATCGCGAACTTCGAGAAAGAGTCGGGGATCAAGGTCGTTTACGACGTATTCGACAGCAACGAAACCCTGGAAGCCAAACTGCTGGCGGGCAAGTCCGGCTACGACGTGGTCGTGCCGTCGAACAACTTCCTGGCCAAGCAGATCAAGGCCGGCGTATATCAGGAGCTGGACCAGTCCAAGCTGCCTAACTGGAAAAACCTGAACCAGGATCTGCTCAAGGCCGTTTCGGTCAGTGACCCTGGCAACAAACACGCCTTCCCGTACATGTGGGGCTCGATCGGCATCGGTTACAACCCGGAGAAGGTCAAGGCTGCGTTGGGCGTCGACACCATCGACTCCTGGGACGTGCTGCTCAAGCCGGAAAACATCGCCAAGCTCAAGGGTTGCGGTGTGAGCTTCCTCGATTCGCCGACCGAAATGCTCCCGGTCGCGCTGCACTACCTGGGCCTGCCAACCGACAGCCAGAAGAAAGAAGACATCAAGAAAGCCGAGGAACTGTTCCTCAAGATTCGTCCTTCGATCACCTACTTCCACTCCTCCAAGTACATCTCGGACCTGGCCAACGGCAACATCTGCGTAGCGGTTGGCTACTCGGGTGACGTTCAGCAGGCCAAGTCCCGTGCCGCAGAGGCGGGTGACAAGGTCAAAGTCAGCTACGCCATTCCGAAAGAAGGCGCTGGCAGCTTCTTCGACATGGTCGCGATTCCCAAGGATGCCGAGAACGTTCAGGGCGCCTACAAGTTCATGACCTTCCTGCAGAAGCCTGAAGTCATGGCCAGTATCACCAACGCCGTACGTTTCCCGAACGGTAACGCCGCTGCAACAGCCCTGGTAGAAAAAGACATCACCAGCGATCCAGGCATCTACCCGCCAGCCGATGTACAGGCCAAGTTGTATGCCATCGCCGACCTGCCAGCGGCAACCCAGCGTGAAATGACCCGCAGCTGGACCAAGATCAAGTCGGGCAAGTAAGCAGTTAAACCCTGTAGGAGCGAGCTTGCTCGCGAAAAAAGCCGGAACACCGCAGGGTGTCAGGCACCACGCGTAATCGTTGACGACCATCGCGAGCAAGCTCGCTCCTACAAGGGTCTGCATAAAAGTTTTGCTGGAACGGTTTTTCGAGGGTAAGTTGCGCGCCGGTTTTGTTGCCGGGCAACCACGGTTGTCATGTAACGCGGGGCAACTTGGGCCCAACTAATTTTAGAGGACCTCCACTTGCCTGTTTTTTCTTTGTTGCGCAATGCCATGCTGGTTGGCGCCGGGCTGACGCTTGCAGTCAGTGTTCAGGCCGCCGGCACCGTGCATATTTATAACTGGTCGGACTACATCGGCGAGACGACACTGGCCGACTTCAAGAAAGACACCGGTATCAAGCCGGTCTATGACGTCTTCGATTCCAACGAAACCCTGGAAGGCAAGTTGCTCGCCGGGCGTACCGGCTACGACGTGGTCGTGCCGTCGAACCACTTCCTCGGCAAGCAGATCAAGGCCGGGGCGTTCCAGAAGCTCGACAAGTCGCAGTTGCCGAACTATTCGAACCTCGACCCGGTGCTGCTCAAGCGCCTGGAACAGAACGATCCGGGTAACCTGTATGCCGTGCCGTACCTGTGGGGCACCAACGGCATCGGCTACAACGTCGACAAGATCAAGGCTGTGCTGGGCGTCGACAAGATCGATTCCTGGGCTGCGGTATTCGAACCGGAGAACATCAAGAAGCTGAACAGTTGCGGCGTGGCGTTCCTCGATTCTGCCGATGAAATGATGCCGACGGTCCTCAACTACATGGGCCTGAACGCAAACAGCACCAACCCCGAAGACTACAAAAAGGCCGAAGCCAAATTGCTGGCAGTCCGGCCTTACGTGACCTACTTCCACTCCTCCAAATACATCGCGGACCTGGCCAACGGCGATATCTGCATCGCGATCGGCTTTTCCGGCGACATGTTCCAGGCCCGCAACCGCGCGGCTGAAGCGAAGAAAGGCGTGAACATCGCTTACTCGATTCCCAAGGAAGGTGGTGCGTTGTGGTTCGACATGCTGGCGATTCCGAAGGACTCGGCCAACGTCAAGCAGGCCCACGCCTTCATCAACTATTTGCTGAAGCCTGAGGTGATTGCCCAGGTCAGTGATTACGTCGGCTATGCCAACCCTAACCCGGGGTCGGACAAACTGATGGAACAGTCCATTCGCACCGACGCAGCGGTTTATCCACCGCAAGAGGTTCTCGACAAGACCTACGTGTCCATCGAGTTACCGCCGAATATTCAACGTTTGATGACCCGCAGCTGGACCAAGGTCAAGTCGGGTAAATAGATTCAAGGCTCAAACTATCCAAGGTTGGCTCACCTTGAGCGAACTGCACTCTTTTTTTGGGAGTTTCGTAAATGGCAGTTGCCTCCGGCGCCTATAAGAAAGCCCTCGAGGGCGACCAGCAACCTAAGCAGGTGCTGGTCAAAATCGACCGGGTCACGAAGAAGTTCGACGAGACGATTGCCGTGGACGATGTGTCCCTGGAAATCAAGAAAGGCGAAATTTTCGCCCTGCTCGGCGGTTCGGGATCGGGCAAATCCACATTGCTGCGCATGCTTGCAGGTTTCGAACGGCCCACGGAGGGGCGCATTTTCCTCGATGGCGTAGACATCACTGACATGCCGCCCTACGAGCGGCCGATCAACATGATGTTCCAGTCCTACGCCCTGTTCCCGCACATGACCGTGGCGCAGAACATCGCCTTCGGCCTCAAGCAGGACAAACTGCCGGCCGCCGAGATCGATGCGCGCGTGGCCGACATGCTCAAGCTGGTGCAGATGAGCCAGTACGCCAAGCGCAAGCCGCATCAGTTGTCCGGTGGCCAGCGTCAGCGTGTGGCCCTGGCCCGTTCCCTGGCCAAGCGACCGAAACTGTTGCTGCTCGACGAACCGATGGGGGCACTGGACAAGAAGCTGCGTTCGCAAATGCAGCTGGAGCTGGTCGAGATCATCGAGCGCGTCGGCGTAACCTGCGTCATGGTGACCCACGACCAGGAAGAGGCCATGACCATGGCCGAACGCATCGCGATCATGCACCTGGGCTGGATCGCCCAGATCGGCAGCCCGATCGACATCTACGAAACCCCGACCAGCCGCCTGGTCTGCGAATTCATCGGCAACGTGAACATCTTCGACGGTGAAGTGATCGACGACGCCGAAGGCCACGCAACCATCACCTGCAAGGACCTGGACCGCCAGATCTACGTCGGTCACGGCATCAGCACCTCGGTGCAGGACAAGTCGGTCACCTACGCGATCCGTCCGGAAAAACTGCTGGTCACCGCCGAAATGCCGACCTGCGAATACAACTGGTCGAGCGGCAAGGTTCACGACATCGCCTACCTTGGCGGCCACTCGGTGTTCTACGTCGAACTGCCAAGCGGCAAGCTGGTGCAGTCCTTCGTCGCCAACGCCGAGCGCCGTGGGCAGCGGCCGACCTGGGGTGATCAGGTCTACGTGTACTGGGAAGACGACAGCGGCGTGGTACTTCGCTCATGAACATGCGCAAACTCAAACGCCGACTCAATCGAATAATTCCCGGTGGCCGTCAGATGGTCATCGGAATTCCATTCATCTGGCTGTTCCTGTTCTTCATGCTGCCGTTCTTCATCGTCCTGAAGATCAGTTTTGCCGAAGCGGACGTGGCCATTCCGCCGTACACCGAAATCTACAGCTACGCCGAGCAGAAGCTGCAACTGCTGCTTAACCTGGGCAACTACGCGATGCTGGGCGGTGACGAGCTGTACATCGCCGCTTACCTCGGCTCGTTGAAGATGGCGCTTTTCAGCACCATCCTCTGCCTGTTGATCGGCTACCCGATGGCCTACGGCATCTCCGTTGCCCGCAAGGAAGTGCAGACGGTGCTGGTGCTGCTGATCATGATGCCGACCTGGACCGCGATCCTGATCCGCGTTTATGCGTGGATGGGCATCCTCAGCAACAACGGCCTGCTCAACGGTTTCCTGATGAGCATGGGCTGGATCGACGAGCCGCTGCAGATCCTCAACACCAACCTGGCGGTCTACATCGGCGTGGTTTATTCCTACCTGCCGTTCATGATCCTGCCGCTGTACGCCAACCTGGTGAAGCACGACCAGAGCCTGCTGGAAGCCGCATCGGACCTGGGTTCGAGCACCTTCAACAGCTTCTGGAAAATCACCGTGCCGCTGTCGAAAAACGGCATCATCGCCGGCTGCATGCTGGTGTTCATCCCGGTGGTGGGCGAATTCGTGATCCCGGAACTGCTCGGCGGTCCGGAAACCCTGATGATCGGTAAAGTGCTCTGGCAAGAGTTCTTCAACAACCGTGACTGGCCGGTGGCGTCTGCCCTGGCGGTGGTGATGCTGGCGATCCTGATTGTGCCGATCATCCTGTTCAACCGCAGTCAGGCCAAGGAAATGGAGGGTAAAGAATGAAGCGCTTCCGTTTCTCCAGCCTGATGCTGGTACTGGGTCTGTTGTTCATTTACCTGCCGATGCTGATCCTGGTGATCTACTCGTTCAACGCCTCGAAACTGGTAACGGTGTGGGGCGGCTGGTCGATCAAGTGGTATGTCGGCCTGCTCGACAACAGCCAACTGATGGGCTCGGTGGTGCGTTCGCTGGAAATCGCCTGCTACACGGCGGTGGCGGCGGTGGCACTGGGCACACTGGCGGCGTTCGTCCTGACGCGCATCACGCGTTTCAAGGGCCGTACCCTGTTCGGTGGCCTGGTCACCGCGCCGCTGGTAATGCCTGAAGTGATCACCGGTCTGTCGCTGTTGCTGCTGTTCGTGGCCATGGCGCAGTTGATCGGCTGGCCGCAGGAACGTGGCATCGTCACCATCTGGATCGCTCACACCACGTTTTGTGCCGCTTACGTGGCGGTGGTAGTCTCCGCCCGCCTTCGCGAGCTGGACCTGTCCATCGAAGAAGCGGCCATGGACCTGGGTGCGAAGCCATTCAAGGTATTTTTCCTGATCACAATCCCGATGATCGCGCCGTCACTGGCGGCCGGCGGCATGATGTCGTTCGCCCTGTCGCTGGATGACCTGGTGCTGGCGAGCTTCGTGTCGGGCCCTGGGTCCACGACCCTGCCGATGGAAGTGTTCTCGGCGGTACGTCTGGGCGTGAAGCCCGAGATCAACGCCGTGGCCAGCCTCATCCTGCTGGCGGTGTCGATCGTGACCTTCATGGTCTGGTACTTCAGCCGCCGTGCCGAAGCCACCCGTAAACGCGCGATCCAGGAAGCCATGGACCAGACCGCCAGCGAATCCTGGCAGCAACCGAAAAAGCAAATGGCAGCAGCAACGGCCTAAGGGCCAGCTGC
>NZ_AKJM01000087.1 GCF_000282335.1 Pseudomonas sp. GM48
GTGAGCCTGCTCGCGATGGCGGTCTGTCAGCCGACCAATTACTCACAGGTATACCCAATCCCCCTGTGGGAGCGGGCTTGCTCGCGAAGGCGACCTGCCAGCCAACCCATCTGTCGCAGACATACTCAATCCAATTGTGTGAGCCTGACAGCCGACGATTCTTTTACGGCTGGGCTGGCAATCCTCGCCCCTTGAACCTAACCCTGCTGCACTGGCAATCGTAGCTCCGCACACAACCCGCCCCCTTCGCGATTGCTCAAGGTCAACGACCCACCAATCGCTATCGCCAGTTGCTGGGCAATCGCCAGCCCCAGCCCGGTACCACCGGTGCTGCGGTTGCGGGAGTTTTCCACGCGGTAGAACGGTTCCATCACTTGTTTCAGTTCTTCCTCGGCAATCCCCGGGCCACGATCGAGGATCTTGATCGACAGCTTGCCATCGGCCTGTTTTTCCACCCGCAACTCGGCAGCACCGGCAAACTTCAATGCGTTGTCCGTCAGGTTGACCAGCACCCGGCGCAAGGCGTGTGGGCGGGTGTCGATGACGGCTGCACTCTTGCCAGTGAGCTGAACGTCCTTGCCCACGTCCTGGTAGTCGAACACCAGGCTATCGAGGAACGAGTCGAGGTCGGTGCGGCGGCTTTCTTCGGTGGCTCCGTGGATGCTGCGGGCATAGGCCACGCCTTCGCGCACCAGGTGTTCCATCTCGCCCAGGTCGTTCCACAGTTTGTCTTTTTCGCTGGAGTCGTCCATGAACTCGGCGCGCAGTTTCATGCGCGTGATCGGGGTTTGCAGGTCGTGGGAAATCGCTGCGAGCAATTGCATGCGTTCCTTCAAGTAGGCAGCGATGCGTGCCTGCATCGAGTTGAAGGCCTTGGCAGCGTGGGCGACTTCGGTCGGGCCTTTTTCGTCCAGGAGCACGGGATGGGCGTTGGGGTCCAGGGTTTCGACGGCTCCGGCAAGACGGGTGAGGGGGCGGATGGCGATTCTGACCGCCAGCCAGGAACAGACCAGCATCAGCGCCAGTTGCCCGAGCAACACGATGGGCAGCCAGGGCGACAACGGGACCATTGCGGGGCGGACGTCGATGGTCAGCGGGCTGCCATCCGCCAGGTTCAGGTGCACTTGAAAATGTTTTTTCGGCCCGGGGATGTCGGTGAAGGTCATTGGGTAGTCATGGCCGATGGCGTCCTTGATCGAGGCGATGGCTATGGGCGCATCGGGCATGTCGGTGCGGATGGGCGTGCCGGGCGACCCCTCATTGAGCAGGTAACTGTAGTTGCGTCGTTCCAGTTGCTGCAGCCAACCGGCCCGCTCCTCGGCGGGCAAGCGATCGAGGATGGCAATGGACGTGGAAACGTCGGTTTCCAGGTTGCCGAGCATGGTGTTTTTCGAGGACTCGTAGCGCTCGTAATATTGCGCGCCGAAGGACAGCGCCTGAGCGAGGATCAGGCCGATCAGGAAAATCAGCGACAGCCGCGAGGCCAGGGTCCGAGGCCAATGCAGCGCCCGCGTCATGATTGATCGCCCAGGATTTCCACCGGCAGGGAAAACACATAGCCTTCGCTGCGCACGGTCTTGATGTAGGCCGGTTCGCGGGCGTCGTCGAGCAGGCGCTGGCGCAGGCGACTGACCAGCAGATCGATGGAACGGTCGAACAGGTCGGCGTCGCGGCCCTGGGTCAGGTTGAGCAATTGATCACGATTGAGCACCCGTTGCGGATGATCGAGAAACACCCGCAGCAATCGATACTCGGCACCGCTCAGGGCGACCATGGTGCCGTCTTCATCGAGCAGGTGACGGGCCGAGGTGTCCAGGCGCCAGCGGCCGAAGGCCAACAGGCGGCTGGCTTCGGTCACCACCAGGTTCGGCGGCAGCATGCGTGTGCGCCGCAGCACCGCGTTGATCCGCGCCAGCAGTTCACGGGCAGCGAATGGCTTGACCAGGTAGTCGTCGGCGCCCATTTCCAGGCCGAGGATGCGGTCGGTTTCATCGTTGCGGGCGGTGAGCATCAGCACTGGCGTGGTCTTGTGTTTGCCGGCGCGCAGTTCGCGACAGAGCAGCAGGCCATCGTCCCCCGGCATCATGATGTCCAGCACGATCAGGTCCACCGGGGTGGTTTCCAGAAAAGCGCGCATCTGCCGTCCATCCGCCACGACGGTGGTGCGCAGGCCGTTCTTCTTCAGGTAATTGCCTACCAGCTCGCGGATTTCGCGGTCATCGTCAACGATGAGGATGTGATCAACGTGATCCATTGGGCCAAACCTCTGATAAATGGGGATTGCCACACAGTCTATCGAGCCTCGGCGGGCTCGCCTGCCGCCCTTTGTATTGCAGTGTATCTGGCTTGCCTGAGGATACACACGAAGGCAAAAAAGCCGGTTTTCAGCGGTTTTGTATTGCTGTGTATCCAGGCCCCGTTCTGATACGAACCGATTGATTCGCGCCGATTCCCGACACAGACGAGATACCTCGCAGGCTTTTAATAGGTTCCATCGAGGCAAACCCAACCGCCTCGGATCAACCAACGATCAACCTGTCGAAACCTTGAGGAACTCGCCATGAACACCAAAGCCATCTACGCCGCTTGCCTGTTTGCCGCCCTGAACATCTGCACCCTGTCGGCCCGTGCCGAAGCCGATGTTGCGCCTAAAACCTACACCTACGGCACCCAACTTGACATCAAGAAAGTGGTGTCGCTGACCGAGGACACTACACCGTCCTGCGGCGTGGTGAATGCGCGGCTGACGTACCTCGACTCCCAGTCCAACCGCCAGGTGCTGGATTACCGCAAGTTGGCTGACAACTGCAACTCGGAAAACTGAGTGTTGCGATCAACGACCGCTTAATCCATTTGAAACAGGAAGGACATCATGAACAACGTATCCCGCTTTCTTACCGCTATCGCCTTTTCCATTACCGGTGCGGCCGCCCATGCCAACGCCGTTGTCGAGCAAAGCGCCTGCGGCAGCAATACCTGCTTCCAGCTCACGCCGGTGGAGGAGAAGGGCACTCAAGGCTTCCTTGCGCAAGACGGTTCCAGCCGTACGCCGCAAGGGCAGATGCTTGCCGAGAATGGTTCCAGCCGCACGCCTCAGGGGCAGTTGCTGGATGAGCAGACGGCTTGAAAACACCCCCGACCCACTGTGGGAGCGGGCTTGCTCGCGAAAGCGGTGTGTCAGCCGCATCATCGCTGGCTGAATGTATGCTTTCGCGAGCAAGCCCGCTCCCACATTGATTGTGTGTCGCCCTCTGATTTGTCTTAGGTGATCCCATGTTACTCATCGCTTTCCTGGGCGGCATATTGACCGTCCTCAGCCCGTGCATCCTGCCGGTCGTGCCCTTTCTGTTTGCCGGTGCCGACCGCACACGCTCCTCGATCCTGCTGACCCTCGGCGGCATGGTCCTGACCTTTGCGCTGGTCTCCAGTCTGGCCGTGGTCAGCACTGAGTGGGTGATTCAAGCCAGCAACACTGGCCGCCACGTCGCCCTGTTCGTGATGGTGCTGTTTGCTCTGTCGCTGATTTCCGCCCGGGTCGGTGACTGGCTGGCGCGTCCTTTCGTGCTGCTGGGCAATCGCATCGACCCGGACTCGCGCAAGATGTCCGGGCCTGTGGCTTCGATCATGATCGGTGTCGCCACCGGGTTGCTCTGGGCACCGTGCGCCGGGCCGATCCTCGGGGTGATTCTCACCAGTGCCATGCTGCAAGGCGCGAGCGCCGGCACCAGTCTGCTGCTGGTGGCTTATGGCGCGGGCAGTGCGTTGTCCTTGGGCACGTTGATCTTTGCCGGTCGCGGCCTGGTCAATCGTTTGAAACCGTCGATCCCGGTCACTGGCTGGTTGCGTCGTGGCACCGGGGTTGCGGTGCTGGCCGGTGCGGCGGTGATCGCCACTGGCGCCAATGACCTGTTGCTGGCCAACACCTCATCGGAAGGTGTCAGCCGTGTGGAGAAGGGCGTGCTGGAAACCGTGCCGAAAGTCGTCGATTACCTGGTCAGCAAGGTCAAGGCCGACAGCGCCATGGACAACGCCCAAGGCGCCATGCCCTCGCTGTCCGGCGCAGTGGAATGGCTCAACTCGCCCGCACTGAGTAACGAAGCCTTGAAAGGCAAAGTGGTGCTAGTGGACTTCTGGACCTTCGACTGCATCAACTGCAAGCACACCTTGCCGTACGTGAAGGACTGGGCGAAGAAATATGAAAAGGACGGACTGGTAGTGATCGGCGTGCACACGCCTGAATATGGCTTTGAACGCATCATCGACAACGTCAGGGCCAAAGTGAAGGAATACGGCATCACCTACCCGGTGGCGATCGACAACAACTACGCGATCTGGCGCAACTTCGACAACCAGTACTGGCCGGCGCACTACATCATCGATGCCAAGGGGCAGGTGCGTTACACCCACTTCGGTGAAGGCAGCTACGACACGCAGGAAAAAATGATTCAGCAGTTGCTGGAGGAGGCCAGGGCCAGCGCGCCAGCGGCTTGAACCATTCGATCAATGGCTCACGGGCCTAGCCTCGTGGGCCATGGTTTTTTTCTCCTGACCGCGCCGCCATGCCGCCGGCGGCGTACCGAACTCGCGCCGGAAGGCGCGGCTGAAGGCGGTATCGGTCTGGTAACCGACTTCTTCGGCGATCCGCATCAATGAACTGTTGCTGCTGCGTAACAGATTGGCGGCCAGCAGCATGCGCCATTGCGTCAGGTACTGCATCGGCGACATCCCCACCAGTTGCTGGAAGCGTTCGGCCAACACCGATCTCGACGTGCTGGCGGTGCGTGCCAGTTCGTCCAGTGTCCAGGCGTGGCAGGGTTTTTTGTGCAAGGCATTGAGGGCGGCGCCGACAATCCGGTCGCGCACACCGGCCAGCCAGCCCGTGCGCCCTTCGCCCTGTTCGTTCATGTACAGGCGCAACACTTCGATGAACAGCACTTCGGCCAGTTTGGCCAATACCCCTTCGCCGCCGGGGCGGGGTGAACGGGCTTCGGCGAGGGCATAGCGCACGGAGGATTCCAGCCAGATACCGGCATTCGAACCGCGCACATTGACCCGCACCACAGCGGGTAAACCCTTGAGCAATATGCCCGCCAGACGCGTGTCGCACGCCAGGTAGCCGCACACCAACCGGGTGACCGCGCCACCCCCGCCATAACTCAGTTGGCGGGGGCGGCGTGCCAGCACCGCATCCAGTCGCGCACCCGTGGCCGGGGGCAATCCCGGACGGGAGCACATGCGATGGGCATCACCCTGGGGGAAGATCACCACGTCACCCGCACTCAGGAGCAGCGGTGGCTCATCACCCAGTTCCACGTAACACTCGCCTTCGGTGATCAAGTGGAAGATCACCACCCGTTCCGCATCGGGCTCCAGAAACGGCGCTGCCGTGTCTGCGCTGGGCGACTGGTAACACCAGGGCGCGGTGAACCGGGCATTGATAAAGATCGCGCCGACCAGGTGCACAACGCGCAGGGTCTGTGACAGAGCGTCCATAGGGAGATCCCCGTGGCAGGATTCCTGATTGTGAACGCCTCGGCGCGCAACGTGGAATCTCCGGACGATCGGGCAGGCTTGGGCGACGATCGGGCAGGACGCCAGCGCCCGTCAGGACGATAGTTGGTTCACAGGGTCTGTGCCGGCCCTGCCACCCACAACAAGAAAAGAGAGGTTGCCATGCCGAAGTTCGTGATTGAACGCGAGATCCAGGGCGCCGGTGCGCTGTCGGAAAGGGATTTGAAAGCCGCTTCGCAAAAGTCCTGCCGGGCGTTGCGTGAGTTGCCGGAGGTGCAATGGCTGCAGAGCTATGTCACCGGCGACAAGCTCTACTGCGTGTACATCTCGCCGAGCGAGGAGCAGATCCAGGAGCACGCCAGGATCAGTGGTTTTCCCGCCAACCGCATTTCCCGGGTCATGAACATCATCGATCCGACGACGGCGGAGTAACCGCGACCGGACCCGATTCGTGTTTCAACCCAGAGACCGTCTCCATGAGTACACCCATTGATCTGACTGCCTTGAAAAACCGCCAGATGGCCTCGTGGGCCAGCGGCGACTACGCCGTGATCGGCACCACCCTGCAGATCGTCGGCGAGCAACTGGCCGAAGCCTGCGACCTGTTGTGCGATGAACGCGTGCTCGACGTTGCCGCCGGCAACGGCAACGCGACACTCGCCGCTGCGCGTCGTGGTTGCCAGGTGACTTCCACCGACTATGTCGCTGCCTTGCTGGAGCGCGGCGAAGAACGGGCCCGGGCAGAACGCCTGAATGTCACCTTCCAGGTCGCGGACGCCGAAGCCTTGCCATTCGCCGATGCAAGTTTTGACGCCGTGCTTTCTACCTTCGGCGTGATGTTCGCGCCGGACCAGCCCAAAGCCGCCGCGGAACTGGCGCGGGTTTGTCGCCCGGGCGGCCGGATTGGCCTGGCCAACTGGACGCCGGAAGGTTTCGTCGGCCAGATGTTCAAGACCCTGGGCCAGCACCTGCCGCCCCCGCCGGGAGCGAATCCGCCCTCGCGCTGGGGCACCGAAGCCTGGCTGCACGAGCATTTTGACGAGCGTGAGTTTCTGCTGCAGGTGACGCGCCGCACCTTTAATTTCCGCTATCGCTCGGCGGCGCATTTCATCGACACCTTCCGCGACTGGTACGGACCGGTGCACAAAGCCTTCGCGGCACTGCCACCGGATGGCGCCATGGCCCTGGAAACGGACCTGTCCGACTTGATCAACCGGATGAACCGGGCGGGCGACAAGTCGCTGGTGGTGCCGAGTGAATACCTGGAGGTGGTGATCACACGGCGTTGAGTGACCACAAGCCAAATGTGGGAGCGGGCTTGCTCGCGAAAGCGGTGTGTCAGTCGCATCAATGCTGGCTGAATGTACGCTTTCGCGAGCAAGCCCGCTCCCACAGGGGGATTGGTGATGCCGGCTAAATGACCTTCGCCCCCCGCGCCTCCAGCAACTCGCGCAATACCGACCGATGACAATGCGCTTCATCCTCGCAATAACACCCCACGGCCAGGGACGTCTGATGGGACAGCGCGGCCAGCAGGTCCAGCATCTGACTGGCAGCGGGCTGGTTCATCTCGGCCTTGAACTTGCGCCTGAACACCTCCCAGGCCCTGGCATCCTGCGCGGCCTTGGCCTCGGCCACCAATTGCGCACTGGGCGACAGCAGCGGTTGCCAGACATCATAAAAATCCCGAAGGGCGAATTCGGCTTTCGGTACGCCACGGGGAGGGCGGCGTACCGTGCCCAGGCGCAATCCTTCGTCCGGTCGACGGGGTGATCCGAGTTGAACGATATGGATCGGCATGGCTACTTGAGCCGCGATTCGTCGAACCACTCAAGTGCCGTGCGCCACAAGCAGATGCCCAGGAAATACGCCGACATCAGCAGCCACAGCCCCATTACCAACGGGTTGATCAGCGGATGGTTGAGCACCAGCGACAAGCTGCACAGCAGCCAGATGGCCGTCACCGCTATGTTGATCGGCATGAACCGGCGTACGCGGAACGGATGCAGGAATTTCATCCGGGTCACGGTCAGCAGGGCCAGGCCAATGACGGTAAAGAAAGTGATCCACGGCGACGGGGCGATGATGTACAGGCACAGGGCAACCACGTTCCAGGCGGCGGGGAAGCCCTGGAAGTAGTTGTCCTTGCTCTTCATGTTGACGTTGCAGAAGCAGAACAGCGACGACACCAGAATCAGCGACACGCTCAGCAGCAAGGTGTAGTCCGGCAACGGGATGTAGCGATAGATGAACAATGCCGGGATAAACACATACGTCAGGTAATCGATCACCAGGTCGAGGATCGAGCCATCGAAGCTCGGCAGCACCGACTGCACATTGACCTTGCGCGCCAGCGCACCGTCCAGCCCGTCGACGATCAGGGCGACACCCAGCCACAGCAGGCAATGGGTCGGCTGGTTATCCAGCAGCGACAGGGTGGCGAGGAAAGCGGTGACTACGCCGGTGGCCGTAAAACCATGGGCGCCCCATGCTTTGAGTCTGGCGATGTAAAGGGTTGAAATCACAGGGGCGTTCTCCAGTAAATGAAGCAAGCCAGTTATCGCCCCGGGTAGGGGCAGTGGCAAACCGGGTCGGGTTGCAGGTATCGACCGGGTATCCAGGAATAAGGTTCACCACCTATGAATCTTAGCTGCGCCGGCAAAAAACACCCCGGACAAATCCGCGGTAGTGAGGGCACGTCAGCCCAACGGTGCTGGCACATTCACCTGCGGGGACTATCGTTGCCTGACTGGATAAAACCCTTCCAAAGAGGACAAACGGCATGAACACCAGCGATCTGCTCGAACAGTTACTGCGCGCCGGTCAGGGCTCGATGGCGTAACAGGGGGGCGCTGGCGCGTCGGCCCAGGGCGGGCTCGGCGACCGATGCTGGAATGGCCTCGGAGATGTACCTGGCTGCATCTGGAGCAGCAGGTCAGGGGCGGTGCCTGAATTGGCTTTGGCGGCAAAAACGTAACGCCCCCATGGCCATGGGCGGAACTGCACAGATCTCGGCAGACGATCACCGTCGAGATGAAAAAATATCTGATGCCGGACTTCATGTAGCGAGGGAGCAAGCTCCCTCGCCACAAGAGCGTGTTACTTCAGGAACGCCTGGAAGTCGGTACCCATTTTGTCGATCGCCGCCTTGAAGTCCTTGGCGGTAACCTTTTGGCTCTCATTTTCCAGGGCGGTGCCAAACACCTTGCGGACCACTTTGGCCACGGTCTGATTGCTCTTCGCGTCGATGAACTCGGCTTCGATGAACAGGATGGTTTCCTGGTCACGGTGACCGGTGGCTGCCTGCGTTGCCCCGACTACGGCTGCGATGGGGACCACTTCATACCACTTCATGCCTTCGTTTTCGGCGCTGACCCCGGTAATCGCCGCACGCATGATCAGGGACCGGGAACCCGCCGGTGCGGAGGAGGAATTGGACACTACGCGGTACTTCTGGCCCAGTGTGGCCTTGGCCTTGTTGGTCATGTAGTTCTGAATGTCGGCCAGCGTCTGCTGGTTGACTCGCTCATTGGGTTTGGGCGCCGGGTACAGCTCCAGTTTGTTGAACACCACGGTGTCATACGCATTCGCGTTCCACGAAGGGCTGACCCAGCGCATCGCGGTTCCGCCGCTAGGCGTCTGGACTTCCTGCAGGTTGTTGTAGTTGGACAGGAAGCCTGAGTATTGCGCCTTCTCAGTGACTTTCGAGGTGCAACCGCCTAGTAACAGACCGGCCAGCGTGGCGCCGACGAGCAGTTTTCGAGACAGATTCATAGTGGTGTTTACTCCTTGGATAAAATCGTCGTTCTTACGTTTACAAGACATCAGAAGCGCCAGGTCATATTCCCGGCCAAGGCTTGTATCCAGGCATTGTCGAATTGACCGGAAATTCGATTGCCCGATGCGGATTTGGCCTGGTCAACCGGCATGTCGCCGAGCCAGACCATGGCCCAACTGACATTGACATCGGTGTCCTTGTTCAGAGCATAGGTGGCTCCTGTCGCAATGCGCCAGGATTCGTTCATCGGTACCACCACACTGCGATTGCTGTCCGACACGGCGCTGCTGTCGTAGGCCACGCCGAAGTTCCACAACCACTGCTCGGTGGCCTGGTATTGCGCACCCAGGGAGAGATGCCAGGTGTCCTTGAAGCCGGCGTCGACCGTAGTCGATTGCGCTCCAAACGCCGTGGTGTCGACCTCCACGGCGATATCGCCGAACTCGGACCAGTCCTGCCAGTTGGCCGAGGCCAGCAGAGCCCATTGCCGGTCCAGTTGCTGGAACAGGCTCAGGGTTACGGTTTGCGGCACCTTCATGTCGAGTTCGGTGTTGGTGTTGTTGACGCGCTCGAGCAGACGTCCATCGCCCTTCACATCGAGCCGGTCCTCGAAGTCCAGATCAACCTGGCTGGTGTAGGTCAGGCCGATGCGTGTGCCGGGTTGCGGGGCGTAGATCACGCCGACGTTGGCGCCATAGCCCCAGGTGTTGTCCCTGTATTTGAATTGGCCGTCAGCGCGGTCAGTGAAGCCGAAAGGGGAGCGGTCGATGGCAGTGTCTGCCTTTAACATGCCGTACATGGCCTTGATGCCGAGGCCGACCGACCACTGCTCGTTGAAGCGATAGGCCACGCTCGGTACCAGCGACAGGCCGAGCAGGCTGGAGTTCTGCGTGAAGTAGCGGCCTGACCAATCGTTGTCGTAATTGACCGCCAACCCGAAGTCACCGTACTGGCCGAAACCGACGCTCCAGTG
>NZ_AKJM01000088.1 GCF_000282335.1 Pseudomonas sp. GM48
GAGATACGCCGGGGTGTCAACCGTTAATCCTGAAGCAGGTCAAATAAACGTTGAATTGCGGCAAACGGTCGCAGCGATGGCCTAAGTTTCGGAATCAGAACGATTTCCGGTTTTGGCGTCGCTGAGTCTCCAGGCCTCGTTTTGGCGCTCGGCGCGACAAAACGAGCGCGCACAAAAAAGGCCACTCTTTCGAGTAGCCTTTTTTGATGTTTGGTTGCGGGAGCCGGATTTGAACCGACGACCTTCGGGTTATGAGCCCGACGAGCTACCAGACTGCTCCATCCCGCGTCTGTGTGGCTGCATTCTATAGAGATACGCCGGGGTGTCAACCTTCAATTCCGATAAAACCTGTTTTGCTTCAATCGGTTAGCTTGCCGAGGGGCGGGTGGATCAGCCTGTGAGGCAGGCGGGGCAAGGCGTGCGGCTCTATCGTGAATGTTTTTTTGATTGAAAAAATAAATTTACCAACGACATTTCCTACGAGTCGAAAAGAACATTCAGACTACTGGTGCTATATACAGGTGCCGGTGAGATACTGGATGTCCGTCACACCAATACGCCTTTTCCTTACCATGAACTCTGCTTTGCCATGACTCAGCGAAAGATCATCCACGTCGATTGTGACTGTTTCTACGCCGCCATTGAGATGCGCGATGACCCGCGTCTGGCCGGTAAGCCTTTGGCGGTGGGTGGGTCGGCGGATCGGCGCGGGGTGATCGCCACCTGCAATTATGAAGCACGAGCGTACGGGGTGCGTTCGGCGATGTCTTCGGGGCATGCCTTGAAACTGTGTCCGGACCTGACCATCGTCAAGCCACGCATGGATGCTTATAGAGAGGCGTCCAGGGAAATTCACACGATCTTTCGCGACTACACCGAGATCATTGAGCCGCTCTCGCTCGACGAGGCGTACCTCGATGTGTCGGACAGTGCGTATTTCGGTGGTAGCGCAACGCGAATCGCCCAGGACATCCGGCGCCGGGTCTCCAACCAGTTGCATATCACCGTGTCGGCGGGGGTGGCGCCGAACAAGTTTCTGGCCAAGATCGCCAGTGACTGGAAAAAGCCCAACGGCCTGTTCGTCATTACTCCGGACCAGGTCGAGGACTTTGTCAGTGGCTTGCCGGTGAGCAAATTGCACGGGGTCGGCAAAGTCACCGCCGACAAGCTCGGCAAGCTGGGTATCACCGATTGCCTGCAATTGCGCGAGTGGGACAAGTTGGCGCTGGTGCGCGAATTCGGCAGCTTTGGCGAGCGGCTCTGGAGTCTGGCTCGTGGGATTGATGAGCGGGTGGTGCACAACGACAGTCGTCGTCAGTCGATCAGTGTCGAAAATACCTACGACGTGGATCTACCGGACCTGGCGAGTTGCCTGGATAAATTGCCCGAGTTGCTGGAAACCCTGGCCGGTCGCATGGCGCGAATCGACAGCAGTTATCGGCCTGGCAAGCCATTCGTCAAAGTGAAGTTCCATGATTTTACCCAGACCACGCTGGAGCAAGCCGGAGCAGGGCGGGATCTGGGGAGTTATCAGTTGATGTTGACCCAGGCGTTCAATCGCGGCGGTAAACCGGTGCGGTTGTTGGGCGTCGGCGTGCGGCTGGAGGACTTGCGGGGCGGGTTCGAGCAGATGGAGTTGTTTGAGCGGTAGTGGAAGATTGAGGTTAGGCGGTGAATGTCTGGCCGCCTTCGCGAGCAAGCCCGCTCCCACATTGGATTTGTGAACAATGGAAATCCAATGTGGGAGCGGGCTTGCTCGCGAAGCTTTTAGCTTTCAGTTCAGCCCCGGATTCGCCACCAGTCGCTCGCCATTGCGGGCCAGCGACTTCAGAAACTCGGTCTGCAATTCGGGATCGTTGCGCGTCAGTTCGATCAGGCTCTGTTCCAGTTCGCTGGCTTCTTCTTCAAGACCCAGCTCCGACAGGCGTTTGACCCGGTGGACCCACTGATTGACTTCGTCACCTTCGAGATCGTCATAAATCAGCCCGTGGGCCTCATAGAGCTTGCTGCGCAAGTTGCCGCTGATGACCAGGGTGGAATCGATGTGCACCTTGTCCTGGGCATCCGCAACACGGATCAGCAAGCGGCTCAGATGATTGATGTCATGTTCGGCGAACGGGCTGTCCAACAGATTCAGGCGTAATACGCCGTTTTTGTCAGTGCTCAGTTCGAAGGTTTCCTTGCCGGCCTTGACCTCAACCGGGCGCTCGCTCCAGGGCAGGCTTGAATACTCCGTGCGTTTGTCGCGCTGGACTTCATCAATGCCAGCCAGGTTTTGCTGCGCACGGCCGTGGGACTGCACGTTCATGAACGGGTTGAGCCCGGCGAAACCGTAGCTCAGCCAGTCCTTGGTGACGCTGTCCGGCAGATTGCCGAGGGCGAACACGTTGACCACATTGGCACCGATACCCGCCACCACGGCCACCGCGCCCAGCGGGATTTCGTAAACCTCCCGCCAGGGTTGGTACGGCGTATAGCGGTCGTAGTGACGCGTGACTTCGTACTCGGTGACTTCGAAAGTCTTCTGCTCGTGAATTTTCACCCGCCGTTGCGGCAGGTC
>NZ_AKJM01000089.1 GCF_000282335.1 Pseudomonas sp. GM48
CCGGCGGTTCCCTGCCGTTGGCGGCGTGCATGACCACCGACGAGGTCTACAGCGCCTTCTACGACGACTACCCGACCCTGCGCGCCTTCCTGCACTCCCACAGCTACACCGGCAACCCGCTGGCGTGCGCGGCGGCCCTGGCGACGCTGGATATTTTCGAAGAAGACAACGTCATCGAGAACAACAAGGCCCTGGCGCAGCGCATGGCCTCCTCCACCGCGCACCTGGTCGATCACCCGAATGTCTCCGAAGTGCGTCAGACCGGCATGGTACTGGCCATCGAGATGGTCAAGGACAAGGCCACCAAAGAAGCCTACCCATGGCAGGAGCGCCGTGGCCTGAAGGTGTTCCAGCACGCCCTGGAGCGCGGTGCTTTACTGCGTCCATTGGGTAGCGTGGTGTATTTCCTGCCGCCGTATGTGATCACCCCGGAGCAAATCGATTTCCTTGCCGAAGTGGCCAGCGAAGGGATCGATATCGCCACCCGTGACAGTGTCAGTGTGGCGGTGCCGAAAGACTTCCATCCGGGGTTCCGTGATCCGGGCTGACAGTCACTGATTACCCTGTGGCGAGGGGGCTTGCCCCCGTTCGGCTGCGAAGCAGTCGTAAAACGGCCAATGCGTTTTAACTGATGTAACCCAATGGCCGAATTAGGGGCCGCTTCGCGCCCCAACGGGGGCAAGCCCCCTCGCCACAGAGGCCCGTCAGCCACAAATGCGACTCCGATCCAATTTTTAGAGATTCACAATGAGACTGTCCCGCTTCTTCATCGACGCCCCCTTGAGCACCGGCGAGCACGAATTGCCCGAAGCCCAGGCCCATTACATCAGCCGTGTGCTGCGCATGGCCGAAGGCGATGCGTTGCAGTTGTTCGACGGCTCGGGCCAGGAGTTTCGCGCCAGGCTGGTCGAGGTCGGCAAAAAGCGCGTCGTGGTGCAGATCGATGAAAGCTTCGCCGGGCAAATCGAATCGCCGCTGCAAATCCATCTCGGCCAGGGCCTGTCCCGGGGCGAGCGCATGGACTGGGCGATTCAGAAAGCCACGGAGTTGGGCGTCAGCGAAATCACCCCGATCTTCACCGAACGCTGCGAAGTCCGGCTCAAGGACGAGCGTGCCGACAAACGCCTGCTGCACTGGCGCCAGGTGGCGATCAGCGCGTGCGAGCAGTGCGGCCGTTCACGGGTACCGGTGATTCATCCGCCACTGTTGCTGGCTGACTGGTTGAAGCAGACGCAAGCCGGGCTGAAGCTGGTCCTGCATCCGGTGGCCGAGCCGCTGGTGAGCCACGCCAAACCTTCAAGTCTGGCATTCCTGATCGGTCCGGAGGGTGGTTTGTCCGATGCCGAAGTCGATCAGGCCAAGGCCGGCGGCTTCCACGCCGCCCGCCTCGGTCCAAGAGTGCTGCGCACCGAAACCGCACCGGTTGTTGCACTGGCGGTGGCCCAGCAACTCTGGGGTGACTTCTAGTGCCTCTTCGCGAGCAAGCCCGCTCCCACAGGTTTTGTGTTGAGCACAAAAGTTGTGGTCAACCCAATCATTGTGGGAGCGGGCTTGCTCGCGAATGGCCACGACACGGCCTAGAGGCCGATCTGGCTGCTACTGCACCGGATCGCTCACCGGCTTGGCAATGATCGCCTTGAGTTCGCTGGTCATCGGGAATTCAAGGTTCAAACCCTTCGGCGGGATCGGCTGCTCGAACCAGCGTTTGTAGATGCCATTGATCTCGCCCGAACTGTACAAATCCGCCAGCGCGCCGTTGACCAGCGCCAGGAACTGCGGATCATCCTTGCGCACCATGCAGCTGTAGATCTCCCGCGATTGCTCCTCCCCGACCACCACCCACTTGTGTGGGTCATGGGCCTTCGCGCGCTCGCCGTAGAGCAGCGCATCGTCCATGTAGAATGCCGCCGCCCGGCCCGATTGCAGCATCTGGAAGGCTTCGCCGTGGTCTTTGGCACTGATCACAAACATGTCGATCTTGTGATCGACGTTGTAGCTTTTCAAGAAGCGCTCGTTGGTGGTGCCGGCGGTGGTCACCACGTTCTTGCCGCGCAGGTCGGCGAAGCTCTTGATCCCGCTGTCTTTGGCCGTCAGCAACTGGCCTTTGACGTAGATGAAGCCATAGGAGAACGCCACCTGTTTCTGCCGTTCGGCGGTCACGCCGGTGGAGCCGCATTCCAGGTCAACGGTGCCGTTCTGCACCAGTGGAATGCGGGTTTGCGAGGTCACCAGGTTGTACTTCACCTTCAAGTCCGGCAGCGCCAGTTGCTGCTGGATGCGCTCGACGATCTTGCCCGCCAGATCCACCGAGTAACCCATCGGCGTGCCGCTGTGATCACCCACGTAGGAGAACGGCACTGAAGCATCGCGATAGCCCAGGGTGATGCTGTTGGCGCTGGCGATCTTGCTCAGGGTGCCGGTCAGCGGCGCTTCATTGGCCTGAACCTGACTGCCGAGCAACAGGCCGAGCGTACAAGTGAGCAACGTGATTTTTTGCATTGTTATTCTCCGTTGTGGGTGTTGGTTTATCAGACGCGTGCAGCGATGACGGTGATTTCCACCAGCACCTGCGGGCGGGCCAGTTCAGCCTGCACAGTGGTGCGGCTCGGTGCCTGTCCCGGCGATAGCCATGCCGACCAGACCTCGTTCATCGCGGCGAAATCCTCGGTGATGTTCTTCAGGTAAATGGTCGCGCTGAGCAGATGATCCTTGTCGCTGCCCGCCTCGGCCAGCAAGGTTTCGATTTTCGCCAGCACTTCGCGGGTCTGGCCGCTGGCATCCAGAGCATCGCCCGGCACCTGCCCGGAGAGAAACACCAGGTCGCCAAAGGTCACGGCGCCAGACAGGCGCGAGTTGCTGTGCAGTCGGGTAATGGTCATTGCAGTGTCCTCCTCAGAAATCAGTATTCAGGCGGCCCGGTGGTTGAAACCGCGCAGGTCGATGGAAGGCCGGCGCTCGCCGATCAGTTCACTGAGCAAACGCCCGCTGCCGCATGCCAGTGTGAAACCCAGTGCGCCGTGGCCGAGGTTGAGCCACAGGTTGCGGTACGCCGTCGCGCCCAGCAACGGCACGCCGTTGGGGGTGGCCGGGCGCATGCCGGCCCATTCGACGGCTTCGTCATAGGCGCCGGCATTTGGAAAGGTGTCATGGGCCTGGCGCTTGATCAGCGCCAGGCGCCTGGGGTCCAAAGCAGGGTCGAAGCCGACGATGTCGACCATCGCCGCCACCCGCAATTGCTCGCCGATGCGCGCGAAGACGATCTTGCGGTCGTAGTCGGTGATGCTTACGTCCGGCGCCAGGTGACCGGCGCCGATCGGCACGGTCAGGCTGTAGCCCTTGAGCGGATAAAGTGGCAGTTGCAGTCCGGGCAGCGCCAACAGCGGACTGCGGTGGCCGGCGGCGATCACCAGTTGATCGACCGGCACTACTTGCTCGCCCAGTTCGATGGCGTTGACGCTGCCGTTGCTGTGGCGAATGCCAGTCACCGCTTGCCCGAGACGAAACTCGCAACGGCCGGACGCTCGCAACCGGGCGGCCAGTTGCTGGCAGAAACCGTGGCAATCGCCGACCTCTTCGTCCGGGGTGTAGATCGCCCCGACAAAGGGCGCATCGATCAGCGCCGGTTCCAGTTGTGCGCATTCGGCCGGCGACAACACCTGCTGTTGCTGCGGGTCGGCCAAACCCTGGCACGCACGCTCGAAGCTGCTGTTCTGGCGGAAAGTCACCAGTTTGCCATTGCGCCGCCACTGGAATCCCGTCAGTCCATCGTCCTCGCGCCAGGACTTCAAAGTGTCCTGGCTGAACAGCGCCAAACGCAGCAAGTGCGCGGCGTTCTCACGGTTGACCGAGCGCCGGCAGGCGCCGAGGAACGACGCCATCCAGCGCCACTGGGCCGGGTCGAAGCGCGGACGCAGCTTCAGCGGTGAATCGCCGCGCAGCATCCAGCCGATGGCCTGTAAAGGCACACCGGCGTCGGCCAGGGGCGCGACATAGCGATAGGACAACTGGCCGCCGTTGGCGAAGCTGGTTTCGCTGCCCAGCGAGTCCCGGGCCTCGACCACCGTCACCTCCAAGCCGTCGCGCACCAGCGCATAGGCCGTTGCCAGACCAATCACGCCGCCTCCGATGATGCACACACGCTGAGCCATGTCCGTCCTTAAAACCGTTGTGAAGACGAGGCCAAGGTTAGAGCCAGGTGACAGGCGTTGAACAATGCATAAAGATGGCAAACCCATAAACAAAGGTTATGGACTTGCCATGCGCCTTCGTCACATCGAGATTTTCCAGGCCATCCGCCAGACCGGCTCGATCAGCGCTGCCGCGCAATTGCTGCACGTCTCGCAGCCGGCGGTGAGCAAGGTGTTGCAGCACGCCGAGCAACAATTGGGCTTTGCGCTGTTCCTGCGAGTACGCGGCAAGTTGCAGGCAACGCCGGAAGCGCTGGAGCTGGAGCGCGAAGTGGACAAGGTCAGCGAAAGCCTGCAAGGCGTGCGACGCCTGGCGCAGAGCCTGCGCCGCGAGCCCGGCCACAGTCTGCGCATCGGCGCCACCCCGGCCCTGGCCCTGTCATTACTGCCGCCGGCCATTCACGAATGGACCGGGCGTTACCCGGATATCGTCTGCGAACTCTCCAGCGCCCACAGTCGCGAACTGGTGCAGAACCTGTTAATGCGCGAAGTGGATGTCGCCCTGACCCTGCAATGCCCGGATCACCCAGGGCTCAAGGCCCAGGCGCTGGCCTCGGGGGTGCTGGTGGCGCTGGCGCCCGACGGTTTCTGGCCGACGGCCGACGCCGGCCAGCCACTGCCGCTGATGGCCCTGGCGAATGCGCCGCTGATCGGGCTGTCCAGCGCCGATCCGTTGGCCGCGCGGCTCGACAGTTATCTGGAAGCCGTCGAGCCGCCGCCCCGGATACGCATCGCCGTACAGACCTATTCACTGGCCCGGGCCATGGTGGAATCCGGTGCCGGCCTGGCGGTGATCGACCCGTTCACCGCCCTCGGCGCATCACCGGGCACCACGACCATCCGCCCGCTGGCCCCGCCACTGCCGATCACCCTGTACGCCGTGACTCGCGCCAGCGAACCACTGCCGCACACGCTCAATGACCTGTTGCAGATCTTCAGTCGCCGCGCCCGGGAGCAATTGGAGAACCTGAGTCCTGCGCAACCCTGAAGCCTGATGAACAACCTGTGGTGATTTACAGGACGTAGAACAGAATCGCCACAAAGTGCAGCAGGCTCCCGGCGATCACGAACAGGTGCCAGATCCCGTGGGCATGTCGCAACCGATGGTCGAGGGCGAAAAAGATGATCCCCACGGTGTACAACACGCCGCCCGAGGCCAGCCAGGCAAACCCGGCGGTGCCCAGCGCCGCGAGCAACGGCTTGACCGCCACCAGTACGATCCAGCCCATCACCGCGTAGATCACGATCGATAGAATCCGCGCTTCGGAACGCGGCTTGATCTCTTGCAGGATGCCGATCAGCGCCAGGCCCCAGACGATGCCGAACAACGTCCAACCCCACGGCCCGCGCAGGGTCACCAGGCAAAACGGCGTGTAGCTGCCGGCGATCAACAGGTAGATCGAAAAGTGATCGACCTTCTGCATAATCTCTTTCTTGCGTCCGCGCACGCTGTGGTACACGGTTGAAGCGCTGTAAAGCACCAGCAAGGTAAAGGCGTAGATCGCCATGCTGACAATCTTCCACGGACTGCCGTCGAGACTGGCCAGCACAATCAGCCACACCCCTCCGACAAACGCCGCCACTGCCCCGACCAAATGCGTCCAGGCGTTCAGTTTTTCCCCGTGATACATGCGTTGCTCACCTCGAATTCCATTGCCGCAGAGCGCAAGGCTCAGGCTTCAAGTGTAAAAGCGCAATGTTTCTGTACGACGCACCCGGTGTAATTGGGCACAATCGAGTCATTCCAAAAAGAGTCCGCCCCATGCTGATCGATGAAGAGTTGACCCTGAAAAAACTCGAGGTGTTCCTGGCCTTCATGCGCACCGGCAACCTGGCGCGGGCGGCCGCCGAGTTGCAGACCAGCAACGTCAGCGTGCATCGGGCGATCCATTCCCTGGAAAGCGCCCTGCGCTGCCCGTTGTTCAAGCACGAAGGCCGCAGCCTGACGCCGCTGGAAAGCGCTTATGTGCTGGAGGAACGGGCGCAGAAGCTGATTCAGGACGTCGTCGAAAGTGTGCGCCTGACCCGCGAAGCCGCCGGGTTCTCGGCCGAACGTTTCAAACTGGGCTCACTGTATTCCCTGACGGTGAAGACCGTGCCGCAGCTGATCATGGGTTTGAAGATCCGCCGCAGCGAGCTCAACATCGACCTGATTCTGGGCTCCAATATCGACCTGCTCTACAAGCTCAAGAACATGGAAGTCGATGCGATCCTGGTGTCGCTGGACGACACCGTCAATGACCCGGATTGCGAACAGATCCCGCTGTTTTCCGACGACATTTTCCTCGCCACACCCGCCGACTCGAAGTTTGCCCAGCGAACCGAAGTCGACCTGGCCGAGGTCCGCGACGAAACCTTCATCACCCTGACCCAGGGCTTCGCCACCCATCAGGACGGCAAGCGGGTTTTTGAGCAGGCAGGGTTCGAGCCGAAGGTGGCGATGCAGGTCAACGACATCTTCACGCTGCTGAGCATGGTCAGTTCGGGCGTGGGTTATGCGTTGCTGCCGGGGCGGATTGCGGCGGTGTACGAGAACCGGGTGAAGCTGATCCCGTTGCAGGAAAAGTACCGCTTGCAGCAACACATTGGCGTGGTGTTTCTGAAGGCCAAGGAGCGTGATCCGAACCTGCTGGCGTTGCTGGCGGAGTGTCGGATGTATGCCAATCGCCAGGCTTGAAACCCTTGTGGCGAGGGAGCTTGCTCCCGCTCGGGTGCGAAGCGCCCGCAAAACCAGGCCACCGAATTTACCTGACTCATCTCGGTAGCCGATCTCAGGGCTGCTACGCAGCCCAGCGGGAGCAAGCTCCCTCGCCACAAAAAGCGCTCACTGGACTAGCCGACAATCCCGCGAACAATGAAGAACAACAGCGAAGGCCCGAGCAAGCACCCAAGCCCGGTGTGGAAAGTCGCGGTCAACGCGCCATAAGGCACCAGGCGCCGATCCGTCGCCGCCAGGCCGGCGGTCACGCCACTGACCGTCCCGGCCAATCCACCAAACACCATCGCCGAACGCGGGTTGTCCAGGCCCATCCAGCGCGCCGCCATCGGTGTACCGACCATCACCAGAATCGCCTTGATCAGACCGGTGGCAATCGACAGCGCCACCACATCGGAACTGGCGCCAATGGCCGCTCCGGTCACTGGCCCGACGATGTAAGTCACCGCACCTGCGCCAATCGTGGTCATGCTCACCGCATCGCGGTAACCGAACGCCCAGGCCATGCACGCGCCGACGATAAACGGCAGCACAGTGCCCAACAGCAGCGCGATCACACCAATCAAACCGGCCTTTTTCGCTTCGGTGGCCTGCACCTCGAACGCCGTGGCGACGATGGCGAAGTCCCGCAGCATCGCGCCGCCCATCAACCCGATGCCGGAAAACAGCGTCAAGTCCGCCAGGCCTTTTTGCCCGCCGGTCATCGTGCCACCGACCCAGGCCAGTACCAGGCCGATGACGATAGCGATGGCAGAGCCGTGAATCCGTCCGAAGGTCAGGCGTTTGGAGAGTATTACCGACACCCACATGATGATGCCGACGAAAGCGAATGCGGTGACCAGACTGTTAGTTGCCAAGCCTTTCTCAAAGAGTTCCCACATATCAGCGACCTCCTGCCGGTGCGCCGGCCGACGTTACATCCACCGGTTCATCGGGCAAGGGTTCGCCTTTGTGGGTCCGGCTGATCAGGGCAATGGTGCAACCGCAAACCACCACCGAACCGATTGCCGCCAGCACCGCCACCGGACCACCGTGTAGCGCCGTGACCACGTTTTGTTGCGCCGCCATCGCGACCACCACTGGAATGTACATGGCGCCCCAGAAGCCGACGCCCATCTCGCACTCCCTGGTCATGCCGCCATGCCTGTGCATCCACAACCGTGCGCAAATCAGCAGGATCATCGCGATCCCGACACCGCCGACGTTTGACTTCACACCCAGCAACACACCGAGCATGTCACCCATGATCACCCCTGCCAGCGTACAGATCGCCAACAGCGCCACACCGTAAATAATCATTGTTGTAGTCCTCAAAGTGCATTTCGAATGTTGTTTTTGTTGTTCGAAGCCTGAGTTTTAGGAGTGGCGGCTACCCTCCTCTCGCATCAGCGCCTGCAGGGTATCGAGCCGCGCACCGTCGAAGGCAATCACGGTGCCTTGCTCGAACACCCGGCGCGCCAGCCCGGTCAGCACCGCACCGGGCGGCAGTTCGATCTGTAGACGCACGCCGCGCTCGTAGGCGCTTTGTACTGTGCCGCGCCAATCGACGATGCGGCACATGTTGAAAGCCAGGTCGTCACGCAGGGCTTCGGGCTTGATCAGCGGACGCGCACGACTGCCGCTCAGGTAACCCAACTTCGGTGTGTGCAGCGGCACTTTGGCGAAGGCTTCGGCTAGTCGTTGCGCGGGGGCCTCAAGCAATGGGCAATGGGACGGCACGCTGACTGCCAGACGCTTGGCCAAGCCAGCTCCGTAACCTTTCGCCAATTCGGTCACCGCTTGCATCGCCGCATCGCTGCCGGCAATCACTACTTGGTTATCGGCGTTGATATTGGCTAGATAAACCGGCGTTTCTGCGCTATGCACCCGGGCCAGCAGTGCCTCAACCGTGGCCAGGTCCAGACCGATGATCGCGGTCATGCCGTAGCCCTGTGGATAAGCCTGCTGCATCAGCTCACCGCGCAGGCTGACCAGATGCAACGCATCGCTGAAACTCAAGGCACCGGCCACCACCGCGGCCGGGTAGGCACCAATGGACAAACCGGCCACGTAATCCGGCGTCATCGCCAATTGGCGTGAAGCGGCAACGCCAGCGATCAGCAGGCAAAGCTGCACTGCCCTCGTCGACTGCAGTGCTTTGGCGGAATCCAGCAGCAATACATCTTCACCGAGCACGCTACTTGCCTCGTTCAGGGTTTCCCGAGGCAAACGCTGGAGCATACCCGGCTGCTGCGCGCCCTGACCGGGGAACACCAGCAAGCTGCTCACGCTGCCTGCTCCTGCGGGTTCCACGGGTCAGTCACCAGACTGGCTTGAGTGGCATTTTTCAACAGAACCCGCGACGAAGCACCGGCCCACTCGCGCAGGGCGACGGCGCCAAATGGCGTCTGCAACTGCATGTCCACGCGGCACTCGGCAGTATCGAGCACAGCGACCAAGGCTTGCGCTTCGATGCGGGTCAATGAACATGGTGTACGCAGAATCAGGTCGAGATCGCTGCCCTTGTGCAATGCGGCAAATCCGCTGGCCAACTCGAATCCGGCGCTGCCGCTGACACCCCAAACCCAGCCACTCTCATCAAGGTGCGAGCGCAGTTGTGCCAAGGCACGCAGCGCCGGGAAGTCACGCAGGCCTTGAACATGGCAGAGTTCTTCCGGCCGCACCCGCCGCGTGATGACGGCGACTTCCATCCGTGTCGCAAAGCGCTGTTCACGCAGCGGCCCACGCACGCCCACTGCCACCTGTCCCGCCGCGCACAAGGCACGACGGACCACCACCGGCTGCCCGGCACTGATCGACTCGATCACCCACGAAGGCGCATCCGCAGGCAATTGCTGCGGGGTCATGCCCCACAGCAAGTCGTGAGCCAGGAGCGTATTCACCACTGCGCCCTCAGCAATTGGCGAACCTTGCTCGACGCTGCACGATTGCTCGCACCCAGGCGACCACTCAGATCACGACCACCGGCGGCCACATCGCCAATCGCCTGATGCAGGCACTCGATCACCCGTGCCAGATCCGCCGCAGCCGGCTGCTCGATCTGTTCCACCGACAAGGTTTCCCACAGCAGCCCGAGGCTGGCATAGCTGTCGATGTCATAAGCCATCGGCGGCACGCTGGCGGCGAAGGCTTCGAGCTCTTCGACACTGCGCAAGGTCACCCGCGCCGCCGACGCCTTGCCCATGGCATGCACCATCACCCCCGGATCGCGCAGGGCGATCAAGCGATTGGCCTGATAGCCGTGGGCCAGAAACGCCCCGGACATCGCCTTGCCCACCAGCAAACCGATCACTGCATGGCCGGCCAGACGGGCACGGGCGTAACTGCCCGCCGCTGCGGCCAGCGCCTGATGAATGCCGAGCGCTTCCTCGCGTCGACCGTAAGCCTGGCTAGGCACGTCGACGATGGCGATCAGGGCGCGTTTTTGCGTCTTGTTCTGGTCGGCGGCGATAACTTCATCCACGGCCTCGGCCAGGCCCCAGCCTTCGAGCAAGCCAACTTCGCCATTGCGTGCACGGACGAAGCGGTTTTCCGGGTCGGCCACCACCGCGATGAAACGCACCGGCTGATCGCCCAGCACACCGTCCGCGACCTTCAGCGAAGCCGGCAAGCCTTCGACCGCGTTTGCACCGGCACTCAACGCGTTGAACCAGTTCAAACCACGCAGGGAATACGAGCTCATGGGCGTTCTCCTTGGTACAGATCGCGAACCACGGACGGCTCGATTTGCGGTTCGGCGTCCAGTCGCGCCAACCGCTGCAGGAACAACTCGGCCTGACGGCTGCGCGGTTGCGCTGGCAAACCTTGCTCAAGCAACTCGCTGACTTGCTGGCGAATCTGCGCCACGTCGTCGGCAACATAGCGATCCACCAGGCCACTGGCGAAACGCTGCTCGCCACCGGTCAGGCTCCAGATAAAGGGCCGGTCGCGAGAGTCGTACTCTTCAAGCCCGGCCTCTTGTTCAATCACCTGCGGACCGTTCAGGCCCAGCCGTGCTTCCTGGGTCACCAGCAGATAGCTGCACAACCCTGCGGCAATCGACATGCCGCCAAAACAACCGACGCTGCCCGCCACGACACCGACCACGGGCTGGTACTGCTGCAAGTCGACAAGCGCCGCGTGAATGTCAGCAATCGCCGCCAGACCGAGGTTGGCTTCCTGCAAGCGCACGCCGCCGGTTTCCAGCAGCAGCACGGCGCGGGTCGGGATACCGTTGCGGTTGTCTTCAGCGGCCAGTTCCAGTGCGCCGGCGATTTTTGCCCCGCCGACTTCACCGAGGCTGCCACCCTGGAACGCACCTTCGATGGCCGCGATCACCACCGGCAAACCATCGAGATTGCCCTTGGCGATAACAACTCCGTCGTCGGCCTGGGGCACCACACCCTGGCGCGACAACCATGGCGACATGACGCGCTGGAACGGATCGAGCAATTCGCGAAAGGTGCCCGCGTCGAGCAGGGCCCTGGCCCGTTGCCGCGCACCGAGTTCGACGAAGCTGTGCTTGTTGAGCAGCGATGTGCTGTCAGTCATGGCTGATCTCCTCGAAGCCCTGTTCCAGACGCAGACGCACCACGCCGGGGGTCGCGCCGAAATCGTGAATGTCGATATCCATCGCCGGTGGCGTCTGGCCGTCGAACATCCGTGCGAACAGATGCTGCCAGCGTTGTTCACTGCCATTGACCGAGGTCTGCACGTTGATTGTCAGCTTGCCGGCCTGACCCGGTTCGATCAGCACTTCCAGATCACCCGAGCCGACACAGCCCACCAGGGTACGACCGCGTGGCGGCTGCCCGGCGGGGAATTCAAAGGATAAGGTTTCCATCAGAAAGCTCCCTGTTTGAGGCTGTCGCCCGACGCGATACGGTCGATGAACAGGCAGGCTGCGAGCAAGTCCGCAGCGCCGCCGGGCGAGGCATTCAACGCGATGAGTTGTTGATCCAGCTCATGCAGACGGCGACGTCCGGCGAGGCTGGAACTGCCCCCGGCATCGAGCACTGCTTGGGCGCCGAGTTGCATGGTTTGCAGACCTTGTTCTCCAGCGCGGTACAGCACGCAGGTGTCGGCCAGATTCGTCATGATCGCCAGCAGCGCATCGAGCCGGGCGTTCTGCTCGCCATGACCGGCTGCACGACTGCGCAAGAGTTGCGGCAGAGCACGTTGGGTCACTGCCGGAAAACCGAGTTGCGCCTCCTCACGGGCGCCTCGTGCGCCGTAGCGTTGGGCGACTTGAGCGCCGTGGCTGAGTGGGCGCGGTGCGTAACGGTCGTCGAGCAGAGCCAGGCGCGCCGCACGAATCGATACGCTGCTTGCAGCCGTGGATTCAGGTTCCAGCGCAGCGGCCGTCACCAACAGGCCCAAGGCCCAGATCGCCCCGCGATGAGTATTCACGCCGCCCGTGGTGTCGAGCATCGCTTGCTCGCCTTCACGACCGATCCGGCCGACAGCCTCGCGCAGGGGTAGGCCGATTTCGCCAAACGCAATCGCGGCATCGGCCATCGCCCTGAAGGCTGGCCACAGGGACAGCGCCGAAGCGTGCATCAGCCCCAGGTGCAAATCGGTGTGGGCGCCATTGCCGCGACGGTCGACCAGTGCCGGTTTCGGCGACAGATCAGCCTCGTCGATCAGCGCGTCCACCGCCAGGTCCGCCAGCCGCTCGGCCAGGCTCAGGGTTTTCGGTTGCAGGTTGAGTGCGTGCATTACCAGCTCCTGAACTTGGCGGGCGGGTTGTAGAGGCCACCGGACCACTCCACCAGATCGGCCACGCTTTTCGCCGCGAGCAGCTCGCGGGTAGCGTCGGTGCGGCGAATGCCGAGATCTTCTGGCAAGGCGATCAAGCCCTCGCGGCGCATGCGTGCGGTGTCTTTGGGGTTGTGGCGCAGGCCGATGGCGGTCACCCCGGCGACGGCGGCGATCATCGCCTGACGTTCTTCCAGCGAGCGCGCCTTGTACAGATAGGCGATGCCTTCTTCAGTCAGCAGGTGGGTCACGTCGTCGCCGTAAACCATGATCGGCGCCAGCGGCATGCCGCTTTTCTTCGCCACATCGACCGCATCGAGGGTTTCAACGAAAGTCGGTTTGCCGCCCTCCTGGAAGGTCTCGACCATCTGCACCACGAGTTTCTTGCCGCGCTCGAGCATCGGTTCGGCCACATCGGTGTTGCGCATGTCGAGCCAGGCCGGGGTACCGTGACGACGCCCGCGCGGGTCGTGGCCCATGTTCGGTGCCCCGCCGAAACCGGCCAGGCGCCCGCGAGTCACGGTGGAAGAATGACCGTCGCCATCGACCTGCAACGTCGCGCCGATGAACAGGTCCACGGCGTATTGCCCGGCCAGTTGGCTGAACATCCGGTTCGAACGCAGGGAACCGTCGCGCCCGGTAAAGAACACATCCGGGCGCGCCGCAATGTAGTTTTCCATCCCCAGCTCGGTGCCAAAGCAATGCACGCTTTCGACCCAGCCACTTTCAATCGCCGGAATCAGCGTCGGGTGCGGGTTGAGCGTCCAGTTGCGGCAGATCTTGCCTTTGAGGCCAAGGGATTCGCCGTAGGTCGGCAGGATCAGTTCGATGGCCGCGGTGTTGAAACCGATGCCATGGTTGAGGGATTGCACGTTGTGTTTTTCGTAGATGCCGCGGATCGCCATCATCGCCATCAGCACGTGCACAGGCTTGATGTGCCGTGGGTCGCGGGTGAACAGCGGTTCGATGTAGAACGGCTTGTCGGCCACCACCACGAAGTCGACCCAGGACGCCGGGATGTCCACCCGCGGCAAGTCGCTGACGTCGTCCACCAACTGGTTGACCTGGACGATGACGATACCGTCGCTGAAGGCTGCCGGTTCGATCAGTGCCGGGGTGTCTTCGGTGCTCGGTCCGGTGTAGATGTTGCCGGCGCGGTCGGCCATGAACCCGGCCGAGAGTACGACGTTGGGAATCAGGTCCACCACCAGCCGTGCGTAGAGTTCGATGTAGGTGTGGATCGCGCCGATTTCCAGCAGGCCGTCTTCGAGCAACTGGCTGATGCGCAGGCTTTGAGTGCCGGCAAAGGAGAAGTCGAGCTTGCGGGCGATGCCGCGTTCGAACAGGTCCAGGTGCTCGGCGCGCCCGACGCTGGGCATGATCATGTGCAGGTCATGCAGCTTCGCGGGGTCGGCCTTGGCCAGGGAGCGCGAGAGGAAATCCGCCTGCTTCTGGTTGTTGCCTTCGAGCACCACGCGGTCGCCGGGCAGGATCAACGCTTCCAGCGCTGCGACGATGTTGTCGGTGGGCAACACCACACCGTCGGCAAGACCTCGCACCAGCTCGAGGCGCCGCTGCTTTTCGCTGCGCCGCCGCGTCCATCGCGAGTCGGGGGATATTGTTGTTGTCATGACCACTCCACGGGTTCGCTGTCGTGGGGTCACCTTAGGAGTGTTGGGTGGGGGCATCAATCAAGCAGAGTGGCGGATCGTTACGCTTGGAGTAATGGTTGTTTGGACTGGCGCCTTCGCGAGCAAGCCCGCTCCCACACTGGATCCGCGGCGAACACAAATCCAGTGTGGGAGCGGGCTTGCTCGCGAAGAGGCCAGCACAATCAACACAAAAACCGCAATCAGTCGACCAACCCGGCATCCACCAGCAACGCCTCCAGCGCCAACAGATCCGGCACTTTCGCCACCTGCTCCCCCACCTGCACCGCCGCCTGTTCCAGCGTACACAACGGCACGTCCACATAACTCAACTGACTATCGAGTTTGCAGGAGCGCGGAATCCCCTGCACCAGCAGTGCGATGAATTTCAGCTCGGGGCGCCCGCCAAGGGTATTGAGAATGACGATCCGCGCACGCTCGCCAATGACAGTTTTCTGCCCGCATGCCGACTCGAAACTCAGCAGTGGTATCTGCCGTTCGCGCCACGTCACCAGGCCCAGGTACCACGGCGGTGTGTCGAGGTCGAAGGTCCCCGGTTGCTGGTAATCGATCAGCTCGGCCACGGCGACGTTGGGCAGGATCAGGTTGCGGTCGGCCAACGGCAGCAGCAGGCCGGTGAGGTTGCTGGTGCGGTGCTCAAGCATGGGTCTTGCTCCACAAGGCGATGCTTTCGAGCAGCACCGATTCCTGGTACGGCTTGCCAAGGTAGTCGTTGACGCCGATGGCCATGGCGCGGTCGCGGTGCTTCTGCCCGGTGCGGGAGGTGATCATGATGATTGGCAGGTGTTGCAGGCGTTCGTCGTTGCGCACTTGCGTCGCGACTTCGAAGCCGTCCATGCGCGGCATCTCGATGTCCAGCAGCATCAGGTCGGGCATGTGCTCTTCAAGCAGCAGCATGGCATCGACCCCGTCCTTGGCGGTTAGCACGTTCATGCCGTGGCGTTCGAGCAAGCGGCTGGTGACCTTGCGTACGGTGACCGAGTCGTCGACCACCATCACCAGCAACGGCCGATGCGGTTCGACCTCGACCTCCTGCCCCGCCGGACGCTGGGGTACACGGGCTTGCATGGCGCGGATCGGCGCCAGCAAATCCAGAATCAGCACCACCCGGCCATCCCCGAGAATCGTCGCCCCGGACACCCCTTGCACCGCCGCAAACTGCGGCCCCAGGCTCTTGACCACGATTTCGCGAGTGCCGGCCATGGCGTCCACCAGCACCGCGATGTGCCGTTCGTTGCACTGCACCAGCAACACCGGCAATGGCAGGCTCTGGCCCAACAGTTTCGGACGCGGGCTGGTTTTCAGCAGCTCGCCCAGATAGCACAGCTCGTAACGTTGCCCGGCGTATTCGTAGGTCGGCGCATCGAAACGGAAATAGCCTTCAAGCTCATTGGGCAGGACACGAACGATGCCGTCGATGGTATTGAGCGGGATCGCATACTGGTCTTCACCGCACTGCACCATCAGCGCCCGGTTGACCGATACGGTAAACGGCAGGCGAATGCGAAAATGCACGCCCTGCCCGGGCACCGAGTCGATGCTCATGGTGCCGCCCAGTTGCCGCACCTCTTCGTGCACCACGTCCATGCCGACGCCGCGCCCGGAGATCTGGGTGATTTTCTCGGCGGTGGAGAACCCCGGTTGCAGGATGAACTGCAACACATCGTGATCACTGATGACGCTGTCCGGGGCGAGCAGGCCGCGCTTGATCGCCTTGCGCCGCACCGCGTCCAGCGGCACACCGGCGCCGTCGTCGCGAATGTCAAAAATGATGTCGCCACCTTCGCGCAACAGATCGAGGGTGATCTTGCCCTTGGCCGGTTTCCCCGCCGCCAGCCGCGCTTCGACGGACTCCAGGCCGTGGTCGACGGCGTTGCGCAGCATGTGTTCCAGTGGCGCGGCCATGCGTTCGAGGACGTTGCGATCCATTTCACCTTCGGCGTTATCGACGATGAAATCCACGTCCTTGCCCAGCTCGCTGGACACCTGGCGGACGATGCGCTGCAAACGCGGGAGCATGCGCTCGAACGGCACCATGCGCGTGCGCATCAGGCCTTCCTGCAGTTCGGTGTTGATGCGGCCCTGCTGTTGCAGCAGGTTTTCCGTATCCTGATTGCGTCGCTCGAGGGTTTCCTTGAGGTCGAGCAAGTCGGAGGCCGATTCGAACAGCGCCCGGGACAGTTGCTGCAACTGTGAATGGCGGTCCATTTCCAGTGGGTCGAATTCTTCGTAGCCCAGGCGTTCGGCGTCGACTTGCTGGCGACTGAGGATCCGCCCCTGGGTTTCGGTATCGAGTCGGCGCAACTGGTCGCGCATCCGTTCGATGGTGGTTTCCATCTCGCTCAGAGCAATGTGTGCATCGTTGACCTGCTGTTCGATCCGGCCACGGAAGATCGATGTTTCACCGGCCAGGTTGACCAGATCGTCGAGCAGCTCCGCCGAGACCTTGACCATGTCGGCGCCGGCATCGGGCGGCGGTGCCAGCGGCTCGGCCTTGGGCGTGGCTGGCGGCGCAACCGGCGCGGGCGCTTCAGGCACGACCGGGTGACTGAAGTTCTTGATCGCATCGATCAGGCGGTCGGCCGGCGGCATCGGCTCACCGGCGCGGGCCGCGTCGAGCATCTGCGCCAGACGGTCATGGCTGCGCTGCAACAGCGCGAACAACGGCGCCGTCGGTTGCAGCACGCCAGTGGACAGGCCTTCGTAGAGGAACTCCAGCTCATGGGCCAGATCGCCAATCGCGGCGATTTCCACCATGCGCGCGCCACCCTTGAGGGTGTGCAGGTCGCGCAGCAGGGTTTCCACTTCCTGGCGATTCGAAGGCTGGGCCTGCCAGCGCTCCAGCGCCGCCCCGGAGCTTTCGATGATGTCGAAACCTTCCTCGAGGAAGATCTCCAGCAACTCCGGATCATGGGCGGCCGAGTCATTAGTGGCCGCCAGTTCGCTGACCTCGGCGGCGCCCGAGTGGCCCTGCCGGTAGGCGCGAATGGCCTCGATCAGCTCAGCGCAATCGTCCAGGGGCTGGTTGTGCTGTAACTGGTCAAGGTACTGCGCCAAGCGGTCATGGCTCTGCTGCAACAGCACCGCCAATGACTCGCTGTAGGCGTAGCGACGATCCACCAGACCTTCGTAAAGGCTTTCCAGTTCATGGGCCAGATCGCCGACCGGCCCGACCTCGGCCATGCGCGCGCCGCCTTTGAGGGTGTGCAAATCCCGGTGCAGGGACGACAGCGGCGCGGCGTTGTCCGAGTCGCGCAACCAGCGCTGCAAGGCCTGGCCGGCGCTTTCGAGGATATCCACCGCTTCTTCAAGGAAGATCGCAACGATTTCATCGTCCAGTTCGCGCCCCTCTCCTGTAGGAGCGAGCTCGCTCGCGATGGGCGTTAACGATGACGCGTTGTCATTGGATAAGCGCGGCGCATTTGAGTCCATCGCGAGCGAGCTCGCTCCTACAGGGGCAGGGGGTAGCGTACGTTCAAGTTCCTCGGTGGCAGCCCCCAATTCGCGGATGTTCAGGGTGCGGCTGCCATCACTGCGGATCAGGCCCATGGCCGACGGATCAAGGCTCTCGTCGAGCAGTTCGCGCAAGGCCCTGATCCGTTGCGGTTGCGGGCTGACTTCCTGGCCGGCGGCCAGTTCATCGAGCATGTTGATCAGCGCTTCGTGGGCATTCTGTGCCTCATGGAAAAACCGCTCGCTGACCGCCAGGCTGCTTTCTTCCACGGCACCGTACAGGTCGAGCAACGCTTCGCACAGCTCATCCACCGGATGCAGGTCGGCCAGATGGGCGCCTTCGCCGAGGGTGGTCAACTCGTCCAGCAGCGCGCTGAGTTCCTGACGTTCGCCGGGGTGTTGCTGCCAACGCTGCAACAGGCTTTCAGCGTCCAGCAGGATGTCCATGCCCTGGGCGAGGAAGTTGTTGATCAACTGCGGATCGCGCTTGATCCGCAGCCCGGTATTCGGTGTGCTCAGGAGGGATTCCAGACGCTCGGCCTGCAGTGCCCTGGCTCGCTCAATCAAATGCAGGGCACCGGGAATTTGCGCCAGCGGATCGCGCTTGAGCTGACGCAAGCCGAGGCGAAACAGCCCCCCCGCTTCCAGCAACAGTTCGACTTCATCCAGATCCAGCGCAATCAGGTGCGCCTTGTATTCCCGGGCCAGTTGATCCAGCGGTGCGGCCAGCTCGGCAATCGGCAAGACACCGGCCATGGAGGCACTGCCCTTGAGGGTGTGCAAGGCGCGCTGCAACTCGTCGCTGGCCTGCAACGGCACATGTTCGGCGGCCTGATCAAGGAAGCGGTCCAGCGTGCCGAGGTGCGTTTCGGCTTCTTTGCGGAAGATCTCCAGCAACAACGGGTCGAGGGCCGCGACGTCTTGCGTATCCTCATCGGACACCGGTTCATCGCCCTTGGCCAGGGCATGGGCACGGGCGGCCAACTGGTCGACATCGTTGCGCTGACGCTGGGCATTGGCGGCGTATTCAGCCACCAGTTCCGGCAGCAGATGCAGCACATCGCCGACCAATTGCTGGACCGTAGCGCCTGGCTCCACGCTGTCCTCCAGTACGCGGTTGAGCAGGTTTTCCACGGCCCAGGCCAGCTCCCCCAGCACTAGGGCGCGCACCATGCGGCCGCTGCCCTTGAGGGTGTGGAAGGCGCGGCGCAGTTCGCTCAGGGCCGAGCGGTTGTCGGGGTTGACCGACCAGCGCGGCAAGTACTCGCGCAGGATTTCCAGGACTTCGTCGGTTTCCTCGAGGAACACTTCGCGCAGTTCCTCGTCCACCGGCTCTTCGCCGGCGGGCGGCGGCAGCAGGCTGCCCGGGGTGTTCAGGGCCGGCGGGTTCAGGCTCGAGACCGGGCTGGCGAGCACATCGGCCAGGGTCTGGACGATCTGCGGATCATCCAGTTCCTGCATCATCTGCATGACCTGCGCTTCGCTCGGGCTGAGCACCTCATCAAGCACTGGCACATGCTGCTCACTGGGGAAAAACCCGAGGCTCGCCAGGCTGTTTTCCGCGACATCGAGCAGGTTTTCACCCTGCGCTTGCGGGTCATCACTAAGGCGCTCGAGGTAGTACTCGATACTGCTGATCACGTCGGCCAGGCTGTCCAGCTCCTGCCAGCCCGGTTGACCCGGCTCGAGCAGCAGGTGCTCGCGGATAAAGTGATTGCAGGTTTCGACCAGGCTCGCCGCCCGGCTCAACGGAATCATCGCCAGCGCGCCGCGCACCTGGGTCAGCAAGGCCGGCAGCGCCTGCAAATGCTGGCGGTCCCAATCGGCGTCGATGTAGTCGACGATCATGTCCTTGGCCTGCTGCAAACAGATGCGGGCCTCCTTGATCACGATCTGATGGATCTGCGTCAGGTCGGTGGTCGGCAGGCGGTTGTCATCCTGGCTCTCCGGCTCCACGGTACCGACCATGCCGGCCAGCGTCGCTTCGACGTACAGCAAGGCCCCGGCAACGTCCATGAGGATCGCATCGTTGGGTTCTCGCTGGCCCTGAGCGAGGCTGAGCACCACGGCCAATTGATCGATGATCACCTTGCGCGGCTGGCCGAAGCCCAGGACCGCCAGGGTGTCGGCAATTTGCCGCAGCGGCGCCAGCAAGCTGTCGAGGTCAGAGGTGTGCTGGCGGTCACTGCGCACGAACAGATCCAGGCGCTCCTTGACCCGCACCAGCTCTTCGCACAGCGCTGCCAGCACCGAGCGCATGGCGTCACGGTCGGGACCGGCCAGCCGCGCGCGTTCTTCATCGACCATCGCGCTGTCGGGCAGCGCGTCGTCCAGTGAGTAGCGTTCTTTCATGGTCAGCATCTGCCCGGTGGGATGTTCGGCCTTGGCAATATAGAAGAGCAAACTCTTGAGCAGCTCCGGCGGTGCCGGTTGATTGATGCCGCGCATGCCTTCTTCGAGCAGGCGCTTGAGTTCCTTGTCGGCATCCCGGAACAGGCTGCGCAAGGCCGGGCTGTTGGCAATCGCACCGCCCTGCATGCCTTCGACCAGGGCCGAAGCCACTTGCCACAACGGGCTCAGGGGGGCGTTGCCGCACAGTGCTTCGAGGCGGGCGAAGACCTTGGCCAGGTAATCGAGATTGGTGTCGCTGTCCTGTTCACGCAGGAAGCCGACCAGCGCCATTTGCAGCATCTGCCGCAACTTGCGCAGCACATTGGGTAATTCGTCCGGTTCCAGCTGCGCCAGCGTTTCTGCACCCAACGCTGGCAACTCGAGCAATTGCGGGCTGAACAGGCTGGTTTCCGACAGCAGGCTTTCGCCACGGGCGCTGCGCAGGTCGTTGATCAGGGGCAACACCACCAGTGGCAAATCGCGGCGCGCACCTTGCACCCGGTCAAGGTAGATCGGCAATTGCCCGAGGGCCTGCATCAACAGGTGCAACGCCTCGTCGCGATGGCTGACACGGTTGCCCTGCAAGGCCACGGCCAGTTGTTCCATTTCTTCGGCGAGCAACGCCGCGCCATAGAACTCGACCATCTGCAAACTGCCGTGGACCTGATGGATGCACGCCAGGCATTCATCCAGCGCCTGCGTCGCCTGCGGGTCATCGAGCAGGTTTTCGATCGCGTGATGAGCCTGTTTCAGCGTTTCGGCAATCTCGCCCTTGACCCACTCGAGGGCCACGTAGTCGTGCCGATCACCCATAACCACTCCAATCACAATTCAGATACCCATGGGCGGTTCAAGCTTTATCCACAACCTGTGCCTTGGCATCCGGCAAGGTGAAACCGGACACCGAACGACGCAGCTGACTGGCCATTTTCGCCAGGTTGCCGATGCTGTCGGCCGTGGCGGTGGAACCCGACGACGTCTGCGAGGTGATCTGCTGGATCACGTTCATCGTCAGGGAAATCTGACCGGCCGACGACGTCTGTTGTTGCGCGGCATTGGAGATGCTCTGGATCAGCGCCGCGAGCGTCTTCGACACACCCTCGATTTCCTCCAGGGCCACACCGGCATCCTGCGCCAGACGGGCGCCACGCACCACCTCGGTCGTAGTCTGCTCCATGGAGATGACCGCTTCGTTGGTGTCGGTCTGGATCGCCCGCACCAGGGTTTCGATCTGCCGGGTGGCGGCGGATGAACGCTCGGCCAGCCGCTGCACTTCATCGGCGACCACGGCAAAACCGCGACCGGCGTCACCGGCCATGGAGGCCTGGATGGCCGCGTTGAGGGCGAGGATGTTGGTCTGGTCGGCAATGTCATCGATCAGGCTGACAATGTCGCCGATTTCCTGGGAGGACTCGCCCAAGCGCTTGATGCGCTTGGCGGTGTCCTGGATCTGCTCGCGAATGTTGTCCATGCCGTGGATGGTGTTGTGCACCACCTCGTTGCCCTTGTTGGCGATTTCCACCGAGCGTTCGGCAACCGCCGAAGATTCAGCGGCATTGGCCGACACCTGGTCGATGGACTCGGCCATGTCGTTGATCGCCATGGACGCTTCGGAAATCTGCTGGGCCTGATGCTCCGAGGCCTGGGCCAGGTGCATGGCGGTGGCCTGGGTTTCCTGCACGGCGGCGGCGACCTGGCCGGCAGTGAGGTTGATGGTCGCGACCAGATCGCGCAACTGGTCGACGGAGTAATTGATCGAGTCGGCGATGGTGCCGGTAAAGTCTTCTGTCACCGAGGCAGTCACCGTGAGGTCGCCGTCGGCCAGGTCTTCGATCTCGTCGAGCAAGCGCATGATCGCGTTCTGGTTACGCTCGTTTTTCTCGGCGGTTTCCCGCAGCTGACGATTGGTTTCGCGCACCATTACCATGCCGATCAGGATGATCGAAGCCAGCGCCAGCAAGCCCAGTACATAACCGCCAATGGTGTCGGTGGTGCGTCCACCGACCATGGTTTCGAAACCGCTGGCCAGGTGAGAGGCTTCGTCGAGCAGGGTTTGCGACAGACTGAAAATGTTCGAGGCCGATTCGCGGACCTTGAACAGCTCCGGCGAGGTTTCGAGGATTTCGTCCACCGAGCCCGAGACGAACTCGAACAATTCGGCGATGTCCGCGAGTCGCGCACGGGCGTCGCGGTCTTCGACCTGGCTGACCTTGAGCGCCGGGTCGCCCTGGAGCATGCCATTGAGCACCTTGCCGAACTGCGTCGCGTCACGTCCGAACGCATCGGCGGCCTGCTGTGAATTTTCGTCGCCGGCCAATACCGTGTTGACCGCGCCGAGGATCCGCTCGGCCAGCAGCGACTGGCGCTGGGCCATCGCCACCTGGGCCGCCGGGGCGCCCCGTTGCAGGAGGATCTCGACGACTTTTTCGTACTCGACCTGCAATTGCGGCACGGTTTCGGCCAGGGTCGCGGCGACCTGATGCAGCGACAGTACGGTTTGCTCGCTGGAAAGAATCGCATCGGTGTTTTTCAGCAGGCGTTCCCAGTCCTGTTGCACCGCACGCATCTCTGGACGCACGGTGGCGGGGGCCGGCGGCAGACCGGTGGCCGGGTCGCCCTTCTTCAGATAACCCCAGCGCTGGGCAAAATCGTTGCGCGCATCGCTGAGCAATTTGAACGCGGCAGCCTTGCCGGCGGCGGCTTCGGTGGCGTTCTTGGCGATACGCTGGGACAGCACGCGCAGTTCGCCGGCGTGGCCGATGTACTGTTTGTCGTAGATCGCCTGGGTGTTGAGGTACGCGAAGTTGGCGAACAGCAGCATGATGAAGACGATCAGCGCGATGAACAGCACGATAATCTGCGACCGGCTGCGCGACCCTTCGACTGGCTTGCCTGCTTTTGCTTTTATCATCGGTCCTCGCCTGTTTACCCATTTCCGGGCCTGTCCGGAACCCTGTGGGAGCGGGCTTGCTCGCGAAGGCGGCAGTCCATTCAACATTGATATTGGCTGATCTACCGCCTTCGCGAGCAAGCCCGCTCCCACATTGGATCTGTGTTGTTCCGGTTAAACCGCGACGTTCATGAATCCCTGGGACTGCGTCAACGCAAACGGGCTGAACACCTGCCAGCACTGCTCACGTTGAAACCGGCCTTTGACGAACGCCGCCATCGCCCCCTTCAACTCGTCTGCCGACACCGGCTCCAGGCTGTCCTGGGCAAAGTGCTGGAGGCCGAAGACTTCATCGACCAGCAACCCGGCAAACACCTCTTCATGTTCCACCACCAAAACCCGCCGCTGTCGGCGCACCGCCGAAAGCTCGTGCCCGAAGAAGCCGCACAAATCCATGACCGGCAGCAAACGCCCGCGCAGGTTGGCGACACCCTTGACCCAGGGTTTGACCCCCGGTAGCTGGGTAAAGCGCGGCTCGTGCAAGACTTCGCTGACTTCGCTCATGGGCGCGACGTACCAGTGCTCGCCCAGGCGAAAACCGATGCCGCTCCAGCTGTCCCGCCGGGCCGGCTGGGACGGCAAGTCCGCCGCCAGCAAACGACAGCGCTGGTCGATTTGCAGCAGCAGTTCGAAAGCCGTCAGCGCTTCGTTCATGGCCTGACGATCAACCGGCCAGCACGTTGTTCAGGGTTTTGATCAGGGTGTCTTCATCGACCGGTTTGGTCAGGTAGTCCCTGGCGCCCTGGCGAGTGCCCCAGACCTTGTCGGTTTCCTGATCCTTGGTGGTGATGATGATCACCGGGATGTGCCCGGTTTCCGGGTCCTTGGTCAGTTGGCGGGTCGCCTGGAAGCCGTTGAGGCCAGGCATGACGATGTCCATCAGCACCGCGTCGGGCTTTTCCTGGCGGGCCAGGGCCACGCCGTCGGCGCCGTTTTCGGCTTTCAACACTTCATGACCGTGCTTTTCCAGCATGCCAGTCAGTTTGTACATTTCGGTCGGCGAATCATCGACGATCAGAATACGTGCCATGGTCTTCCCCATTTCTTGTCGGCGCCGGGCCCGATGGCCGAGCGTCACTGTGCGTGTCCTACTGCGGCAAAACGGCGGCGAAGCCAGGCACATGGGCCTGGATCGCATCAAGCAATTCTTCCTTGCTGAAAGGCTTGGTCAAAAACTGGTCGGAGCCGACGATACGCCCCTTGGCCTTGTCGAACAGCCCGTCCTTGGATGACAGCATAATCACTGGCGTGGACTTGAACGCGCTGTTGTTCTTGATCAAGGCGCAGGTCTGATAACCATCCAGGCGCGGCATCATGATGTCGACAAAGATGATGCCGGGGTGGTTGTCGGCAATCTTGGCCAGGGCATCGAAGCCGTCAATGGCCGTAATGACCTCGCACCCGACGTTCTTGAGCAGCGTTTCGGCAGTGCGACGAATCGTCTTCGAATCGTCGATCACCATGACTTTCAAGGCGCTGGGGTGCTGTTCCATAAGATGCTCTGCGTCGCCTTTACGAATCAAATTGTCCGCTTACGGGTAATTGGCGGCTCGAAACCCTTGATACTCAAGGGCCAGCACGGCATGGCAGCCTTTTTAGCACAGTCTCCAGAACCAATCTATCGGCCGACCGGGGCGATGGTTTTTCCTTGACCGGGAACACACTCAGCGCCACTCTGACGCCACTTTTATACGCTGATCTTTTGTAGGAGCGAGCTTGCTCGCGATGATCGTCAACGATGACACGCAAAGCCTGACACCCCGTGGGGTTCTCAGGTTTATCGCGAGCGAGCTCGCTCCTACAGATAGACACAGGCCACCCAATTTTCGAGGAAAACCCAATGAGCGTTCGCGTCGGGATTGTCATGGACCCTATCGCCAGCATTTCCTATAAAAAGGATAGCTCGCTGGCCATGCTGCTGGCCGCGCAGAAGCGTGGCTGGGAATTGTTCTATATGGAACAGCGCGACCTGTATCAAGGTGAGGGCCAGGCCCGGGCCCGGATGCGTCCGCTGCAGGTGTTCGCCAATCCGGAAAAATGGTTCGAACTGGGCGCCGAAAGCGACGCGTTGCTGAGCGACCTGGACGTGATCCTGATGCGCAAGGATCCGCCGTTCGACATGGAGTTCGTCTACTCCACTTATTTGCTGGAACAGGCCGAGCGCGCTGGCGTGCTGGTGGTCAACAAGCCGCAAAGCCTGCGCGACTGCAACGAAAAACTGTTCGCCACGCTGTTCCCGCAGTGCACGCCGCCGACCGTGGTCAGCCGCCGCGCCGACGTGCTGCGTGAATTCGCCGCCAAACATGGCGATGTGATTCTCAAGCCGCTGGACGGCATGGGCGGCACTTCGATTTTCCGTCACCGCGCGGGCGATCCAAACCTGTCGGTGATCCTCGAAACCCTGACCGCCCTCGGCGCCCAGCAGATCATGGGCCAGGCCTACCTGCCGGCAATCAAGGACGGCGACAAGCGCATCCTGATGATCAACGGCGAGCCTGTCGATTACTGCCTGGCACGGATTCCGGCCCAGGGTGAAACCCGTGGCAACCTCGCTGCCGGTGGCCGTGGCGAAGCCCGTCCGCTGACCGACAAGGACCGCTGGATCGCCGCGCAAGTCGGCCCGACCCTGCGGGAAAAAGGCCTGTTGTTCGTTGGCCTGGACGTGATCGGCGAACACCTGACCGAGATCAACGTCACCAGCCCGACCTGCATTCGCGAGATTGATAACGCGTTCGGCACCGACATTGGCGGCATGCTCATGGATGCCATTGAGAAGCAGCTGCAAGCTGCAAGCCTCAAGCAGCAAGCTTGAAGCTGCCCCTCTACAGCTTGTCGCTTGCAGCTTGAAGCTTGAAGCTAAAAACCAACATTGCGTTATCATGCCGGGCCCGTAAAAACGCGATGTTGGTTTTTGTGCCATGACCCTCCCGTCCGATCTGCCTGCCGAACTCGCCCACCGTGGCGTGCGCCCGGCCGATCGCCTCGGTTTTACCCTGTTTCTGGCGGCACTGATCCACCTGGCCTTGCTGCTGGGCGTCGGATTCGCAGTGGTCGAGCCCAAGCAGATCAGCAAAACCCTAGAAATCACCCTCGCCACCTTCAAAAGCGAAAAGAAGCCTGAAAAGGCCGACTTCCTCGCGCAAGAGAATCAGCAAGGCAGCGGCACCCTGGATAAAAAGGCGATTCCCAAGACCACCGAGGTCGCGCCGTTCCAGGACAACAAGGTGCAGAAAGTCACGCCACCGCCGGCCGCCAAGCCTGAAGTGCAGGAAGCCCCGCCGAAGGCTGCCGTGACCACCGTGGCGCCAAAGCCGAAAAAAGCCCCGGCCAAGACCGAGGAGCCCAAGACCGAAGTCAAACCCCAGATCCAGGCGCCGACGTTCGACAGCGAGCAACTGTCCAGCGACATCGCCAGCCTCGAAGCGGAACTGGCCGCCGAACAACAGCTATACGCCAAGCGCCCGCGTATTCACCGCTTGAGCGCGGCCTCGACCATGCGCGACAAGGGCGCCTGGTACAAGGACGAATGGCGCAAGAAAGTCGAGCGTATCGGCAACCTCAACTACCCCGACGAAGCGCGGCGCAAACAGATCTACGGCAATTTGCGTTTGATGGTGTCGATCAATCGTGACGGTTCGCTGTATGAGGTGCTGGTGCTGGAATCTTCAGGCCAGCCGCTGCTGGACCAGGCGGCACAGCGGATCGTCCGGCTGGCGGCGCCGTTTGCACCATTTACCGGGGATTTGTCGGATATCGACCGACTGGAAATTATCCGCACCTGGAAATTTGCCCGCGGCGATCGACTTTCCAGCAACTGACCGCCACAAATCCCCTGTGGGAGCGGGCTTGCTCGCGAAAGCAGTCATTCATTCAACATTGATCTCGACTGACACAACACCTTCGCGAGCAAGCCCGCTCCCACATTTGTTCGGTGTCGACAGCCAATTTGCGGCATCCCCAGCTTGTCAGTTCGCCCCCCGAACGCCACACTAGCGCACATGAAAAACGTCATTCCCAGCTACCTCAAGCATCAATTCCTGATCGCCATGCCCCACATGGCCGACCCGAACTTTGCGCACACCTTGACCTACATCGTCGAGCACACGGCCAATGGTGCCATGGGGCTGGTGGTCAACCGTCCGCAAGAGCTGAACCTGGCCGATATCCTTGAGCAATTGCGCCCGGAAATCGAACCGCCTGCACTCTGCCAGCATGTGCCGATCTTTATCGGCGGCCCGGTGCAGACCGATCGCGGCTTCGTCCTGCACCCCAAGGGGCTGAGCTTCCAGGCAACCGTTGATCTGGAAGGCGAGTTGTCGCTGTCGACGTCCCAGGATGTGCTGTTCGCCATCGCTGACGGCATCGGCCCGGCGAAAAGCCTGATCGCCCTCGGTTACGCCGGTTGGGAAGCCGGGCAGCTTGAAGCCGAACTGGCGCAGAACGCCTGGCTGAACTGCCCGTATGACGCCGACATCCTGTTCAACACCAGCAGCGAACTTCGTCTGGAAGCGGCCGCCAGACACCTGGGCGTCAACCTCAGCCTGCTGACCAGCCAGGCGGGGCACGCCTGATGGCCCTGCGGCTGATTCTCGGATTCGACTACGGCACCAAACAGATCGGCGTTGCGGTCGGCCAGGTGGTTACCGGCCAGGCTCGCGAGCTGTGCACCCTGAAAGCGCAAAACGGCATTCCCGACTGGAAACAGGTCGAAGCCCTCATCAAAGAGTGGAAACCCGATGCCGTGGTGGTCGGCCTGCCGTTGAACATGGACGGCACGCCCAGTGACATGTGCGCCCGCGCGGAAAAGTTCGCCCGGCGCCTGAACGGCCGCTTCAACCTGCCCTTTTATACCCACGATGAACGCCTGACCACCTTCGAGGCCAAGGGCGAACGCCTGGCCCGGGGCGGCCAGAAAGGCAGTTACCGCGACAACCCCGTCGACGCCATCGCTGCCGCCCTGCTGCTGCAAGGCTGGCTTGACGAAAACACCGCACTGTTTGAATCCTGAAGAACCGCTGTGCGTCTCTCTTAGCTACAACCCGAGCCACTTCCCGCACAAGCCGGCCCGGGCCCAAGAAGGAGCAACCATGAGCCTGCCCAATCCCGTCGAACTGATCAGCCAGATGGCGACCCGACTTGACGCCTATCTGGTCAAACGAGGCATCAGCGACCCGCGTTTCATCGGTATTCGTACCGGCGGCGTCTGGGTGGCCCAGGCCCTGCTCAAGGAACTGGGCAGCAATGAGCCCCTCGGCACCCTGGACGTTTCTTTCTACCGCGACGATTTCAGCCAGAACGGCCTGCACCCGCAGGTTCGCCCTTCGGCGCTGCCGTTCGAGATCGAAGGCCAGCACCTGGTGCTGATCGACGACGTACTGATGAGCGGTCGCACCATCCGCGCGGCCATGAACGAATTGTTCGACTACGGCCGCCCGGCCAGCGTGACGCTGGTGTGCCTGCTGGACCTGGACGCCGGCGAACTGCCGATCCGCCCGAACGTGGTCGGCGCCACCCTGTCACTGGCGGCCCACGAACGCGTGAAGTTGTCTGGCCCGGAGCTCGCGCTCGAACTGCAAGACCTCGCCCTTTAATTCGCCCTATTGAGAGTCCCCCTTGCGATGACGCCTCTAGAAACCAAGCGCCCGCTGCAGCTCAATGACCAGGGCCAGCTGCGCCATTTCCTCTCGCTCGACGGTTTGCGCCGCGAGCTGCTGACGGAAATCCTCGACACCGCCGACTCCTTCCTCGAAGTCGGCGCCCGGGCCGTCAAGAAAGTCCCGTTGCTGCGCGGCAAGACCGTGTGCAACGTGTTCTTCGAGAACTCGACCCGCACCCGCACCACCTTCGAACTGGCGGCTCAACGCCTGTCGGCGGACGTGATCACCCTCAACGTGTCCACGTCGTCGGCGAGCAAGGGCGAAACCCTGCTCGACACCCTGCGCAACCTGGAAGCCATGGCCGCCGACATGTTTGTCGTGCGCCACGGCGATTCGGGTGCCGCGCACTTCATCGCCGAACATGTCTGCCCGCAAGTGGCGATCATCAACGGCGGTGACGGCCGGCACGCGCACCCGACCCAGGGCATGCTCGACATGCTGACCATCCGCCGGCACAAGGGCGGCTTCGAAAACCTTTCGGTGGCCATTGTCGGCGACATTCTGCACTCGCGGGTTGCGCGCTCGAACATGCTGGCCCTGAAAACCCTCGGTTGCCCGGACATCCGTGTGATCGCACCGAAAACCCTGCTGCCGATCGGCATCGAGCAATACGGCGTGAAGGTCTACACCGACATGACCGAAGGCCTGAAAGACGTCGACGTGGTGATCATGTTGCGCCTGCAGCGTGAACGCATGACCGGCGGCCTGCTGCCGAGCGAAGGCGAGTTCTATCGCCTGTTCGGCCTGACCACCGCCCGCCTGGCCGGCGCCAAGCCCGATGCCATCGTGATGCACCCGGGACCGATCAACCGTGGCGTGGAAATCGAGTCAGCGGTGGCCGATGGCCCGCACTCGGTGATCCTCAACCAGGTGACCTACGGGATCGCCATTCGTATGGCCGTGCTGTCCATGGCCATGAGCGGGCAGACTGCCCAGCGTCAATTCGAGCAGGAGAACGCCCAGTGAAACTCAGCATTCTCGGCGCCCGCGTGATCGATCCGGCCAGTGGCCTGGATCAAGTGACTGATATCCACATTGAAGCCTGCAAAGTCGTCGCCTTTGGCGCGGCGCCTGCCGGTTTTGTCGCCGTCGACACGATCGACGCCAAAGGCCTGGTGGCCGCTCCCGGCCTGGTCGACCTCAACGTTGCCCTGCGCGAGCCGGGTTACAGCCGCAAAGGCACGATTGTCAGCGAAACCCGCGCGGCGGCAGCTGGCGGCGTCACCAGCCTGTGCTGCCCGCCGAAGACCAAGCCGGTACTGGACACCTCGGCGGTGGCCGAACTGATCCTCGACCGCGCCCGTGAGGCCGGCAACACCAAAGTCTTCCCGATTGGTGCCCTGAGCAAAGGCCTGGACGGTGAACAGCTCGCCGAGCTGGTTGCCTTGCGCGACGCCGGTTGCGTGGCTTTCGGCAATGGCCTGGAGAGTTTCCGCAACACCCGCACCCTGTGCCGGGCACTGGACTATGCCGCGACTTTCGACCTGACGGTGATTTTCAACTCCCAGGACTACGACCTGGCCGAAGGTGGCCTGGCCCACGAAGGCCCGACCGCCAGTTTCCTTGGCTTGCCGGGCATTCCGGAAAGCGCCGAAACCGTCGCCCTCGCCCGGGATCTGCTGCTGGTTGAACAGACCGGCGTGCGCGCGCACTTCAGCCAGCTCACCAGTGCTCGCGGCGTGGAGCTGATCGCCCAGGCCCAGGCCCGTGGCCTGAAGGTGACCGCAGATGTCGCCCTGTACCAGCTGATCCTGACCGACGAGGCCCTGATCGACTTCAGCAGCCTGTATCACGTCCAGCCGCCGCTACGCACCCGCGCCGACCGCGATGGCCTGCGCGCCGCGGTGAAATCCGGCGTGATCTCGGCCATCTCCAGTCACCACCAACCCCATGAGCGTGACGCCAAGCTGGCACCGTTCGGCGCGACCGAGCCAGGCATCAGCAGCGTTGAACTACTGCTGCCGCTGGCGATGACCCTGGTTGAAGACGGCTTGCTGGACCTGCCGACGCTGCTCAAACGCCTGAGCGCCGGCCCTGCCGAGGCCCTGCGCCTGCCAGCGGGTAACCTGGCGGTAGGTGGCGCGGCGGATATCGTGCTGTTCGACCCGGCAGCTTCAACCGTCGCGGGTGAAAACTGGCTATCGAAGGGCGAAAACTGCCCGTTCATTGGCCACAGCCTGCCGGGCGTGGTGCGTTACACCCTGGTGGACGGGCGAATCAGCCACCAGGCGTAAGACCCTGTGGCGAGGGAGCTTGCTCCCGCTGGACTGCGCAGCAGGCCCATCTTGGGGCCGCTACGCGCCCCAGCGGGAGCAAGCTCCCTCGCCACATTAATCAGCGACGCTGTGCGTTGCGCAGCGACACCTGGTCATTCAGCGTCCAGAAGTCATACAGCACGCCAATAAAGAACAGCCCGCCCGTCAGCAGGTACAGCAGCCCGCTGATCCATTTTCCCTGATACATCCGGTGCACGCCGAATACCCCGAGAAACGTCAGCAGAATCCACGCCACGTTGTATTCGATCGGCCCGGCGGTGAACCGCAGGTCCGCTTCACGGTCCATGGACGGGATCAGGAACAGGTCGATCAGCCAACCGATCCCCAGCAAGCCAAAGGTGAAGAACCAGATCGTCCCGGTCACCGGCTTGCCGTAATAGAAGCGATGAGCGCCGGTAAAACCGAAAATCCACAGCAGGTAACCGATCACTTTGCTGTGGGTGTCTTGCTGCGGGACAGCCTGTTGATAGGGGTTCATGAATGGCCTCGAATCACACGATAGATAAATATTCTTTAATTCTTTGTGACTTTTTTACAGGCACCCGACGTATGGCAGGTGCTACCTTCACCCCCGTCAAAGCCTTGTAACACCGGACTCCTGTCCGACAATTGCGCCATTTTGCCGCATTTTTGCCACCATTGCCCCCAAGGTTGAATCGACCAACGGCCTCGGAAGCGGCAAAAAAGCTGTTATAAAGTTGCGCGCTAACTTATTAAGAGCCTTGCCTAATGCGTTCATTTTTCAAGACATGGCTAACCATTTGCCTTTTGATGCCACTGGCCGCCCACGCCACCAATCGTGAGCAACGTCTTCCTAACGTTAATGGTTACACCCCAAAATCCCATGCCTCTGCTCCTTCGAGCAAAGACAAAAAATCCGCTAAATATGCTCCAACCCTGGCCAGCGACAAAAGCGGCCTGGTTCCACCAATGGGCACCAAGGAAAGCAGCAACGTGCTGAGTCGCGCTGTGAATGTCCTCGGCACTCCCTATCGTTGGGGCGGCAGCAGCCCAAGCAAAGGTTTCGATTGCAGCGGCCTGGTGAAATACGCGTTCAACGACGCCACCTTCGACCTGCCACGCACCTCCAACGCCATGGCCAGCGGTCATGGGGAGAAAGTCGATCGCAACGACCTGAAACCGGGCGACCTGATTTTCTTCAATATCAAGAGCCGTCGGGTCAATCACGTTGCCATTTACTTGGGCAATGACCGCTTCATCCACGCGCCACGTCGTGGCAAGTCGGTGTCCATCGACACTTTGAATAAACCGTACTGGGATAACCACTACGTGGTTGCCAAGCGGGTTCTGCCGAAAGAGCCGAATCAGTTGCGTGTGGTTCAGCGCTGATTTCAGTGCCCTGAATCTGTATCGAACATAATGGCCCCTTCGCGAGCAAGCCCGCTCCCACTTTGGAATGCATTCCCCTGTGGGAGCGGGCTTGCTCGCGAAGAGGCCCTTGAAAGCACCACACATCCTCCTCAAAAGCCTTCCGGCGACCGCGCTTTCTCCTGTGCATGATCACGACTGATCAACCCCTTGGTCACCAGGTTCTTCAAGCTCATATCCAGCGTCTGCATGCCCAACGCCCCTCCCGTCTGTATCGCCGAGTACATCTGCGCCACCTTGTCTTCGCGGATCAGATTGCGGATCGCCGAGGTCCCCAGCATGATTTCGTGGGCAGCAACACGCCCGCCACCGACCTTCTTCACCAGTGTCTGGGACACCACCGCCAGCAGCGACTCGGAAAGCATCGAGCACACCATCGCCTTCTCGTCCCCCGGAAATACATCCACCACTCGGTCGATGGTTTTCGCCGCCGACGTGGTGTGCAGCGTGCCGAACACCAGATGGCCGGTTTCGGCGGCGGTCAATGCCAGACGAATGGTCTCCAGGTCACGCATCTCGCCCACCAGAATCACGTCAGGGTCTTCCCGTAGCGCCGAGCGCAAGGCCGTGGCGAAGCTGCGGGTATCGCGATGGACTTCACGCTGGTTGATCAGGCATTTGCGCGATTCGTGGACAAACTCGATGGGGTCTTCAATCGTGAGGATATGGTGATGGCGATGGGTGTTCAGGTAATCGATCATCGCCGCCAGTGTGGTGGATTTGCCGGAGCCGGTCGGACCGGTCACCAGCACCAGGCCACGGGGAGCATCGGTCATTTTGCGAAACACTTCTCCCATGCCCAGTTCGTCCATGCTCTGCACTTTCGACGGGATGGTGCGAAACACGGCACCTGCGCCACGGTTCTGGTTGAACGCATTGACCCGAAAACGCGCAACACCGGACACATCAAAGGAAAAGTCGGTTTCCAGGTGCTTCTCGAAGTCCGCCCGTTGGGTGTCATTCATGATGGCGTAGATCAGCGCCTGCACCTGCTTGTGGTCCATGGCCGGCAGGTTGATGCGCCGCACATCGCCATCCACCCGAATCATCGGCGGCAGGCCGGCGGACAAGTGCAGGTCGGATGCGCCCTGTTTGGCGCTGAATGCCAGCAGTTCGGTGATATCCATAGCGCCTCTCAATTCCAGTAGAATGCCGCGAACCTTCAGACCGCTGGCGCCTCTTGATGTCCACCATAGCAGACAACATTCTCGAAGTTAGTTCGCGTATAAACGCCGCAACACTCGCCGCCAACCGCGCCGAAAACAGCGTTCAACTGCTAGCCGTGAGCAAGACCAAACCCGCACAAGACCTGCGTGAAGCCTACGCCGCCGGCCTGCGCGACTTTGGCGAGAACTACCTGCAGGAAGCGCTGGGCAAGCAACTCGAACTGGCCGACCTGCCCTTGATCTGGCACTTCATCGGCCCCATTCAATCGAACAAGACTCGTGCTATCGCCGAGCACTTCGACTGGGTGCATTCCGTGGATCGTCTGAAAATCGCACAACGCCTGTCCGAACAACGTCCCGCCGGTTTGCCGCCACTGAACATCTGCATTCAGGTCAATGTCAGCGGTGAAGCCAGCAAATCCGGCTGCACCCCGGCCGACCTGCCGGCTCTGGCCAACGCCATCAGCGCTCTGCCACGCCTGAAGTTGCGCGGGTTGATGGCAATTCCCGAGCCGACTGAAGATCGCGCCGCCCAGGATGCTGCGTTTGCTGCCGTACAAAGCCTGCAAGCCAGCCTGAACCTGCCACTCGACACACTTTCCATGGGCATGAGCCACGATCTCGAATCGGCCATCGCCCAAGGCGCCACGTGGGTCCGTATCGGTACGGCCCTGTTTGGTGCCCGCGACTACGGTCAACCATGAACCATGGCTGACACACATCTGAATAAGGACCTGACATGAGCAAGACGCGTATTGCCTTTATCGGTGCCGGCAACATGGCCGCCAGCCTGATCGGCGGCCTGCGGGCCAAGGGTCTGGAAGCGGCGCAGATCCGCGCCAGCGATCCGGGCGAAGAAACCCGCGCTCGCGTGAGCGCTGAACACGGCATCGAAACCTTCGCCGACAACGCCCAGGCCATCGAAGGTGCCGACGTCGTCGTCCTGGCGGTCAAGCCGCAGGCGATGAAAGCCGTGTGCGAAGCCCTCCGCCCAAGCCTAAAACCCAATCAACTGGTGGTGTCGATTGCCGCAGGCATCACCTGCGCCAGCATGAACAACTGGCTCGGCGCCCAGCCGATCGTGCGCTGCATGCCCAATACCCCGGCGCTGCTGCGTCAGGGCGTGAGCGGATTGTTCGCTACCGCCGAAGTGACCGCCGAACAGCGTCAGCAAGCCCAGGATCTGCTGTCCGCAGTCGGCATCGCCCTGTGGTTGAACGAAGAGCAGCAACTGGACGCGGTCACCGCCGTTTCCGGCAGCGGCCCGGCGTATTTCTTCCTGCTGATCGAAGCCATGACCGCCGCCGGTGTGAAACTCGGCCTGCCGGCGGACATCGCCGCGCAACTGACCCTGCAAACCGCACTGGGTGCCGCACACATGGCCGTCTCCAGCGACGTCGACGCGGCCGAGCTGCGCCGCCGCGTCACCTCGCCCGCGGGCACCACGGAAGCTGCAATCAAGTCGTTCCAAGCCAATGGCTTTGAAGCCCTGGTCGAACAAGCACTCAGTGCTGCCGCGCATCGCTCGGCCGAGATGGCTGAGCAACTCGGTCGCTAATCAGCTCTTACAAAGGAATCAACGATGCTTGGACTCAATGACGCTGCCATTTTCATCATTAAAACCCTTGGCAGCCTGTACCTGCTGATCGTACTGATGCGCTTCATCCTGCAACTGGTTCGGGCGAATTTCTACAACCCGCTCTGCCAGTTCATCGTCAAGGCCACGCAACCACTGCTCAAGCCTCTGCGCCGGGTCATCCCGAGCATGTTCGGGCTGGACATGTCGTCACTGGTACTGGCGCTGGTCGTGCAGATAGTGCTGATGGCGGTCATCCTGCTGCTCAAAGGCTTCGAGGTCGACTTGCTGCTGTTGGTGCCTTGGGCTCTGATCGCCCTTTTCTCGCTGTTTTTGAATGTTCTGTTCTACGCGATGATCATCAGTGTGATTCTGTCCTGGGTTGCACCGGGTAGCCACAACCCTGGCGCAGAACTGGTCGCTCAGATCACTGAACCGGTCCTTGCACCGTTCCGCCGGATCATCCCTAGCCTGGGTGGGCTCGACATCTCGCCGATCTTCGCGTTCATCGTGATCCAGTTGCTGCAAAGCTGGCTGATCCCGCGCCTTGCGTACTTTGCCTTCATGCCGCAGGGGCTGCTCGGCCTGATCTGATGAGCTACTTTCGCTGGGACGGTGACGACCTGATTCTGGAATGTCACCTGCAACCGGCAGCCCGTAGCGATGACTTCGCCGGGCTGCACGGTGATCGCCTGAAGATTCGCCTGACCGCTCCGCCAGTCGAGGGCAAGGCCAACGCGTATCTGATGGCGTTTCTGGCCAAGGCCTTTGGCGTGTCCAAGAGCCAGGTCAGTTTGATCAGCGGCGAGTTGAACCGGCAGAAACGGGTGCGAATTTGTTCGCCGAAGAAGTTGCCGGATTTGCCTGATCTGGTGCGTCCAGCCTGATCCACCGAGTCGCTTCATTCGCGAGCAAGCCCGCTCCCACATTGGAATGCATTCCCCTGTGGGAGCGGGCTTGCTCGCGAATGGCGCACCTCGGTCTGAATGAATGAAATCAGGCCCGGCCTTTGCTTGCCGCTAACCCCAGCGGTCTTTAGACTTACGCCTCATTTCAATGAGAGCAGGGTCGATGCCAGCTGCCTTTCCCCCCGATTCTGTTGGTCTGGTGACGCCGCAAGTGGCGCACTTCAGCGAACCCCTAGCCCTCGCTTGCGGTCGCTCGCTCCCGGCCTACGACCTGATTTACGAAACCTATGGCACGTTGAACGCCATGGCGAGCAACGCCGTGCTGATCTGCCACGCCTTGTCCGGACACCACCACGCCGCCGGCTACCACAGCGCCGACGACCGCAAACCCGGTTGGTGGGACAGTTGCATCGGCCCGGGCAAGCCGATCGATACCAACAAATTCTTCGTGGTCAGCCTGAACAACCTTGGCGGTTGCAACGGCTCCACCGGGCCGAGCAGCATCAACCCGGACACTGGCAAGCCGTTCGGCGCCGACTTCCCGGTCTTGACCGTCGAGGATTGGGTGCACAGTCAGGCGCGCCTGGCCGATCGCCTCGGCATCGCCCAGTTCGCGGCCGTGATCGGCGGCAGCCTCGGCGGCATGCAGGCGATGCAATGGAGCATCACCTACCCTGACCGCATCCGTCACTGTCTGGCCATCGCCTCGGCGCCCAAGCTGTCGGCACAGAACATCGCGTTCAACGAAGTGGCGCGCCAGGCGATCCTCACCGACCCGGAATTCCACGGCGGTTCGTTCCAGGAACACAACGTGATCCCCAAGCGCGGCCTGATGCTGGCGCGGATGGTCGGGCACATCACCTACCTGTCCGATGACTCCATGGGCGAGAAATTCGGCCGCGGGCTGAAGAGCGAAAAACTCAACTACGACTTCCACAGCGTCGAGTTCCAGGTTGAAAGCTACCTGCGTTATCAGGGCGAAGAGTTCTCCGGGCGCTTCGATGCCAATACATATCTGTTGATGACCAAAGCGCTCGACTACTTCGATCCGGCGGCGAACTTCGACGATAACCTGGCAAAAACCTTTGAAGGCGCCAAAGCCAAGTTCTGCGTGATGTCGTTCACCACCGACTGGCGCTTCTCCCCTGCCCGTTCGCGGGAACTGGTGGACGCGCTGATGGCCGCGCGCAAGGACGTCTGCTACCTCGAGATCGACGCACCGCAAGGCCACGACGCCTTCCTGATTCCGATCCCGCGCTACCTGCAGGCATTCGGCAATTACATGAACCGCATTACGTTGTGAGAAAGCCATGAGAGCTGATCTGGAAATCATCCAGGAATGGATCCCCGCCGGCAGCCGCGTGCTCGACCTCGGGTGCGGCGATGGCGAACTGCTGACCTGGCTGCGCGACAACAAGCAAGTCACCGGTTATGGCCTGGAAAACGACGCCGACAACATCGCCGAGTGCGTAGCCAAAGGCATCAACGTCATCGAGCAGGACCTGGACAAGGGCCTGGGCAACTTTGCCAGTAACAGTTTCGACATCGTGGTCATGACCCAGGCGCTGCAAGCAGTGCACTATCCGGACAAGATCCTCGACGAAATGCTGCGTGTCGGTCGCCAATGCATCATCACCTTCCCCAACTTCGGTCACTGGCGCTGCCGCTGGTACCTGGCGAGCAAGGGCCGGATGCCGGTTTCCGAGTTCCTGCCGTACACCTGGTACAACACACCGAACATTCACTTCTGCACCTTCGCGGACTTTGAAGCCTTGTGTCGCGAACGTGAGGCGAAGGTCATTGATCGGCTTGCCGTGGATCAACAGCATCGGCACGGGTGGGCCAGTAAGCTATGGCCTAATCTGTTAGGTGAGATCGGAATCTACCGCGTCAGCAGTCCGGGACTTTCCGACCACAAGGTCGCGGTCTGATCCACCCTATTTCAAGGAGAACGATCATGGGTCGTCTAGCGTTGCTTCTACTCACTGCCTGCCTGAGCGTCACCGCCATGGGCGCCGAACCCATCAAGAGCGAGCGCCAGGAAACCTTCGGCGACGTGACGGTGCACTACAACACCTTCAACTCCACTTACCTGACCCCGGACATTGCCAAGTCCGCCGAACTGATCCGCAGCAAGAACCAGGGCGTGATCAATATCTCGGTGCTCAAGGAAGGCAAGCCATTGATAGCCCAGGTGAGCGGCTCGGTCAAAGACCTGACCAGCCAGACCGTGCCACTGAAGTTCAAACAGATCACCGAACAAGGCGCGATCTACTACATCGCACAATATCCGGTAGATCAACCGGAGGTCCGCACTTTCGACATCAAGGTGCAGACCGGTGACAAAATCAACACCATCAATTTCAACCAAGAGCTCTTCCCCGGCCAATGATCAACTTCACGCAACTCGTATTGGCCAGCCATAACGCCGGCAAACTCAAGGAACTCCAGGCCATGCTCGGCGAATCAGTGCATCTGCGCTCGATCGGCGAGTTCAGCAGCGTCGAGCCTGAAGAAACCGGTCTGTCGTTCGTCGAGAACGCCATCCTCAAGGCCCGCAATGCCGCGCGCATTTCCGGCCTGCCAGCGCTGGCCGACGATTCCGGGCTGGCGGTGGATTTCCTCGGTGGTGCGCCAGGCATCTATTCGGCGCGCTATGCCGACGGCAAGGGCGATGCAGCGAACAACGCCAAGCTGCTCGACGTGTTGAAAGACGTGCCTGAAGCCGAGCGTGGTGCGCAGTTCGTCTGCGTGCTGGCGTTGGTGCGTCACGCCGATGATCCATTGCCGATCCTCTGTGAAGGTTTGTGGCACGGGCGAATCCTGACCCAGGCCAGCGGCGAACACGGTTTTGGCTACGACCCGCTGTTCTGGGTGCCGGAGCGCGATTGCTCCAGCGCCGAGTTGAGCCCGGGCGACAAAAACCAGATCAGCCACCGCGCCCGTGCAATGGATCTGCTGCGCCAGCGTCTGGGCTTGAAATGACCCGTGAATCATCCGCGTCGCCGCTGATCTTCGGCGGCGACGTTCAATCGCCTCGGGCGGCCCTGCCAGTACTGCCGCCCCTGGCGCTGTACATCCACATTCCGTGGTGTGTACGCAAATGCCCTTATTGCGACTTCAACTCCCACACCGCCAGCCCGGTGCTGCCGGAAGAAGAGTACGTCGACGCACTGCTGGCTGACCTCGATCAGGACCTGCACGCCGTCTATGGTCGTGAGCTGAGCTCGATCTTCTTTGGTGGCGGCACGCCGAGCCTGTTCAGTGCCGATTCGCTGGGTCGCTTGCTCAAAGGCGTCGAACAACGCATCCCCTTTGCCAGCGACATCGAAATCACGCTGGAAGCCAATCCGGGTACGTTCGAGCAAGACAAGTTCGTGGCATACCGGAAGCTGGGCATCAATCGCCTGTCGATCGGCATCCAGAGTTTTCAGCAAGAAAAGCTCGAAGCCCTGGGGCGGATTCACAACGGCGACGAAGCCGTACGTGCCGCCGGCATGGCGCGGCAGGCCGGGTTCGACAACTTCAATCTGGACTTGATGCATGGCTTGCCGAATCAGTCACTGGACGATGCCTTGGCCGACCTGCGCACAGCCATCGCCCTGAAACCGACACACCTGTCGTGGTATCAACTGACCCTGGAACCGAACACGGTGTTCTGGAACCAGCCGCCGACGCTGCCGGAAGACGACACGCTGTGGGACATTCAGGAAGCCGGGCAAGCGCTGCTGGCTGAACACGGATACGCCCAGTACGAAGTCTCGGCCTATGCCCTGCCCGGACGTCCGGCGCGACACAACCTCAATTACTGGAGTTTTGGCGACTTCATTGGCATCGGTGCCGGCGCCCACGGCAAGCTCAGTCACCCGGACGGGCGCATTGTTCGCACCTGGAAAACCCGCTTGCCGAAGGATTACCTGAATCCGGCAAAAAGCTTCCGGGCCGGCGAGAAAGCGCTGGGCAACGATGAAATGCCGTTCGAATTCCTGATGAACGCGTTGCGCCTGACTGAAGGCGTCGAATCGCGGCTATACCCGGAACGTACCGGCATGACCCTGGAAAGCCTTGCTGAAGGACGCCGTGAAGCCGAACAAAGCGGCCTGTTGCAGGTCGAACCGTCACGTCTGGTAGCCACCGAACGCGGACAACTCTTCCTCAACGACTTGCTGCAGAAATTTCTGACATAAGGAAATCGAATGGATTTGGTACTCGACCTGCTTGCCACCGTGTCTCGCTGGAGCCGCAGCAACCTCTCGGAAATAGCCCTGGCCCTGGTGGGCTGCCTGCTGGTGCTGTTTGGTGCGGATTTCAAAGGCTGGGTCGAGCAGCGTCTGGGCAGCATCGCCGGCGCCTTGCGCGTGCCGCTGATGTCCCTGCTGTGCATGATCGGCAGCGGCGCGGCACTGATCTACGCCACGCCATGGGTCGTACGCGGCTTGAGCCAGTTCAACAACTACAGCTTGGCGCCGGTGTTGTTGGTGGTGTTGGTGTTGATTGGCGTAGTCGCCGACCGCCGCTAATCCCGAGCCATACACAAAACAACTGTGGGAGCGGGCTTGCTCGCGAAAGCGGTGTATCAGACAACATTAATGTCGACTGACACGACGCCTTCGCGAGCAAGCCCGCTCCCACATTGTTTACTGTGTAAGTCTTAAGACTGCTTCTCGAACTTCAAATCCCACACACCATGCCCAAGACGTTCGCCACGGCGTTCGAACTTGGTGATCGGCCGTTCGGCCGGGCGCGGTACGCATTTGCCGTCTTCGGCGAGGTTGCGGTAACCCGGCGCAACGTTCATCACTTCCAGCATGTATTCGGCGTACGGTTCCCAGTCGGTGGCCATGTGCAGAATGCCGCCGACCTTCAACTTGCTGCGTACCAGCTCGGCGAAGGACGCCTGAACGATGCGACGCTTGTGATGACGGCTCTTGTGCCACGGGTCCGGGAAAAACAGCATCAGGCGATCGAGGCTGTTATCGGCCACGCAGCGGTTGAGCACTTCGATGGCATCGCAATCGTAGACCCGCAGGTTGGTCAAACCCTGGGTCAGCACGCCATTGAGCAGCGCCCCGACACCCGGACGGTGAACCTCGACGCCGATGAAATCCTGGTCCGGCGCAGCCGCTGCCATTTCCAGCAACGAATGGCCCATGCCGAAACCGATTTCCAGCGAGCGCGGTGCCGAGCGACCGAACACCTGGTCGAAGTCCACCGGCGCATCGGCCAGCGGCAGCACGTACAGCGGCGCGCCCTGCTCCAGGCCGCGTTGCTGGCCTTCGGTCATGCGCCCGGCACGCATCACGAAACTCTTGATGCGGCGGTGTTGGCGCTCGTCGCCTTCTTCCGTCTGGATAGGCGTGTCGTTCGATTCAGTCATCAATGGCTCTTACTTGATCAGACCATCCAGCGGCGAAGAGGCGCTGGCATAGAGTTTTTTCGGCATACGGCCGGCGAGGTAAGCCAGGCGGCCCGCGACGATCGCATGTTTCATGGCTTCAGCCATCATGACCGGCTGCTGGGCGTGGGCGATGGCCGAGTTCATCAGCACGGCATCACAACCCAGTTCCATGGCGATGGTGGCGTCGGAAGCGGTACCGACACCGGCATCCACCAGCACCGGAATTTTGGCTTCTTCGAGGATGATCTGCAGGTTGTACGGGTTGCAGATCCCCAGGCCGGAGCCGATCAGACCGGCCAGCGGCATCACCGCGATGCAGCCGATTTCCGCCAGTTGCCGGGCGATGATCGGGTCATCGCTGGTGTAGACCATCACGTCGAAGCCTTCCTTGACCAGCGTTTCGGCGGCCTTGAGGGTTTCGATCACGTTGGGGAACAGGGTTTTCTGGTCGGCCAGCACTTCCAGCTTCACCAGGTTGTGGCCGTCGAGCAGCTCACGGGCCAGGCGGCAGGTGCGCACGGCTTCGATGGCGTCGTAGCAACCGGCGGTGTTCGGCAGGAAGGTGTAGCGATCCGGCGACAGCACTTCGAGCAGGTTCGGCTCGCCCTCGATCTGACCGAGGTTGGTGCGGCGCACGGCGAAAGTGACGATCTCGGCACCCGAGGCTTCGATGGCCAGGCGGGTTTCTTCCATGTCACGGTACTTGCCGGTACCGACCAGCAAACGCGACTGGTAAGTACGACCGGCCAGGACGAAAGGCTTGTCGCTGCGAACGATGCTCATGGGAAATCCTCTGTAGGGGTGAGGTACTTGCAGAATTCTGTGACCACTCGGCCGAGACGACTAGCCGCCACCGATGGCGTGCACCACTTCGACGTTGTCGCCGTCGTTCAACGTGGTGTCTGCATGCTGACTGCGCGGGACGATATCCAGATTGAGTTCGACCGCCACCCGGCGTCCGGTCAGGTCCAGACGGGTCAGCAGGGCCGCAACGGTTTCACCGTCGGGCAGTTCAAAGGATTCGCCGTTCAACTGAATGCGCATGCCGGATGCCGCCATCATTTTTTGGGGCAGGCATTCTAGCTTGATCAGGACCTAAAGGTCAGCAACAAGCGTCAAGCGGTAGGTTACAAACGCCAGGCGGCCAGGCCCAGGCAAAACCAGCCCACCAGAAACGCCAGGCCACCGAACGGGGTGATGATGCCGAGCTTGCTGATGCCCGTCAGCGTCAACACATACAGGCTACCGGAGAACAGCAGGATACCGATGGCAAACGATACGCAGGCCCAAGTGGCGAGTCGACCGGGAATTTGCGTGGCCAGCGCTGCGACACCGAGCAGCGCCAGGGCATGCACCAGTTGATAGGTGACGCCGGTATGGAAGATCGCCAGGTACTCGGCGCTCAGGCGGCTTTTCAGGCCGTGGGCGGCAAAGGCCCCGAGACCGACACCGGTGAAGCCGAAAAAAGCGGCCAGCATCAGAAAGCCACGCAGCATGCAGAACTCCAGTCAGTTTCGATCTAAAGGGTCTGTATAATGGCCCGCTCAACGGGTTCGGCCAAGCCATCTCTATGCTGCGTATCTATTTTCGTCGTTTCACCAAGGCCGTGCTCTGGTTCATGAGTGGCAGCGTATTGTTGGTGCTGATCTTTCGCGTGGTGCCGCCACCGGGGACGGCGCTGATGGTCGAGCGCAAGATCGAATCCTGGTTCGACGGCGAACCCATTGACCTGCAACGCACCTGGAAACCCTGGGACGAGATCTCCGATGACCTGAAAGTTGCGGTGATTGCCGGGGAAGACCAGAAGTTCTCCGAGCACTGGGGCTTCGATATCGGCGCGATTCAGGCGGCGTTTGCCCATAACGAGCGCGGCGGTTCGATCCGTGGCGCCAGCACCCTGAGCCAGCAAGTCTCGAAAAACCTGTTCCTGTGGTCTGGCCGCAGCTGGCTGCGCAAAGGCCTGGAAGCCTGGTTCACCGGACTGATCGAAGTGCTCTGGCCCAAGCAGCGGATTCTTGAGGTGTACCTCAACAGTGTCGAGTGGGATGACGGCGTGTTTGGCGCCGAAGCGGCGGCCCGGCATCACTTTGGCGTGAGCGCCAAAGGCCTCAGCCGCCAGCAGTCGAGCCTGCTCGCCGCCGTACTGCCCAACCCGCGGGTTTGGAGTGCGAGCCATCCGACCACCTACGTTTCACGTCGGGCTGGCTGGATCAGGCAGCAGATGAGTCAGTTGGGCGGGGACAGCTATCTGGTCGGGCTGAACGACTCGCGCCGGGCGCCTTGGGCCGAATAACACTGAAGATCCCCTGTGGGAGCGGGCTTGCTCGCGAAAGCGGTGTGTCAGATATCATAAATGTCGACTGACAGAACGCCTTCGCGAGCAAGCCCGCTCCCACATTTGCTCTGTGGTGTACCAGGGATCATCGGCACAAACAAAAACGCCCCGATCAATGATCGGGGCGTTTTTTATTGCCGGGTCGCCGGTTACGCCGCGATCGACAACTTGAGCTTGTTCATCGCACTCTTCTCGAGTTGGCGAATACGCTCGGCCGACACGTTGTACTTCTGCGCCAGGTCGTGCAGCGTGGCTTTTTCTTCCGCCAGCCAGCGCTGGTAGAGGATGTCACGGCTGCGGTCGTCCAGCACTTCCAGTGCTTCGTGCAGGTTGTGGTTGGAGTTGTCGCTCCAGTCGGCGTCTTCCAGTTGACGGGCCGGGTCGTACCGGTGGTCTTCCAGATAATTGGCCGGCGACTGGAAAGCACTGTCGTCGTCCGCTTCGGCAGCCGGGTCGAACGCCATGTCATGGCCCGTCAGGCGGCTTTCCATTTCGCGCACTTCCCGGGGCTCTACACCCAGGCTTTCTGCCACGCGATGGACTTCCTCGTTGTTCAACCAGGCCAGGCGTTTCTTCTGGCTGCGCAGGTTGAAGAACAACTTGCGCTGGGCCTTGGTGGTCGCGACTTTCACGATGCGCCAGTTGCGCAGGATGAACTCGTGGATTTCCGCCTTGATCCAGTGCACGGCAAAGGACACCAGGCGCACGCCCATTTCCGGGTTGAAGCGTTTCACGGCCTTCATCAGGCCGACGTTGCCTTCCTGGATCAGGTCAGCCTGAGCCAGGCCGTAGCCGGAATAGCTACGGGCGATATGTACGACAAAACGCAGGTGGGCGAGCACCATCTGCCGAGCCGCCCCCAAATCCTGCTCATAATAGAGACTCTCGGCCAGTTCACGCTCCTGCTCCGGCGACAGCAATGGAATGCTGTTGACGGTGTGCACATAGGCCTCCAGGTTCGCACCCGGGACCAGAGCATATGCAGGTTGCAAAGAATTGGTCATACGAAAAAACCTCCGACTTACAAACTCGTGCAGTTCAGCACTGCGAAAATTGACCGGAAACCAAAAGACAAGTTCCCAAAAACGCTGAAAGGTCAATACGAGCAAAGTGATACTACTTAGGCGCAAGCTCCCTCAGGTGGCGTGCGACTGCAATCCATGCACCGATATACCCCAACAGCACCGCGCCAAGCAAGAGAGACAGACCGTCGGCAACTGGCACTCCAGCCAGCGCAAAATCACTGCCGTACAAACCGGCCAGCCCAACCACCGCGTCGTTCAGCCAGTCAAGGCCGAACGCCAGTACGCCCCAGGACAGAATCCCCGCACCGAAGCCATACAGCGCGCCCATATATAGAAAGGGCCTGCGTACATAGCTGTCAGTGCCGCCGACCAGTTTAATCACTTCTATCTCTGTGCGGCGGTTTTCAATATGAAGACGAATGGTATTGCCTATCACCAAAAGTAATGCAGAAACCAGAAGCACAGTCAGACCGAAGACAAACCGGTCACCCAGCTTGAGGATGGCTGCCAGACGCTCGACCCAGACTAAATCAAGTTGCGCCTGCTGTACCTTCGGCAGCTCGGATAGTTTTTGTCTTAATGCTTCAAGGGCCGGCTTGTCGACTTCGTTCGGCGTCACCAGGACCACGCCCGGCAGCGGGTTCTCCGGCAATTCCTTGAGCGCCTCGCCCAGACCGGACTGTTGCTGGAACTCTTCCAGGGCCTGCTCCCGGCCAACATATTCGGCATCGGCCACGCCAGGCATGCCCTTGATCTGATCGCGCAGCGATTCGCCTTCAGCCGGTTTGGCCTCAAGGTCCAGATACAGGGAAATTTGCGCCGCGCGCTGCCAGGACCCGCCAAGACGCTCGACGTTACTTAGCAAAAGTGACAGGCCCATGGGCAAACTCAGGGCCACCGCCATCACCATGCAGGTGAAAAAACTGCCAATGGGTTGCTTGCCCAGGCGGCGCAAACTGTCCACCAGGCTGGCGCGATGGCTTTCGATCCAGGCGCGGAACAACGTGGCGAAGTCCGGACCGTCATCATCGTCGTGTTTTTTCTTGGTCGGTTGCGGATCCGCGGCCTTGGGGGCCACGCGCTCGGAAACCTTTGGACTGCGTGTCGCACTCATACTGCGGCCTCCCCGTCGCCGATCAATCGACCGCGCTGCAAGGTCAGCATGCGGTGGCGCATGCGGGCGATCAGGGCCAGGTCGTGGCTGGCGATCAGCACGCTGGTGCCCAGACGATTGATATCCTCGAACACACCCATGATTTCCGCCGCCAGGCGCGGGTCGAGGTTACCGGTCGGTTCGTCCGCCAACAGCAAGGCCGGGCGATGGACGATGGCGCGGGCGATGCCGACGCGCTGCTGCTGACCGGTGGACAGGTCACCCGGGTACAGATCGGTTTTATCCGACAGCGCCACGCGCTCCAGTGCCGAGTCCACGCGCTTGGCGATCTCGGCCTTGGACAGACCCAGGATCTGCAAAGGCAACGCGACGTTATTGAACACCGTACGATCGAACAGCAACTGGTGATTCTGGAACACCACGCCGATCTGCCGACGCAAGAAAGGAATCTGCGCGTTGCTGATAGTGCTCAGGTCTTGCCCGGCGAGCAGCAACTTGCCGCTGGTCGGGCGCTCCATGGCCAGCAACAGGCGCAATAGCGTGGATTTACCGGCGCCGGAATGGCCGGTGACAAACAGAAACTCGCCACGACGGACTCGAAAGCTCAGCTCATGCAAGCCGACGTGACCGTTCGGGTAGCGTTTACCGACCTGTTCGAAACGAATCATGAACGCTCCCGCTCGGCAAACAATGCCTGGACAAAGGGTTCGGCTTCAAAGGTACGCAAATCATCGATGCCTTCACCGACACCAATGTAGCGGATCGGCAGACCGAACTGCTTGGCCAGGGCGAAAATCACCCCGCCCTTGGCGGTGCCGTCGAGTTTAGTCAAAGCCAGGCCGGTCAGTTCGACGGTCTGGTTGAATTGCTTGGCCTGGTTGATGGCGTTCTGACCGGTACCGGCATCGAGCACCAGCAACACTTCGTGCGGCGCGTCGGCGTCGAGCTTGCCGATCACCCGGCGAACCTTTTTCAACTCTTCCATCAGGTTGTCTTTGGTGTGCAGGCGACCGGCGGTGTCGGCGATCAACACATCGATGCCACGGGCCTTGGCGGCCTGCACGGCGTCGAAGATCACCGAGGCCGAGTCGGCACCGGTGTGCTGGGCGATCACCGGGATCTTGTTGCGCTCACCCCATACCTGCAATTGCTCGACCGCCGCGGCGCGGAAGGTGTCGCCGGCAGCCAGCATGACCTTCTTGCCTTCCAGCTGCAGCTTCTTGGCCAGCTTGCCGATGGTGGTGGTTTTACCCGCGCCATTGACGCCGACCACCAGAATCACGAACGGCTTGTTCTGCGAGGTGATCTTCAGCGGCTGCTCGACAGGCTTGAGCATCGCAGCCAGCTCGGCTTGCAGGGATTTGTACAGGGCATCGGAGTCGGCCAGCTCTTTGCGCGCGACCTTCTGCGTCAAACGCTGAATGATCACAGACGTGGCTTCGACACCAACGTCGGCGGTCAGCAGGCGAGTCTCGAGGTCTTCGAGCAGCTCGTCATCAATGGCCTTCTTGCCCAGGAACAGGCTGGCCATGCCTTCGCCAATACTGGCGCTGGTCTTGGACAGCCCTTGTTTGAGGCGGGCAAAGAAACCGGCCTTGGTTTCTTCAGTACGTACAGGTTCGACCGGGGTTTCGACGGGAGCGATGACCGGTGCAACTACTGGCACAGGTGCAGGTGCAGGCACAGGTGCAGGTGCAGGCGCAGGCGCAGACGCTTGGACAACTGGAGCAACTGGAGCAATCGGCGCTACTGGCTCGATCACAACCGGCTCGGGCTCAGCCATAACGACGGGTGCAACGACCGGTTCGACCACAGGCGCTTCAACCGGTGCAGGCGCAAAAGCAGTCGGTGCCGGAATCGGTGGCGTCACGTGGGGAGCCAGGTCATTTTCGACCAACGCCACCGGCTCTTCCGCCACCGGCAAAGTCAGCCACGGTTCGGCAGCAGTGGCCAGCGGCTGTTCGATGATCTCGCTGACAGGCGAGGCCTGCGATTGCAGCACCGGCTCGGCAATCGGCAGGACAACCGGTGCGGGCACCTCTATTACCGGGGCCGGGGCCGGCGCGGGTTCAGGAATGGTTGGTGGCTGTTCGACGACGGCTTCCTGCGGCTTTTTGCGCAGCCATCCGAACAGGCTTTTCTTCTCGCCAGCCGTAGCTGGGGTCTTCTTGTCGTCGTTGGAACCAAACATGGAGGACGGCTATCTCACGGTAGCGACGCGCCAATGGCGCCTCGGCAAATAAAAATTCGATGCAGAACAGACTGCGATTGACGCAGCTTGTTCACGCGCAACATTTTGTCGAGATGGACAACACCACCTCAAGGAAACGATTTCACACGGGACAGATGCGGCAAAATCGGCGAAAAAGCGGAGTTTAGCTGATAAATATCCACATTCCGTCGCAAACCCATACAACCTGATCAAACATGCGTGCCTGATAGGCGTGGCCGCCGCTAAAACGGATCAGTATCCTAGCACCCTCTCGCCCGCTGACGCTAAGACCAAGCGGGCAGCCCCAAAGGTTTAAAAACGAATGAATGCTCTAGCCCGCCGCGCTGCAGGCCTGCTGCTCAGCACAGTTTGCCTGCCCCTTTCAGCCCTGGCTGCCGACCCGCAACCCACCCACGAATTCACCCTCGACAACGGCCTGAAGGTGGTCGTGCGTGAGGACCACCGCGCACCCGTGGTGGTTTCCCAGGTCTGGTACAAGGTTGGCTCCAGCTACGAGACGCCGGGTAATACCGGCCTGTCCCATGCCCTGGAACACATGATGTTCAAGGGCAGCGAGAAAGTCGGCCCCGGCGAAGCCTCGTTGATCCTGCGTGACCTCGGCGCCGAAGAGAACGCATTCACCAGCGACGACTTCACCGCGTACTACCAGGTACTGGCCCGGGATCGCCTGGGCGTAGCCTTCGAACTGGAAGCCGACCGCATGGCCAGCCTGCGCCTGCCGGCCGACGAGTTCGCCAAGGAAATCGAAGTCATCAAGGAAGAACGTCGCCTGCGCACCGACGACAAGCCGATGTCCAAAGCCTATGAGCGCTTCAAGGCCATGGCCTACCCGGCCAGCGGCTATCACACGCCGACCATCGGCTGGATGGCTGACCTTGAGCGGATGAAAGTCGAAGAACTGCGCCACTGGTACCAGACCTGGTACGTGCCGAACAACGCCACGCTGGTGGTGGTCGGCGACGTGACGCCTGACGAAGTCAAAACCCTGGCCCAGCGTTATTTCGGTCCGATCGCCAGGCGCGATGTGCCGGCCGCGAAAAAACCTTTGGAGCTGGCCGAGCCCGGCGAACGCCAGATCACCCTGCATGTGCAGACCCAACTGCCAAGCCTGATGCTGGCCTTCAACGTGCCGGGCATTGCCACCGCCGAAGACAAGCGCCCGGTCAATGCCCTGCGACTGATTTCGGCGCTGCTCGACGGCGGCTATAGCGGACGCATCCCGGCGCAACTGGAACGGGGCGAGGAACTGGTGTCCGGCGGTTCGTCGAGTTACGACGCCTATACCCGCGGCGACAGCTTGTTCACTTTGTCGGCCACACCCAACAGCCAGAAACACAAGACCATCGCCCAGGCCGAGGCCGGCTTGTGGAAGCTGCTCGAACAGCTGAAAACCACCGCGCCATCCGCTGAAGAGCTGGAGCGCGTGCGTGCGCAAGTCATCGCCGGCCTGGTCTACGAGCGCGACTCGATCACCAGCCAGGCCACCGCCATCGGCCAACTGGAAACCGTCGGCCTGTCATGGAAATTGATGGACACCGAACTGGCCGATCTGGAAAGCGTGACACCGCAAGACATCCAGAACGCCGCCAAGCTGTATTTCACCCGCGAACGTCTCAGCGTCGCCCATGTACTGCCACTGGAGACGACTCATGAGTGAGCGTAAAAAATCCCGTCTGGCCCTGATCGGCCTGATCGCCGTCGCCGTTATCGGCTCCGCCGCGTTCTACCTGTCGCGCTCCGGCGAAACCAGCGCCAGCGAAGCCCTCGACAAAGCCAAGGCCAGCCAGAAGCTGCAATCGCTGACCGAACTCAACGACAAGGCGCCGAGCCACCGCAAACTCGACGTACAAACCTGGAGCACCACCGAAGGCGCAAAAGTCCTGTTCGTCGAAGCCCGTGAGCTGCCGATGTTCGACATGCGCCTGATCTTTGCCGCCGGCAGCAGCCAGGACGGCGACGTACCAGGCTTGGCGCAACTGACCAACGCCATGCTCAACGAAGGCGTGGCAGGGAAAGATGTCGGCGCCATCGCCCAAGGCTTCGAAGGCCTGGGGGCCGACTTCGGTAATGGCGCCTATAAAGACATGGCGATTGCCTCGCTTCGTAGCCTCAGTGCCAATGACAAACGCGAGCCGGCCCTGAAGCTGTTCACCGAAGTCGTCGGCAAGCCGACCTTCCCTGCCGATTCGTTTGCGCGCATCAAGAACCAGCTGCTCGCCGGGTTCGAGTACCAGAAGCAGAACCCCGGCAAACTGGCCAGCCTGGAACTGATGAATCGCGTGTACGGCGACCACCCGTACGCCCATTCCAGCGACGGCACGGCGACAACCGTACCGGCGATTACCCTGGCGCAGCTTCGGGCGTTCCACGAGAAAGCCTACACAGCGGGTAACGTGGTGATCGCGCTGGTCGGTGACCTGTCCCGCGCAGAAGCCGAGGCGATTGCCGCACAGGTTTCCAGCGCCCTGCCCAAAGGCCCGGCTCTGCCGAAAATCGCGCAACCCGTCGAGCCCAAGGCCAGCATCGGCCACATCGAGTTCCCGTCCAAGCAGACCAACCTGATGCTCGCGCAACTGGGCATCGACCGTGACGATCCGGACTACGCAGCGTTGTCCATGGGTAACCAGATCCTCGGCGGTGGCGGCTTCGGCACCCGGTTGATGAGCGAAGTGCGTGAGAAACGCGGCCTGACGTATGGCGTATATTCGGGCTTCACCCCGATGCAGGTACGCGGTCCGTTCATGATCAACCTGCAAACCCGCGCCGAAATGAGTGAAGGCACCCTGAAACTGGTGCAGGAAGTGCTCGCCGACTACCTTAAAACCGGCCCGACCGAAAAAGAACTCGACGACGCCAAGCGTGAACTGGCCGGCAGCTTCCCGCTGTCCACCGCCAGCAACGCCGACATCGTCGGGCAACTGGGTGCCATTGGCTTCTATAACCTGCCATTGAGCCACCTGGAAGATTTCATGCAGCAATCCCAGGCCCTGACCGTCGAACAGGTCAAGGCCGCCATGAACAAACACCTGAGCACGGACAAAATGGTCATCGTCAGCGCTGGCCCAACCGTGCCGCAAAAGCCGTTACCGGCCCCTACTGATAAACCTTCCGAGCAGCCGCTCGGGGTTCCGGAGCATTAATGGCCAGTCCAAAAAAACCTGCACGCAATGTCCATAACGGCGTCAACCAGCTGCGCATCATCGGCGGCGAGTGGCGTAGCCGGAAACTGAGCTTCCCCGACGCCCCGGGCCTGCGCCCGACGCCGGACCGCGTGCGTGAAACCCTGTTCAACTGGCTCGCGCCGTACGTGCCGGGCGCCAAGGTGCTCGACCCGTTTACCGGCAGCGGCGCGCTGTTCCTCGAAGCCCTGTCCCGTGGCGCGGCCATGGGCCAGGCGCTGGACGCCAGCAGCATCGCGGTGTCCAGCCTGAAGGAGCACCTGGGCACCCTGCGGTGCACCAACGGCCAGGTCCAGACCGCCGACGCCCTGCGCTACCTGGAAACCCAGACCGCAACGGCCTACGACCTGGTATTCCTCGATCCGCCGTTCAACCAGAACCTGCTGCCCGCCGTTTGCAAGTTGCTCGAAGAGCGCCAATGGCTGGCCGAAGATGCCTGGGTGTACACCGAAAGCGAGTCCGCGCCGTCGACCCTGGGCCTGCCGGAGAACTGGCGCCTGCACCGGGAGCAGAAATCCGGGCGCGTCTACTACTCGTTGTGGCAACGAAGCGCCTGATACTCCGGCGAGATGACGACTCCCGAGTCGATTGTGGAGTGCACTACATAGTTACCGCCTGACACCTATCCGGATGATCCACAGTGGTTTGCGCAACTACCTGCAAACCACTGAGGATGTACACGGATGAACATCTCCTGCAGCACGCTGGTGCTGTCCTTTATCGCCTGGTTGCCACTCATGGCTGCCGCGGCAACACCCCCTGCAACACAAGATTTCTTACTGGATAACGGCCTCAAGGTTGTCGTGCGCGAGGACCACCGCTCCCCCATCGTCACCGCCCAACTCTGGATCAAGGTCGGCTCAAGCTACGAACCGCCCGGCCAGTCGGGCCTGTCCCACGCCCTCGAACATATGGTCTTCAAAGGCAGCAGCAAGGCCTGCGCCGGAGAGTTCGCGGCGATACTGGAAAAACTGGGCGCCAGCCAAAACGCATTTACCGGCACTGACTTCACGGTCTTTTACCAGACACTGCCTTCCGCCCGGACAGGCGTCGCTTTCGAAATACTGGCCGACCTGATGAGTACGGCCGAGCTGGATGCACAGGACTTCACACCGGAGCTCAAGGTCATTCAGGAAGAGCGTCGGATGCGTGTTGATGATGAAATCACCGCGTCGGCTCACGAACGACTGAACAGCATCGCCTACCCGGCCAGCGGCAACCGCACCCCGACAATTGGCTGGATGCACGACCTGCAACGAATGAATGCCATTCAATTGCAACAGTGGTATCAGGCCTGGTATTCGCCGGGCAATGCGACGCTGGTGGTCGTTGGCGATGTTGCGCCTGAGCGGATCAAGGCCCTGGCACAGCAGCACTTCGGCCACCTTGAGCGACGTGCGACACCCGTGGCCCCAACACCCGTTGAGTTGGCCGCTGCCGGTGAGCGCTCACTGACCCTGCATGCACCGATATCGTCCCCGCGCCTCATCATGAGTTTCAACACGCCCAGCCTGACCACGGCACAAAATCGACGGAGCGTTCATGCCTTGCGCCTGCTCAATGCGTTACTGGCCGGGTCCAACAGCGCGCGGATCAAACAGCAACTGCAACTGAGCGAGGCGATATTCACTGAGGCCCACTCAGGGTACGACGCCTTCAATCGCGGCGATTCGTTGCTGACGATCAGCACACAGCTCAACCCGGACAAGCTCAATGACGCTGACGAAGCCCTCGCCCGTCTATGGCAAGTGATCGATTCACTGAAGAGCAAGGCACCGGAACCGGCAGAACTGGAGCGCGCGCGAAACCTCCTGATCGCTAACACGGTTTATGCACAAGATGATCTGGAAGGGCAGGCCTACACCTTGGGCCTGCTGGAAACCATCGGGCTGGACTGGCGGCTGGCCGATCAGGATACGGCTGAGTTGAACAAGGTTACGCCCCTGGAGATTCAAGAGGTCGCAAAGACGTACCTGACACGTGAACGCCTGAGCACCGCGAAAATCTTGCCGGAGAAAAACAATGGATAAGCTCAAAGGCTTCATCAATGGATTGATCCTGGCTGGCATGCTGCTGAGTGCACAGGCCCCTGCCGCTGCAACTACGGCGCCCCAGAAACCAGTGCTGCAATCGCTCAATGAGCCACAGACTCCGGCGATCCACCGCACGCTGTCGATCAAGGGTTACAAAACTCTCAGCGGAACGAAGATCCTGTTCATCCGCACGCCTGGCTTGCCGATGTTTGACATCCTTGTGAGCTTTGCCGCTGGCAGCGCCCACACACCGCATCAACCCGGCCTGGCAGCGGTGACCCTCAGCCTTTTGAATGAAGGCGTGGCCGGTAAAGACGTCAATGCCATACAGGCGACGCTCGATGACTTGGGCGCACGGATGGGTATGGAGATCAGCCAGGATCGGACCCATTTTTCCTTGCGCAGCCTGAGTGACGAAGCCCGGCGCACTCCAGCCCTGGAACTGTTTGCCCAAGTACTCGGCAAGCCGCTGTTGCCGCAAGAGTCCCTGCCTGCGGTGAAATCCCAATTGCAGTACTTTCTAGACCGTGATGACCAGTCCCATGCCGCTCAAGCCCGAGAAGCCAATCTCGGCCAGTTGTTTCCTGACCACGGTTATTCTCAGTCCCTCTACGGAACCCGGGCCGGGCTTGCCTCCATCACCCGCACCCAGGCGCAAGACTTTCATCGCGAAGCCTATGCCGCGGGCAATACCCAGATCACGCTGGTCGGTGACCTCACCGAGGAAGAAGCCCAGCGCATCGGTGCGCAGATATCCGCGGCCTTACCCCTGGGGCCTGCCACTGCCGCGATCCAGCCAGTGACAAGTCTAACGGCCCCGAGTCTGCTGCGCGTTGAGCGACCATCGACCCAGGCTTACCTGCACCTTGCCCAGCCAAGTGTCCTGCGGAGCAGTCCGGACTACGACGCGCTGCAGATGGCCATGCGGGTTTTCACCAACCGACTGAGCAATGAACTCCGTGAACGCCGAGGCCTGACCTACCACGTTGAAGCCGACCTCTCAGCCCTTCAGGCACAAGGGTTGCTGACCATTGAATTACAGACCCGACCAGAGCAGGCCGATGCCGTGCTGGCCCATATCAAGACGATGTTCAGCGACTTCCTCGCCCAAGGGCCGACCCAACAGGAACTCGACGACATCCAACAGCAACTGGCCGGTAGCGCGCCGTTGAACAGCGCTACCAATGTGCAGATTCTGAGACAGTTGCACGCCATCAGCGCTCACAATCTGCCGCTGGACCTCGACTTCGCCACGCAAGCAGCCTTGAAGCTGAACCTCGCATCAATCAAAACCGCGCTCAACCGGCATTACCACGCCGACCAATGGCGCGTTGTCATCCTGGGGCCGAAGACAGATCAACAATCGCTGCCAAGTCCGAGCGAAAGCGTAATCAATACCATGTGTCGCACACCTGAAATACGGCAGCAAAGTGCAACTTGAAAGTCTGTATTGAGAAATAACTGTAGAGGCCTATGGGACACACTGTTGCTGCAACCGCTTTTATTAAAACGTAATACATCGGCAATGGCCGACTCCGCACTTTTCAGTTCATTGTGTGCGTGCGAAATAACTCGCATGGACGCAATGGACTATTAACGGATGAACATGCCTACAAATGAACTTCCTTCTCTGCCAACCCATGAGTTCACTCTCGAGAATGGTCTCAGGGTCATTGTGCGCGAGGATCACAGAACCCCTCGTGTCGGGATCACACTGGTTTTTGCCGTAGGAACTGATGACGAGCGCCCCGAAGACTTCGGGGTCACACATGTATTACAAAATGCACTGTTGCCTGACTATGACGATTTCATCAAAAAAACTGGGGCCGTTCATCAAAACTTCTCAGACTCTGAACGGCTGACCGACTGCCTGTTGATCGCCGCCGAGCACCTGGAAAGCGCTCTCAAAATCCAGTCGACCATCATGACGGACGAACTATCGGATGAATTGCTGCGCACCCGTCTGGACGAAGAACTTCTGCGCAACAAGAAAAAATCCTTGTTCATATCTACAGTTAGTTTCAGTCCGGAAATCGACACGCTGGTAAACACCGGCCACAGTTACTACAGGCCCCGCGACGCGATTGCCGCCAATCTTGAACGACTGACCTTTGAACACCTCAGAAACTGGCGTCAGAGCCGGTATTGCCCCGGTAATGCCTGCCTCGTGATTGTCGGCGATGTCGAGACTGAGGAGGCAAGACGACTGGTCGAGCGATACTTTGGATCGGAGGACCAGCGCGTCGCTCCCTTCAGGTCCTTGATAAAAGGACCATCAGAACCCGGTTACCGCCAGATAACGCAATTTCTGGAAACCGAATACCCGCTGATGCTCGTCATATTCAACACACCGGGGATGGAAAACGCCCCCGACCCGCAATCCGTCAGGGCACTGGAAGTCCTGGATTCCCTGTTTGAGTCTTCTACACGCCTGAAGTCATTCGAGAATGACAACCGCTCTGCAATCCTTGCGACCGCCTTTCGACTCAGTCGAGCCAACAATCAATTCATCCTCGCTTTCTACTTCCAGGGTGATCCGCAGAAAGCCGAAGCCGATCTGTGGGCATTACTGGATGACCTCAAGCGCGTGCCGTTCACACCGGAGGACATCGAGCCCGCCATCATTGAAGAAAGTACTACCCGACAGGCGTTCTACGACACACCCGAAGGACAGTCGGAGTGTATCGGCCATCTTGTTGGAACTGCTCAGCCATGGCAGTTGATCGATCTTGAGGTCGCGCAATTACGCAGCGTCACGGCGCAGGATATTCAGCACGCCGCCAACGCCTACTTCACTCGCGAACGCGCAACCGTGGCACATGTGTTTCCCATCGAGAAAAAGACCCCGGCGTAACGAAATCCCGGTGTAACCGTCAGTCCCTGAAAACCGGCCCCTGTGCAACCATTGCGCAGGGGCTTCTCTTGCCGGTCGCGAACCCTCGTGGTTTATGGCAAGTTAGCAACTTGCGGCGAGCACGACACGCCCCATGAATTCCTCTGCATTTCGCAAGCAGCGGTCTGCAATTGAACAGAATGTCTCACTACAAGCCGCCCCCCAATTCCCCATGAAAACCTTCACCCCCGCCTTCGGCATCGGCAATCCGCACTTGCAAACCTTGTGGGGGCCGCTGTGGCGAAAAACCGTGCACATCGAACGCGAGCGTGAACGCTTGTGGCTTGAGGATGGCGATTTCCTCGACCTCGACTGGCACGGGCCACACAGCGCCGCGGCACCGTTGGTACTGGTGCTGCACGGGTTGACCGGTTCGTCGAATTCGCCTTACGTGGCCGGCATGCAAAAAGCTCTGGGCGAGCGGGGCTGGGCCAGCGTCGCGCTGAACTGGCGTGGCTGTTCCGGCGAACCCAATCTGTTGCCGCGCAGCTACCATTCCGGCGCCAGTGAAGACCTGGCCGAAACCATCAGACACCTGCGGGCCAAACGGCCCCTCGCGCCACTGTATGCGGTGGGTTACTCCCTTGGCGGTAACGTCCTGCTCAAGCATTTGGGTGAAACCGGCAGCGACAGCGGCGTGATGGGCGCCGTGGCGGTGTCGGTGCCATTCCGCCTGGACCAGTGCGCCGACCGCATCGGCCAGGGCTTCTCAAAGGTCTATCAGGCGCATTTCATGCGCGAGATGGTCGCCTATATCAAGAACAAGCAGCGCCAGTTCCAGCACGACGGACGCGAGGATGGCCTGGCCGCATTGGCCGCGCTTGGCTCGCTGGAAAACATGCGTACGTTCTGGGATTTCGATGGCCGGGTTACTGCACCGCTGAACGGTTTTGTCGATGCCGAGGATTATTATCGCCGCGCCTCGAGCCGCTACTTCCTCGGCGAGATTCGTACGCCGACCTTGATGATTCAGGCCGCCGATGACCCCTTCGTGTTTCCTCACAGCCTGCCGCACGTCGATGAATTGTCCGCTTGCACGCAATTCGAATTGCAGGCCAGGGGCGGGCATGTCGGCTTCGTCGACGGCACGCTCAGGCAACCGGGTTACTATCTTGAACGGCGCATCCCCGAGTGGCTGGCCGCCGTAGGGCGCGTTTGAAGCATGGGCGCGAATCAAGGCGAGTCGATCCACTTCTGGCAAACCCCGCCACTGGCCGGGGTCGAGTTGTTGTCCGCACGCTACATCGATCATCGTTTCGCGCCCCATGTGCATGACGGCTATGTGATCGGCATGATCATGGCGGGCGCCCAGCGTTATCGCTATCGCGGCGCCGAACACCTGGCGGGCAGCGGCACGCTGGTGCTGATCAACCCCGATGAATTGCACACCGGCCATAAGGGCACGGAGGATGGCTGGCTGTACCGGGCGTTTTATCCCGACAGCGGACAGATACTCTCGCTGTTGGCCGAACTCGAACTGCCGACCCACAACCCGCCGACCTTCAGCGCCACGCTGTATCGCGATCAGGATCTGGTGAACGGGTTCTGTCAATTGCACCGCTTGCTGGAAAGCCCTGCCACCGCACTGCAACAGCAAACCGCCTGGCGCGAGCTGATGCTGTCGCTGTTACAACGCCATGCAGCGGTCCCCGATAGCGGCAAACCTGGCAAGGAACACCGGGCCGTGAGCCTGGCCAAGGAATTGCTGCACGCGCAACTGGCAGCTCCACCTTCACTGGAGGCGCTGGCGGCGGCGGTCAACCTCTCGCCATTTCATTTCGCCCGGGTATTCCGCCGGGCCACCGGCATGCCGCCGCACACCTGGTTG
>NZ_AKJM01000090.1 GCF_000282335.1 Pseudomonas sp. GM48
CAGCCTCGCGGGCTCGGCAGCTGCTACAAAGGGTGTCGCGGCTGAAATTGCTTAACTGACTGGCAACTAGCCCGCGCACCTTCTTTTGTCTCGCTTATCTGGACTTCAAGACTTTCGGATTGGAGTTGCCCCAGATCGTGTACAGGTCCGCCAACAACGCGCCGTTGATGGTCTCGAGCTCCGCCTGGGTAATCTCTTCATCGCCTTGCTTGCCATACAAAACGACCTCATCTCCCGCCTGCACGCCCTTGATACCACTGACGTCAACCATCAGCGTGTTCATGGTGACCTTGCCGATCACCGGCGCGCGTTGGCCGTGGATCAGCACTGAGGCTTTGTTGGAGAACGCTCGTCGATAACCGTCGGAGTAGCCGGCCGGGATGTTGGCGATCAACGAGTCTTTGCTCAGGGTAAAGGTGCGGTCGTAGCTGATCGTACTGCCCGCCGGGTAGGCGTTGACCGCAGCGACCCGCGATTTGAACTGCATCACCCGTTGAAACTCGTTATGTCCACCCACTGGGTAGCCGTAAAGCGCAGCCCCCGGGCGAACCATGTCCAGCCATCCTTCCGGCACCTCAAGGGTGGTGAAGGTATTGGCACAGTGCAGGGTGATCCGGCTGCGGTCCAGTTTGGCGTGTTCGATCAGCCAGCCGGACTGCTCCTTGAATTTGGCCAGTCCCTGAAGGACATCCTCTCGTTCTTCGACCGGGAAGTGGGTCATGATTCCGACGATATTCAGATGATCCAGCCGGGTCAGATCCACTGCCTGTTGTTTCCCTTCAGCGGTGCTCATTTCCAGACCGTTGCGGCTCATGCCCGCCGAATTCAGCGCCAGGTGAACCGGCAGCTTCACGCCCTTGCGGGTGGCCAGTTGATTGAGCTGGCGTGCAACCTCCAGGTTGCCGACCAGTTCTTCGATGTTGTAGCGCAGCGCATTCTCGACTTCTTCAACGGTAGCGTTGCGCAAACGCATCAGGCGTCCCTTGAAGCCTTTTTCCCGTGCAACACGCGCCTCCTCGTTGCTTGCCACGCCGATACAGGTGATGCCCATCCGGATGGCGGAAGGGATCAGTAAACCGATGCCATTTCCATAAGCGTCGGCTTTCATCACGGCACACATCTGGCTTTTACCCGCCAGCCGTTGCTGAAGCTTGCTGATGTTTCCTTCGAAGGCGGCCTGATCAATTTCCAGCCAGGTATTGGCCTGGCCTGATTGATTGTCGGCGCGAGCGTGTGCAGGTGTGGGATCGAGTAAAGGGGCGGCATTGACCACCGGCATCATTGCCGTCAAGGCCAGGGCGAGCGTCAGCGTGCTGAGCATGAAACGTGGCATATCGAGTCTTCCATAGTGGATGAGGAAAGCCCTCTTGCCAGCATGGATCCGGCATCAGCCAGATCCATCGGGCATTGGGCGAACAGCCATGGAATTCTTATGCAAAGGCGTCGTTTGTTTATGTGGAACCAGATGGTTCGCGCAGCGGATGGCGCTGTAAAAAAGGCTCAAACGACCGAGGGATGGTTCAGGGTTGCGCCTGGCAACCGGAGGGGCCGCGAGGTGAACGCCTTGAAGTGTCGAGTGGATAAGCCCGAAGCCTTGCATCGGTTGCTGCTGACGGCTGCAGCAACGAGAACAGGTTCTTGGGATCTTGCAGCTTTGGCATCAGTTGGATGACGCTGCCAATGTTGAGCGTTCTTGCAACATCCAGCACATAGCTCAAGGCGGAGTAGTCCTCGTCATAACAGGTAATCGTCCACTCCAAGTCGATTGCTGTCTCCTCGTATTCATCATCGATTTCAGTCTTCTGGCTGAGACATCGAGCCCACTCCAACACCTTCGTATAACGCTTGCTTCTACTTATTCATAACCCGGGCTGTTTGCTCCCAAGCACGGCTGCGCCTAGGTTAGCGCCTAGCCGAGCTTCAAGCTTTGCGTAAAAGAACAACAACAAGAGAGGCGAAAAATGCCTGTGATAACCATCGGTATGGTGGGAATCGGCCAGCTTGGCCTTCCTATCGCAACCAACCTGCTTGCGGCCGGATTTCGCGTTGTCGGTTACCGACGTCGAGATCGCGAGGCCTTCATCCGTCAGGGTGGCATCGCGCTCGAAAGCCCAGCCGCCGTAGCGGCGCAATCAAACTTCATCCTCACTTGCCTGCCCAGCGAAGTGGCCCACATGGAAATCATGGAGGGGCCTGATGGCCTGCTTCAGTCCATAGGGCCGCAGCACACGCTCATCGAGATCGGCACCTATCACAAAGCCTTCAAGCAACGAATGGCTCAGCGAATCGAACAACGTGGTGCACGGGTGTTGGAAGCGGAGGTCAGTGGTACTCCATCCATGGTTTCCCTACGCAAGGCTTCCTTGTTTCTGGGCGGTGACCCTGACCTGGTGGAGCACTGCAAGCCTGTGCTCGATGCGATCGCCGACATCCAGTTCCACATCGGTGGGTTTGGGTGCGCGGTCGCGATGAAATTGATCGCCAACTATCTGGTGACTATTCACACCCTGGCCGCAGCCGAGGCGCTGAACCTTGGTGTTAAAGCAGGGTTCAGCGCACAGCAGGTGGTTGAGGTGATACGCCAAAGTGCGGGTGGCTCAACGATGTTCAGCGCAAGAGCACCGATTATGGCTGATCGTCATTTCCTACCGGCGCCAGGACCTTTCGCCACGCTGGAAAAGTACATCGACATGGCCAGTGAGCTGTCCGAGGAACTCGGTAGCGCCGCGCCTTTGTTCAATGCCGCCAAGCCCTACTTTCTAAGGGCTATCGAAGAAGGCATCGGTGAAGAAGATATCTCGGCAGTGATCAAGTTGATCGAAGCCGACTCCCAGGCCGACTCCCAGGCACCTTCCAAAAAAGAGAAAACAACATGCTGATTGAACAACGTACCTATCAACTCAAGCCTGGCGCGCTGCACGAATTCCTGCGTGCTTACGAGGAGGAGGGGCTGCCACTTCAGGGCGAGGCACTGGGCAATTTGATCGGGTATTTCAAGCCGGAAACGGGGGACATCAATCGGGTGATTCAGTTGTGGGGATATTCCAGCTACGAGGACCGAGCCCAACGCCGCGCGGCGCTGTCCAGCGATCCAAGATGGCGTACGTTCCTTGGTAAGAACGGTCATCTGGTGGTTGCCCAGCAGGTTGAGCTGTTGAGCGCCGCACCCTTTTCCCCTATTCGTTAAGTAGGAGCATCCAAGATGATTCGTTCTCTACAACACGTAGGCGTGACTGTTCCGGATCTGGAAGTAGGTCGCTCCTTCTACGAAGCTGTCGGGCTCGAAGCCCGCATGGCAGGTGAGCATTTGGTGTTGCGCTGCAAAGGGCGCGCCCAGGATCAAGTGCGACTGATGCCCGGCACCACAAAGCGCCTGAGTTATGTCTCGTTTGGTACCGATGCTGAGGGCTTGCAGACTATTCGAGAAAGCCTCAGCTACCACGGTGTGGTCATCCATCCAGCACCGTTTGATATCGGGCAAGACGGATTGTGGTTTCGTGATCCATCCGGCGATTGGGTTCATGTAACCGACGCCGACTCCATGCCGGTAGCGCCTTTGCCGACGCCAGAGTTGAACACCCCGGGCCGTTACCGCCGCATCGGTCAGCGCGGGTGCACACCAGCCTCGAAGTTGCGTCGAGTGACGCCGTTGCGCTTGGGTCACTTGATCAAATTCACCCCCGATGTGGATCGTTCGATTGATTTCTATACCCGGGTGCTAGGGATGAAAGTCTCTGATCGCGCGGGGGACAAGATCGCCTTTCTGCGTTGTGGCTGTGGCGGCGATCACCACGTAATGGGCCTGGCCAAGAGCAGCCATAGCGGTCTGCATCATCTCAGTTTTGAGGTGATGGGTATTGATGAGATCGAATTGGGCGCTCAACACCTGATGAGCCTGGGCTACGAAAGCGCTTTTGGCCTTGGACGACATGTGGCCGGTTCCAATTACTTTCATTACATCCGCGACCCTTGGGACAGCATGGTCGAATACTTCTGGGACATCGATGTCATTCCCGAAGATGACAGTGAATGGCTGGCTATCGACGGGGCACCACCAGACCTGATCGCCGTGTGGGCAACCAATCCACCTCCTGAAGCCTTCATTCAGAATTTCGAGGCGGCGCGTGATGAGTGATAGCTCTACGACCAAGGAACTGCTGGCAGGGATGTTGAACAAGCCACTGTTCGTGGTCATGCGTACGCCACGGGATCTGACCCGCGTACCAGAGCTGCTGGACGCCCACTTGAAGTGGGCGATTCTGGCGCAACAACGCGGCGAGTTATTCGCTTCCGGGCCCTTTGTCTCGGATCAGACTTTCCCTGGTGAGCTAGGGGGCATGAGCATTCTGCGTGCGGCGGATCATGCCGAAGCTCTGCGCATTGTCCAGTCAGATCCCTTTATCGCCCACGGCGTTTATGACGTGGATGTACGCAAGTGGCTGCTCATGGAAGGCGGCCTCACGCTCCACGTCAGCTTTTCCAACCAACGCTTTTCGCTCCTGTGATGGTGACCCCATGAAGTATCAGCTTTTCACCTATCGGACGGATGTCCAGTCAAACGCTACCGGCCTGCTGGTTGGCGAATACGCCTATGATCTTGGTCAGCTTGTGGCCAGGACCGGCCTTGAGTTGCCGGCAGCTTCCGTCGATGCATTGCTCGAGTGCTGGGAAGCGTCCAATCCGCAGCTGCAAAAGCTTGCAATGGCAGTGTTTGAAGCGCCAGCGCAGTATGAGTCGCAGCGACTTGATCTTGCCACGTTGCACTTTGCTCCGTTTCTGGAACGTCCAGGCACGATCTATTGCGCGGGCGCAAACTATCGAGACCATGTCGAAGCCATGGCTCGTGCGTTCAACATGAAACTGTCGCTGGATCCGCGCAGCGAGGGCATTGCTCCCTGGCATTTCATCAAGCCCGGCCGCGGCAGTCTGGTCGCACACAAGCAAGCGGTAGACTTTCCGACAGGGGTCCGCATGCTCGATTGGGAAGCCGAGTTGGCGGTGGTGATCGGTAAACGAGCGTCGCGTGTCTCCATTGAAGAGGCGCTCGATTATGTGGCGGGTTACACCTGCGCCAATGACCTGTCCGCGCGTGATCGACTGCGTCGCGAGCAAGTCGACCCCAGCTCGCCGTTTCGCTTCGACTGGATTGGCCACAAATGCTTCACGGGTTCTTGCCCGCTGGGCCCGTACCTGACGCCGGCACAATTTGTCAAAGATCCCGAGAACCTGGATATCAAGCTGTCGAGGAATGGTGTGTGGGTACAGGATTCCAATACCCGCAACCATATGTACGGCATTGCAGAGCAGATTTCCTATCTGAGCCAGACCATCGATCTGTTTCCCGGTGATGTTCTGTTGACGGGAACACCGGCGGGCGTGGGCATGGAAAGCCACACATTCCTGGACCGCGGCGATGTATTGAAAGTCTGCATCGAAGGGCTCGGCGAGCTGGAAACCACTATTCGGTAACACCTTGCTGAAGGCCGGGCAATCAATGCCCGGCCGTTGAATAACTCAACTGTTTGCAGCGTCCTGACAAATGACGGTGCGTATCGCTGCGCCTGAAATTTGCCTGTCGTTTTTAAGTAACGCTAGGGCTGAAAGTTTCAAAAAACAAATTCTCCTCCGCAATACAAAAATAAAAATGGAACATGAGATGAACACACTAAAATCAAAAAACCATCGCGCGCCAAACGCTTGGATCAGTACTCTCTGTATAGGTCTTTTTTTCGTTCCGCTTGCCCAGGCAACAGAAGGCGGCGGCACCTCATACCCACTGGGTGTGAATACGGTCCTCGCGGGAAAGATGCCACCACCAGGCTTTACCGAGTTTTTCTACTTGTCCGACTACAGCGCGAATAAAACGCTGGATGGTGATGGCAATCAAAAGCAAGGTATTCACAACTTTGACCTTGATGTTCAAGCACTGTCGATGCGAGTGGATTACGTCTACCAAGATTACTCGATTTTGGGTGCCAAGCTGGCCAGTCGCATTGCCTTGCCCTTGGTCAAGGGCGACGTCAAGTTCGATGTCGATACACCTGCTGGTCGAGTTCATCGCAGCGATCACCAAGAAGGCGTCGGCGATTTGACGGTAACTCCATTTGTATTGGGGTGGAGCTCTCCACGGTACAGCCAATTATTCGCGCTGGATATATTTGCGCCCATCGGGTCCTATGACAAGGACCGCCTTTTCAATCCAGGTCGAAACTACTGGGCTTACGGGCCATGGTACTCGTTTACCGCCTATCCATTGGAGAAACTGGAGGTGAGCGCCAAGCTCATTTATATGTTCAATGGTGAGAACTCCGCTACCCACTATCGCTCCGGCCGTGAGTTCAACGCCGACTACAACATTGGCTACAACATCACTCCCGAATGGCAAGTGGGCGTGAACGGCTATGCGTATAAGCAGCTCAGCGATGATGAGAAGAATGGTCAGACGTACCTGGATGGTAACCGTGGTCGGGTCGTTGCAATCGGCCCCTCGATCAAATACCAAACCCCGGCAATCGGGTTTGTCATGAAAGTGCAGCACGAAATGCTGGTCGAGAACCGTGCCGAAGGTAATAAATTCTGGCTGCAGGCCGTTTACCGATTCTGAACTTTGCCTCTTTCCAGGGCCGCCATAAACAACATGGCGGCCTGCGGAACGAACATCACTGTCCAATAATTAAAAGCAGGTGAAATCGTGACTGGAATATCCAAGTGGCATGTACTGATCGGCGGATTCATCGCCTACCTTTTTGATGCGATGGAGATCATCCTGCTAACGCTCGCTCTGCCGGTTATCCGCCAGGACCTGGGTTTCAGCCTCCATGAGGTGGGTGCGCTGGCTAGCGCTACATTGCTGGGTATTGGTGTGAGCGGCGTTGCCACAGGTTGGTACTCCGACAACTTCGGTCGGCGCAAGGCATTGATTGCATCGCTGGCGATCTTCGGCGCACTGACCTGTTTCTTTGCATTCGCTCATGATCTCTACGTAATGGCGGGCCTGAGGTTTGTCTCTGGTCTTGGCCTTGGCGGGGTATGGACGATCCTCTCAGCTTATATCGTAGAAACGTGGCCGCCCAAGCAACGCGCTAGAGCCATATCCTTCGTGATCAGTGCCTTCCCAGTTGGCGCCATCGTGGCTGCGCTGGCTGCAAAGTTCATGCTGCCGGAATGGCGTTTGATGTTTTTCGTGTCCGGTGCCTCGGTGATACTGCCGATCATTTATGTATTTTTTCTGATTCCGGAATCGCCGGCCTGGAAGGCTCAGCGCAATACACAGGGCACTACTGCGCAGCGGATATCGGTCAGGGAGATTTTTTCGCCTGAACTACTTCGTTACACCCTGCTGGGGTCTCTTGCAGCCAGCTTTGCGTTGCTTGGTTCCTGGGGCGTCAGCACGTGGCTGCCCACCTACCTGATACAGGACCGTGGCTTGAGTCTGGCGTCGATGACCAGCTTTATGGCGGTACTCCATCTCGGGAATTTCTTTGGCCTGAACGTATTCGGCTTCATCGCCGATCGCATTGGCAAGCGGCTTACGATTGTTATATCGCTGTTGCTGACATCCATGATGGCGCTGGTCTATGTCTATACCACCCAGACCCAATCGCTGATCTGGATAGGGGCGGGGTACGCATTTTTCATGGTGTTCGCCGGGTTGTTCGGTTCTTACTTCAGCGAAATGTATCCCATCCGGGTGCGAACGCTTGGGGCGGGTTTCTGTTTCAACGTGGGTCGAGGCCTGGCGGCTTTTGCCCCCGTGCTGCTCAGTGGTATTGCCAGCTTTTATAGCCTGGCGGCGGGACTGATGGTGTGCGCCGGGTTCTACGTCATCTCCGCATTGTTTGTGATCTCCATGCCAAGGAATAAAACAGTGAGCGAGGTGAGTACGCAGGCAGGCACTGCAGACATTGGAAAGCAGGCCATCGGTTGATCTGATTTGTAGGTTCCCATGCCTCGTATCTACGGATACGGGGCATTTTTTTGCCCCCCAAAAACTGGCTGCAGAGGGTTATAAACCTATAAATATTTCAGATAGTGCGAATAACTAATATTTGCTTCTTTTATTTACTTGGCGACGGGAAGATGAGTCCCAGACAACAATAAATAAGAGGACATCCCTCATGATCAACCTGCATGACATTCGATACGTACGGCTGGGCACCGCGAATCTGGACGAAGCACGTCGCTACGCCACCCAGGTGCTCGGATTGCAGATCGCCCGCGAAGCCAATGGTGCGGTCTACTTCCGATCGGACAGTCGCGACCACACGCTTTGCTACTACGAGGGTGACCCGCAAGAAACCACGACGGCGTTCGAAATAAGGACTGCCCAAGACCTTGAGGACGCGGCAGTCTTGCTCGAGCGTAATGAATTCAACGTACAGCATGGCTCGCGTGCAGACACTGAAGTGCGCTATGTCGACGACTTCATTCGCTTCAAGGATCCAAGCGGCAACAACATCGAACTGGTTTTGCGTCCCCATGCCAGCGGGCGACGCTATTTCCCGAGTCGCGATGCCGGTATCACCGGTTTCAGCCATATTGGCTTGCGCACAATGAATGCCCGGCGTGACGAACTGTTCTGGACTCAGCTGGCAAACGCCAGGGTCAGTGACCGAATTGGCGAGGCGCCGCTGCTGCGTATCGACGAGATCCATCACAAGATCGCCTTGTTCCCTTCCTCCCATCCCGGCGTGCAACACATCAACCACCAGGTGGAAACCGTCGATGACTTGATGCGCGCCTACTACTTCCTGGTTGAACGGGGCATTCGGATTCTCTTTGGTCCGGGACGCCACCCTACCTCGGGCGCGATGTTCCTCTATTTCGAGGGACCTGATGGCATGACCTACGAATACTCGACAGGGGTCAGCCTGATCTCTCCAGAGAATGATGCAACCCACCAGCCTCGGCAGTTTCCGGCGGAGGGTGCGGGATTCTGCGCCTGGGGTGCGAAGCCTGACATTCCGGAATTCAAATCGTGAGTCGCTTGCCAATACCCGGCCGCGAGGAGCAGTCGCAGGTGCGCATGGCTGCGCGCGCTTTGGCCCGTGCGGGTCTGGTGCATGCCTACGGGCACTGCAGCCTGCGTCTGGATGACGAGCACTTTCTGGTCTGCGCCGCGCAACCGATGGGTTTGATCCAGCCGGGCGAGCCAGGAATCGTGGTACCGGTCAAAGGTGAGTTGCCCGACGGCGTGCTGGGTGAGGTTCGTATCCACCAGCAAATATATCGTCGGCGCCCAGACGTCCACGCCGTGATCCGAAGCATGCCTGCCCAGGTCATGACCCTGTCATGCGCAAGCCTCACACCTCAACCGCGCCATGGCATGGGCAGCTACTTTCAGCAGCCAATCCCGCTGTGGGACGACCCGCAACTGCTGCGCAGCGACGAGCAAGCCAGCGCCTTGGCCAATCAATTAGGGCAGGGGAATGCGCTGGTCATGCGTGGCAACGGCGCCATCGTCGTTGGCGCGTCACTGATCGAAGCGTTGACGCTGACCTGGTATCTGGAAGACGCCGCGCGGATTGAGTTGCAACTGCACAGCGCAGGTCTTGCCACCCAAGGGCCGGTACTCGACCCACAGGCCTGCGCGCGACGGGCTGTCACCAGCGGCCGAATTTACGAACGTATGTGGGAATACCTGACGGCGGGTGATCCCGAAGCCAGCGCTCCAGCCAACTAGAAAAAGAAGGAACACCTTATGCCTGCTAAAGAATTCCGCCATTTCATCAATGGTGAATGGGTGAGTAGCACCCGTACCTTCGAAAACCGCAACCCGGCCGATAACAGCCTGATCGGCTTGGTGCACGAGGCCGGCAAAGCTGAGGTAGACGCCGCCGTGCGAGCTGCGCAAGCTGCATTGAAAGGCCCTTGGGGCAGCATGACTGTCGCCCAGCGAACGGCCCTGTTGCACAAAGTGGCGGAGGGCATCGAACGTCGCCATGAAGAGTTTGTGGCTGCGGAAGTGGCCGATACCGGCAAACCCCGCGCACTCGCCGGGCACTTGGACATTCCCCGTGGCGCGGCCAACTTCAAGGTGTTCGCCGACCTGATCAAGAATGTGCCGACTGAAAGCTTCGTGATGGACACCCCTGATGGTGGCAAGGCGGTGAACTACAGCGTGCGAGCACCACGTGGCGTCATCGCTGTTGTTTGTCCCTGGAATCTGCCGCTGTTGCTGATGACCTGGAAGGTTGGGCCGGCCCTGGCCTGTGGCAATACTGTGGTGGTCAAACCCTCCGAAGAGACCCCGGCCACTGCCACTCTGCTCGCCGAAGTCATGAATGAAGCCGGCGTGCCACCGGGTGTGTACAACGTGGTGCATGGTTTCGGCGGTGACTCGGCCGGTGCCTTCCTCACCGCTCACCCAGAGGTCAATGGCGTCACCTTCACCGGTGAAACCGGCACGGGCGAGATCATCATGAAGGCCGCAGCCAAGGGTATCCGCCCGGTATCGCTGGAACTGGGCGGCAAGAACGCAGGCATCGTTTTTGCCGATGCGGACCTGGAAAAAGCCGTCAAAGGACTGGGGCGCGCCGTGTTCGAGAACAGTGGCCAGGTCTGCCTGGGTACCGAGCGCATCTACGTCCAACGTCCGCTGTTCGAGCGTTTTGTCGCTGCGTTCAAGGCCCACGCCGAAGGCATCAAAGTGGGTGACCCGAACCAGCACGACAGCACCATGGGGCCGGTGATCTCGCTCGGTCACCGCGAAAAAATCCTCTCTTATTGCCGTCAGGCAGTCGCCGACGGTGCCACGGTGGTCCACGGCGGTGGCATCGCCCAGGTACCGGAGCACTTGGCCGAAGGGGCTTGGTTCGAACCGACGATCTGGACCGGCCTTTCGGAAACGTCGGCCGTGGTGCGCGAGGAAATTTTCGGTCCGGTTTGCCACATCGCCCCCTTTGATACCGAAGAAGAAGTCGTCCGCCTGGCTAACGACACACCCTATGGCCTGGCTGCCAGTGTGTGGACTAGCAACCTGCAGGTCGCCCATCGCCTGGGTAGCGCGCTGGACGTGGGTGTCTGCTGGATCAACTCGTGGTTCCTGCGCGACCTGCGTACCGCTTTCGGCGGTGCCAAGCAGTCGGGTATCGGCCGTGAGGGGGGCGTGCATTCGCTTGAGTTCTACACCGAACTGCGCAACGTCTGCGTGCGGCTGTAAGGAGCCATTCATGAATAAACAAGAGATCCACGTACTCGGCCAGCAACTACACCAGGCCCTCAGCAACGGCCAGGCTCTGGCGCCGCTGACCGACACCTACCCGGACATGACCCTGGAGCAGGCCTATGAGGTACAGCTGGCGATGATCCAGCGACGCCTTGACGACGGCCAGCGGGTCATCGGAAAAAAGATCGGCGTCACGAGCAAAGTAGTGATGGACATGCTCGGCGTCGATCAGCCGGACTTCGGTCATCTGCTCTCGGACATGCTCTATGCCGACGGCGCCGCCATCGCCATCGACGGTTTGATCGCACCCAAGGCCGAAGGCGAAATCGCGTTCGTGCTCAAGGAAGACCTGCATGGCCCCGGTATCACCGTGGCTGATGTTTTACGGGCCACTGACTATGTGATGCCGTGCTTCGAGATCGTCGATTCGCGCATCCGTGACTGGAAGATCCGCATCCAGGACACCGTCGCCGACAACGCCTCCGCCGGGGCGTTCGTCCTGGGCGGGCAGGGCGTGTCCCCGCGTGACGTTGACCTGGCCTGTGTCGGCATGACCCTGGAAAAGAACGGTGAAGTGGTTGCCACCGGCGCCGGTGCTGCGGCCCTCGGCCATCCGGCGAATGCCGTGGCCTGGCTGGCTAACAAACTCGGTGAACTTGGCATTGGCCTGAATAAGGGCGAAGTCATTCTCTCTGGTTCACTGGCGGCCATGGTACCGGTCAAGGCCGGTGATCAATTGCGCATCAGCCTGGGCGGCATCGGCTCGGCTTCTGTTCGTTTCGTTTGAAGGAAACCTTTATGAATCTCTCTGCAAGCACTATCGCCCAACTGGCCGAACACCTGGAAAACGCCGAGCTCAACCGCGAGGCGGTGGCCAAGATTACCGACGCCCACCCTGACATGGACTGGGAAGACGCCTACGCCATCCAGGACACCATTCGCCAACGCAAGGAGTCTCGCGGTGTACGTATCGCTGGCCTGAAAATGGGCCTGACCTCTTTCGCAAAAATGAAGCAAATGGGGGTCACTGACCCGATCCACGGCTTCCTTACGGACTACGGCTCTTGCCTGGACGGCGCGGCTATCGATGTTGACGGCTTGATCCATCCCAAGGTCGAGGCCGAGATCGCCTTTGTCCTCAAGCATCCGCTCAAGGGACCGGGCGTGCATGTTGGCGATGTATTGGCGGCTACCGATTTTATTTTGCCGGCAGTTGAAGTGATCGACTCGCGCTACGAGAACTTCCGCTTCGATCTCAAGAGCGTCATTGCCGACAACACCTCTTCGGCACGCTTTGTCACCGGCGGACAAATGAGTGGCGTGCAGGGCATTGACCTTAAATGCCTGGGTGTGGTGCTGGAAAAGAACGGCGAAGTAGTCGCCACCGGTGCCGGCGCCGCGGTGCTCGGGCACCCGGCGCAGAGCGTCGCCATGCTGGCCAACATGCTCGGTGCCAAGGGTCGTGAACTGCCGGCGGGCTGCTTCATCATGACCGGAGGCATCACCGAGGCCATTGCCGTTGCTGCCGGGGACAACATCACCGTCCGCTACCAGCATCTGGGCAGCGTCTCCATGCGCTTCACTTCGTCCAGCCAGCGTTGATCCGGAGCTATCGACCATGCCTATCGCCATGATCCACCTCGCCGAAGGACGCAGTGAAGAGAAGAAGCATGCACTGTTGCTCAACGTCACCCAGGCCATCGCGCAAAGCCTCGATGTGCCCGTAGATAGCGTACGCGTGCTGCTTCAAGAGATTCCCGAAACCCAGTGGGCTGCGGGTGGCAAGACCCTTGCCGAACGCCGGCGTGGTAACGCCTGATCCCAGGCTGTGTGCAACGACAGGACACAATAACAATGAGCAATCCAATCAGCGTCGCAATCATCGGCTCGGGCAACATCGGCACTGACCTGATGATCAAGATTTTGCGTCACGGCAAGCACCTGAAAATGGCCGCCATGGTCGGCATCGACCCGACCTCTGATGGTTTGGCCCGCGCCCAACGCATGGGCGTGGCGGTGACCCATGAAGGTGTTGAAGGCCTGACCCGCATGGACGAATTCAAGGACATCGATTTCGTCTTCGATGCCACCTCAGCCGGCGCCCACGTGAAGAACGACGCCTTCCTGCGCTCGATCAAACCCGGTATCCGTCTGATCGACCTGACACCAGCAGCCATCGGCCCGTATTGCGTGCCGGTGGTCAATCTGGAACAGAATCTCGGCCAACTCAACGTCAACATGGTCACCTGCGGTGGCCAGGCGACCATCCCCATGGTCGCAGCGGTATCACGCGTGGCCAAGGTGCACTACGCCGAAATCGTCGCCTCGATCGCCAGCAAGTCCGCGGGTCCCGGCACTCGTGCCAACATCGACGAATTCACCGAAACCACCTCCAAGGCTATCGAAGCGATCGGCGGCGCAGCCAAGGGCAAGGCGATCATCGTAATGAACCCGGCCGAACCGCCGCTGATGATGCGTGACACGGTGTTTGTGCTGTCCGAAGCCGCTGATCAGGCACTGGTCGAGGCCTCCATCGAAGAGATGGCGGCCGCCGTACAGGCCTATGTGCCGGGCTATCGCCTAAAGCAAAAAGTCCAGTTCGACGTCATCCCTGAAGACGCACCACTGAACATACCGGGTCTTGGCAAGTTCTCCGGTCTCAAGACCTCAGTGTTCCTCGAAGTCGAAGGCGCCGCCCACTACCTGCCAGCCTATGCCGGCAACCTCGACATCATGACTTCCGCTGCCTTGGCCACCGCCGAGCGCATGGCACAGTCGATGCTCAACGCCTGAGGAGACCGTCATGACTTTCAATCCCGGCAAAAAACTCTACATCTCCGACGTAACCCTGCGCGACGGCAGCCACGCGATTCGTCACCAGTATTCGCTGCAGAACGTGCAGGACATCGCCCGCGCCTTGGACAAAGCCAAGGTCGATTCGATCGAAGTGGCGCACGGTGATGGCCTGCAAGGGTCGAGCTTCAACTACGGCTTCGCCGCCCACACCGACCTGGAATGGATCGAAGCCGCCGCCGATGTGATCAGCCACGCCAAGATCACTACCTTGTTGTTGCCTGGCATTGGCACCGTGCATGACCTGAAAGCCGCCTACAACGCCGGTGCCCGGGTGGTGCGCATCGCCACTCATTGCACCGAGGCCGATGTGTCGAAACAGCACATCGAATATGCCCGCGAGCTGGGCATGGACACTGTCGGTTTCCTGATGATGAGCCACATGATTCCGGCCGAGCAGTTGGCCGCCCAAGCCAAGTTGATGGAGAGCTACGGCGCGACCTGCGTGTACATGGCCGACTCCGGTGGGGCGATGAACATGCAGGACGTCCGCGAGCGTTTCCGTGCGTTCAAGGCGGTGCTCAAGCCGGAAACCGAAACCGGCATGCACGCCCACCACAACTTAAGCCTGGGCGTGGCTAACTCCATCGTCGCGGTGGAAGAGGGCTGTGACCGCATTGACGCCAGCCTGGCTGGCATGGGGGCGGGGGCGGGCAACGCGCCATTGGAGGTGTTCATCGCTGCCGCCGAGCGACTTGGCTGGAATCATGGCACCGACCTCTACACCTTGATGGATGCCGCCGATGACATCATCCGTCCGCTGCAGGACCGTCCGGTGCGGGTAGATCGCGAGACGCTGGCGCTGGGTTATGCAGGCGTTTACTCCAGCTTCCTGCGTCATGCCGAAGCGGCGGCCCAGCGCTATGGGTTGCGTACCGTCGACATCCTGGTCGAATTGGGACGGCGAAAAATGGTCGGTGGGCAAGAGGACATGATCGTCGATGTGGCGCTGGACCTGACACGACGTTGAGTTATCCACGCGTCCGCATAACACTCAAGAATTCCAGCTTTACTGCACTTGCCGGTCGAAGCCCACGACGCTTTGCTGGCAAGTGCAGTGTTTTGGTTTCTGAATGTCAGTCAGGGCGTTGTGATGAAAGATCTAAATCTGCTCTATACCTTTGAGGCGTTGTGGCGAGACCACTCCGCTTCAATTGCGGCGCAGAATCTGGGTGTTACGCAGGCAGCCGTCAGCGGGTCGCTCAAGCGGTTACGAAACGACTATGGTGACAGGTTGTTTACGCTGGTAGGTCGCCGAATGGAACCGACACCGTTTTGTGTCCATATCGCGCCGCGACTGCTGGCCTCCCTTGCGATGGTCAGGGAGGCTGGAAGCCAAATGCCGGTGTTTGATCCGAAAAGTTGTGAAAAGACATTTACCATCAGAATGCGCAACGTTGGCGAAGTCGTTAGGTTCCCCGCCATCGTAAGTGAATTGTCCAAGGTTGCACCTCAAGCACAGATACATGATTTTAGAGGAGAGTGAAATGCTCAAGGCTTCAGACGTCGTAGTGCAGTGCCTCGAGAATGAGGGCGTAGAGTTCGTGTTCGGGATTCCTGGTGAAGAGAACCTGGATTTACTTGAATCACTCAGGCGCTCCAACATCCGGCTCGTTCTCACTCGACATGAGCAATCGGCTGGTTTCATGGCGGCAACCTATGGCCGGTTAACCGGCAAAACGGGAGTCAGCTTATCGACCCTTGGCCCTGGTGCTACGAACCTGGTCACTGCTGGCGCCTATGCCTACTTGGGTGGAATGCCAATGCTCATGATTACAGGGCAGAAGCCAATCAAAAAGTCCAAGCAGGGCCGTTTCCAGATTCTCGATGTTGTTGGGATGATGCAACCGCTGACCAAGTACACCCACCAGTTGGCGTCCGCTGACAACATTCCCTCGCGTGTGCGTGAAGCCTTCCGCCTTGCTGAGGAAGAGAAGCCCGGAGCGGTTCATCTTGAACTTCCCGAGGACATCGCCGCGGAGCAGACCGAAAGCCGGCCAATTCCTCCGAGCCTGCATCGTCGCCCGCTGGCCGAACACAAGGCCATCGAGGCCGCAGTCGAGAAATTGCAGACAGCCCGTAGCCCGATCCTGGTGATTGGTGCCGGCGCCAATCGCAAGATGACTGCCAAGGTACTCAAGCAACTGATCGACAAGACCGGCATCCCTTTTGTCACCACTCAGATGGGCAAAGGTGTGGTAGATGAGCGTCATCCACGCTTCCTTGGCAATGCCGCACTGTCTTCCGGCGACTTCGTGCACCGTGCTGTCGAGGCGGCTGATCTGATCGTAAACATTGGCCACGACGTGATTGAGAAACCGCCATTTTTCATGGTCCGTGGCGGCACCGAAGTCATCCACATCAACTTCCGCTCCGCCGAGGTCGATCCGGTGTACTTCCCACAGGTCGAAGTGATCGGCGATATCGCCAATGCTGTTTGGCAGATTGGCGAGTCCTTGAATGACACTTCACACTGGGACTTCACCCGCCTTATGACGATCCGTGAATCCAACGAGGCCCAAGTGATCGAGGGCGCGGACGACAACCGTTTCCCGATCTACCCGCAGCGCTTTGTCGCCGACGTGCGTCGTGCCATGCCCTCCGAAGGCATCGTGGCTCTGGATAACGGCATCTACAAAATCTGGTTCGCGCGCAACTACAAGGCACATAAACCCAACACCGTACTGTTAGACAATGCCTTGGCAACGATGGGTGCGGGCCTGCCTTCGGCGATGGCTTCACATTTGGTCTATCCGGATCGTCCTGTGGTAGCTGTGTGCGGTGACGGCGGCTTCATGATGAACAGCCAGGAGCTGGAAACCGCTGTACGTTTGAAGATGAACCTGACGGTCATCATCCTACGCGATGATGGCTACGGCATGATCCGTTGGAAGCAGTCCAACATGGGGTTCACTGATTTTGGGCTGGACTACGGCAACCCGGATTTCGTCATGTATGCGCGAAGCTATGGTGCCAAGGGCCACCGGGTGGAAAGCGCCGAAGGCTTCTTGCCGCTACTGCAGCGCTGCATCAGTGAGCCGGGTGTGCACGTTATCGATTGCCCGGTGGATTATTCCGAGAACGATTTCATTCTGAACCATGAGCTGAAAAGACGTAGTGCTTTGGTTTAAGCCAACGCTCGCCAACCCCTCATTCAGAAAAGGAAACGTCATGCAGCTTAAAGACACTCAGTTGTTCCGCCAGCAAGCCTTCATCGATGGCGCTTGGGTCGATGCGGACAATGGTCAGACGATCAAAGTCAACAACCCGGCAACGGGCGAAATTCTGGGCACCGTGCCGAAAATGGGCGCTGCCGAAACCCGCCGTGCGATCGAAGCTGCTGACAAAGCGCTGCCGGCCTGGCGTGCACTGACCGCCAAAGAACGTGCGAACAAGCTGCGTCGCTGGTTCGAGCTGATCATCGAGAACCAGGACGATCTGGCTCGCCTGATGACCCTGGAACAAGGCAAGCCATTGGCCGAAGCCAAGGGCGAAATCGTTTACGCCGCTTCCTTCATCGAATGGTTCGCCGAAGAAGCCAAGCGCATCTACGGTGACGTGATTCCGGGCCACCAGCCAGACAAGCGCCTGATCGTGATCAAGCAGCCAATCGGCGTGACCGCTGCAATCACCCCGTGGAACTTCCCGGCCGCGATGATCACCCGTAAAGCCGGCCCGGCCCTGGCCGCCGGTTGCACCATGGTGCTCAAGCCTGCTTCGCAAACTCCGTTCTCTGCCTTTGCCCTGGCCGAACTGGCCCAGCGTGCCGGCATCCCGGCTGGTGTGTTCAGCGTTGTTTCCGGCAGCGCCGGCGACATCGGCAGCGAACTGACCAGCAACCCGATCGTACGCAAGCTGTCCTTCACCGGTTCGACCGAAATCGGTCGTCAACTGATGTCGGAATGCGCCAAGGACATCAAGAAAGTGTCCCTGGAACTGGGCGGCAACGCACCGTTCATCGTGTTCGACGACGCGGACCTGGATAAGGCCGTCGAAGGCGCGATCATTTCCAA
>NZ_AKJM01000091.1 GCF_000282335.1 Pseudomonas sp. GM48
CCGGTGCCGGCAACGACACGGTCTGGACCTCGCTCGCAAGCTACACCCTGGGTGCCAACGTCGAGAATCTGTTTTTCGGCGGCAGCGGCAACTTCGCTGGCACCGGTAACGTGCTCGGCAATACGATCGCGGGCGGTGCGGGTAACGACGTCATCATCGGTGGCGCAGGTGCCGACACGATGGCCGGTGGTACTGGCAGCGATATCTACGAAGCCACCGACCTTGGGGACGTGGTGATCGAGCTCGCCGGTGCCGGCAGCGACACGGTCTGGACCTCGCTCGCGAGCTACAGCCTGGGTGCCAACGTCGAGAATCTGTTTTTCGGCGGCAGCGGCAACTTTGCGGGCAGCGGCAATGCGCTCGCCAACACGCTCGTGGGCGGTGCGGGTAACGACGTCCTCATCGGTGGCGCGGGTGCCGACACGATGGTCGGCGGTGCCGGCAACGATATCTACGAAGTCACCGACCTTGGGGACGTGGTAGGCGAGAACGCCGGTGGCGGCAACGACACGGTCTGGACCTCGCTCGCGAGCTACACCCTGGGTGCCAACGTCGAAAATCTGTTTTTCGGCGGCAG
>NZ_AKJM01000092.1 GCF_000282335.1 Pseudomonas sp. GM48
ATTTTTGGCTGACAGCGGATCGGCGGACTGGCAGGCACTGATCGCCAACGTTGCCAGTAGTACAAACAGGACTTTCATGGTGACAGCGTCCATTCCGGAACATGGGGGTGGTGCACCCGCACGGCGTCCGCCGTGGGGATATGGGCGAAAACCGAGGCTCCTGATTACCAACTGCCATAGGGGATGCCGAAGCGTTCGATGTAGCGTTGGGAGGAGTCTTTGATTTTTCTGTAATGGCCGTTGTACTTGCCTTGGTTGGGACCCAAGGGTTCGATGCCGACTTGTCCGCGGTCAACTTTGTGGGCGCGGAAGCAGTCATCCCAGACCCAGACCTGAATGATGCCGCCCGGCGCCAGTCCCAGATTCAGGGCAGCACTTGGGTTGGCGGTGAACTGGGGTGTCTCGTGACAACGCCGGGCCGTCGAGTTGCGCATGATATCGCGGGTCGATTCGGAGATATCGATCCAGCCGGCGTAGGTTTTGCGTTCGACAATCGATTGCCAGCGCACAAAGAG
>NZ_AKJM01000093.1 GCF_000282335.1 Pseudomonas sp. GM48
GGCTGATCGCCCGGCTGCCGCCGGACGAAGCGCCGACGACCTACGAATACCGCCACGGTTTCCTCCATGCCCGCACTCGGGGTGACGCGACCTGGACCTACGAGCGCAACGCCCAGGGCGACGTCAGCGCCGTCACCGACCCCGACGGGCAGATCACCCGCTACTTCTACGACCCGCAGGGGCGGCTGCTGACCGTCCGCTACCCGGACCAGAGCGGCCATCATTTCGTCTGGAACGGCTTGGGGCAACTGCTCGAAGAGACCTTGCCGGATGGCGGTCAGCGGGCCTTTGCCTACGATGCGCTGGGACGGCGGATCAGTGTTCAAGACCAACACGGCGGCGTCACCCGCTATGCGTGGGACGCTGTTGGCCGCCTGACCGCGACGATTTCCCCCAGCGGTGCGCGCCGCAGCTACGCCTACAACGCCTACGGCCAGGTCACCGCCGAAACCGACGAACTGGGCCGCGTCACCCGCTACGAGTACGCCGACGACCTGCATCGGGTCAGCCGCCGCATCAACCCCGACGGCAGCACGCTGAATTACCGCTACGACCATGCACAGTTGTTGCTCACCGCGATCGACAACGAGGCCGGCGACACCTACCGGCTGGACTACACGCCGGGCGGCTTGATCCGCGAGGAAACCGGCTTCGACGGCCGGCGCACCGCCTATGCCTACGACCTGAACGGCCAGTTGTCGGAGAAAACCGAATTTGGCGATGACGGCTCGCAACGCGTCACCCACTATCAGCGCGACAGTGCCGGGCGTCTGTTGCTCAAAACCCTGCCGGACGGGGTCAAGGTCGCCTACCGCTACGACGATTTGGG
>NZ_AKJM01000094.1 GCF_000282335.1 Pseudomonas sp. GM48
ACACTGAACGCCAGGTCACCACGGAAAAGCCCGCTGATGCGGGTTTTTTTCTGCCTCATGTTTGACTGTTGTTCCTGTGGGTTGCATCGTTTCACCGGTTTTTAGATTTTTTTGAAAAAAACTTCAATTAAATCAACACTTTATAAAAACCTGTGGCATAATGTGCCCCGCAACGAAGGTAAAGGGTGATTAGCTCAGCTGGGAGAGCGTCTGCCTTACAAGCAGAATGTCGGCGGTTCGATCCCGTCATCACCCACCACTTTCAACGCTACGCGCAGCGGTAGTTCAGTCGGTTAGAATACCGGCCTGTCACGCCGGGGGTCGCGGGTTCGAGTCCCGTCCGCTGCGCCATATTCGGTAACCTGGAACACTGAACGCCAGGTCACCACAGAAAGCCCGCCTTGTGCGGGCTTTTTGCTGTCCGGAATTTGGCCGGGCATCAATGAAAAAGCGACCTTGGGGTTAATGCCCGTCAATTAAGCGTTAATGCGATCTGTAGCAGCTG
>NZ_AKJM01000095.1 GCF_000282335.1 Pseudomonas sp. GM48
GACCTTTGGTTCCTTTGGGGCGTTTGCCAAAGGGACTCGCCGTAAGGGCGAAACCCTAAGTGGCCGTGACCGCAGCAACGGATATGTACACGGTCAACAAGAGACAGGTCGGCTATCAGGCCGCCTTCGCGGACCTGCCCGCGATGGCATCAGCAGCCACTACTCAACACTTCACCACCACCCACGTAAAGCACAACGGCAACTGCGCCACCTGCTGCTGATAGCAGTCATAAAGTTCTTCGCGATTGGAGTGCGGGTATTCCTTGAAGTGACGGATCTGCAGCCCTGCCGCAATGGCGGCGCTGAAGAGGTCGCCCAGGGTGTGGACGAACCAGTAGGACGCCGCCGCCGGCTGTTCGACCTTGCCTTCGTAGACGATCGGCTCGTGCTGCACGAACGGCTCGCTACGGAAGTATGAGGTGGCCAGGTGATGAGGATCGGTTGCCTCGGGGTCGAACATTTCCAGAAACGGGTGGGTTTCGTACACCACCAGCGCGCCACCCGGCTTCAGCGTGCGCGCCACATGGCGGAAGAATTCGCCGATGTCCGGCATCCAGTTCAAGACGCCGATGGTGATCAGCGCCAGGTCAAAGCGATCCTGCAATTGAGCCGGCAAGTGGTGTATGTCCGCTTCGATGAATTGCGGTGCATGGGGTGAGCGGGATGCCAGTTCCCGTGCCTGTTCGAGAAACGCGCCGGACTGGTCGACACCCACCACGCTTCGTGCGCCCAGGGCGAACAGCGACAGACTTTCACGGCCGTTGTTGCAGCCCAGTTGCACCACCTCCTTGCCGTCGACACCTGTTTGGGTCAGCAATGCGGTCAGGGTGTCATCCAGGCAGGAAAAATCCGCGTGGGCCACGTCTTTCAACAAGGCTTGCCATTCGCAGGAGTCTTTGTGGTGACGGGCGGAGTCATTCCAGGCATCGCGGTTACTGGCGATGGCTTGTTCTTTTGAAGGCAGTTCCATTGCTCGCTCCAGGGTTCGGGTCGTCGATTTGACCGGCCGGAGTCTAGATCAACCTCATCCTGGCATATGTTACGAACTTGTAATCCGCACAGCGCCGACGGCTGCCCACAGCGGCAGCTATAGTTAATGACCTTGGGGAGTGCGATTAAACCGATTTCGCAGGTGTTGCCATGAAAAAAACCGACCTGACGTTTTTGCTCGCCTTCTGCCTGAGCGCAACCGCTGTCGCCCACGCCGGCGACTTTCCAAACACCACTGACTACAGCAGTGAATTCAACTATTACGGCACCGACCAACCCTTCGCGCACCCCGTACCACCGTCCATCAGCATCGTGCCGCCGGGTTCGTACATCCCGACCGCGCCCGGGGAATTTATTCCGGTTTCGAGCGAGCACGTGTTCTATGACTCGCGCCTGCCGACAGTGGCTGACGCCACGGTTCGTGTGTTTATCCGCTCCTACGATCCGGAGCATGGCGTCTACGTGAATCAGGAAGTCCAGGACTCCGGCTGCATGCTGTCCTGTCTGAGGCAAGGCCCTATGTTGCAGTAAGCCTAGGGGGCGTTCTCAATTGGTTTCCCTACCACTGGCGTTTGTCCGGACGGGCGAGGCCGAGCTTTTCGATCCGGTAGCGCAACATGTCGCGGCTAAGACCCAACAGGCGTGCCGATTTGGTAACGTTCCAGTCGGTCTTGTCGAGCATCTTGCGCACCATATCGCGCTCCACTTCCGGCAGGTTCATGGATTCGGTGCCGTTGCAGGACGGACGCAGTTCGCTGAATTGTTGCGGCTCGTTATGAAACGTCGGTGGCTCATCCACCAGGCTCAGGCAGACGTTCAACTGATGGGCGGCGATGGTGTCGCTTTGCGCCAGCAACACAGTTTGCTCCAGCATGTTGCGCAACTCACGCACATTGCCCGGCCAACTGTAGCTGAGCAGCAACTCTTCGGCCTGATCGCTGAAATGCAGGTTCGGCTTGCCATAGCGTTTGCCATGCACCCCCAGGAAGTGCCGGGCCAGCAGCAGGATATCGTCGCCACGGGCGAACAGACGCGGCACCTTTATCGAAATGATGCGCAGGCGGAAAAACAGGTCGCGGCGGAATTTGCCTTGCTGGACCATTTGCTCAAGATTGCAGTTGGTGGCGCTGATCACCCGCAGATTGACCTTGCGCTCCTTCACCGAACCGACCCGGCGAATGGTCCGGTCTTCCAGCAGTTTCAGCAGCTTGGCTTGCAACAACAGGTCCATTTCACCGATTTCATCGAGGAACAGCGTACCGCCATCGGCCGCTTCCACCAGCCCCATGCGACGATCCTTGGCGTCGGTGAAGGCGCCCTTCTCGTGACCGAACAGTTCCGACTCCACCAGATTGGACGGGATCGAAGCACAGTTGAATTCAATGAACGGGCCTTTGCTGCGCGGGCCGTCGAAGTGCAAGGCCCGGGCCACCAGTTCCTTGCCGGTGCCCGTCTCGCCTTCCACCAGGACGGGCGGCAGATCGCTGTTGGCCATCCGCCGTTCGGCGTCGAGCAACTGGCCGATGGTGCCCTTGAGGTACGCCATCGGTGCCGACTCGCCAATCAGTGCCTGCACCCCCGACTTCTGGGCCTCGCGCTCCTGGTAAAACGAAAGCGTACGCTCCATGCGGTCAGTAGCCAGGGCCTTGTCCAGCAGCAGCTTGAGCTCTGGCAGGGCCACCGGTTTGGTGACGTAGTGAAAGGCACCCTCTTTCATCGCTACCACGGCGTCTTCGACGTTGCCGTAGCCGGTCATCATGATCACTTTCAGATCCGGCGCGCGGATGCGCAGCTTCTGGATCAGGTCGTGACCACTCATGCCCGGCAACGAGTTGTCGGTCAGCACCACGTCAGGAGCGAAAGAACCCAATTGCTCCAGTGCATCTTCAGCCGAGTGGCAGACGGTCACCTCGAAGTCCTTGCGCTCCAGGTAAGTCTGAATATTCTCGGCGAGGATTTCGTCATCCTCGACCAGCAGAATGCTGTGCTCCATACTCCCCTCCCGTTGCCACTTTGAAATTGAGACAAACGCGGGTTCCTTCCTGCTCCCGGCTGGTCAGTTCGACCGAGCCGTCAAACCGCTCCATTATTCTTTTGACCAGGGCCAGGCCTACACCCAACCCGCCTTGCTTGGTGGTGAAAAACGGCTTGAAGACCATTTGTTGCTGTTGTTGGGACATGCCCTTGCCCGTGTCGGTCAGGATCATGCTCAAGTCACCGGGCACCGGGGAGTCGATCTCGATCGTCAGCACGCCCCCCTTGGGCATGGCTTCCAGTGCATTCGCAAACAGGCTATTGAGGATTTGCGTGAGCAGCATCTGTTGGCTGACAACCGGTGGCACGCTGACAGGAGCGAAACGCACTTCGACGTTCGAACGTTTGATCAAGGACTCAAAGGCACTCAACGTGTCATCGAGGGCCAGCACCAGGTCGACCGTTTCACAGTCGTCATTCATCGGCCGCAACGACACCAGCAATTCACGGACCCAGCGCGACATGCGGTCGACCTGATTGATGATGTCGCCAATGTTCTTTTGAGCGCTCTGGGTGGCAATTTCCTGGGCCAGCTCGGCGCTGGAACGGATATTCGCCAGCGGATTGCGCAAGCTGTGGGCGACCGCCGAAGACATCTCGCCAAGGGCGACAAAGGTCTCGTTGGCGATCAGTTGTTTCTGCTGGCTCTGCAACAGCGTCGCTGCGCGTCGCACGATCCAGAACAGCCCCAGGTAAATGGCCGCCCCGCCGATCAGTGTGGCCAGCCAGATTGCCTTGAAGCCACGCTGAATGCGTTCAACCAGATCCAGTGGCTCCTTGTAGATCTCCACCATGGCAATCACTTTGCTTCTGTCGGCGTTGAACATCGGAATGTAATTCTCGACGAACAAATATTCCGGTTCACGCAGCATGCGTTGCTCAGGACGCTGCTCATCGACTTCGTGGTAGCTGGTGGACACCTGGGATTTCATTTCGAAGGATTCGTCCAGCTCATCGTCGCCTTCGATGCGCACGCCGATCAACTCGGGGTTGGTCGACCAGACCACCGTGCGGTCCAGGGCGTACACCGTCGCCAGCAGAATGTCTGGCAGATGCTCCACATGGTCGAGAAACTCAACGCGCGCGGCGGCCCGGGATTCGGGGCTGACATCGGGGTCGGCATGGTCCAGGCGCGGGTCGAGCATTTCGCCCATGGTTCGGCTCGAGACAATGCCGGCATGACGGATTTCGGCCTCGCCAATGGCCTGGATGAACTGTGCGGTCAGCATCGAATCGCGCTCGATGCTTTCGTCGACCACAAAACGCGTGGAGATGTACCCCAGACCCAGCGCCACCGCAGCGATGATCAGAAAGCTCGCCAGGGAGAACCAGCGCAGCAAGTTGAACTGCGGCCGCCACCCCTTGCGTTGTGCAGCCGGAGCGTGTGGCGCGGCTACTTTTTGTTGTTCTAGCATCTGCATGGCTGTGTCCTGGATGCTTGAAATCGAGCCTGTTCAGCCGCTTTCTGTATCAGTGTAGGTGGCATTAATAGCCACTGACCGGCCAACGTAATTCTTTTGACACTACTGCACCTATGGCATGTCGGGTTGCGCAACCCCGTGATGATGCTCCGGCTCCTCGTTACCGCTGACCATGGGCGCCGCCGGCGGATGCTGGCGATTGGTTTCCTCCTGCAGGAAATCGATGATGGACTGGGCGGAAAGCTCATCCAGCCGCAAGTTGGGCATCGCGATCTTGTTGTAGCGATCGAACAGCTCCATCGCAATCGGGTCCTTTTCGGCGAGCATGCGGTCAGGTTCGCGGATCCAGCGGATGAGCCAGGCCGGATCGCGCTGATGGGTCACGCCGATCAGGTCCGGGCCGATGCTGTGCAGGCCGATGCCCTGCCCGTCCAGCGGACCGAGGCTGTGGCAAGACGCGCAGCGGGTGCGGAACAGCTCTTCGCCCTTGCTCGGCGGACGAATTTCCGGAGCGTCGGCGTAGCTTTCTTCCACGCTGGGTTGCTTCCAGTTTTGCAAGGAATTGGCCAGTTGGTCGGCCAGAATCCACGGATTTTCGAACGGCGAGGATTTCATCCAGCGCCCCGTTCCCTGGTTGCCGATGATCAGGCTCAGGTTGTGGTCCTTGTTGCGCCCGTTATCGATGCCTTCAATGAACAGCCCCAGCTTCTTGCGCAGTTCGGTGACGTCGGCGAACTCCCCGGTGAGGAATTTCCACCCGGGCCCGACCTGGAAGCGTTGTGCATAGGCCTTGAGCACCTCGGGGGTATCACTCAAGGGGTCGATGCTGATGGAGTAGAAAAAGATGTCCTTGCCGACCCGATCCCCCAGCAGTTTCTGCACCTGGCGCAGGCGTGCGGTTTCCAGGGGGCAGGAGTCGCTGCACGTGGTGAAGATGAAGTTGATCACCACCACCTTGCCTTTGATCATGTCATCGAAAAAACGCATTTGCTGACCGTCCTGGTCGGTCAACAGGGTGTTGGGAAAATAGTCGCCACCCCACGGGGTGGCGGATTCAACATCAGCGGCCACGGGAGTCGATGCCAGAACACTGGCGGGCGCCGACGTCAGTTGGTTGGTGACCAGCAGGTGGCTGGCCAGCAATCCGGTCACCAACATCAGCACCAGGTCCATGCCCAAGGCTCGTGAGCGTGGTGAACTCGTCTTCATGCTCATGTCGACATCCTCCCTGTTCATGGTTTGACCACCACTTTAGGGCCGAGGCCGTCGCCATTGAGGAGGGTTGGCAGTACGGCAGAGTTCACGCAGCGCACACCGTCCCGGTTGCTGTCGTTGGCGATCATGTGGAATGGCACCCTGGCATAGGACACACCGGAGTCTTTGGAGCCCTGGAACTCGCCGCTGGTTCATCAGCGGGTTCGTCATAATAAGCCGAAGGATCGGATGGCTCTGGCTGTCGCTCATCATCAATGGGGCTGGCGCGCAGTATCGCTGTACCCGGCGTCATCGTCAGCAGGACGCCCAAGGGCGTTAGCAGTCCGGGACGCTTTAAGTTGTACTGCGCTTTTTTCTCCATCACCAGCCGCCTCGAGGTCGTGAAGGGGGGTGATGGTGGATGTGCAAGGACCTCGCCAATCTTGCAATTCTTTTATATAAAAGCATTAACACTCTACAAAACAATGGCTTATCAAAATTGATAGACCACGACCGTGGAAATGTCTGGGGATTGAAACCCGTTAACGGGGATAGTTCATCCCCATTTTCAGGGGACCAGATTAAGCAACAGGCGGACAGTGGTGCCCTCGCCTTCACGACTATCCAGGGTCACCTCACCACCAAAGCGCTCCATGATCCTCTTGACCAGTACCAGCCCGACTCCCAGCCCGCCCTGCTTGGTGGTGAAGAATGGCCGGAAGGCCATGGCGCGCTGTTCTTTGCTCATGCCTTTGCCGGTATCGCTCACCCTCACGCAGACGCGCCGGGCATCGCACGGCTCGATCTGGATGGTCAGCGTACCGCCGCTGTCCATGGCTTCCAGCGCATTGGACAGCAGGCTGTTGAGGATCTGGGTCAGTTGTACCTGCTGGCTCAGGACCATGGGCGTCTGGTCCGGCTCGAACACCACGTTGACCCTGGCCTTGCTGATCTGATGCTCGTAAGCCATCAGGCTGTCATGCAGTGCCGCCACCAGGTTCACCGGTTCAGCCTCGTCATTGAGCGGTCGCAGGGACTGGAGCAACTCCCGTACCCAGTTCGACATGCGATCGACCTGAGCAATGATGTCGTTGATGTTCCCGTGTGCCGGACCGCTGTCGAACTCAATCGCCAGCTCGGCGCTTGAACGGATGGTCGCCAACGGATTGCGTAAACTGTGGGCAACCGCCGAGGACATCTCCCCCAGAGCCACAAAGGTTTCGTTGGTGATCAATTGTTTCTGTTGCGTCGCCAGCAGGATCGCTGCTCGCCGCACGATCCAGTACAGGCCCAGGTAAATCAGACCGCCGCCCAGGGCGGTCGCCAGCCAGATCAGCACCAGGCCGCGCTCCATGCGGTTGATCAGGTCCTGCGGTTCCTTATATATCTCGACCATCGCCGTGACGGTGGTGCCATCGGCATCGAACAGGGGAATGTAATTTTCGATGAAGATGAACTTGGGCGGCTCCACGAACTTCTGCTCCATGCGCGACTTGTCCACTGCGTGGTAACTGGTCGACACAAGAGTCTTCGAATTGAACGCCCGGTCGAGGTCTTCATCGCCATGGATCGTGGTGCCCATCAAGGCCGGGTTGGTCGACCAGATCACCTTGCGATTGGGGGCATAGATGTTGACCAGGATCACGTCCGGCAAATTTGCGATATGGTCGAGGAAATCTTTACGGGCACGGGCGCGTGACAGCGGGTCGACGTCAGGAAAGTCCTTGTCTTTTCGCGGGTCGAGCAACTCGCCCATGGTCCGGACCTTGGGAATCGACACATTGCGCACCTCGACCGAGGCAATCGCCTGAATGAATTGCGAGGTCAATAGCGCATCACGCTGCACGCTTTCGGTGATCACGAATCTTGTAGACACCGCCCCCAGTGCCACCGCCACCGTGCCGATCACCACCATGCTGATCAACGAAAACCAGCGCAGCAGATTGAACGGCTCCCTGCGCGTGTTCAAGCGAACCTCGCTTTCGGTCACAAGTACTTTGGCGATAGTGTTCATGGACACGGTTCCCGGAAACCTCCTATAGGTTTATAGCCCACACATGGCCGTTTGCCCGAACCTGGGTACTGCGATTCCCACCTCCCGCTGCCCCATCTACCCCCAAAGTTGGGGACAGCTGCCCGTCCCCCAACTTCCCGGTCTATCGCCAGCGACTGCGCCTACGCCTTTAGTCCGGGCTTCTCACGGGCGTTTTCGCTGATTGGTATGGAAGTTGCCAAACACCCTGCCAACTGACCAGTCCCCAAGGGGCAGGTACTTCGATAGAGGGAATACTCATGCACCCTTTACTGTCCAAAGCCGCGACTGCCCTGGTCGTGACCGCTCTAGCCCAAGGCATTGCCCAGGCAGCGCTGTTTGCCGTAGACCCCGGACCTTACCTGCCAGCCAATGGCAATTTTGCCGCCTGGTATCAAGATACCCACGGCCGAACCCTTGACCTGTGTTTATCAAAAGCTGTCAGTTCCAGGGTTCCAAGCGCGCCGGGGGCGCCGACTTACATGTGCTCGTTGATTCCGACCCCAGGTATTTTCGACGACACCAAACCGTTGGTCTTCCCGACCAATTTCCCCGACGAAGCGTTCTGGGCCACCGGCGAAACCACCATCGTCGATGCTGCCCGGGGCATTGATCTGACCTATGTCTCGGCGCTCGAAGCAGCCTTCAGTGGCGGTGATCCACTGGAGGGCGACCAGATAAGCTTCGCCCGTATCCGTATTCGCATCGACGTGCCCACCGCCGGTACTTACATCGTCACCCACCCCTACGGCGTCGAAGTGTTCAGCGTCGACACCCCCGGCCGGCGGGCGATCAACATGACCCGGGACATCGGCATCGGTGCGCCAAAAACCTACAACGGCGCGCTCAAGGGCGACGTCGGGCCGTTCCTGCGCAGCGTCAATGGTCCCTACACCGAGACCAACCCGACCACTGGTCAGGCCGAACAATTCGTCGGCGATCCGAACCTCACGGAAGCCGTCACCGGCAGCCCGTTCAACACCAACTACGTACGCATCGAAGGCCCCAATGGCCTGGACTTGCGCACCAACCTCTTCGCCGTATCCGGCAAGTTGTCGACGGTGGTCCGGCCGACTCCGGTGATTGCCGAGCGCAGCACCTACTCGCGACAGGCCGGCACCAGCGCCCCGGTGGCCCAGCAGGACGTGTTCGTGCTGGCCCCGCCACCACCGGCCACCGTGACCCTGGACAGCAACAACCCGGTCCTGAACTTCACCGAAGCGAACACCACCGGCCACTGGTATGCGCAGTCGCCGAACAATCCGACGCTGCCAAGCACCTTGCAAGTGACCGCCGATAACCACCTGGCCATCGCCAGCAGCACGCCGACCACCTTGCCCATGCCGTTGACCGACCTGGTGACGATCTCTCGCGCCGAGTACAGCCTGAGCACCGGGCAAATCACCATCGTGGCTTCAACCAGCGATGAAACGTCGCCACCGGTGCTCACCGCCACCTCCGGCACCGGTATCGCCATCGGCGCCCTGAGTGGTGACGGCGCAGTGAAAAGTCTGGCCACCGGCATCACGCCGATTCCGCCAGCCCAGGTTCGCGTGACGTCATCCAATGGCGGCAGCGATACCGAAGAAGTGGTCATCGTGCAATGAACGCTCACATGCCCGGATCCTCATCAGGAGGCATCATGAACAAATGGCCACGCCTGGCGGTCAACGCCCTGGGACTGACTCTATCGCTGTCCGGCAGTGCTTTCGCGCAACTCGCCGCCGTCGATCCCGGCCCTTACACCTTTGCCACCGGGAAATTCCCGATCTGGTATCAGGACAACAATCAACTGTCGATGGAACTGTGCCAGTCCCGCGCCGCCAGCTCGCGGGTCGCTGCCAGCGTGCCGCCAGCCTATATGTGCACCCTGTTGCCGACGCCGGGTATTTTCGACGACACCCAGCCGATGGTGTTCCCGGATAACTGGCCAGACGAAGCCTTCTGGTTTCTCGCCGAGACCAGCATTCCCGACAACACCGCCGGCTACGGTATGGACGCCTATGTCGCCGGGATAGAAGCGGCATTCGCCGGCGGAAATCCACTCGATGGCGATCAAATCAGCTTCGCGCGGATCCGTATGCGGGTGAACATTCCCGTCGCCGGGACCTACACCATTACCCACCCCTACGGCGTGGAAACGGTCAACGTCACCACCCCCGGCCGTCGTGCGATCAACCTCACCAGGGACGTCGGCATCGGCGCACCGGGTATTTTCAGCGGCGCACTCAACGGTGCGGTCGGTCCGTTCCTGCGCAGTGTCAACGGCCCCTACACCGAGGTGAACCCGGACACCGGCACCGTCGAAACCTTTGTCGGCGACCCGAACCTCACCGAAGCCGTGACCGGCAGCCCCAACAACACCAACTTCGTGCGCATCCAGGGTCCGGCCGGCACTATCCAGACCAACCTCTTCACCCTGTCCGGCAAAGTGCTCGACAACCGTGCGCAAACCGCAGTGGACATGAGCCGTGCCACCTACCGCCGCACAACAGGCACGGACGGCACCAACACCCGGGTCGAAGTGTTTGCCACAGCGGCCAACGGTTCGAGCCTGTGCTTTCGCGAAAGCATCGCCCTGGTGCCCGGCCCGCCCGTGTCACCTTGCCAGACCAACATGGTCAGCGATAACAACGGCGTGTTCTTCGCCCAGCATCTGCTGACCAACGGAACCGTGCCTTCGGTCGTGGTGGTCACCGCCACCAACCCGGCCGGGACCACCCGCCCGACCTCGGTGTCGAGCAAGCTCTCGGACGTGGTGAAAATCCAGACCGCTCGTTACAGCTGGAGCAACCACAGCCTGCTGATCGAGGCCACCTCTACAGACGAAGTGGTGGTTCCGGACATGGTCGCCCAGGGTTACGGACGGCTGTCGAAAACCGGCACCCTGCAAAGCCTGACAGTGCCTGACCTGAGCCAACCCCCTGCAACCGTTACGATCAAATCCGCCGCCGGCGGCAGTGACACCGAGCCAGTCGTCGTAGTCGGTACGGCACCGGACACCGGCGCGAACCAGGCACCGATCGCCGTCGCCGATACCGGCAGCACCAGCTTCGGCGTGCCGATCACCCTCAACCTGCTGGCCAACGACCGTGACCCGGACGGCAACACGCCGCTGAGCATCACCGCGTTGACCCAACCCGCCGCAGGCCAGGGCACCGTGGCACTGAGCGGCACTACAGCGGTGGTCTACACCCCCCCAGCCGTCGTCAACGCACCGCTGACCACGACCTTCACCTACAAGGCCCAGGACGTCAAAGGCCTGGCCTCGACGACAGCGGCAACCGTGACCATTACCGTGGCACCTAACCGGCCTCCGGTGGCAGTCGCCGATGCCGTTACGACACTGGGGGTGGCGATTCCAATCAACGTGTTGGCCAACGACACCGATCCGGAAGGCAACTTACCGCTAGCGGTCGCCAGCTTCACTCAACCACCGGCAGGTCGCGGCACCGTCAGCAGTAACGGCACGGTGCTCACCTACACCCCACCGGCCACCATCACCACAGCCTTCACCACGACCTTTACCTACATCGCCCGGGACAGCTTCGGCGCCCAGTCGACGTCGCCGGCCACGGTCACGGTGCAGGTCTCGCCACGGCCTGTTGCGGAAACCTTCGCAGTGACCACCGCAACGGTGAGCACCCGCTCCAATAACCGCTTCACCTGGAACTTTGCCGGCACCTCATCGGTGACCACCGGCAACACCATCACCGTCAAGGTCACCACGCCGACCGGGCTGGTCACCCTGGGCACTACCTCCGTCCCGGCGAATGGACGCTGGAAGTTGACGGTGAACAACACCACCACGGTCGTTCCGTCGGCGAACCCGACCGCCACCATCACCTCGTCCCAAGGCTCCGTGCGGACGGTGCCGGTGATCGCCAACTGAGCCCGTGCCCCCATTAGCCACGCTGGTTGATGGGGCCGGCTTCAACCCTCTGGAAAACCGCGGCCTCGGGTGGGGAGGCCGCGGTTTTTTGCCGGGTGCATTGATGGAAGCAATCCAGCGGTGGTCTGGCTGCCGTCACTGGCGCGGTGCCCGACCAGGCTCAACCCAATGGGCTTGGACAACTGCAAGTGACTGGTTGACTCGTAAGCCGCCATCGCGAGCAAGCTCGCTCCCACAGGGATCCAGTACATCCGCCAGATTCAGGTCGGCTGGCAGGCCGCCTTCGCGAGCAAGCCCGCTCCCACAGAAGAGCAAAGGCCGAGTGGCGTACACCCACGCTCTTCACCACTCATCAGGCCGAGCGTTAGCTCGCCTGCAGCTTTTGATCTTGATCCACCCGCCCCCTCGGCAGGCTGAGTGGAGGCGTTCATCCGGGGG
>NZ_AKJM01000096.1 GCF_000282335.1 Pseudomonas sp. GM48
CGGGCTTGCTCGCGAAGGCCGAAGGCCTCGATTTCAGCGTTTCACAGCGACCGGCTGATTCAACTCGGCCCGCTTGCTCAGCAAATCAAACACCGCCGGGTACGCCGGCCGTTCGATGTAGCGCCCGGCGCCACGCTCGGCCCGCAAATCCCCATCGGCCCATACCACCCGGCCCTGGCTGATGGTGTGGCTGGGCACGCCGCGCACGGTCTTGCCTTCGAAGATGTTGAAGTCCACCTGCTGATGGTGGGTCTTGGCGGAAATGGTCCGTGTGCCTTGCGGGTCCCACAACACCAGATCGGCATCGGCACCGACGCGGATCGCGCCTTTGCGTGGGTAGAGGTTGAAGATCTTCGCCGTGTTGGTGGACGTAAGGGCGACGAACTGCTGCATCGAAAAGCGTCCGCTGTTCACGCCTTCATCCCACAACACCGCCATGCGGTCTTCGATACCGGCAGTGCCATTGGGGATCTTGCTGAAGTCGTCACGGCCCGCGGCTTTTTGCTCGGCGCAGAAGCAGCAATGGTCGGTGGCGGTGGTGTGCAGGTTGCCCGATTGCAGGCCATGCCAGAGCGCCTCCTGATGGCCGCGAGGGCGGAACGGCGGACTCATCACATAACCGGCTGCCGTTTGCCAGTCCGGATGGCGGTAGACGCTGTCGTCCAGCAGCAGGTGCCCGGCCAGCACCTCGCCGTAAACCGGTTGGCCCTTGCCCCGGGCATAGGTGATTTCGTCCAGCGCTTCCTTGGTCGAGACATGGACCAGGTACAGCGGCGTACCCAGGGTTTCGGCTATGCGGATCGCCCGGCTCGCCGCTTCGCCTTCAACCTGTGAAGGCCGCGACAGCGGGTGCGCTTCCGGCCCGGTGATGCCCTGGGCCATCAGCTTGCGTTGCAGGTGATAGACCAGTTCACCGTTTTCCGCGTGAACGGTCGGCACCGCGCCAAGTTCCAGGCAGCGTTCGAAACTCGCCACCAGGGTGTCATCGGCCGCCATGATCGCGTTCTTGTAGGCCATGAAATGCTTGAAGCTGTTCACTCCGTGCTGGTTGACCAGTTCGGCCATTTCCTCGCGGACCTGTTCGCTCCACCAGGTGATAGCAACGTGAAAACCGTAGTCCGACGCCGACTTCTCGGCCCAGCCGCGCCACTGATGGAAGGCTTCGAGCAAGGATTGCTGCGGATTGGGAATCACGAAGTCAATGATCGACGTGGTGCCGCCAGCCAGTCCCGCCGCCGTGCCACTGTAGAAGTCTTCGCTGGCCACCGTGCCCATGAAGGGCAGTTGCATGTGCGTGTGCGGATCGATGCCGCCGGGCATCAGGTATTGGCCGCTGCCGTCAAGTATTTCGGTACTTGCGGGAACGTCGAGGTTGTCGCCGATGGCCTTGATCACGCCGTCTGCGCAATACACATCGGCGCGATAACTTTCATCATGGGTAATAACGGTGGCGCCACGGATCAACAGAGACATTCCGAGTTCCTCGCAGGCAATGACCGGTTTATGCCGGTTCTAGATGTTTTGTTTGAAAACAGCCTGGACAGGCTAATTCCTGTCAGTGCTGTCAGGATTAAACGCTAGCTGCAGTTATCCGAATCGGCAAGAATATTTTTTATAAGCTTATGCAGTTATTAACTTATTGATATTTAACGTTTAAATACAAGAATCACCAAAATGGTGAGCGACCTCACCATTTTGACGCACTTGACAGGATCGAAAAATAGTCAAGATTTCTTATGTGAAATCAGCTGTTTGAGTATGGTCTATGGTTGATGCGCAGCCATTGAAAAAAGATCAACGCACCAGTTTGAGTCCTGACTGTCCGGACAACTTGCCTGGCATTCGGCCTGAGTGGCCTGACAAATAGTCGAGTCAGCGAATAAAACTGATAAACATCAGTTAGTTATATTGTGTTTATGGAACTGCCCGATGCGTAAGCGGGGCACCCGGCACGTTAATTGATGCCGCCAGCCCCCGATGAGCAAAAAATAATTCAAAGAACAGTGGAGCGGCCATGCAACAGATCAGATCGCAAGTGACCGAGCGCGACGGCTTGTTTGAGTTGGAAGCCGGCAGCGATGTCCTCGACAGTCCCCGTTACAACCACGACATTGCACCGACCAAGGTGCGCGAACGCAACTGGAACAAATGGCATATCACCGCGTTATGGGTGGGCATGGCGATCTGCGTGCCGACCTACACCCTCGGTGGCGTGCTGACCGCGTACTTTGGCCTGACGGTTGGCGAAGCTCTGCTGGCGATTCTGTTTGCCAACATCATCGTGCTGATTCCCCTGACACTTAACGCCTTTCCCGGCACCAAGTACGGCATTCCCTTTCCGGTGCTGCTGCGCTCGTCCTTCGGCGTGCTCGGTTCCAACATCCCGTGCCTGATCCGCGCCCTGGTGGCGTGTGGCTGGTTCGGCATTCAAACCATGTTCGGCGGACTGGCGATTCACCTGTTCCTCGGTTCGGTGTTCGAGGGCTGGAAATCCCTGGGCGGCACGGGTGAGGTCATCGGCTTCATGGTGTTCTGGGTGCTGAACCTGTGGGTGGTGATTCGCGGCGCCGAGTCGATCAAATGGCTGGAAACCCTGTCGGCCCCGCTGCTGGTGGCGGTGGGCGCCGGTTTGCTGGTGTGGGCGATGCCCAACGTATCGATGACTGAATTGCTGGCGATCCCCGCCAAACGTCCCGAAGGTGCCAGCGTAGCCAGTTACTTTGCCGCCGGGCTGACGGCGATGGTCGGCTTCTGGGCGACGTTGTCCCTGAACATCCCCGATTTCAGCCGCTACGCAAAAAGCCAGAAGGACCAGATTGTCGGGCAGATCATCGGATTGCCGCTGACCATGTTCCTGTTCGCGTCCCTCGGCGTGGTGATGACCGCCGCGTCGGTGAAACTGGTGGGTGTGACGGTTTCGGACCCGGTGACCCTGATCGGCCATATCCAGAGCCCGTTCTGGGTGGCCATTGCCATGGCGCTGATCATCATCGCCACGTTGTCGACCAACACGGCGGCCAACATCGTGTCGCCCACCAACGACTTCCAGAACATCGCGCCCAAGGCGATCAACCGCACCAAAGCGGTGATCCTGACCGGGCTGGTGGGGCTGGCATTGATGGCCCATGAACTGCTGAAAAAACTTGGCCTGATCGTCTCCGATGTGAGCCTGGAAACGGTGTATTCGAACTGGTTACTCGGCTATTCCAGCCTGCTGGGCCCGATTGCCGGGATCATGGTGGTGGACTATTTCCTGATCAAGAAACAGCAACTGGACCTTGCTGGCCTGTACCGCGATGACGTCTATCCGGCGTGGAACTGGAGCGGTTTTATTGCCTTTGGGGTGCCGGTGGCGTTGACCCTGCTGTCCCTGGGCAGCGATGCCTTCAGCTGGTTCTACAGCTACGGCTGGTTCACCGGCTCGGCCCTCGGGGGGCTGATTTATTACGGGTTGAGTGCGATGCGGCCGAGTCCATCAGTCGCGAAATCTGCGGTGTGAGAGATGACCCTTTCGCGAGCAAGCCCGCTCCTACAGGGGAATGTATTCCAAATGTGGGAGCGGGCTTGCTCGCGAAGGCGGTGGCACAAACACCCACGAATTGCCTGAAGAAATCCATAAGAACAACCTGAGGAGATCATCATGAACGCGGCCGTAGACGTTCTGCAGTCCAGCCATCAGCACATCAACCGCGACCGCCTGTGGCAATCGCTCATGGAGCTGGCAAAACTCGGTGCCACGGTCAAGGGCGGCGTGTGTCGCCTGGCCCTGACCGATCTCGATCGCCAGGCCCGGGACATTTTCGTCAACTGGTGCCAGGAGGCCGGCTGCACCGTCAGCATCGACGCCGTTGGCAACATTTTCGCCCGCCGTCCCGGCCGCAATCCCGACCTGCCGCCGGTGATGACCGGCAGCCACATCGACACCCAGCCCACTGGCGGCAAGTTCGATGGCTGCTTCGGTGTGTTGGCGGGTGTCGAAGTGCTGCGCACCCTCAATGACCTGAACATCGAAACCGAAGCGCCGCTGGAAGTGGTGGTCTGGACCAACGAAGAAGGCTCGCGCTTTGCCCCGTGCATGATGGGCTCCGGCGTGTTCGCCGAAAAATTCACCCTCGAAGAAACCCTGGCCAAGGTCGATGCCGATGGCGTGACAGTGGGTGAAGCACTGAATGCCATTGGCTACGCCGGCCCGCGCAAAGTCAGCGGCCACAAAGTCGGTGCCTACTTCGAAGCCCACATCGAGCAAGGCCCGATCCTGGAAGACGAACGCAAGACCATTGGCGTAGTGATGGGCGCCCTCGGGCAGAAATGGTTTGACCTCAAGTTGCGCGGCGTCGAAGCCCACGCCGGCCCGACCCCGATGCACCTGCGCAAGGACGCCCTGGTCGGCGCTGCGGTGATCGTCGGTGCGCTCAACCGCGCCGCCCTCAGCCATCAACCCCATGCCTGCGGCACGGTTGGTTGCCTGCAAGCCTATCCCGGCTCGCGCAACGTCATCCCCGGCGAAGTGCGCATGACCCTGGACTTCCGGCACCTGGAACCGGCGCGCCTGGACTCGATGATCGCCGAAGTGCGCGAAGTCATCGAAACCACTTGCGACGAACACGGCCTGACCTTCGAACTCACCCCAACGGCCGACTTCCCGCCGCTGTACTTCGACAAGGGCTGCGTCGAAGCCGTGCGCGGCGCTGCCCAAGGCCTGGGCCTGTCGCACATGGACATCGTCAGCGGAGCAGGGCACGACGCGATCTTCCTCGCCGAACTCGGCCCGGCCGGGATGATCTTCGTGCCATGCGAAGGCGGCATCAGTCACAACGAAATCGAAAACGCCGCGCCGGATGACCTGGCGGCCGGGTGTGCGGTGCTGTTGCGGGCGATGCTGGCGGCTTCGGCGGCGGTGGCCAAGGGTGAGTTGGCTGCTTGAACCGTGTGACGTGCGCTGAATGATTCAGCGCACGTCACAAAGCGCAAAGCTCAATCGTCATTCTGTTGAACCCCTCAAACAATGGAGCAACACGATGTCGTCCAACACCCAAGCGGTCAACCTGCTGCAATCGATCCCGCAGGTTTTCGAAAGCCTGACCCAGGTCCATATCGCACTCAACAATCATGACCTCAACCCCAGCCTCAAGCACTTGATCCACCTGCGCGCCTCGCAGATCAACCAATGCGGTTTCTGCGTGAAGATGCACTCCCGCGAAGCCCGTGAGGCCAACGAAACCAACGAGCGTCTGGATCGCTTGATCGTCTGGCGTCACGTCAGTGATTTCAGCCCTTCGGAGCGCGCCGCGCTGGCGTGGACCGAAGCCTTGACGGTGCTCGATGGAAAAACCGATTACGCCAGCCTGCGCGGTGAGCTGAGAGTACATTTCAACGACGAGCAGATCGGCGCCTTGACGGCCGAGATCGGCATGATCAACCTGTGGAACCGCTTACAGGTGTCGAGGCACTGATTGATGAACTCCGCTGAAAACGCCGCCACTGTGTTCGAGCAGCGTCGGCCCTTTTTGCTCGGTCTGGCCTATCGCATCCTCGGCTCGCGCGCCGAAGCCGAGGATGCGCTGCAAGAGTTGTTCATCAAGTGGCTGGAGGCGGACCGCGCCTCCATTTCCACGCCGGCCGCCTGGCTGACCACGGCCTGTACCCGGCACTGCATTGATGTGCTGCGCTCGGCGGACAAATCCCGTGTCGATTACATTGGCACCTGGCTGCCGGAGCCGATTCACACGACCCACCAGGACTCACCCGAGCACAGGCATGAACTGGCTTCGTCGCTGTCTACCGCGTTTGTGCTGTTGCTGCAGCGGCTGACACCCAAGGAGCGTGCCGCGTACCTGCTGTACGAAATTTTCGACATGGATTATGGGCAGGTCGCCGACGCAGTCGGAGTGCAGGAAGCCGCTTGCCGAAAACTGGTGTCGCGGGCCAAGTCCAGTCTTGGCAGTGCCCAAACCCGCTATCAACCGGAACCTGCACGCCAAAGCCAGTTACTGAGTGCCTTCCAAAACGCCATCGCCAATGGCTCCACGGCAAACTTGAGCGCGATGCTGAGCGAAGACGTCGAACTCTGCGCCGACAGCGGCGGCAAGGCTTCGGCGATCCGTGAAACGCTGTTTGGCATCGAAAGCGTGCTGGTTTTCATTGGCCAGTCGTTGCACACCTATTGGCAAACGTGTGAATGGCTGCCCATTGAAATCAATGGCGCTCAAGGTGTGGTGATCAAGGCCGACGGTGTTATCACAGCGTCGATGACGTTTGGTTTTGATGAAACGGGGCGGGTGAACCGGGTTTTCATCATGCGTAATCCGGACAAGTTGGCGGCGCTGGGTGCGTCCTTCAACGTGCAATAGTCAAAGGACCATCGTTCCTTCAAGCGTTTCGCTGCCTCCTTTGTAAACCGCTGAAGGAACAGCTCCATGAGCCAGCTCGCATTGATCGAAGAATCGCGTTACGAACTGGACAGCAACTCCCGGCAACGGTGTGATCCGGTGATGTAAGAACTGCCAGCTTTTACAGGCATTGGCCACCGGCTGGGCCATCAGTGATTCGCAAATATTTATTTTTGTGACAGGTGTGTGGATTTTGTACGCCGGTTTTGTTGTCACAAAAATGTGTCGATCACTTATCGCGGGTCAACCTATGAAAACTCTTGGGAAACGCGTTACCTCACCCTTGTCGCTAGCATTCTGCGCGGCGATTCTCGGCGGCTGTGCCAGTCCGCCACCCCCTCCAACCGTCACGCCACCCCCTCCTGAACGTACCTGCCAGGCCATGGATAAAACCGATGTCCTGGGCGATGTACGGGGCGAAAACGGTCAGGTGACCCGATTAACCACCACGACTCGCTGCGTCACGCAGTAAGTCCGTGCGACGGCTGCGCTGGTGAACGGCGCGGCTTCGCAGGGTGCTTTATCGAGTCAAAGTTGATATCAGGCCGACGGTTTTTATCGCCGAACGATCTTTCGCTCTGTTATTTCTGACAGTAGCCGCTCCCCGACATTTCTCAGATAGTGAAAACACACGGTTTTCCAAACTGTTCCAATGATCGGGAGAGGTCGTTATGGCTGGTAATCGCAATTCCGGGGTGATGGGTGCTGCACCGATGTACATCTGCCATGGCGCTGAACATGACTTCAAATTCGCGGCGGTCGTGGATAGCCCGTGGATCAATCAGGGGCTGAGCTTGAATCCTGTTTCTGGAGAGACAGCGTCGATCAGCACTGAGCCCGAGTTCGGTGAGTATCAGAAGCTTTTGGCGGATGGGACTGAGTGGAAACTCAAGTGCCCGAATGAGGGCACCGACATCGATTTCAATCTTCAGGTGCAAAGTGAATTTACTGCAGCGCCTTATCCACTTCCTTTCAAGTTAGGTGATTATCGGCGAAAAATATTGAACACGCGTGATCCGATCAGCATGCCGGTGGTGGGCGATAAAGTATCAGCGGAAATTCAGGTGGGTTCGTTTTATACAGGGAAGGTACTGGCGGGTATTGATGTCGAGTGGTACTTCGACGGGGAAGAGGTGGAAACCGTACCAACGACAGATGTGGGGTGGAGCAAGTTCGACCATACAGTTACCTCAGTAGGGGAACATACGATTACGGCCAAGGTGCTCAGCCCGTATGACGGCACCACTTCGGAGCATATCTTCACGCTCAACGTGTATCTGGAAAGCCCCTGGAAGGAGGCAAAGCTGCTGGTCAACGGTGTACTTGTAGACTGGAATTCACCAAATGCCCTTTTGATTCGCGGGCAGGCGAATGATGTGACGGTCGAAGCGTCATTCCTGAGCGGGAACGAGGTCACTCTTTGTTTGATTGATTGGGGCGACTTGGAAATTGAGGCCCTTCCCGAGTTTGGGTCGCCGGTGCTGACACCTCATGCCAAGGCAAGTTGGACACTTACGGCGAGTGGTACAAAAAGTGGCCGTATCACTTTGGAGTTGAAGAGCAGTGCGGTTGCCCAAACCTGGGTAGTCCGCTGTGCAGTGTCGTCAGCCAATTTGGCGGATGAGGCTTACGTCGAGATTGGCGGCGTCGTCGTGCCCACCGAGGGCAATTGGTTTATCCGGGACCAGGCGCAGACTGTCACGCTGACCCCGAAATCGGGCAGCCCACTGGCCGGTCTGCCGGTCACGCTGACCTGTACCATCAAAGACGGCCTCGATGTTGCTAACGTGGTGAGTGAACCGACCTTTAATACGGCGCAAACCACGCATAGCTGGACAGTGACCGGAAAAACCAAAAGCGGTACCTTCCAGCT
>NZ_AKJM01000097.1 GCF_000282335.1 Pseudomonas sp. GM48
GCCGTTTTCGTCCACGCTCGGGGTGGCGCTCAGGGTCACGGTGGTGGTGTCGTTGACGTCGGTGACCGTGGTGGTCACCGGGGTCTTCACCGGGTTGATCGCTTCGAGATTGCCGCCGTCGGCCGATTTAATCGACTCGGTGACCGTGGTCGGGCCTTTGTAGACGTCGTTGCCGACGGTTACTGGCAGGGAGCCGGAACTCTGGCCGACGGCAATGGTGATCACCTTGCCGCTGTCGAGGGTCACGGTGACCGGACCGTTCTGCGCGGTGACCGGTTGGCCCTGAGCATCGGTCAGGGTGGCGGTGTAGGTGATGGTGCCGTTTTCGTCCACGCTCGGGGTGGCGCTCAGGGTCACGGTGGTGGTGTCGTTGACGTCGGTGACCGTGGTGGTGACTGGTGTGGTGTTGGGCGACACCTGTTCCAGGTTGCCGCCGTCGGCCGATTTAATCGACTCGGTGACCGTGGTCGGGCCTTTATAAACGTCGTTGCCGACGGTTA
>NZ_AKJM01000098.1 GCF_000282335.1 Pseudomonas sp. GM48
GTCGGAACCACCTTCGGCAACGCGGTTTTGCAGCAGTTTGTCGGAGCCACCTTCGGCAACACGTTTTTCCAGCAGGCGATCCGAACCACCTTCAGCCACACGATTCTCGATCAGGCGATCGGAACCACCCTCAGCAACACGGCTTTCAATCAGACGATCCGAGCCGCCTTCAGCGACCACAGGTTGAGCAGAAGTTGCGGCGAAAGCGTTAACGGCGAAAACCGAGAAAGCGATGCTGAGAAGGGTTTGGCGTTTCATGATGGTGTGCTCCGGGGGGTAATGGGTTGGTATGGAGCAGATGTTACGCCGGGGATTTTTTATGAGAACTTCATTGAGATGATGGTGAACATCGACGGCAATGATAGGACCCGCGCCATACTCCTTGTGAACGTGATGGTGCGGTCGTCGGATGGCCGCTGTGTGGCGGGTGGCGGCTTCTACACTGGATAGCTTGATGCGGCACTGCGGGGGTCGCGGTGTTAAAGGAGACGTTTATGTACCAGCTCTACGGTTATCAGAACTCCGGGGCGGCGGCCATCGAAGCCGCCCTTGAACTCTGTGATATTCCTTATCGCTTCATCGATGTCGAGACCTCCGCGGAGGCGGCCCAGGCGCTGGAGAAACTCAACCCGCTCAAACAGATTCCGACCTTGCAGCGGCCCGATGGCGGCGTCCTGACCGAGAGCGCGGCGATCCTGATTCACCTCGGGCTGACCTTTCCCGCATCGGGATTGTTGCCGCAAGATCCGGCCGAGCAGGACCAGGCCATTCGCGGCATGGCGTACATCGTCAGCAATTGCTATGCGGCCATCGGCATCATTGACTACCCGGAGCGCTGGCTGGCCGAGGCGGATGAGTCGTCCAGGCAGAACCTTATAGAGGGTGCCCGCCGGCGCCTGCACTGGAGTTGGGAAGTGTTTGCCGATCAGTTCTCGGGCGAGTTGTATCTGGGCAGCGAGAAGCCAGGGGCACTGGATGTGCTGGCGGCGGTGATCTCGCGATGGGCGGGCAGTCGGGAGCATTTGCGCAATGCCCGGCCGGGGTTTTTCGCCTGGCTGGAACGCATCGACCGCCACCCGGCGCTGGCACCGGTGTTCGCCCGGCATTGGCCGGCCTGAACACCAAAAACCAATGTGGGAGCGGGCTTGCTCGCGAAGGCGTAGTGTCAGACAGCATTAATGTTGACTGGCACACCGCCTTCGCGAGCAAGCCCGCTCCCACAGGGATCCTCGGCGTGTCGACTCACTCCCCGCGAATGTACTGTTCCAGCTGCTTGATCAGTTCCGCCTGTTCGGCAATCGCTTCCTTGACCAGGTCACCGATCGACAGCAGCCCAATCAATTTGCCGCCTTCGACTACCGGCAAGTGACGCAGGCGTCTATCGGACATGATGCCCAGGCAGGTCTCCACGGTTTGATGGGTGTCGACGGTAATCACCGGCGACACCATGATGTCGCGCACCGGCGTGCCCACCGAAGAGCGGCCATGCAGCACCAGTTTGCGTGCATAGTCGCGTTCACTGATGATGCCCAGCACTTCATCATTCTCCACCACCAGCAAGGCGCCGACGTTTTTCTCGGCCATCTTCATCAGCGCTTCGAGCACCATGTGGTCGGGTTTGATCTGGTGCACTTCCTGATTCTTCTGATCTTTGAGCTTGAGCAGTTGGGCGACGGTTTTCATGGTGGTTACTCGGGTGTTGTCGTTGTTCTTGAAGAATCGTAGACGCGAGCGTTCAGGGCAAGGGCGAAAGCGGCAGATAACGCGCAAAAAACGTCATTCGGCGGTTTTTCTTCGGCAAACCCCTCAATTCCGGCCAGTAGATGACTTGTGGGAGCGGGCTTGCTCGCGAAAGCGGTGGGTCAGTCAATATTAATGCTGCCTGACACTACGCCTTCGCGAGCAAGCCCGCTCCCACAGGATCGGTGTCTGCCTGATAGGCCGGCGGCGAACGCGCTATCGCGGCTGATGACGGGTAGAATCAGCCTCTGAATCAGCATTGAGGTTGCAGCGGTGGATCTACAGCAGGGCTTCGTCCTGACCCGGCATTGGCGCGACACCCCGGCCGGTACGGAAGTCGAGTTCTGGCTGGCGACCGACAGCGGTCCCCGGCGAATCCGCCTGCCTTTCCAGCCCTCGGTGGCGTTTCTTCCTGCTGCGCAGCGTCAGCCCGCCGAAAGCGTTTTGCATGATGAGAAAAACGTCGAGCTCAGGCCCCTGGCCCTGAGGGATTTCGAACATCGTCCGGTCCTCGGACTCTACTGCCAGCAACATGGCCAGTTGATGCGCCTGGAAACCGCGTTGCGCCGGGCCGGCGTCGAGGTGTTCGAAGCCGATGTGCGCCCGCCGGAACGCTACATGATGGAGCGTTTCATCACCGCACCGGTGCGCTTCAGTGGCACGTCGAATGCCGAGGGCCTGCTGCTCGACGCACAGATGAAACCCGATCCCGATTACCGGCCAAACCTCAAAATGGTGTCCCTGGACATCGAGACCACGGCCCAGGGCGAGTTGTATTCCATTGCCCTGGAAGGCTGCGGCGAGCGTCAGGTGTACATGCTCGGTCCGCCCAACGGCGACGATAGTCAGGTGGATTTCCAGCTCGAATACTGCGATTCGCGAACCCTGTTGCTGAAAAAACTCAACGAATGGTTTACCCGGTTCGACCCCGACGCGATCATCGGCTGGAACGTCGTGCAGTTCGACTTGCGGGTGCTTCACGAACACGCCAGGCGCCTGGCGGTGCCGTTGAAACTGGGGCGTGGCGGCGAGGAAATGCAGTGGCGCGAACACGGCAACGGCAACCATTACTTTGCTTCAGCCGCTGGCCGCTTGATCATCGACGGTATCGAGTCCCTGCGTTCGGCGACCTGGAGTTTCCCCTCGTTCAGCCTGGAAAACGTCGCGCAAACCTTGCTCGGCGAGGGCAAGTCAATCGACAACCCGTACCAGCGCATGGACGAAATCAACCGCATGTTCGCCGAGGACAAACCGGCGCTGGCCAAATACAACCTCAAGGATTGCGAACTGGTCACGCGGATTTTCGCCAAGACCGAGTTGCTCACCTTCCTGCTGGAGCGGGCCAGCGTCACCGGTTTACCGGCCGATCGCATGGGCGGTTCGGTGGCGGCGTTCACGCACCTGTACATGCCGCTGATGCACCGTCAGGGTTTCGTTGCGCCGAACCTCGGTGGCAAGCCGCCGCAAGCCAGCCCCGGCGGTTTTGTCATGGATTCGCAACCGGGACTGTACGAATCGGTGTTGGTGCTCGACTACAAAAGCCTCTATCCGTCGATCATCCGCACCTTCCTGATTGACCCCGTGGGGCTGATTGAAGGGCTCAAGCACCCGGACGACAGCGAATCGGTACCGGGCTTTCGTGGCGCGCGTTTTTCTCGCACCCGACATTGCCTGCCCTCCATCGTCGCCCGAGTGGCCGAAGGCCGGGAAACCGCCAAGCGCGAACACAACGCACCGCTGTCCCAGGCGCTGAAAATCATCATGAACGCCTTCTACGGCGTACTCGGCTCCAGCGGTTGTCGCTTTTTCGACACACGCCTGGCCTCGTCGATCACCTTGCGCGGGCACGAGATCATGCTGCGTACCCGCCAGTTGATCGAAGCGCAGGGGCATGTGGTGATTTATGGTGACACCGACTCGACGTTCGTCTGGCTGCGTCGCGCCCATGGCCAGCAGGAGGCGGCGCAGATCGGCCATGCACTGGTCGCGCACGTCAATCAGTGGTGGCGCGAGCACGTGCAGCAGGAATACGGCTTGCAAAGCGTTCTCGAGTTGCAGTTCGAAACCCACTACAAGCGCTTTTTGATGCCGACCATTCGCGGTGCCGAAGAGGGCAGCAAAAAGCGCTACGCGGGTCTGGTGACCCGTGCCGATGGCAGCGACGAAATGGTCTACAAAGGCCTGGAAACCGTGCGCACCGACTGGTCGCTGCTGGCCCGTCAATTCCAGCAGGAACTGTATTCGCGGATCTTCCTGCGCAAGCCCTATCAGGATTATGTGCGTGACTACGTGCGCAAGACTCTGGCCGGCGAGTTCGATGACCGGCTGATCTACCGCAAACGCCTGCGCCGCACCCTCGATGACTACCAGCGTAACGTCCCGCCCCACGTACGCGCGGCGCGCCTGGCCGACGAATACAACGACCGGCAGGGTCGCCCGCGGCAATACCAGAACGGCGGCTGGATCAGCTACGTGATCACCGTTGCCGGCCCTGAACCGCTGGAAGTGCGCAGCGCGCCCATCGATTACGACCACTACATCACCCGGCAACTGCAGCCGGTGGCGGACGCGATACTGCCGTTTGTCGACGACGACTTCTCAACCCTGATTGGGGGGCAACTGGGCCTGTTTTGAGTCCATCAGCGACAAGGTCCAGTCATCCAGGATGCCGTGGAAGTACTGGTTCAAGGCTTGCTGGAAAAGACTGTCGGCGGCAGCGACCTGGGCAAACAGGGTCATCGAGGAATGAAACTTCAGGTCGTCGGGATGACCGAAAATCCCGGCCACCGAGCGCTCCCGGATATTCAGCACTTCCTGGGTGCAGGTGCGTAACCGGGCGCCCAGCAACGGGTGCTCAAGGTAGGCCAAGGCTTCCTCCCGCGAGTGGATGGCAAAGCGGCGCGACATCTCGCTGTCGCCGAGCCCGGCAAACTGCGGAAAAACGAACCACATCCAGTGACTGCGCTTGTGTCCGTTGCTCAGTTCGTTTTGAACCCGGTCGAATACCGGGTCCTGAGCCTGGAGAAAACGTTGCAAATTGAACGGGTCCAGGTGGTCGGTGCTTCTCATGACGAAGCTCTCTGACAGACTGCGTTGGCTCAGACCATGGCCAGCCGCTGTTTGCGTTGTGGCGCGCGAAACGCTTGGTCCAGCGCCTCCAGATCCTCTGCTTCAAGCTGCAACCTGGCGGCTTGGGCGTTGAGGCGTACATGTTCGGGATGAACCGCTTTGGGGATGGCAATCACTGCATCCTGGCGCAGAATCCATGCCAGTGCTGCCTCTGCCGGTGTCACGCCGTGACGGCTGGCTACTAGTTTGAGCGTAGCATTGGCGAGCATTTTGCCGCCTTGGCCAATCGGGCAGTAAGCCATGACGGGCAACCGCTGTCGTTGGCTCCAGGGCAGTAAATCAAATTCTATGCCGCGTTGTTCCAGGTTGTAGAGCACCTGATTGGTGGCGCAGGCCGGGGCATCCAGTTCCAGCAAGTCATCGAGGTCGAAATTGGACACGCCCCAACGGCCAATCTTGCCGGCTTCGCACAGGCGCTGGAAGGCGTCGACGGTTTCTTCCAGGGGATACTGGCCGCGCCAATGCAGTAAATACAGATCGATATAGTCGGTGCCAAGCCTGCGCAGGCTGCGCTCGCAAGCCTGGGGAATGCCTTGGCGGCTGGCATTGTAGGGGTACACCTTGCTGACCAGAAAGACACTGTCACGCTGGCCGGCGATGGCATCGCGGACCACTTCCTCGGCGCCGCCTTCAGCATACATTTCAGCGGTGTCGATCAGGGTCATGCCCAGTTCGATGCCCAGGCGCAGTGCCGCGACTTCTTCCGTGTGTCGCGAGCGGTCTTCGCCCATCTGCCACGTGCCTTGGCCAATGACCGGCACCTGAGCGCCTGCCAGTTCTAATGCGCGCATGCAAAACTCCTGTGTGTATTCGGTGAACACTTTAGGTACCGTCTTTAACCTCACTGGGCAAGCGCAAATTTCGGGTCAAAGGGTTGGCTTGAGTTTCACCCCGCATCGTCACGAGAATACGCCGTCATTGCCCTTGCTGTTCTCCAACGAAATCCCGGAGGAGGGCAGCAACCTGAACTTTGCCGTCGAATTCGGCAAGATCGTCGCCCGGCTGGACCCGTTGACCCAGATGCTCGACGAACGCTACCGGCGCATCGGCCTGAACTATGTCCAGAGCCTTTTGTTCCTGAATTTCCTGCCGGTGCAGTGAGCACGGCACATATTCCCTGTGGGAGCGGGCTTGCTCGCGAAGGCGTAGTGTCAGGCAGCATTAATATTGACTGACCCACCACCTTCGCGAGCAAGCCCGCTCCCACAGGGGGATATGATGCTTAAGGCATAAAGATAGATCGCATCGATATAACTGGTTATAAGAAATATCGCTATGCTGCGGGCCAGATTTCCCCTGCGATCTTTGTGGAAGTATTCATGGATTTAGTGAACATCGGGTTGGTTGTTGCCGGGCTGGTCGTCGGCTTCATCGTCGGCATGACTGGCGTAGGTGGCGGGTCGCTGATGACCCCGATCCTGCTTGGATTCGGCATCAACCCGGCGACGGCGGTCGGTACCGATCTGCTGTACGCCGCCATCACCAAATCCAGCGGTGTACTGGTTCACCGCAAGAACAACAACATCGACTGGGCGATTACCGGCTGGCTGACCTTGGGCAGCGTGCCCGCGGTGGCGTTGACGCTATGGTTCCTCAGCACCCTGCACAGCGCCCCCGAGGCGATGAACGCAATCATCAAGCAGGCCCTCGGTTTTGTGTTGTTTGCCACGGCACTGGCGATCCTGTTCAAGAAGCGCCTGCTCGACTTCGCCCACAAACGTGCGGGCGGCAACTACAACCCCAGCGGATTGCGCTTGAATGTGATGACAGTCATCACCGGGCTGGTCCTTGGCACCATGGTCGCGCTGACGTCCATCGGCGCCGGTGCACTGGGCACCGTGGCACTGTTCATTCTCTATCCGATGCTACCGACCCGCCGCCTGGTGGGGACTGAAATTGCCCACGCCGTGCCGTTGACCCTGGTCGCGGGCCTTGGCCATGCCAGCATGGGCAACATGGACTGGCACGTCCTGGGTTACCTGCTGGTGGGTTCGTTGCCGGGGATTTACCTGGGCAGCCACCTGACCGGGCGCATCTCCGACGAATTGCTGCGTCCTTGCCTGGCGACCATGCTGTTGTTGATCGGTTACAAACTGGCGTTCTAGTGTCTACCACAGATTTAAATGTAAGAATTATGTGATAAAGCCCTGATATTCAGGGCTTTTTTATTATTGTTGCATGCAAGTTTTTTCTTTAACTATCGTTTTATTTGTCACCTCGAACCTTTGTAAGGAATGAGGGGTAGGATGAACGATATAGAAATTCGAGCTTTTGTCATGCGCTCTGGTGAGCGGTACAGTCTGTTTACTGCTATTGACGAAAAATGATCTGGAGCCGTTGTAGCGAATGCTTACTCTGGCATTGTCCAGGATTGCAGCTTGTAGCCCTCCTGGCTCAACTCGGCGCGCACCTCTGCCAGCAGGCTTTCCAGCTGCGCCGGGTCGGAATAGGCACTGCTTGGAATCTGTTTGCGACAAATACGAGTGTTGGCCCGGTCGATGACGGTCAGGCTCAGTTCGCCAGTACCGTCTTGCGGAGCCCAAGCGACGCATTGAAAAGGTTCGAATGCGTGGCCGGCAATCAAAAGTGCTTCGTTGAGACGGAACGGGGTGCTCATGGGTCGTCTCTCCTTGTACCCAAATAAATGAGAAGACCTGCTGCATGCAGTCATGCAGCAGGGCATTTCCACAACAACAGTCAAAATTGCTGGTCTTCCTCCGTACCAACCTCGTCCTTGCGCTTACGTTTGCGTGATTTGATCTTCGTCTGTGCAATCAAACTGCAGTGTTGCAGTCGGTACGACTCGTTGCCCGTTTCCGATCAATCATACTTCGGCGCAGCCCACAACATCTCGACGCTGCCGTCATCCAGGAAGTCGAGCGTCACGTACTGGAAAGTGTCGCGCTCTGGCCCACAACAGTCTTTCATTGCTTTACATAGCTGCCTGGCGCCGGCTCCAGAGGCGGGAATTTTTCATTCCCTATGTGCGGAACCGCTGGTTGGCGCTCGCCGGAGTGTCCCGCCAGCCAGTTGAACCAGTCATTCCACCAGCTACCGGGTTGCTGCTCAGCATTCTTGAACCAGGTCTCCGGGTTTTTCGTGACCCGATTATTGGTCCAGTAATGGCGCTTCTGCTTGGCCGGTGGATTGATGACGCCGGCGATATGCCCTGAAGCTCCTAATACAAAACGCTTGGCCCCAGAGAGCAGGTTGGTGCTGGCGTAGGCGCTTTTCCAGGGCACGATGTGATCGTCATGGGTGGCGAGGATGTAAGCGGGAGCGTCAATTGCACGCAAATCCAGCTTGACCCCACAACACTCCAGCTCGCCTGATTTCAAATCGTTCTGCAGATAGGTGTGGCGCAGATACCAGCAGTACATCGGCCCCGGAAGGTTGGTGCTGTCGTTGTTCCAGAACAGCAGATCAAGCGGGATCGGCTTCTGCCCCTTGAGGTATTTGTCGACGTTGTAGTTCCACCACAGCTCGTTGGGGCGCAGTAGGGAAAAGGTATTGCCCATGTCCTCACCACGAAACAGACCGATGGGACCATTCATGCCGCCAATGGTGCGCTCTCGATAGGCCACCAGTTCTTCGTCGACGAATATGTCGATGGGGCCGGTGTCCAGGTAATCAAGGAACGTGGTGAACAGGCTCACGCTGGCGATCTCCCGGTCGCCGCGTGCAGCAAGTACTGCCAGCGCCGTGCTCAGCAGGGTGCCGCCGATGCAGAAGCCCACGCAATTGAGTCGCTGCTCGCCACTGATATCGCGGGTCACCTGCAAGGCGTCGATTACCCCGTGCTCAATCAGGTCATCCCAGGTGGTGCCAGCGTGTTCCTCGTCAAAGTTGCGCCAGGACATCAGGAATACGGGATGTCCCTGTTCCAGCAGGTGACGGACCATCGAGTTGTCCGGGCGCAGATCAAGGATGTAGTACTTGTTGATCGACGGAGGTACGACGAATACAGGGTGTCGGTACTGGGTTTCGCTTTGCGGGTAGTACTGAATTAGCTGGAATAGCTGATTCTCAAAGACGATTTCGCCGGGGGTGTTAGCCAGATCGACGCCAACCTTGAAGGCGCCGCTATCACACTGGCGCATTTTGCCTTCGTTCATGTCGCTGACCAGATGCTGCATACCTGTGAGCAGGCTGGCACCTTGAGTCTCAACCGCACGCTGGAGCGCATCAGGGTTGCTGACCAGAAAATTGCTTGGCGCACTGGCGGCAATGGCTTGCTCCACCAGATAGCGCAGGCGTTGGCGCGGTTTTTTTTCTTTGATCAGCAGCTTGTCGAGCAGTTTCAGGAGAAAGCTTGCGTTGAGCAGGTAAAACGCAGCGAGGGAGCCGAACAGTGGCTCGCTCCAGTTGCTGCTGGAGAAGCGTCGATCATCGAAGCTGAAGGATTGGCCGGTCAGCAGTTTTTGACCGAGTTGGCCCCATTGAACCTGGTAGTCCGCTTGAAGGCTGTCCAGGGTTTCGCGAGGTAACTCGAACCAGGCGCTGTGCTCATGCCCGGAAAACCACGGATTGGTGCTGACCCATAGGCGTAATTGTTGCACTGCAAAGGAAGCGATGAACGGAACCTGGCCTGACCAATAGGTTTTGAATGTATGCGCGTTGTTGTCCATAAAGTTCCTTGCCCATACAGATGAGCCGGGCAGAAAAAAAGCCGCGCTTTGCCGGACTCCGGCGTAGCGACGGCAGGAATGCGGGCAGCGTTGTCTGACGCCAATCTGATGCGCGGAACAAGGGTTCCAAGTCCGCGCATGGGCTACTCGGATGCCGTTGGTTAGCGCTCGATAGCCAGGCCGACGCCTTGTCCGCCGCCGATGCACAAAGTGGCCAGCCCCTTCTTGCCGTCGCGACGGATCAGTTCGTGCACCAGCGACACCAGAATCCGTGCCCCCGATGCGCCGATCGGATGGCCAAGGGCGATCGCGCCGCCGTTGACGTTGACTTTGCTGGTGTCCCAACCCATCTCTTTGCCAACCGCCAGCGCCTGGGCGGCGAAGGCTTCATTGGCTTCGATCAGGTCCAGGTCTTCGACGCTCCAGCCGGCCTTTTGCAGGGTCAGGCGTGTAGCCGGTACCGGGCCGATGCCCATGATCGACGGGTCTACACCGGCGCTGGCATAGGCTTTGATGCGTGCCAGTACCGGAAGGCCGAGCGCTTGTGCTTTAGCGGCGCTGGCCAGCAACAGCACGGCCGCACCATCGTTGAGGGTCGAAGCGTTGCCGGCAGTCACGCTGCCGTCTTTCTGGAATGCCGGTTTGAGTTTTGCCAAGGCTTGCGCAGTACTGTCGATACGCGGCTGTTCGTCGGTGTCGAAGACCAGCGGTTCGCCCTTGCGCTGAGGAATCAGGATCGGGGTGATTTCGCTCTGGAAACGCCCGCCCTCAATGGCTGCGGCGGCCTTCTGTTGCGAGGCGGCAGCGAAGGTATCCTGTGCTTCACGAGAGATCTCGTACTTCTGCGCCAGATTCTCAGCGGTGATACCCATGTGATAGTCGTTGAAGGCGTCCCACAGGCCATCCTGGATCATGCTGTCTTGCAGTTGCGCATGGCCCATACGCAGGCCGGTGCGTGCCTTGGGCAGAACATAGGGGGCCAGACTCATATTTTCCTGACCGCCAGCGATTACCAGTTCCGCGTCGCCGCAACGGATTGCCTGGACGGCGAGATGGACCGCCTTGAGACCGGAGCCGCAGACCTTGTTCAAGGTCAGGGCAGGCGTGGTGTGTGGCAAACCGGCCTTGATCGCTGTCTGGCGTGCCGGGTTTTGCCCAGCGCCGGCAGTGAGTACCTGGCCGAGGATCACTTCATCAATTTGAGCAGCATCGATACCCGTTTGCTCCAGCAAGCGGCGAATCACTGCGGCACCCAGTTCGGTCGCGGGAATTGCAGACAAAGCACCCTGGAAACTACCAATGGCGGTACGAGTAGCGGCAACGATTACGACTTCGTTCATGCGTGACCTCATCGAAAAGACAAAATTCGTCGAGCAAACCAGGGCATTCCTGCCCTGATCGGAGTTATTGCATGTTCATGCCGCCGTTTACCGAGAAATCGGCACCGGTGCTGTAGGCAGACTCATCGGAAGCCAGCCAGGCCACGATTGAGGCGATCTCTTCTGGTTGGCCAAGGCGACCGACCGGAGTTGCAGCGATCATGCCTTCGAGAATGTCCGGGCGAATTGCCGCGGTCATGGAGGTCTGGATGTAGCCTGGGGACACGGTATTGACGGTCACGCCCTTGCCGGAGACTTCCCGGGCCAGTGCCATGGTGAAACCATGGATGCCAGCCTTGGCGGCGGAGTAGTTGGTCTGGCCGAACTGACCACGCTGACCGTTGATCGAGGAGATATTGATGATCCGCCCCCAGCCTTTGGACAACATGCCTTCAATGACCTGCTTGGTGGTGTTGAACAACCCCGTCAGGTTGGTCCCGATCACGCTGTTCCAGTCTTCCGGGGTGAGCTTGCGAAAAGAGGCGTCGCGGGTGATGCCGGCGTTGTTGACCAGCACATCGATCGGGCCGAATTGTTCACGAGCCATCTCGAAAGCCTTGCGGGTTGACTCCCAATCGGTGACGTCACCATAGATGAACTCGAACTCATAACCCGCCTCCAGTTGGCTGGCACGCCAGTCGTTCTTGCGGCTGGAATCAGAGCTGCAGCCGACGATTACCTTGAATCCTTCCTTGTATAGACGTTGGCTGATTGCCGTACCGATACCGCCCATACCACCCGTTACCAAAGCGATGCGACTACGCGATTCCATACATCTACTCCATTTTTTTGCGCTGCAGGAGAGAAGATTGTTCGATATCGACGGGCCGTGCGGAAGTGTTTGAAGGTGACGTTCTCCTGTCCATCGGTGCCACGCAGGTGTTTTGGCCTGCTGGCAAAAAAATGAGGAGCACCCATACTGGGATCAACTCTTAAAACTCAATGGATAGTTAATATTACTGAAACACTGTTGAAATATGTTCAGCGCATGTCAGTATCGGCTCCGGACAGGACGTTCGGTTCCATTGGTCAATGAGGACGCCATGTATAGAATGAGTTCAGGTTATGCCAGCATGCTGGCGAATACGTTTTTGGCCCAAGGGCTGGACCTTGCCGGTCTGTGCCAGGAGGCGGGACTGGATGTCGAGTTCGTAGGTAGACCAGGAGCATTCTGCGAGCGAAGCGTTATCTATCGTCTTTGGGATCTGGCTGCTCAGGCTTCGGATGATCTGAATATCGGTTTGAAAGCCTACGGGGAATTCCATCCCAGTAGTTTTCAGATTGTGGGCTACACGATGATGTCCAGTTCGAATCTGAAAAGGGCGCTTGAACGTCTGGTTCGTTTCAGCCCGTTGATCGGTACCGGATTCAGCCTTTTCCTTGTCCAGGAGCAGCAGCATTACCGATTGGCCAGTCTCGATCATCAGCAACATGGCTCGGTCAAACCCCGGCAATACACGGATGCAGCGTTGGCTTCGCTGCTGGGTTTCTGCCGTTGGCTGGCAGGTGGCAAGTCACCGCAACCGTTGAGTGTAGAGTTCACTTATCCCGAACCTGAAGACACGTCGGAGCATCAGCGGCTTTTTGGCTGTCCGCTGAGTTTCGGGGCGGCATATGACAGCATCCTGTTCGATGGCCAGGAGCTTCTGAGTCCGTTGAGCATGGCCAACGAGGCGTTGGCCACGCTCCATGACAGTTTTGCCGTGGCTCAATTGGACCTGTTGTCCGGTTACTTTATGGTTGGCAGGATTCGCGCGCTGATTACCGAGCGCTTGAGCCAGGGGCAAGGCCAAGGGCAATGTGATATGGAATCGATTGCGGCGGCACTGAATATCAGCAAGCGAACGCTTCAACGAGGCCTTGAGAAGGATGGCACGCAATTCAAGGACGTCCTGAACGATGTGCGCCGGCAGATGGCTGACTTCTATTTGCGCCATTCTCATTTCAACATGAAGCATGTGACTAGCCTGCTCGGCTTCCATGATCACAGCAGCTTCCATAAGGCATGCATCCGTTGGTTCGGTATGACCCCCGGTCAGTATCGAACCGACGAGTTGTCGCCTGTGGTCGAAAAAGTCGCGGGGGTCCGATCCATGAACCCCATCGGTCTGTACAGAGATCAAAAGATCGCAGGCTCCGCCGAACGGATGCACCGCTAATCCCTTGTGAAGGGTCATTGAGGCTTGGGGCCTGTTGTCCCTTTGCTCGCTTTGCGCTTCGGGGCTTTAACTACGATGGCAGGAGCGGGCGGTGGTGTGATCTGCGGCGACGCAGATGGCTGCGAAGGGGGCTCCTGCGGGATGACAACTGTTTCATTGGGCGGTTGGGTCAGGCTGAAGCCCGGCAGGGGGACTTCGAGCAACGTGTGCAGCTCACGCCAGAATTCGCCTTCAGCTCCAACGGTCGCTAGCAGTTCAGGCATCAATTGCCCAACGGCTGTCAGGACCTGTTGACGTTTCTTTGTCTCTGGTAGCAACAAGGGCAGGCTGCGCAAGCTTTCTTGCGGGTGGGCGAAAACCAGCAGGTTCTGCAATCGGATGGCTTCGCGCAGGGCGGTGGGCTCATTGCTGTAGTCCTGGACCAGCAGGTGCACCTGCTGGATCAGCTTCTCGATGCTTTCCTTGCCCGCCTTGTCGCTGTCGCGGCCCAGCAAAAACAGAATCCGCACCAATGCTTCCAGGGGGCCGCCATGGGGCAGCGCATCCTGCAGGCGTTCGATCAGGGCCCGGTCCAGCTGGTCGGCATGTGCCTGGAGATTTCGCACAGGCTTGTTGCTGGTGAGGGTACTCAGTGCGCCGTAAATACCGTAAAAACACAGCTCCTGAGTGGCGTCACGCACATCGCGATAAGCATTCAGGGCGTCTTGCATCTGGTTGGAAAACAACGCTTGCCAGGCCAGCAACGGGTTGTCTTTGCGTGCAGGATGACGATCACTGCTCACTTGGGAGGCGGTCCCGGCTAACCACCACAGCGCCGGATTCAGGCTGCTCCATAGCACTTGCTGCTGATGGAAGGGGTGCGCCCTGCGCAACAGTTCGGCAATTGGCTCGTTGACGATCTGACGCAGCCACGGACGTATGAACCCGTCGTAAAACGCGCTGTTGATTTCAGAGGCGCGCTCCACCAGAGAGAATTCGCGATCGTCATCACGGGCCGGCTCGACGTCATCATGGATATCGGCGATTCGCCTTGATTCGAAACGCACTCGGTATTGCATGTCATCGCTGCCTGAGGAGGTTGGCAGATCGTCAATCAGCATTTCATACAGTCCCGCCGGCAGCGCCTTGATGGTTTCGACCGCGCCGAGCATCCCACGGTGTTCGCGCCGCGCCACTTTGCCGGAAACAAAAATACCTAAATGGCCGATGCTGGCGTGTCGCAGGTAGATGATGGTACGTCCTGCGTCATGCAAAGCGAGATCGCTGGGATAAACATCGGCGATCCAGTTCAATGCCTGCTGGGGAGGGGTGATGTTGTCTCCGTAGGAACAGAACACCACTACCGGTACTTCGATCCGTTTCAGGTCAATGCCGCTGCTCTTGCGGCCGAGACCGCCGGACAATTGGTTGCCGATGAAAAGGTCATCGACAATCATCTCAATCTCTTCGCCATTGAGCAGGGTCGGGCTGCCCCACCAGCGTTCGAAGTCGAGGAAGCGCGTAGCCTCGCTGTCGACCTGGCTGAACAACTGGTAGTACTTAGCCCAATAGGTGTTGGCCGGGTCCAGGTTTTCGAAATTGCTGACCAGCCAAGTACCGTCAAAGCGGCCATTGCCCAAGTCGCTGCCCAGGCGAGCCATCCAGCCGCCACCCAGCAGGCCTCCGGTATAGCGCATCGGATTGCGTCCATTGACACCGGCCCAGTATGACAAGGGGGCACCATTGATAATGATCAATCCCGGCAGTTCCGGTCGTGTTGCAGCCAGTCCCATCAACGCCCAGCCCGCCTGGCAGTTACCGATGATGATCGGTTCGCTGTTGGTCGGGTGAAGGGCGCTGACGACTTCGATGAACCGGGCCTGGGCTTCGACGATATCGGCCAGGGTTTGTCCAGGCTGTGGCGAGTGACTGAAAGAGATGAAATAGGTGGGGTGGCCGGCTCTGAGGCTTTCACCTAATACCGAATCCTGTTTGAAGCCGCCGATTCCGGAGCCGTGGCCGCCGCGTGGGTCAATGATGATCACCGGCTGGCCGTTGCTGTCGATTCTTTGCTCTGGTCCGGGGAGGATTCGCAGCAGTGAATAGTTGACCGGGCGTGGGAGATCGGAGCCGGCGATCAGGGTTTCATGAGCGAACTTGAGCAGCAGAGGATACCCGGCGCGTTCATGGGCCAGCGTATTGTCGCCGCGCTGGCGCAGGGTGTCCCAGAACAGCAGGCTGCGTTGGCCGAGGTCGGTGAAGTATTCCTGCCAGTCAGTGGGCGTGGGTTGTCTGAGTTGACCCCGCTTCAGGGGCGCGAGGGTTTTTTCCTGGCGCTGGCGCAAAGCATCAAGGACGTTCAGGGTATTGAGGTGCTGCAGATGACTCAGGTGTTCGAACAGGCCGCGTTGAGAGGAGGGTTTTTCATATTGCGATGCAATAATATCTTCCTGGCCCATGGTGATCTCCTGGCGTTATGCATGAGAAGAAGCTGCCTGCGCCTCATTAATAAAGAGGGCTTGGCTGGCTGTTCGATGTCAGGAGTCTATAGCGAATAGAGGCATGAGAAGAAAGTTTTTTGTGCGCCGCACAAAAAATCATTGCTAAACGGATTTGTGCGCTGCAATATTAAGGCTAACGCGATGACCGGCAGGATCGCTATCGCGTCCTCAGGCCCATGTCGGCTTTTCAGAATCAGGAGATTCAAGCATGTCTTTTTTCAACTCGGAAAAATTGCAAGACGCTCAGAAAGCCAACCTCGACCTCCTGCAGCAAATCAGTGGCAAAGTCTTCGCCAGCGTTGAACAGCTCACCCAATTGCAGTTCAAGACTCTGCAGGCCTCCACCGAGGAGCAGTTCGACGGCATTCGCAAGCTGCTGGCAGTTCGTGATCTACAAGGGCTCGCTGAGCTCCAGACTTCTTTCACCCAGCCAAATGTGCAAGCCGAACGCCTGGCTGAGTTCAATCGCCAAGTGCAAGCGTTGATTGTCGGCACTCACTCGGAAATCGCCAAACTGACCTCGCGTCAGGTCGAGGTGGGCACCCAGCAGGTGCAAGAGTTCGTTGAAGTGATCAGCAAGAATGCACCGGCTGGCTCCGAGCCTGTTGTGGCCGCGTTCAAGTCGTCGCTGGCGAATGCCGGTACCGTTTTTGAGAGCGCACAGAACGCCGTAAAACAGGCTGCTGACGTTGCCCAGAGCGGTTTTGACGCAGCGACCGCCGCAGCCGGCAAAACCGCTCCTGGTGCCAAGGCTACAAGCGGTAACAAGTAAGTCACATTAGAGCGGTTACACTGATGGCGATGGGTTTACTCCCCATCGCCATTTTTTTTCGGCCCGCTACCAGCACCTGGCTTGCCTGGTGGCATGCCGCCGAACAGGCCGAAGAGGTTCTGAGTGTTCAGGTAGAGGTTTTTTGACTGGTCGACATACTGGCGCATCAAATCCTGCATGACCGGTGCTTGCTGGTGCATGAACTTGCTCCAGGCTTCAGAGGACTGAGCGCCGGTCTGGGACTGGATGTCGATGACCGTCTGGATGCTTTTGTCCAGGTAGCTGCCGAGGACGCTCTGGTAGGGACCGTAGAACTGGATAATCCCCATGAGCATCTCGCTGGAGAAAATCGGCTCACCGCCACTTTCGGCTTCCAGAATGACCTGCAGCAAAATACTTCGGGTCAAATCCTCGCCAGTCTTGGCGTCGACCACCTCGAACGGGATTTTATCGACGACCAATTGCCGTATATCCGCAAGGGTCAAATGACTGCTGGTGTGCGTGTCATACAGACGGCGATTCGGGTACTTCTTGATCAGACGGGTGGTGTTCCGACTGTTATCTGTCATGCGGGGCTACTCACAGCGAGCCTGATTTGCAGGCATCTTATCCTACTCTGACCACTGCCAGTCCAATGCGTCATTCGCGGGTGAATATTTCCAGCAGATGCCCGTCCGGGTCATCGAAATACACCCGCCGTCCTCCCGCGTAATCATTGATTTCCCTTGGCCGTTGCTTGCCCGGATCCGCCCACCAGGGCTGACCGTTGGCTTGCAGGCGTGCGAAGGCTGCATCGAAATCCTCGTCGCCAATCAAAAACGCATAGTGCTGGGACGCTATCGGCGGATCGTTGTCGTAGAAATCCAGTGACACGCCGTTATCAAACCTGACGACCAGCATCGGCCCGAAGGGCTCGGGGGCAGGCAGGCCGAGCAGTCCGGCCAGGAAGTTCGCCGAAACCTGCTTGTCCCGGCACCAGACGATGGTGTGGTTCAACTGAGCGCTCATGGGCAAGTTCTCACGACGGATCATGCAGGTTGTCTTGAGTCTTCAGATTAGCCCAGCCTGTTGCGCAATGACCGCCCTGACCTAAGCTTGGGGCAAGGCGAAAACATTTGCGGTACGTCACCCGGAACGTTCGCCGCGATGCGCAATCATTAGAGCGTGGATATCAAAAGGAGATGCGCATGCTCATCAGGTCACTGACCCTGGCTACCTTGCTGGCGATTGCCGGCCCATTATTCGCCGCCGATGGCGACTCACCGCTGGACATGGACAAGGGCAGGGCCCGGCCACTGATTGTCATCGCTCCAAGCACCGTTGATCCGACCTGGGTCAGCCTGAAAAAGTCGCTGGATGAGCCGGCCAATCGCAAGGGGTTCACTGACCGCAACATGGTGCTCTACACCGTGCTCAATCTGATGGGCCAGCGCGACGGCAAAGACCTCGGGCCACAAGACACGGCGGCGCTGATCCGCTCGCTCAAACTGGGCGCCGGCGCCAAGACCAAGGTGATACTGGTCGGCAAGGACGGCGAAAAGAAACTTGAACAATCGGACGCCATCAAGCTGGAAGAGATTTTCAGCGCCGTCGATCAATTGCCGGCGGCCGAAAAAGAATTTACAGCGACAGTGGCCGCTCCCGTCGCTGAAGCCGAGCCGGCTGCCAAAGGTGCCAAGGCTGGCAAAAACAGCAAACCGGGCAAGCCCGCCAAACCGCCTGAAATGCCGGATGATTGAGCCGGAATTTCAGGTGGGGAGCAGAGGATCTGTGGGAGCGAGCTTGCTCGCGATGGCGTCGTAACAGTTGATATCAATGTTGAATGTCATACCGCTATCGCGAGCAAGCTCACTCCCACAGACGGATCAGGAACTATTGGGGAAGGGCACTCAATATTTGGTGAGCGATCCTGACCCGCTCTGCATTCGGATAATTCTTGTTTGCCAGAATCACTACCCCAATGTCCTTCGACGGCACGAACGCCACATAAGCTCCAAACCCACCGGTCGAACCGGTTTTGTTGATCAGCAGGTTCTCCGGTTGCGGCTGTGACGGAATCAACCACTGGACCTTATGCGGCTCCATCGCCATGGGGGTCGAGTTGCCCGCCAGCAGTTGATCCAGGGTGATCGGGTAACGATAGAGCTCCCAGCCCAATCCCTGAGTCATGTCGCCGACCGTGTAGTAGCCGGTGTGAGTCAACGCGATTGCCTGTTGCAACGGTTTTTCCAGGCGCGACGGCTTCATGTTCGCTTCAACATACGCCATCAGGTCCGCAGCGCTGGTTTTTACCCCGTACGCCTCGGAGTCCAGTGCGCCTGGACCAACCCGTACAGGTTTGTCGTCCTTGTTGTAGCCCTGGGCGTAAAGCGCCATCTGGTCCTGTGGCACTCTCAGGTAGGTGTGCTCCAAACCGAGTTTGGGAAGCAGGGTGTTTTGCATTACGTCATCAAACGGCTGGCCCATGCTGTGGGCGGCGAGGTAGCCGAACAGGCCGAGGCTGGGGTTCGAATACAGTCGATGGCTGCCGGGGGTGTAGAGCGGTTTCCATTGTTTGTAGTAATCGAGCATTTTGTCGGCCGAATCAGATTCGGCAGGGAATTGCAGCGGCAGGCCGCCAGCGCTGTAGGTGCCCAGTTGCAACACGCTGATGTGGTCGAAAGCACTGCCGCGCAAGGCCGGTAGCACGTGGCTGGCCTTGTCCGACAGTGACAGTGTGCCCGAGGCCTGGGCGTAAGCGGCGAGGGTGGCGGTGAAGGTTTTGCTGACGGAGCCGATTTCGAACAAGGTGTCTTGTGTGACAGGGTTGCCGGTTTCTTTCGAGGCGACGCCATAGTTGAAATAGTGCGGTTGGCCGTTGACGGTGACCGCCACGGCCATGCCGTGGATACCCTCGGCCTGCATCACCGGTTGTACAGCGGCGTTCACCACCGTCTCGATTTGATCCTGTGCAACGCACTGGCCTGCGGCAAATATCGCCATGCCGGCGGCGATGGTTTTCAGCCTGTCCATGTTGGTTTCATCCGTCGTTGATTCAGTTGCGCGTCATTTTAGGGCGTGAAGCGCCATGCTCCGAGCGCTTTTTAAAATCGGCCGCCATCAGGCGGCCACGCGCAACCATTGATTCAACTCACTTGGCGATTCAACGCACCAGGCAAGGCCGCTTGTTATCGAACTTCCAGCCGGGAATCAGGAACTGCATCGCCACGCTGTCATCCCGCGCCCCCAGGCCCATGCCTTTGTACAGCTCGTGGGCCTTTGCCAGTTGATCCATGTCCAGCTCCACCCCCAGCCCCGGCTTCTGCGGCACCTGTACGCAGCCGTCGACGATTTGCAGCGGGGCTTTGGTCAGGCGCTGGCCGTCCTGCCAGATCCAGTGGGTGTCGATCGCTGTGATCTCGCCCGGCGCGGCCGCCGCGACATGGGTGAACATCGCCAGGGAGATGTCGAAGTGGTTGTTGGAGTGCGAACCCCAGGTCAGACCCCATTCGTGGCACATCTGCGCCACGCGCACCGAACCCTGCATGGTCCAGAAGTGCGGATCGGCCAGAGGAATGTCGACCGACTGCAACTGGATCGCGTGGCCCATTTCCCGCCAGTCGGTGGCGATCATGTTGGTTGCGGTCTTGAGGCCCGTGGCCCGGCGGAATTCAGCCATGACTTCGCGACCCGAGTAACCGTTTTCCGCCCCGCACGGGTCTTCGGCATAGGCCAGCACGCGGTGCTGATCGCGGCACAGGCGGATGGCTTCTTTCAGTGACCATGCGCCGTTCGGGTCCAGGGTAATGCGTGCGTCGGGGAAGCGTTCGGCCAGCGCGGTCACCGCTTCGATTTCGGCGTCGCCACTGAGCACGCCGCCCTTGAGTTTGAAATCCTTGAAGCCGTAACGGGCATGGGCCGCGACCGCCAGACGGACCACCGCGTCGGCGGTCATGGCTTTCTCGTGCCGTACGCGGAACCAGTCGTTGTCGGCGTCCGGTTCGCTGCGGTAGGCGAGGTCCGTTTCGTTGCGATCACCGACATAAAACAGATAGCCAAGCATCTTCACTTCGTCGCGCTGCTGGCCTTCACCGAGCAAGGCTGCCACCGGTACGTCCAGATGCTGGCCGAGCAAGTCGAGCAACGCGGCTTCCAGGCCGGTGACCGCGTGGATGGTGATGCGCAAGTCGAAGGTTTGCAAACCGCGGCCACCGGCATCGCGGTCGGCGAAGGTCTGGCGTACTTGATTAAGGATCTTCTGCCAGGTGCCAATCGGGCTGCCCAGCACCAGGCTGCGTGCGTCTTCGAGGGTCTGGCGAATGCGCTCGCCCCCCGGCACTTCACCGACGCCGGTATGGCCGGCGTTGTCCTTGAGGATCACGATGTTGCGGGTGAAGAACGGGCCGTGGGCACCGCTCAGGTTGAGCAACATGCCATCGTGTCCGGCGACCGGAACCACTTGCATGCTGGTGATGACCGGGGCTTTTGCGGTGTCTTGTGCGTTCATTTTCCAATCCTTAAAAAGCAGAATTCAGGCGTGGTTGGGTGCAGGTTTGCCCAGCGCCACGGCGGGTGCGGATTTCGGTGTGTTGCGAGCGGCAAACACGATGATGGCGGCGATGATCGAGGTCGCGGCCAGGCCGTACAGGCCGCCCTGAATGGAACCGGTGCGTTCTTCCAGCAGGCCGAAAGTGGTCGGCGCAACGAAGCCGCCGAGGTTGCCCACCGAGTTGATCAGCGCGATGACACCAGCAGCAATGCGCGCATCCAGATAGGCCTGGGGAATCGGCCAGAACAGTGACGAGGCTGATTTGAAGCCCAGTGCTGCAAAGCAGATGGCGACGAAGGCGAAGACCGGTCCGCCGGTGGTGGACATGAACATCCCGGCGGCCGCAATCAGCAGGGCGGCGGCAACCCAGGCTTGCTGGTGTTTCCATTTGGCCGACAGCGAAGCGAAGACGTACATGCCGACAATCGACAGCAACCACGGAATCGAGTTGAACAGCCCGACCTGGACATCGCTCAGCTCGCCCATTTTCTTGATGATGCTGGGCAGCCAGAAGGTCGCGGCATAAATGGTCAGCTGGATAAAGAAATAGATCAGGCAGAACAGGATGATCTGGCGATCCTTGAGCAGTTTGCCCAGCGACGGTTTGATGGGGGTCGCCGCTTCCCGGGCCAGTTGTTCGTCGTCGATGACCTGGACCAGCGCGTCCTGCTCTTCGCGGCTCAGCCATTTGGCATCGTGGGGTCTGGAGTCCAGCCAGAACCAGACGAACACGCACAACCCCACCGAAAACATGCCCTCGATGAAGTACATCCACTGCCAGCCGTGCAGGCCCAGCCCTTCGATTTGCAGGAGCAAACCGGACAGGGGGCCTGAGATCAGCGACGCGAACGCCGAACCACTGAGGAAAATGGCAATCGCCTTGCCGCGCTCCACGCCGGGCAACCAGCGGGTGAAGTAGTAGATCACCCCGGGAAAGAAACCGGCTTCGGCCACGCCCAGCAGAAATCGCAGAATGTAGAAGTGGGTTTCGTTCTGGATGAATGCCATGCCTGCGGCGACCAGGCCCCAGGTCAGCATGATCCGTGTCAGCCAGATCCGCGCGCCGACTTTTTGCAGGAGGATGTTGGAGGGCACTTCGAACAGCGCATAACCGATGAAGAACAGCCCGGCACCGAGGCCATAGGCGGCAGCGCCAATGCCCAGGTCATGTTCCATGTGGGCGCGGACGAAGCCGATGTTCACGCGATCTATGTAATTGACGATGAACATGATGACGAACAGCGGCAAGACGTGACGTTTGACTTTGGCGATGGCGGACTTCAGCGCTGAATTGGCGTCGTCCTGCATCCCGGAGATGGATGTATTCACTGCGTTTCTCCCACTCGTTATTTTTATGCGGGGTAAGGCTGGGTGCTGCGTTGTTGCTAGACATCATACAACTACATTTTTTCATCGTGCAACTGTGTTTTTCCAACAAAATGGCGCTGTGTCTGGGTCTTGTTATTCTTTATACGGTGATCTCTGGCCTTTGAAATGGCTCTATAGGGGCGAAATGATGAGTGTTGTCATACAAGTTGCGTGAGGTTTTTCAAGATTCCCACCAGGCGCGGTGCTACGATTCGATAGCCCAGATTTCCGGACACCCTCATGCACGAAGACCTCGAAGCTCCCGCCCGCAAGCGCAGCCACAACCTGGCCCATGACCTGGTCGAAAAACTGACCCAGCGCATCCTGCTCGGCCAGATGTTGCCCGGTGACAAGTTGCCGTCGGAAAACACCATCGTTCAGGAACACGGGGTCAGTCGCACGGTGGTGCGTGAGGCAATCTCGAAGTTGCAGGCCTCGGGGCTGGTGGAAACCCGGCATGGCATCGGCACGTTCGTGATCGAGCGCGCACCGGAGCAGGGGTTACGGCTCAATGTCGATACCGCGCTGGGGGTCCGCAGCATTCTGGAGTTGCGCATGGGCCTGGAGACCCAGGCGGCCGCATTGGCGGCAATGCGCCGCAGCGATCAGCAACTGGCGCAGATGCGTGAAGCGCTGGATGACTATCAAAGCCTGCTGGCCAACAACGACAGCTGTGTCGAAGCCGACCGGCGTTTTCATCTGCTGATCGCCGAAGCCACCGGCAACCTGTGCTTCACCGAGATCATGCAGCACCTGGGCAGTGCCATGATTCCGCGCACCAGGGTCAATGCGGCCGAGCGTGGCGCAGTGGACTTGAGCAAACTCGGCGAGCTGGCCAACCTCGAGCACGAGGCGATTCTCAATGCCATCAGGCGCCAGGACCCGGACGCGGCGCGGGCGGCGATGTGGTTGCACCTGAGCAACAGTCGTGACCGGTTTTCGGCTAGTTGATGCTGATCAGGGGGCGTTTTTTCAGTTATACCGAGTTGTCGTTCTTCGCGAGCAAGCCCGCTCCCACAGGGTTTTATGTTTGCCGCGGTTCTTGAGCAGACCCTGAACCTGTGGGAGCGGGCTTGCTCGCGAAGGCGTCAGTCCAGGCAAAAAAATGGATCAGGCCCGGGCAACCTGAACCATGACAGCCCGCCGCTCCAGATTCAGCGCCAGCACACTCGTCAACACCACCAGCCCGCCCACCACGATCATCAATGTCGGCCGCTCACCCAACGCATAAGACGCAATGACCATCGCTGTCGGCGGCGTCAAATACAGCGTCATCGTCGCCCGGCTCAAATCGACATGCGCCAGCACAAACGCCCAGGCCAGGTAGGCCAGGGCACTGGGGAATATCCCCAGGGCGATCACTGCAAACTGCACGTGCAGCGGCGCAAGGGCGACTTGATCCACTAGGCCGGGCAAGTAAACCAGCAACAGCACCGTCCCGGACCACACCGTGTAACACACCAGCGTCAGCCCGTCGTAACGCCCGGTGTGATGCTTTTGCAGGGCAAAGTAGAGGCTCCAGGACACCGCCGCCAGCAGGATCAGCAAGCCGTGGGCATCAAGACTGCCCAGGCCGTGATCGCCCGCCACCACAATCACCACGCCAAGCAGCCCGAGCAGTACACAACCCCAGCGCCACAGACTCACCTGATCCTTGAACACGAAGCGCGCAATCAATGTGCTGAACAGCGGCGTGGTCTGGGCCAGGACGCTCGAAGCGCCGGCGCTGACACCCTGCTGTCCGAAGTTGATCGCCACGTGGTGCAGGCTCACGGCAAAGAAGCCCAGGCCGAACATCAGCGGTAAGTCTCGAAGGCTTGGCAGGCGAATGCCCTTGAATATCGCAACCACGGCCATGAACACGGAAGCCAGCAAGAAGCGCAGGAGCGCCAGATGTACGGGGTCGTAGGCCTGCAAGCCGATATGGATGCCGGTTGGGGAATAGCCCCAGCACGCCACGACAAACGCCATGGCCAGGATGATTTTCAAGGGCGAAACGGGGGAGGGTGAGAGCGGCTTCATGGTCGTGCACCTGTGGGCGGATGCACCGAGTATCAGAAAGCGGATCGTTCGCCACAACTGACTTATACTGCGCTAACCGTTCACTGTGGGTGATGTATGGAGCTGGCACAGATTCGCATGTTCAAGACCGTGGCCGACGTCGGCAGCATCGCCCGCGCAGCTGAGCTGTTGCATTGCGTGCCGTCGAACATCACTGCACGGATCAAGGCCCTTGAGGCCGAACTGGGTGTCGCGCTGTTTCTGCGCGAGGGCCGAGGGCTGCGCATCAGCCCGTCGGGGCAGACGTTTCTGGCCTACGCCTCGAAAATCCTGGCCCTCACCGCCGAGGCCAAACGCGCGGTCGATCCTTCGGCCGAGCCCTCCGGCCCCTTGCGCATCGGGGCCATCGAGTCGTCGGCCACCGGGCGTTTGCCGCGTCTGCTGGCGAAATTCCACAAGCGTTTTCCACAGGTGGCACTGGAGCTGACCACCGGCTCCTGGGGCCAGTTGCTCGATGACACGCTCAATCACAAACTCGACGGCGCCATCGTCGCGGTGGATGTCGAGCGTTCGCACCTCAAGCGCACGCCGATGTACCGCGAAGATCTGCTGCTGATCGCCTCGACATCCCTGGGGCCGCTGCGTGACATCAGCGATTTGCAGGACCAGACCGTATTCATGTGGCCCCAGGGCTGTCCCTACCGGGCGGCGCTGGAGCATTGGTTGCTGCGACAAGGGCAGGCACTGCCGATTGTCAGCCTGGCCAGTTATGGCGCGATTGTCGGTTGCGTCAGCGCCGGGGCTGGCGTGGCGCTGGTACCCAAAGGCATTTTCGATCAATACGCCAAAGGCGCGGGGTGCGCAGGGTTTGAATTCCCCGAACTGACCGCCGTCGACAATCTTTTTTACTGGCACGAAAACGCCGGAGTGCACCCGGCGCGTGAAGCGTTCGTGGCGATGCTCCGCGAGGAATTTGCCTGACGCAGTACCTGTGGGAGCGGGCTTGCTCGCGAAGGCGGTGTATCAGTCACTATTAATGTTGGCTGACACGTCGCCTTCGCGAGCAAGCCCGCTCCCACAGGGGCTACGGCATGTTGATATCTCGCATCAACAATCCAAAATCCAGATCCACCGCATCCGGTATCGGCAAATACACCGTATGCCCATCGCCGGGTGCAACGTCGATCGCTTCACCTTTGGCGTTTTGCAACTGGTGCAGGTCGAAGTGGAAGTTGCCCTTGGGCGTCATCAGTTCCATGTGGTCGCCCAGACCGAAGCGGTTCTTCACCTTGACCTCGGCCAGGCGATCCCGTCGCTGACCGGTCAGTTCACCGACAAACTGCTGGCGTTCCGACACCGAGCTGCCGTTCTGGTAGTTCTGGTATTCGTCATGCACATGCCGGCGCAGAAAACCTTCGGTGTAGCCACGCTGGGCGAGGGATTCCAGGTCGGTCATCAGGTTACGGTCGAAGGCCCGGCCAGCCACCGCGTCGTCGATTGCCTGGCGATAAACCTGGGTGGTGCGCGCGCAGTAAAAGTGGGATTTGGTCCGGCCTTCGATTTTCAACGAGTGCACGCCCATGTGTGTCAGGCGTTCGACGTGCTGCACGGCGCGCAAGTCCTTGGCGTTCATGATGTAAGTGCCGTGTTCGTCTTCGAAGGCCGGCATCTGTTCGCCGGGACGATTGGCTTCCTGCAACAGAAACACCTGCCCGGTGGGCGCGCCGATGCCCAGGGTCGGTTCGGGATCGAATGTCTGGACGATCTCGCCGAGCTGGTTTTCCGTGGCCGGTTGCGCCGAATATTTCCAGCGACAGGCGTTGGTGCAACTGCCCTGATTGGCATCGCGCCTGTTCATGTAGCCCGACAGCAGGCAACGCCCGGAATAGGCCATGCACAACGCGCCGTGCACGAACACTTCCAGTTCCATGGCGGGCACTTGCTCGCGGATCTCGGCGATTTCTTCCAGCGACAGCTCCCGCGACAGGATGATCCGGCTCAAGCCTTGCTGCTGCCAGAACTCGACGCTCGCCCAGTTCACTGTATTGGCCTGCACCGAAAGATGGATTGGCGTCTGCGGGTAGTGGCGGCGCACCAGCATGATCAGGCCGGGGTCGGACATGATCAGGGCATCAGGCGCCATGGCGATGATCGGCGCCAAATCCTTGAGGAAGGTCTTGAGCTTGGCGTTGTGCGGCGCGATGTTCACCACCACGTAAAAGCGCTTGCCCTGAGCCTGGGCTTCGCGAATGCCGAGGGCCAGGTTGGCGTGATCGAATTCGTTGTTTCGCACCCGCAGGCTGTAGCGCGGCTGGCCGGCGTACACGGCATCGGCACCGTAGGCGAAGGCGTAACGCATGTTTTTCAGGGTGCCGGCAGGGGCGAGCAGTTCGGGAGCAATCAGGTTCATGGCGGGTCGATCGCAAAAGCCGCGCAGGGTAAATGACTTGGCCCGAGGGTTTATTGATCTGGATCTATGCTTTGTTCATGGCACTCGTGCTGGCCGCGGCGACCTAAGCATCAGGACGTACCTTTGCGTCCGGGCAGACTGGCATGGATCGGACATGAACGAAGAAACCCCTAAAGACAAGTCGCTGACAGTCCTGCTGGCCCTGGTGAGCATCGCTTTCGTCTGGATTCTGTTGCCGCTCTACGGCGCCGTGTTCTGGGCGGTGATCCTCGGGATCCTCTTCGCTCCCCTGCAACGGCGGCTGCAACTGAAGTTCGGTTGGGGGCGCAACCTCACTTCACTGCTCACACTGAGCATCTGCCTGTTTATCGCGATCCTGCCTGTGATAGTCCTTGGCGTCTTCCTGGTCCAGGAGGGAACCGCGCTCTACAAGAACATCGAAAGCGGCGAGCTGGACATCGCCGGGTATGTGGCGCAGTTCAAGCACAGCCTGCCGTCATATTTCCAGCATTTGCTCGACCGCTTCGGCATCGGGGAGCTCAATGGGCTGAGGGAGAAAATCATCAAGAGCGCGATGACCGGCAACGAGTTCTTCGCCACCCAGGCTTTCAGTTTTGGCCAGGGCACGTTCGAGTTCATCGTCAGCTTTTTCATCATGCTGTACCTGCTGTTTTTCTTCCTGCGCGACGGTGCGGAACTGGCGCGCAAGGTGCGCCTGGCGGTGCCATTGCAGGAACAGCAGAAGCGCCGTTTGCAGCTCAAGTTCAATCGTGTGGTGCGGGCCACGGTGAAGGGCAACCTGCTGGTGGCGATCACGCAAGGCGCGCTGGGCGGTCTGATTTTCTGGTTTCTGGACATTCCCAGCGTATTGCTCTGGGCGGTGTTGATGGCGTTTCTGTCACTGTTGCCGGCGGTCGGGGCGGGGATTGTCTGGGCGCCGGTGGCGATGTTTTTCCTGCTCACCGGGGCGATCTGGCAGGGCGTGGTGCTGGGGTTGTTCGGGATCTTCGTGATCGGACTGGTGGACAACCTGCTCAGGCCGTTGCTGGTGGGCAAGGACACCAAGATGCCGGACTACATGATCCTGATCTCGACCCTCGGCGGCCTGGCGATATTCGGGCTGAACGGCTTTGTCATCGGCCCGTTGATCGCGGCCCTGTTCATGTCGAGCTGGGACATCTTCATCGAAACCAAACCGCGGGTGCAGTTGCCCTAGGCGCTGAGCCTGCCGGACTGGCCGGTGCCGATGCGTTGTGACAATGCCTGGGCGGCGGGCAGCGAAGTGAGCGGGCCGCTGATCTGCACACCGTCCTGCACCAGATACCAACAGGCGAGCATGCCCATCTCTCTAAGCTGTGTAGGGACGGCACTGCCGATAACGGACATGATCTGAACCTTGGACATGATAAGTACCTCCATCAATCTGTGGAGTCACTTTAAGGTCAGGGTGCCTTGAGGGGTAATCAACGCTTTCGATAGTGGTCATTGACGCCAGCGGGGGCAAACGACCGTTGGTCGGTCAGCTAACCACCTGATCGAGCATATGAACCACTTCCTGCTCGTTGAGCAGGCCCTTGCGCACCAGGTTTTGCGTCAGCAGCGAGAGAAACTTGGCGCTGCGATGACCTTCCAGGTGCTTGAGTTCGGTCAGTGCGTTGTAGACCTTGCTGGAGGTGCACAGACCGACGATGCGGTGCGGGTTTTGTGTTGGCATGTGGTCGTCCTTGTTGTTATCAACCTGTTATTGACGGACAGACCCGAGCTTGCGGACCTGACATGACATAAATATGACCGTTTGCTGCCGCACGGCAGAAACAATACCAGGTCAATCTTGCCAACTTGAGTCGCCAACGCTGTTCCGATAACGACCTTGGCGAGATTTATCCAGACCTGCACCGACAAAAGGGCATAAAAAACCCCGCTATTTCAGCGTAATGCTGCTCAGTTAAGAGATAGAGCGAACGATAAGCAACCTGTGGCGAGGGAGCTTGCTCCCGCTGGGGCGCGAAGCGGCCCCTCCTTTCCCCTAAAGAGCAGGGGACTGCT
>NZ_AKJM01000099.1 GCF_000282335.1 Pseudomonas sp. GM48
CCGAAAGCGGCCTGCACTACAACCGCCATCGCTACTACCACCCGGACCTCGGGCGCTACCTGACGCCGGACCCGGTCAAGCTGGCCGGCGGGTTGAACCCGTACCGGTACACACGGAATCCGACCGGGTGGGTGGATCCGTTGGGGTTGGCGGATTGTCCGGGTGGGGATGGGTGCAAGAAACCGTCGTTGGGGGAGCGGGATCCGACGAGGAAGGTAAAGGTTGATGAAGGGGCGCCTGGTTCTCCTAGTCCAAAACAAGAGCATAATTATTTATACCGCGGTGATGATCGAGAACCTTGGGAAATTTTTGAGGCGGGATTCGAACCTTGGGGTGACAGCACGGATCTTTACTTACATGCCTTAGATAACCGAAACCCTCCAAGTTTTTTTGTAAGCACGTCAATCAAAGAAAGTGAGGCAAAAAAATTTGCTACAGGCTATGGAATTGTCGATGGATACGTTTATGTGCTGAAAAACATTAAAGGAATAGATGTAAACAAAGAACTCGGGCTCATGTCACCACATAGGCGAGAGGTTGAGATAGCGTTTCCCGGTGGAATAAAAAACCACGACATCGTAGGCGCCACCCCCGTCCACGAGGATGGCAGCTATAAAGGTTATTCAATACCAAACCCCCACAGGAAAAAACCGTGAAGCCAATTAAGATAACAATCAACATTCAAGGCTCAATAGAAACAGCCACAATTGAGTGCGACAGAAGGAAGCCGTCCCTCACATTTACAATGCAAGACGGCACCCAAAAAACTTACTCAGCCTACGACCTCTATGTATGCTTTGGCATGTTAAGAGCGGATTACCCTGATATAAAATTTTTATGCAAGGGAGCAAAATTAAATGTCCACCCCTCGCGAATGTCCTCCCAAATGTCCAAGGGTTTAGTCGCATACGAGGTAGAACTCGGAAAGCCCAGTGAAGAAGAAAATATAGTCCGAATTTTTGACTACGAAGACAAAGACATAACTAGCAGTATTGAAGAACAAAAAACCTTCTATAAAAAATGGATCGAATCCTTAAGACCTGACTAAAAGACAAATCCGAAATCAATAAATACCGAGACACACATCAAAAAACCCTCACTCGACTCTAGCAGGGTACAAGGCCAGCAACCACAAATGGCAAAAATCAAAATAAAACTACAAATAGGCGACACCATCGAAAACGCAACTCTAATAGACACCTATAGCTCACTAACATTCATTAGAAAAAATGGATTCAGAAAAGTCTATACTGGTTATGATCTATTTGAATGTTTGGCTCAAATTCGACGAGACTTCCCTGAGATAAAGTTTCTTTGCAAAGGAGCAAAAATCAACGTTTATCCATCGAGCATGTGCTCTCAGATGAGTAATGGGGCTATTGCCTATGAGGTGAAGCTGGGAGAAAAAGCCACCTTTGATCAAATCGTTGGCATTTTTGATTTTGAAGATCAGGACATCACTCATGACATATCAGAACAGAGAGCTTTCAGGCGCCAATGGATAAGCTCTTTTGGGGACATCGAATAGCTTGCAACTACTGAGTTTGCCCCACACCTGCATCATCCGGCGGACGGGTCAACGGGCCTGAAACACAGGCCCTGATGTTTCGAGGACAGGTTGATAAACGCGTTCGATCAGGGTGACAGTCCGTCAATGCGGCAACGAAGCTCAATCAATCTTCGTCCTCTTCCTCATCTCCAAACTCAATATTCCCCACATCGCCCGCATCATCAGCATCGTTCAGCGGCACCGTCGCATCATCCATCAGCGATCCCGGATCTTCATTGCCGGGATCGTTGATAAGCGGCAGTTCGCTTGAGCCTTTTTCTTCCTTGCCTTTGGTTTTCGGAGTCATGACAGGCCTCGCTCAACTAGTGATGCTTCTTGTGGTGCTTGTTCGAGTGTTTATGACCGCCACCGGAATGGGAATGGCCGCTGTCACTCCCCAGATCATTACCAACCGCACCGCCGGCTGCACCACCCAGGCCAGCACCGATGGCCGATCCGGTCGAACCTCCGAGACTGTTGCCAACCACCGATCCACCCGCCGCACCCAAACCACCGCCTATCGCCGCTTCGGTACGACTGTGCCTGGGCGCGGCAATGGCACTACCGGCCGCTCCGCCGACACCTGCACCAACCGCTGCCCCCGTGCTGCCACCCACCTGCCCACCAACAACATTGCCCAGCACCCCACCCAGGCCACCGCCCACCGCGGCATCTCCATTACCTCCTGCCAGCGCCACCTGAGAAACCAGCAATCCAAAAACAATCGCTGGCAACATCAATCGCCGAGCACTCAGGCTTCCGTTTTTTTTGTTGTTGGTTTTCGGGATCATGATACGCCTCACATTCTTCAGGGGTTTGGAGGATTTGAGCGGCTGCGGCGTAAAACGTTCATATATGAAAAAGCCCGGCATCAAGCCGGGCTCTTTTAAACGCTCATTCAGGATCAGTGACGCTTGTGACCGTTGGCCAGGTTGCTACCCACGCCGCCGCCCAATGCACCGCCAAGACCTGCACCGATAGTGGCACCGGACTTGCCGCCGAGGCTATTGCCGATCACCGAACCACCGGCCGCGCCGACACCGCCACCGATAGCAGCGCTGGTACGATGACCTTTTTTGGCGGCGACTGCGCTGCCCGCCGCGCCAGCGACGCCTGCACCAATCGCTGCGCCAGTGCTGCCGCCCATTTTCTGGCCGACTACGTTACCCAATGCGCCGCCCAAACCACCGCCCAACGCGGCAGTGCCGTCGCCAGCCATTGCACCTTGAGCAACCAGAAGCCCCAGAACCAGAGCGGGCAGAGTTAAACGCATGACAAAAACCTCAAAAAATAGGGGTAAACAAAAAAGGGGGCGAGATTGAATGCTTTTGCGCGGATAAAGTCCAGCACGCCGGTCCAACTTCGCGATTGGCGACGGTTTGACAGCATTTTTGGAAAAGGTTTTATGACGGACAAAAAAAAGCCCGCTGGGGAAACGGGCCAGGTGTTGCTTTCTAACGGATGAGTGGAGACTACGGAGGATGCTGTGAAAACTTTGTGAAAGAAATCCCGTTTAAAAAACTTGTCATAAAAACCCTCAGGCATGAAAAACCCCGCTCGAAGGCGGGGTTCGCTAGCAGGTCAATTACTTCCTGACCGGTGCCGTAACCTTGGGTAAAAACTTGCCCTTCAGTACCCGGCACGCTCTGGTTTTGATCTTGTCGACCTCCGTCTGATCTTCACCGAAGCTGGCCACATACTGGGTCTGGCCGCACTGCACATAGTTGTTGATGGGAAATTCAGCCCCGTCGTCTTCGATATACGGATCAGCCATCTCTTCACCCCTCGTAAAAACGCGATCGACACCGGCAAGCCCTTTGCCTGAAAAAATATCGATCGCCAAGGTTTTCCAGACTAGCCGGTCACTACCGGACTTGCCGTTCAGATCCCCCCATCCCCGACGAATGGCCTCCATCCACTCACCTGAGCTTGACCGCAGTCCCGGTCACAAACACCACGACCATCCCGCCCTTGCCGGCCGGCATGCTGATTTCATAATCAAGCCCGACCACCGCGTCCGCCTGAAGCGCCTGCGCCCGCTCCTTGATCTCATCGGTGGCCTGAATGCGTGCTTCCTTCAACGCTCGCTCCAGTGTCTGGGAGCGCCCGCCGAAAAAGTCGCGCATCCCGGCAAACACGTCACGGACGACGTTGATCCCTTGCACCGACTCGGCACTGACGATGTCCAGGTAGGCAGTTATTTGTCGACCTTCAATGGAATGGGTTGTAGTGGTGATCATGGGTTTTACTTCCTGTTCAGATATTCAGCCAACGCATCAAACGCCGGCAAGGTGACGGGATCGTTGGCCGAGTTGCTGGCCACCGGATGGGATGCGTAGCGGACGATAACCATCTCGGCCTTCGGGTCGACATAGATGCGCTGCCCATGAACCCCACGCGCCATGAACGCCCCGCCCGCCTTGTCCGTCACCCACCACATCGACCGATAACTCCAGTCTTTGAGCAATGCGTACCCCGCCCTGGCGAAAGCCTGTTTATCACCGCCACCACGGATATCGTCGATCACTGCCTCTGGCACGATCTGCTGACCGTTGAAGCGGCCACCGTTACGCAGCATCTCGCCAAACCGCGCCAGATCCCGCAATCCGGTATTCAATCCACCACCGGCGAATGGCGTGCCAATGGAGTCCACGGTGAAGTAAGCATCCTGTTCGGCCCCCAATCGACTCCAGATTCTCTCCGACAAAAGCTGCGCGACATTGCGACCGGTGGCGCGAGCAATGACCCAGCCCAGCACATCCGTGTTGACGGTTTTGTAGGCGAACGCTTTGCCGTGCTCACCTTGCGGTTGCACCGTCTGCAAAAACTCGTAGTAACTGCGAGGGCCGTCATAACCCTTGGGCTTGGGCAACGGGTTGCCCGCCTTGGCATGGGCCCAGACCTCGGCGTTCGGGTCCGCATAGTCCTCGCTATATTTGAGGCCCGTGGTCATGTCGAGCACTTGCCGCACCGTGGCGCTGCCAAACGCAGAATCCGTCAGTTCCGGTACATATTCGGCAACCCGCTTGCTGGCATCGAGACGTCCCTCAACCACCAACATGGCTCCCAATGTGCCGACCACAGACTTGGTCACCGACATCGCAGCGTGTTGGCCGTCCGGTTTCAACACGCCGAAGTAACGCTCGTAGACAACTTTCCCGCGGTGCATCACCACAATGCCATCGGTGTAAGTGGCCGCGAGGGATTGTTCCCAGGTCATCGGCACCCTGGCGCCAAGCGGGACAAAACTGATCCCGTCGATATCTTTGCGTAGCGCTATCTCTAGTGGGACCGGTGCGACAAGGCCGTGCGAAACATTAATCGTCGGCATCAATTGCCGAAAGTTCGAAACACTCCAGCGCATTGCCGGAAACTGGAAATAGCTGCCGTCTTCAAAACGCACGGTGCGATCAGCGGGGGGTGGAGAACCGACCATCCAGCCCAGCCTGGCGGGGTCGCTGGCTTGAGCGTCGGGAAAAGTTGCAGGGGTGGATGCGAGGGCCAGTGATGACAGGGAAACAATCGAAACAGCCGCGATGACCTTGGCTGCACCGCGAAAGCTGGCGCGAGAATTGAGCATTATGTCGATTCCGTTCGAAAAGATTGGGCAGTCTAACAGCCGGATCGGCTTGGTCACTGCTTGCGCGGAGAAGCCTCATGCTTGCCCTGCCTCAAATTCAAACGCCAAAAACTACCTCTACCTGCATGCCGACCGCGACCGTCATGACGGCGTGCGCCCCCCTCTGGCTGAGTAGCCGTTGTAGTTCATAACGTTCACGGGGTAACTCCTGCTTGTTCAAGGAAAGCCCGGGCGTCACGCACCTGGTAGGGCTTGGCTTCTTTGTCGGGGTGGGGCCGACGGAAGAATGACATCGCTGATGCGCTGGAGAAGCCTCTAACACTCACTGAGAAAAACGCCGCTTATCCAGAACGGGAAAGCGGCGTTTTCGTGTAGAAGGGTCTGTTTTGCACAGTAAGCAGAATATCGGGGGGACTCTCGCCGGGGTTGTAGGCAATCTCCGAGAGTTGCGTAAGGCGTTACGTTTGCTACGTTTTTAGCTGTTCACTGCCTTGTTGGCCTTACTTTTGGCTGGGCACGTCTCCAGACGTCGCTGCACATTCAGCGAGCGGGGTTGGTAACCCGAAGAGTTGCGCAACATCTGTGCGAGGGGTGCCCTCCTACCTGTAATAATCCCTCCCCCATCCGCGTCAATGCCAATGCCTGAGTGCCACTTCTCCACTGCTATGCTAATAACACCGGTTCTCTACACTGGAGACGAGTCGCATGGCAGCAGAAGGCAATCATTCCCTCTTCACTTTCAAGGCTGTGGCCTACACGACTGGAGGCTTCCTTTTCGCCTTGGTATCTGCCACAAAGCTGCTCGACACTTACTTCGACCTGACGTTGTTGGCAAATACCAAGGGCTGGCTGCTACGTGCGTGGAACTGGCTTCTCTTAGAAACGCCAATACCGAATTGGTCGCTGCTGATGATAATCGCGGCTTTAATCAGCACTCTGACTGTAGCGATTTACTACTACCGCACCACTGACGGAGCTTACGGCGAGCTACACGAGATAGAGCGAAAAGTTTACAAAATGAACAACCCTCAGTTTCCTCAGTTGACAGATAACCAAACGCTGCTGATGGAAGCTTTAACCTATCATGCAAATTTTAGAAAGATTGCAAATTTAGACTCAGTTTGCAAACTTGTCTCACTAAGCAAGTTGGAAGTTGAGGACGGTCTAAAGCAACTCCAAGCTAAACGTCTTGTGAAGCAAAAAGTGACACGGGGTACGTTCGGCGCCACCACTTTTGAACTTACCTTGGCAGGTAAGGACTATGCGCTAGAGCGATTTAAACTAACGTAGTAGAGACACGCGGGACATGGCCTAGAGGCACTTTTTGAGTGACATAATTCACCCTATGGGCGACATGATTTACCATTTCACAAGATCAAGTGAACCCATGTGCGTGATGTCTACGAGGTGCAAACTGACTGACGGTAGCTGCCGAGGGGATTTGCGAGCGAAACCAAGAAAGCGGGACAGCGAAGGGTATAGATCGGAGTGATGGAACGCAGGATGTAATGAATAGTACAACTAAAAAAGAAAAACCCTCGCAAACCATTGATTTGCGAGGGCTTCAGAATGTGGCGGTGAAGGAGAGATTCGAACTCTCGATACAGTTTCCTGTATACACACTTTCCAGGCGTGCTCCTTAAGCCACTCGGACACTTCACCGTATCTCTTCAAACATGTTCTGTCTGTCGAGGCGCGCTAATGTAGTCGAAAGCTTTTCCGATGGCAAACATTTTTTTCAGAATTTTCATGCGCTTAACGCGATTCAACGTTTCCGGTCGCTCCGGACCATGGCAAACCGGCCAATCTCCGGCTTCGTGCCCTCTTCTATATAGAGGGGAATGCGCAGCAGGCACGGCGGGCTGCGCCTGGCGGGCAGGCAAAGGGTGACTGGCGGGTCAGTCACGGCGCTTTACCTGGCCTGCGGCGGTGGGTAACGTCTGCCCAACTTTATTGAAAGGAATAGCGTCATGAGTGAGTTGATTTCTTACCATCTCGAAGACGGTATCGCGACCCTGACCTTGAGCAATGGCAAGGTCAATGCCATCTCCCCGGATGTGATTGCCGCGTTCAACGCTGCGCTGGATCAGGCGGTGACTGATCGTGCAGTGGTGATCATTACCGGCCAGCCGGGCATTCTCTCCGGCGGGTATGACCTGAAGGTGATGACGGCTGGCCCTAAAGAAGCCGTGGCGCTGGTGACCTCCGGCTCGACACTGGCCCGCCGCTTGCTGTCGCACCCCTTCCCGGTGATCGTCGCGTGCCCGGGGCATGCGGTGGCCAAGGGTGCGTTTCTGTTGTTGTCGGCCGACTATCGCATCGGCGTCGACGGTCCGTTCAGCATTGGCCTGAACGAAGTGCAGATTGGCATGACCATGCACCACGCGGGCATCGAGATCGCACGCGATCGCCTGAGCAAAGTCGCGCTGCAGCGTTCGGTGGTCAATGGTGAGATGTTCAATCCACAAGGCGCCGTGGCTGCCGGTTTCCTTGATGTGGTGGTGTCGGCCGAGGAACTGCAAGGCGCAGCGCTGGCGGCGGCACGCCAGTTGAAGAAGATCAACATGACCGCGCACAAGAACACCAAATTGAAAGTGCGCAAAGCGCTGCTGGAGGCTCTGGACAACGCGATCATCCAGGACCAGGAACATCTGGTTTAAGCCCGGATCTGCAACAACGAAAAGCCCGACCGTCGTGTCGGGCTTTTTCATACGTATTGCGGTTAAACCTCTGTAACCGCTCTAGATCGCATCTGACCCATAAGTCGGAAACATCAGCACAAACATCGGCTATCTCCCACCTCCCTGGCAGCAATTGCCGAAAACAGTGCACATCCGTACACTGCGCCACCTTTTGTCCCGGTGGGGCCTGTAAATGCTGTTTTTGTTTCGTATGTCATTGATGGGCCTGCACTTTATCGTGGCGGGTGTGCTGGGTGTGATTCTCGGCCTGTGCCGGCCGTTCAACCCGGACAACAGTCGCTTGTGCGCACGCCTGTATGCCTGGCCGGCCATGTGTATTTTGCGTTTGCGGGTGAAGGCCGAAGTCGGACCGTTGATGGACAAACCTGACAGCTGCGTGATCGTCGCCAATCACCAATCCAACTACGACCTGTTTGTGTTTGGCAACGTGGTGCCCCGTCGTACCGTGTGCATTGGCAAAAAGAGCCTGAAATGGGTGCCGCTGTTCGGGCAGTTGTTCTGGCTGGCCGGCAATGTGCTGATTGACCGTGGCAATGCGCACAAGGCGCGCCATTCGATGTTGACCACCACCCATACCCTGCAAAACAAAGACACCTCGATCTGGGTTTTCCCGGAAGGCACGCGCAACTTGGGTGAGGACTTGCTGCCCTTCAAGAAAGGCGCCTTCCAGATGGCCATTGCCGCCGGGGTGCCGATCGTGCCGGTGTGTGTCAGTAGTTACGTCAAACACATGCGATTGAACCGCTGGCGCAGTGGGAAAATTCTGATTCGTTCGTTGCCGGCGATTCCCACCGCCGGATTGAGCCTGGACGACATGCCCATGCTGATTGCCCAGTGTCGCGAGCAGATGCGTGAATGCATCGAATCGATGGACCGGCAACTGCAAGCTGCCTGAATGAAACCCGCCAAGTGCGGGTTTTCTTTTGCCCCTGAACTCTGCAGATTTAGCTGACTCTCAAGCATCGCCAAGGCTAAGCTGAACAATGCCTGCCATTGCGTTTATCGCTAATAGAAAGCTGCCAATAAGAAGTGAACCACCATCATGGGTAGAGTTGTTGCTGCTGCGGTTTATAGCGCCGGTAAGAGAGTCACCAATATCACCCTCGACGAAGGCGCCGCCTGGGCTGCAAAGCCCGGGCACTTTGTCTGGATCGGCCTCGAGGAGCCGAACGCCGAGGAGCTCTACAATCTGCAACGCCAGTTCAACCTGCACGAACTGGCCATTGAAGACGCCCTGGAAAAGCACAGCCGGCCGAAGCTGGAAACCTTCGGCGATGCGCTGTTCATCGTGACGTACTCGCCCATCCGGGATGAAGGCAAACTCAAGTTCATCGAGACGCATATCTTTGCCGGCAATGGCTACATTATTACTGCGCGCAACGGTCACTCCGCGTCCTACGCCCATGTCCGACAACGCTGTGAGGCGCGTCCGCTATTGCTTGAGCACGGGGAAGATTTCGTACTCTATGCCATCCTCGATTTTGTGATCGAAAACTACCAGCCGATGGGCGAAGCCATTCACGCGGAAATCGATGAGCTGGAAGGCAATGTGTTGTGCGGCGTGCTGAATGACTACGACATCCAGAAGCTACATGGCCTGCGTCGTGATGTTTTGCGTTTGCGTCGTTATGTGGCACCGATGATTGAGATAGGAGAGGAACTGCAGAGGCTGAGTTTCCCGTTCATCGACAAGAACATGCGGCCATACTTTCGCGATGTGCAGATTCATGTGACGCGGCAGATGGAAGACCTGACGACGCTGGCGGATATTGCCAGCCAGACGATTGAGGTCGGGGTGCTGTTGGAGGCCTCACGCCAGAGCGTGGTGCAACGCAAGTTTGCGGCCTGGGCGGCGATCTTGGCCTTCCCGACGGCGGTGGCGGGGATCTACGGGATGAACTTCCAGAACATGCCGGAGTTGAACTGGCAATACGGCTACTTCGGGGTGCTGGGGTTTATTACGGTGGGTTGTCTGGGGTTGTGGGCGAGTTTCAAGAAGTCCGGTTGGTTGTAGGAGCGAGCTCGCTCGCGAAAAACCTGAGAGCACCGTGGGCTGTCAGGTTTGGCGCGTTATCGTTCACGACCATCGCGAGCAGGGCTCGCTCCTACAGGTTTTAAACAGCTCCCGGCTTGTGCGCGACAAACCGCATCATCCACTCGGCAACCGTGGTGCCGTGGTGTTCCTGTTCCAGGCTCGCGATACCTTTGGAGTAGACCTGCTCGCCCAGTGCCTGCTGGCGAATCTCCAGCAGGGCGCGGGAGTAGTCGTGGATGAATTCCGGATGCCCCTGGAAGCACAGCACCTGATCGTTGATGTGGTAGGCGGCATACGGGCAGAAATCGCTGGAAGCGATGACCGTGGCGTTTTCCGGCAGCGTCGTGACCTGATCCTGGTGGCTGATCAGCAACGTCAGTTCTTCGCGCACCGGGCTCATCCATGGCGCCTTGGCGGCCATTTTGTACTTGTGCGTGCCGACGCCCCAGCCCTGGGTGGCGCGTTCGCTCTTGCCACCGAGCAGCAGTGCCAGCAACTGATGGCCGAAGCAGACGCCCAACAACTTGTCGCCGCGCTCGTAGCGGGTCAGCAGATATTTCTTGAGGGTTTCGATCCACGGGTCGGTGCCGAAGGAGTCAGCCTTGCTGCCCGTCACCAGGTAGGCGTCGAACGCCAGGTCGTCGCTTGGGTATTCACCCTGCACCACGTTGTAGACAGTGAACTCGGCGGCAATCGGCTGCTGCGAAAACAGGTGTTTGAACATCTGCCCGTAGCCCTGATATTGGTCAACCAATTCCGGACGCAGGTGGTCGGTTTCCAGAATGCAGATGCGTAACGACATAAAAAATACCTGACACGTGATGGGAATAATGCACACCCCAGAGCCTGCCTCGAAACACCGTGACAAGGCAAGCCCCGAAATGCGTCATCGCCCCCTTAGAACGTCTCCCCTTTGGCCGCCTTCTCCAGCAGCAATGCGGGTGGCGCGAACCGCTCGCCATATTGCTTGGCCAGATACTGCGCCCGGGCGACAAAGTCCTGCACGCCGTACTGGTTGATAAATTGCAACGCTCCGCCGGTCCAGGCGGCGAAACCGATACCGAAGATCGAGCCAACGTTGGCATCCGCCGTCGAGGTCAACACGCCCTCCTCCACACAGCGCACGGTTTCGATGGCTTGCACGAACAGCAGGCGATCACGCACGTCCTTCGGCGAAATCTGCCCGTCGGTTTTCTCGAAGCGGGTTTTCAACTCAGGCCACAGGTGTTTCTGGCCGCCCGCCGGATACTCGTAGAAACCTCCACCGGCAGCCTTGCCCGGACGCTTGAAATCATTGAGCAGCACGTCAATTACGGTAAATGCCGGGTGTTCTATCAGCGGTTTACCTTCTGCTTGCAGGTCCTTGGCGGTTTGCAGGCGGATATGGCTCATCAGACTGAGGGAAACTTCGTCAGAGATCGCCAGCGGTCCTATAGGCATGCCGGCTTTGCGCGCTTCAGTCTCGATCATCGCCGCGTTGACGCCTTCGCCCAGCATGGCGATGCCTTCGTTGGTGAAGGTGCCGAACACCCGCGACGTGAAAAAACCGCGGCTGTCGTTGACCACAATCGGGGTTTTCCTGATTTGCAGGACGTAATCGAATCCGCGGGCCAGGGTTTCGTCGCTGGTTTTGGCGCCCTTGATGATTTCCACCAGCGGCATTTTGTCCACGGGACTGAAAAAATGCAGGCCGATGAACTTGCTCTGATCGGGCACGGCGCACGCCAGGCCGCTGATCGGCAAGGTCGAGGTATTGGAGGCGATCACGGCGTCCGCGCCGACAACCTTCTGCGCCGCCAACGAGACCTTGGCCTTCAAGTCACGATCCTCGAACACGGCCTCGATGATCAGGTCGCAACCGGCCAGGTCGGCATCGCTTTCGGTGGTTTGAATGCGTGCCAGAACGCTATCACGCTGTTCAATGCTCAATTGTCCGCGAGCGACTTTCTTGTCCAGCAGCGCCGCCGAATGCGCCTTGCCCTTCTCTGCCGCGGCGAGGGTGATGTCCTTGAGCACCACATCGATACCCGCCGATGCGCTGACAAACGCGATACCGGCGCCCATCATCCCGGCGCCGAGCACGCCGACCTTGCGGGTGACATAAGGCGCAAAACCTTGAGGCCGCGAGCCACCGGCATTGATTTCGTTGAGCTGGAACCAGAACGTACCTATCAGGTTTTTCGAAATCTGGCCGGTGGTCAACTCGGTGAAGTAGCGGGTTTCGATCAGGTGCGCGGTATCGAAATCCACTTGGGCGCCCTCGACCGCCGCGCACAGGATCTTCTCCGGCGCGGGCATCGTTCCCTGGGTTTTGCTGCGCAGGATCGACGGCGCAATCGCCAGCATCTGGGCGACTTTCGGATTTGATGGTGTGCCGCCCGGAATCTGGTAGCCCTTCACGTCCCAGCGCTGCACCGCCACCGGATTGGCGAAAATCCACGCCCTTGCCTTGGCCAACAGGTCTTCGTGATCGGTCGCCAGTGCGTCGATCAATCCTGCCTGCAACGCCTGTTGTGGTCGCACCCTCTTGCCTTCAAGCAGATAAGGCAGGGCTTTTTCCAGGCCGAGCATACGCACCATGCGCACCACGCCTCCGCCGCCAGGCAGCAGGCCGAGGGTGACTTCCGGCAGGCCGAGTTGCACCGACGGGTTGTCCAGCGCCACGCGGTGATGGCAGGCCAGACAGATTTCCCAGCCGCCACCCAATGCGGCGCCATTGATCGCGGCGACCACTGGCTTGCCGAGGGTTTCCACGGTGCGCAACTGGCCCTTGAGGCTCAGCACCATGTCATAGAAGGCTTTCGCCTGGGGCTTGTCGACCTTGATCAGTTCATTGAGGTCGCCGCCAGCGAAGAAAGTCTTCTTGGCCGAGGTGATGATCACTCCGGCGATGTTGTCCTTGTCGGCCACCAGCCGCGCAACGCAGTCAGCCATGGCCTCGCGGTACACCGCGTTCATGGTGTTGGCGCTCTGGCCCGGCAGGTCGATGGTCAGGACGACGATTTGGTCCTGGCCTTTTTCGTAACGAATGGCTTCGTTCATAACGAGATTCCTTGAAGTCCGGGCTCAGAGGCGTTCGATGATGGTGGCAATGCCCATGCCGCCGCCGACACACAGGGTCGCGAGGCCATAACGCAGGCGTCGGGCTTCCAGTTCATCCAGCAGTGTGCCGAGAATGGCGCATCCGGTGGCACCCAGCGGATGGCCCATGGCGATGGAACCGCCGTTGACATTGACCTTGTCCGGATCGACGGCCATGTCCTTGATGAATTTCAATACCACCGAAGCGAACGCCTCGTTGACCTCGAACAGATCGATGTCCTCGACCCGCAGCCCGGCCTTGGCCAATGCCTTGCGGGTCGCCGGCGCGGGGCCGGTGAGCATGATGGTCGGATCGGTGCTGGTGACCGCCGTGGCGACGATCCGCGCCCGTGGCTGCAAGCCCAGCGCCCGGCCCTTGGCTTCGGAGCCGATGAGCATCAGCGCCGCGCCATCGACAATCCCGGAACTGTTGCCGGGGGTGTGAACATGGTTGATCCGCTCGACATGGCTATAGACCCGCAGCGCGGTGGCATCGAAACCCATCTGCCCCATCATCTCGAAACTCGGCTTGAGCTTGCCCAGGCCTTCCAGGGTCGAATCGGCGCGGATGAACTCATCGTGATCGAGCAGGATGATGCCGTTCTGATCCTGCACCGGCACCAGCGACTTGCTGAACGAACCGTCGGCCCGGGCCCGCGCAGCCTTTTGCTGGGAATGCAGCGCGTAGGCATCGACATCCTGACGGCTGAAGCCTTCAAGGGTGGCGATCAGGTCGGCGCCCACGCCCTGTGGCGTGAAGTGACTGTGCAGGTTGGTTTCCGGGTCCAGCGCCCAGGCCCCGCCATCGCTGCCCATCGGCACCCGGGACATCGACTCGACACCGCCGACCACCACCAGGTCTTCAAAACCGGAGCGCACTTTCATCGCGCCGAGATTGACCGCCTCCAGCCCCGAAGCACAGAAACGGTTGATCTGTACCCCCGCCACACTGACATCCCAATCGGCCACCTGAGCAGCGGTTTTGGCGATGTCGGAGCCTTGATCGCCAATCGGCGTCACGCAGCCGAGCACCACGTCATCGACCTGGCTGGTGTCCAGCGCCGTGCGCTGTTGCAGTGCGGTGAGCAAACCGGCCACCAGGTTCACCGGTTTGACGCTGTGCAAGGCGCCATCGGCCTTGCCTTTGCCACGGGGCGTGCGTAACGCGTCGAAAATCAATGCTTGGGTCATGACGTCCTCGAACCGCAGTGCAGGTGGATAAATACCGAGTGCTCACTCTTGGCCCGACTCACGTTTGATTCAATGACCGCAGCGCTCACAGACGTTGACGCTGACGCTCAGACGGACGGTAGTCAGCTACCGGATTAACCGATTCAGGACACCAAGCTGTCTAGCCAACGGGCGCCAAAGAAGCTGGCAATAGGCCTCATGCCTTTTTTAAAGCAAATCGTAACAACACCATACGAAATGGATCTAAACCAAGCGCTGCGCGGCCTCTAAGGTGAACTTGTACGAAGTTGTCGTCGGGTTTTGCCGAGGCGCTCGTCACTACAGGAAGTGCAACGCGCTGCCATCATGGAGATATGCAGGCAGGCATCAGGAAATAACAAAAAAGGCGGTCAAGCCATGTTCAAACAATCGAAAGTACGTCAAGCCGGACTCATCCTTTTCGCCACCACGCTGTTGTTGATATTGCCGAACCTGACCAAGGTGATCGGCTAGTCGCGTCTAAAAGATACGGCGTCACGGTTTTGAATTGCCACTATCAAAATGTGACTGGCCCGCTACCCGGGCCAGCGTGGCTGTGCCAATCTTTGCGGCACTTGCACGACATGGACGGCGATCACTTGAAAATGCTCATTCTGCTCGGGGCCCTGCTGTTCGGCTCGCCCCTGTATGCCGCACAGCTGAACCTGGAGCTGGGCGCGAACAGTCGCACCTGGCAGACCGAGGAACTGCTCAAGCACCCTCAAGTCCAGACCATCAACATCAACAACGACGTTTCCTACAAACGGGACATGAGTTACCGCGCAGTGCCACTGTCCGCACTGCTGACCGGCATCAAGCCCGACGACCACCTGCAAGCCGTGGCCCTGGATGGCTTTGCCGCCGAAATGGCCGCGGCGCCGCTGCTTAATACCCAGGGTGCACGGGCCTGGCTGGCGATTGAAGACCCGGCCAAACCGTGGCCACCGCTAGCAGAAGGAAAGCCGGGCGCCGGGCCGTTCTATCTGGTCTGGGCCAATCCGCAGGCCGGCAATATCAGCCCCGAACAATGGCCGTTCCAGGTGGCGAGCATTAAACGCCTGGCGCCCGTGGCCGAGCGTTTTCCCGCCCTGCTGCCCGATCCGGCCTTGAAGGCGGATGATCCGGTGAACAAGGGTTTTGCGTTGTTCCAGAAGAACTGCCTGGCGTGTCATCGACTCAATGGTGCCGGGGACGCGCAGTTCGGGCCGGACCTGAATATTCCGTACAACCCGACCGAGTACTTCGGCGCGGACTTCCTCAAGCGCTACATTCGCGACCCACAGAGCTTGCGCCAGTGGCCGCAGGCGAAGATGCCCGGGTTCTCGGCCGAAGTGTTGCCGGATGGGGAGCTGGGGATGTTGGTGGGGTATTTGAAGCATATGGTTGGGCGTAAGGTGAAGCCCTAAGACTTGTGCTGCATGGACTGGCCTCTTCGCGAGCAAGCCCGCTCCCACATTGGAATGTGTTCCCCCTGTGGGAGCGGGCTTGCTCGCGAAGCGGTATCCCGAACTCTACTGCTGCTGCACCGAAATCACCGGCGCGGGTGTCGGTGACACCAGCACCTTGGCATGCATCTGCTCACACCCGCCGCCCCGGCGCATACCCCGTACCGGGCAGGCATCCAGGTAATCCAGGCCCACCGCCAGTTTCAGATGGCGTTCCGGCCGGGCCAGTTCATTGGTCACGTCGAAACTGTACCAGGCGTCATCCAGCCAGGCTTCAGCCCAGGCGTGACTGGCCAGGTGTTCGCTGTTTTCGCTGTACAGATACCCCGACACATATCGAGCCGGAATGCCCAGGCTGCGGGTGCAGGCAAGAAACGCATGGGTGTGGTCCTGACAAACGCCGGAACGCCCGGCAAACGCCTGGGCCGCGCTGGTGTCGACTTCCGTGGAGCCCGGCGTGTAAGTCATATGCTGGTTGAGGCCGTGCATCAAATCGATCAGCGCCGTGCGATCGCGACGCTGCTTGCATTCCTTCTCGGCGAACGCACGCAGGGCGGCGTCAGCTTCAGTCAAACGGGTGAAACGCAGAAACGGCAGTGCCGACTGACTCTCGTGCTCGGCCTCACGCATTTCGTCGATATCGACCTGGCCACGGGCGCCGATGATGATCGCCTCGTGGGGCTCGTCCATGGTCAGCACATGCAGGATGTTGCCGAACGGATCGAGTTGCGCGCGCACCGGGCGCGGCAGGTCGAGCTGCCAACTGAGCACGTGCTGGCGCTCGCTGTCGTGGGGAGTCAGTCGCAGGTACTGGATGCTCGCCCGCACCTTGTCTTCGTAGTGATAGGTGGTCTCGTGGCTAATGGAAAGTCTCATGCGGCCTCCAGATAAGAACTGTGAATCGCGTTACCCAACTGGCGCACCAGCGGGATGAACTCGGTCAGCCAGGCGTGCAGGCCTTCTTCGAGAATTTCATGGATGCCGGTGTAGCGCAGGCGTGCGTCCATTTCTGCCGCCAGGCGCTGTGCGGGACGACCGTTGGCCCCCGGCAATTGCGCGAGGATCAGGTCGATTTCTTCGGTGCAGGCGCGCAGGGATCGCGGCACATCGGCACGCAGCAACAGCAATTCGGCGACATGCCGGGCGCCGGGGGCGTCGCGGTAGATTTCCGTGTAGGCCTCGAATGACGACAACGCCCGCAGCAACGCGCTCCATTGGTAATACGCATGGGCAGTGCCATCGCTGACCGCTGCGGCCTGATCGCCAGCCATTTCGTAGCGGGCATCGAGCAGGCGCAAGGTGTTGTCCGCCCGTTCGATAAAGGTCCCCAGACGAATGAAGCGAAACGCATCGTTACGCATGATGGTGCCGTAGGACGCGCCCCGGAACAGGTGGGAACGTTCCTTGATCCACTCGCAGAAACGGCTCATGCCGTAGCGACTGAGACCCTGTTCGGCGATGCCGCGAATTTCCAGCCAGGTGGCGTTGATGTTTTCCCACATGTCGGCGGTGATGCGCCCACGCACCGCATGGGCGCTGGCCCGTGCGGCACCGAGGCAGCTGTAGATGCTCGCCGGGTTGGCCGCATCCAGAGCGAAGAAATGCAGCAGCCGTTCGGCATGCAGTTCGCCGTGGCGCTCCAGGTAATCGTCGAGGGTGCCGGTGATCAACAGCGGCATGGCCAGTTCGTGCAAACCGTCGCCACGGCCGTCTTGCGGCATCAGCGACAGCGAATAGCTGATGTCGAGCATCCGTGCGAGGTTTTCCGCCCGCTCCAGGTAACGCGACATCCAATACAAATCCGAGGCAGTTCTACTTAACATGGCAGGCTTCCTTTAATCCTCGACCACCCAGGTGTCCTTGGTTCCGCCGCCCTGGGAGGAGTTGACCACCAGGGAGCCTTCGCGCAGGGCGACACGGGTCAAACCGCCGGGTACGACCCGGGTTTCACGGCCCGACAAAACAAACGGCCGCAAGTCGATGTGGCGTGGCGCGATGCCGTTTTCGACAAAGGTCGGACAGGTCGACAGCGACAGCGTCGGTTGCGCGATGTACGCATGGGGCTTGGCGATAATGCGCGCACGGAAGGCTTCGATTTCCGCCGCCGTCGCCGCCGGCCCCACCAGCATTCCGTACCCGCCAGAGCCTTGGGTTTCCTTGACCACCAGTTCTGGAAGATTGGCCAGTACGTGGGAAAGTTCAGACGGGTTACGGCATTGCCAGGTCGGCACGTTCTTCAGGATCGGTTCTTCATCGAGGTAAAAACGGATCATGTCGGTAACAAACGGATACACCGACTTGTCGTCCGCCACCCCGGTGCCGATGGCATTGGCCAGCACCACGTTGCCGGAACGGTAGGACGACAGCAGCCCGGGCACGCCGAGCATCGATTCCGGATTGAAGGCCAGCGGATCGAGGAAGGCGTCATCGAGGCGACGATAAATCACGTCGACCGCTTTCGGCCCGTCGGTGGTGCGCATGTAGACCTTGTCGTCACGCACGAACAGGTCAGCGCCCTCCACCAGTTCCACGCCCATTTCCCGCGCCAGGAACGCATGCTCGAAGAACGCACTGTTGAAGCGCCCCGGCGTCAGCACCACCACGCTCGGGTTATCGATGGGGCTTGAGCTTTTCAGGGTGTCGAGCAGCAGGTTCGGGTAATGGTCGATAGGGGCGATGCGTTGCGCCGCGAACAGTTCGGGGAACAGACGCATCATCATCTTGCGGTCTTCGAGCATGTAGCTGACGCCGCTCGGTGTTCGCAGATTGTCTTCGAGCACGTAGTAGGTGCCGTCGCCGTCGCGCACCAGGTCGACGCCAGAGATGTGCGAATAGATATCGCGGTGCAGGTCCAGCCCCTGCATTGCCAACTGGTACTGCTCGTTGGCCAGCACCTGCTCGGCCGGAATGATCCCGGCCTTGATGATGCGCTGCTCGTGATAGAGGTCGGCGAGGAACATGTTCAACGCCTTGACTCTCTGGATGCAGCCGCGCTCGACAATCCGCCATTCGCTGGCGGGGATGCTGCGCGGGATGGTATCGAATGGAATCAGGCGCTCTGTGCCCTGCTCGTCCCCGTAGAGCGTGAAGGTAATCCCGGCGCGATGAAACAACAGATCGGCCTCGCGTCGCCGTTGTGCCAGAAGCTCGTCAGGCGTCTCGGCCAGCCAACGGGCAAACTCCCGATAATGCGGGCGGACCTGGCCGCCGGCATCGTACATCTCATCAAAATAGGTTCGGATCATGCCGTACTCCTTGTCACTCGGACGTCCAGACCTTCGCAAGGCCCGTGCCATCGGCATAAACGCTTAAATTTCAATCGGTTGGATAATCAAGACGCAGTCACCGCACCAATCCTGTGCGACAAATGCCCCAACCTGATTGCCCCCGCTTCATTGCAAGGCGTAGTGGTCGCCTATCACCAGCATAGCCAGAGTTGATTTCACTGCCCGGCAACGGGTGCGGATAATCCGGGCATTCGCTGAAAAGCTCACCGAACTTCCCTTTTAGCCGCCTGCCCAGGCGGCTTTTTTTTGCTGATGTTCAATGCCCCCAAATGAAAACGGCCAACCCGAAGGTCAGCCGTCATTGCCGGTTGTCACTGTCCATAAGGTTATGCGAGTCGCCCTCGTACCTCCTGTTTCACACCCCAGCCTTCGATAATGCCGCCCAACGGCTCGACCACCGCTTCGAAACCCTGTTCGAAGTCGCCGATGTCGTCGTAGGTGGCATACATGACTTTGCTCAACTCCAGAGCCCAGGCGCCGTCGTCGCGCACACTGACTTGCGCATTCAGGGATTCACCACGGTGGAAATGACCTGCCGCCCTGCGTGCCCGCTCCTCGTCCGGGAAAATGGCGTAGAACTCGATGGGATGAAACCGTGAAAAGTCAAAACCGCCTTCTTTCATGCGGCGCAACACGCTGCTGCTGATGTCTTCTTGATAGGCTGTGCTCATGAAACGTCCTCCTCAAAACGATGGATAGACTTTCCGTACTCCCTCACCCGCAACCGAACAGCGCGAGCGACGGCAACCAATGAGCCGGCGGGAAACAAGCATGGAGCTGACAAGACCAGACCTTAGCGATTCAATCGCTGATCTCGCTTGCAGAGTAGCCTCAAGATAGAGCCTCTGCCAAGGTCTGGATGTGAATGCGACAGGTGTCGTTCAGATTGGAGAAATACCGAGGATTTGAATGCTGTTCTGGAACTTGAGTTCTTTGACACACGCATCGGCGGTCCGCCCCTCTAGATCGTTCAGATCCAGTTCGGCGACGACAGGAAGAAATCGGGCCTTGATGAGCCTGGCGGCACGCTCGTAGTCCGGGCGCTCGATGCACTCGAACACTTCGTCGACGGTTTCGCCATGATCATCCACGAAAGTGACCTTCCACTTTTGCATTGGTGCCTCCTCGATAAAACCCATGGATGGGCTTACATCTATCTCGACCTTGTTAGCTGGCCGATTGTTCCGCCGCAATTCAGTGTGGGAGCGGGCTTGCTCGCGAAGAGGGTATGTCAGTGACAGAGTTGCTGGCTGACACACCCTCTTCGCGAGCAAGCCCGCTCCCACAGGTTTGGTGCGTGGACTGAAAGATCAGTCGTTGCTTGGCTTGTTCACTGCCTGCAACACGTACTGCGGCAGGGCGAAGGCGCCGATGTGAATTTCAGGATTGTAGTAGCGGGTGACGATGCCGCTGCCCGTGAAACGCTGTTGCAGGGTTTCGCGGGACAACTTGCGATAAGCGGTATTGGTGGCGCCCCAGGCGAAGGTCATCGAGCCGCCGATGTAGGTCGGCACGGCGGCCTGGTAGAAGTGCCAGTCCGGGAACAGGCTGCGCAGGCGACCAGCGGTAGTCTTCACTTCTTCGATCTGCATGAACGGCGTGCCGTTCTGGGTCACCAGGATGCCGCCTTCGTTCAGGCAGCGGCGGCAGGCCTGGTAGAAGTTTTCCGAGAACAGCACTTCGCCCGGCCCGATCGGGTCGGTGGAGTCGGAAATGATCACGTCGAATTTTTCAGTGGTGGTGGCGACAAAACGCATGCCGTCGTCGATCACCAGGTTCAGGCGCGGATCATCGAATGCACCCTTGGAGTGATTCGGCAGGAATTCCTTGCACATGTCGACCACGGTGCCGTCGATCTCGACCATGGTGATGTGTTCGACACTGCGGTGCTTGGCCACTTCACGCAACATGCCGCCATCGCCGCCGCCGATGATCAACACGCGCTTGGCGGTGCCATGGGCGAGGATCGGCACGTGGGTAAGCATTTCGTGGTAGATGAATTCGTCGGCTTCGGTGGTCTGGATTACGCCATCCAGTGCCATGACCCGGCCCATGCGCGGGTTTTCGAAGATCACCAGGTGCTGGTGTTCGGTGCGCACTTCGTGCAGCAGTTTTTCCATGCGAAAACGCTGGCCGTAGCCTTCGTAGAGGGTTTCCAGGTAGTCGCTGGTCGGGGTGTTGCTCATGGGAAGTGCTCCGATGAATGCGGGTGGCAACGGACGGTTACCCGCCCATGATGGCCATTCGTTCGTCTCGAATGACCGGGAAAGGCGCGCATTCTACGTCGCGGAAGATGACAGGTCGAACCTCACTTGTTCGACTTGCCACAATCCTGTGGGAGCGGGCTTGCTCGCGAAGCAGGCAACTCGGTCTGTCGGCGAACCGCGTGATCGTTCTTCGCGAGCAAGCCCGCTCCCACAGGGTCAGTGTTGTTTGTGGGAAATCCGTCAGAATTTGACATTACCCCGCGGCCCGGCGATGGCCCAGATGATCAGTCCCAGCACTGGCAATAGCGCGATCAACAGCACCCAGAGGATTTTCATCCCGGTCTCGGCGCCACTTTTGAACACGTTGACGATGGCCCAGATATCCAGGGCAAAAATGATCAAGGCAACCAGGCTGTTGAACGTGGAACCCATGGTGACGCTCCTGAAGAGTGATTTGCCCTCTTAGGATAGACGGTCGTCGCGAGGGTTCCGTTTTATTGACAGTGTCTGGCTATCAGACGTGGATGGCCACTTTCAGGGCTTCCAGGGACGGTGCGGCTGCGATGCCAACTTCAGCGCACAACTCCAGCACCCGTGGCACGTCGTTGCCGTAGACCAGTACCACCTGCAGCTCGTCATCGAGCAACTGGCTGAAGTTCATCAGCGTGTAGCCACCGTTTTCCTTGTTCAGGCTGCTCATCTGCACCTGGATGCGGTTGAGCGCGGTCAGGGCTTCGGTCTTGGCCAGTTGCTTGGGCTTGAGATTGAACTCCACTCCCGGGCCAAACGAAGCGACGATCCGGGCGAACAGGTCCATGTAGGTGTCAGCCTGGAACAGCACCGTTTCCGGCAGGCTGCCGACCACCACCCACTCACCCAGCGGGATCGGGAAGGTTTCGTCGTAGTTGATGTCCGGATTGGCTGTCAGGAAAGCATTCTGATCGGCGTAGGCCTGGGCCGCTTCGTCTGCGACCTTGAGGATTTCGTCTTCGCCCATGCACCCGGAGCTGATTTTGCTGATGAGTTCGGCGAGTGCGGCTTTCATGGGGCGGATCCTGTAGCGAGGGGGATTTTGAGGGCGCGAAGGATAGCGCATTCTGTCGCTGATCGCTTGGGACAGGCATAAACCTGTGGCGAGGGAGCTTGCTCCCGTCGGGTCGCGAAGCGGCCCCAAAATCAGACGATGCGATTTGTCAGACAGACCGCGCTGAATGGATTTGCGACTGCTGCGCAGTCGAGCGGGAGCAAGCTCCCTCGCCACAAAAACTCCCTCGCCACAAAGGAATCATCAACCACAAATTCGTCGATATCAGCCCAAGAGCTTCTGCAACTGCGCAACCGTATCGGAAGCGCCCATGGTTTTAGCCGCTTCCAGCGCGGTGATGCCATTGGCGTCCTTGGCTTTCGGGTCGGCCCCCTTGCTGATCAGGTAGTCGACCACTTCGACGCGGTTGAACATTGCCGCCATCATCAGCGCCGTGCGGCCGTCGAAGGACGAACCTTCTACCTGTGCACCGCCGTCGACCAAGGCCTTGATCACCGCCAGGTCGCCCTTGAAGGCGGCCCCGGCAATCGGGCTCTGGCCATTGTCGTTGCGGATCTCCGGATCGGCCTTGTGCTCCAGCAGCACTTTAACTGTGTCCACATGACCGTGATACGCGGCCAGCATCAGCAACGTATCGCCCTTGTGGTTACGCAGGTTCGGCGGCAAACCCTTGGTCAACAGCGCAGCCATCATCGCCGCATCGCCCTCCCGAGCCTTGTTGAATACCTGTTCGGTGAATTCGGCGGCTTCTTCGGGGGTCATCTGGCGGCTTTTGTCTGACATTGGGCACTCCAATTTCTGTCATTCGTAAAAGCCGACAGTTTCCCGAGCGCTCCCGGCACTGTCACTTGTTTTTTCTCATGGACCGCCATAGCCAGATTCAATAGCGGTACTTGCCGCCGTGAATGTCAGACAACAACTGCTCCGTAACCTGCACGTAAGTCTGGGTCCCCGGCAGCCAGGCATAGATCGGGTCATCACCGGTTTTGCCCGGGTCGAAGGCCTCGTCCTTGAGTCGGGTCTTCTGATATTTGAAAGTCCCGGTGGTTTCCATTTTCACTTTCACTCGCAGGAACAATGGCACCGCATAGGCCGGCATTTGCTCACGGGCGAAGGCCAGCAGTTCACTGAAGTCCAGGGTCGCCAGGGATTCGGCGGGGGTAATCGCCGCCATCCCGGCCCGGCCATTGGTGTTGTGGATTTCCACGCCATAGGCGACGGCTTCGGAAATATGCGGATGTTGCAGGAGGATGTTTTCCACCTCCGTGGTCGAGACGTTTTCGCCCTTCCAGCGGTAGGTGTCGCCCAGGCGGTCGACAAACTGCGCATGCCCAAAGCCGATGTTGCGCAACAGGTCACCGGTGTTGAAGTAGCGGTCGCCCTTCTCGAACACATCGTGGAGCACGACCCTGGCGGTTTTCTGCGGATCGGTGTAGCCGTCCAGCGGTGCCTTGTCGTCGATTTTCGCCAGCAACAACCCCTGCTCGCCCTTGGCGACCTTGCGCATCAGGCCCTTGGCATCACGAATCGGTGCACCGCTGTCGTGGTCGTATACGACCAGCTCCCAGCGCATCAGGGAAAAACCGATGGTGTTGTCGAAATTCAGAATGTTGGTGAACCCGATATTGCCGTCGCTGGCGGCGTACAGCTCGCAAATGTGATTCACCGCAAAGCGGGTCTTGAACTCGTTCCAGGCGCCGGGACGCAAGCCGTTGCCGATCATCTTCTTCACGCCGTGCCGGTTGTCGTCGGCGCTGGGTGGTTGATCGACCAGGTAGCGGCACAGTTCGCCGACATAACCGATGGTGGTCGCCCGGTACTTGCGCACGTCGTTCCAGAATTGACTGGCGCTGAACTTGCGGCGGATGGCGAACCCGCTGGCACCACTGACGGCCGAACCCCAGCACACGCAAAGCCCCGTGGCGTGGTACAGCGGCAAGGTGCAATAAACGACATCGTCCGCACGCATGTCCAGGGCGATCATGCCGAAACTCGCGGAGCTGCGCATCCAGCGTCCGTGCTTGAACACGCCCGCCTTGGGCAGCCCCGTGGTGCCCGAGGTGTAGATGTAAAAGCAGGGATCGTCGAAGAAAATCTGCTGGCTGCTGGCCGGGTTGTCACTGGCGCCATCAAGACTGACGGTCATCAGGTTGATGAAACCTTCAGGTGCGATGCCCGGTTGGCGAGAGGTGTCCTGATCGGCGACGAACCAGGTGCGCTCGGCCTTGATCGACACCCGGTCACGCACCGCCAGGTACGCCGGGACCAACTCCTCCCCGACAATGATCGCCGCCGGCGCCACCAGATTCACACTGTGCACCAGGGTGTCGCGGGTCTGTGAGGTATTGAGCAACGCGCTGATCGCGCCGACCTTGGCCACCGCCAGAATCGTCACCAGCAGTTCGGGGCGGTTCTCGATGAAGACCGCCACCACATCACCCTTGCCGATGCCTTGGCCGATCAAGTGATGGGCGATGCGGTTGGCCCATTGGTTGACCTCGCAATAACTGAGCGTTACCTCGCCTTGCAACAGCGCCGGGCCATCCGGGTTGTGCAGGGTGGCTTGCTCGAAACTCCAGCCCAAACCACACGCCTGGGTCGGGTCCTTGACGTTGGCGACCTTCATGCCCTTCACCACCCGAGGGATGGCTTTGGCAATGGAAGGCAACTTGCGGAGCATCATGCCCCAGGTAATCGTGTCGTTTGACGTGCGGCTCATGATGCTCCCGTTCGATCTTTTTATTGTCGGGCTGCGATGACTGAATCCGAAAATACGTCAACGGTTCTTGAGCTGTACACGCGGTTTTTGAAATGTTTTGTATCCGGGATCTTGATCCACAACAACGGTGTGAAAAATCGTGATCTCACCCACGCCAATTGGTTCCATCGAGTCGCCGACGTACCTGCAAAATGCAGGATGCACGATGGCCATTCATGCAGATTGCACGAAAGCAAAAATCACTTAAAACCGTAACATGTTGATTTTGCTTAATATTATTCAGCTGAAATGAATGGCACAAAGGCTGCAACAGTCTCTCCATGCTTGCCATTCAAGTCATCACGGAGCTGAACGACATGAGCCTTATCCAGGAAAAATTTTCGTCCTTATTCTCCAACTTTGCAGTCACTACCCAAGAGCGCCCTGACGGTGGGATCCTGCTGACCCTGGACGGCGGCGAAGGCAAAGTGTTCAAGCGCTCGATTTCCTACCAGCAATTGCACAATGGCGATCAACTGTCGTGGGTCATCAGTGCGATTCGCCGCGACCTCGCTGAACAAGCCAGTGAACTGCCGCAGATTTCCATGCTGCAAAGCCAGCAACGGTTTGCCCTGCCGACCTATCATTCGCTGTAAAAAAATGTGGGAGCGGGCTTGCTCGCGAAAGCGGTGCGTCAGTCAACATCAACGTTGAATGACATACCGCTTTCGCGAGCAAGCCCGCTCCCACAGGGTTTGTGGCGTTTAGAAATTAGCGGGATTTATCCGCGCAAAGCTGTCCACGGTGACATGCCCTGCCAGTTCCCCGCCCTCACGGGCCAGGCCGCAGGTGGCCATCCCCGCTGCACGCGCCGCATCCAGCTCTTCGACGATGTCGGACAGAAACAGAATTTGCCCCGCCTCGATGTTGATCGCCTGGATGATGTTGGCGTAGGACTGCGCCTCGCGCTTAGGCCCTGACGTCGTATCGAAATAACCGCTGAACAGCGGTGTCAGGTCCCCCGCCTCGGAGCAACCGAAGATCAGCCGCTGGGCCTGGATCGAGCCGGACGAATAAACAAAAAGTTGATAACCAGCCTGATGCCAGTCTTTAAGCGCCTCAACGGCGTCCGGGTAAACGTGGCCCTTCAACTGCCCGGCCTGATAGCCCTGCTCCCAGACCATGCCCTGCAACGCTTTCAACGGCGTGGCCTTGCGGTCTTCGGCAATCCAGCCCAACAGGATCTCGATGACCCGTTCGACGTCGGCATTCGGCTCGTTGCTGTCACGGCGTACGGCGGCCAGCTGTTCAGCTACGTCAACGCGCTCGGCCTGCTGACGAACAAACGCCGGCAGATGTTTGGCAGCATAGGGAAACAGCACGTCGAACACAAAACTCACCGCGCTGGTGGTGCCTTCGATATCGGTGAGAATCGCTTTGATCGGCATCGACTCAGTCCTCAAGACGCGGAAATTGGCTGGCGATGTCTTCACCGGTGAAATTGGCCACCCAGCCTTCCGGGTTGTTGAACAGGCGGATCGCAATGAAGTGCGGATGCTCGCCCATGTCGAACCAGTGTTTGGTCCCCGCCGGCACCGAGATCAGGTCGTTTTTCTCGCAGAGCACCGCGTAGACGTAATCGTCGATGTGCAGGGTAAACAGGCCGCGCCCGGCGACGAAAAATCTTACTTCGTCTTCGCCATGGCGGTGTTCGTTGAGGAACTTGGCGCGCAGTTCGGCTTTTTGCGGGTGGTCGCTGTTGAGGCTGATCACGTCGACGGTGATGTAACCGCGCTCGGTCATCAGTTGGTCGATTTGCGCCTGATAGGCCGCAATCACTTCATCCTGGCTGGCGCCCGGCTGGAGCTTGGTGGCGGCCTGCCAACGGTCGAAGCGCACGCCTTGTTCGGCCAGGGTCGAGGCGATGTCTTCGAAATGGGTCAGCACCTTGTTGGGAATTTCAGGGCTGGAGACGTGATAAACGGACAGGCTGCTCATCAGGGCAACTCCTTAACGGTTCATGCTTTAAGGTTCAAGAGCGAGCGCATTTTCAACTCGCACTCGAACAAAAATTCAAAGGCCTCGATCTGCCGCAGGGCATCGCTCATGCGCGAGCCCCAGGTATAGAGGCCATGGCCGCGGATCAGGTAGCCGACGCAATCGGGATGGGCGTCGAGCCAAGGCTGCACCTTGGCGGCCAGGCGCGCAATGTCCTGGTCGTTGTCGAAAATCGGCACACGCACCCGGGACTCGTGGGTCGTCACACCGCTGAAGGCTTTTTGCAGTTCGTAGTCTTCGAACTCGATGAAGTCTTGTTGCGTCAGGCGCGACAGTACTGTGGCGTTCACCGAATGGGTGTGCAGCACCGCACCGATCTCAGGGCGCCAGCTGTAAAGCTGGGTGTGCAACAGGGTTTCGGCGGACGGTTTCTTGCCCGGTTCCAGGCTGTTGCCTGACAGGTCGGTGGCCAGCACATCGTCCATGCCGAGTTGCCCCTTGTGCTTGCCGGACACGGTCAGCAAGGCTTCGGTCGGCGACAGGCGGGTCGAGTAATTGCTGCTGGTGGCCGGCGACCAACCGCGGCCATACAGAAAACGCCCGGCGTCGATGATTTCCTGGGCGAGGTGTTCACGGGTAAGGCTCATGGCCTGTCCTCTTGCATACATGTGGCAATGGTAACGGCAGCCGCGACGGCTGCGAGGCTGGCAATACTAAAGGTCAATGCGGCGCCAAGGGCGTTCCAGCTGTAACCGGCGTACAACGCGCCCAATGCGCCACCGGTGCCGGCCAGGGCGGCATACAGCGCCTGACCCTGGCCTTGCTGGCGCGCGCCGAAACTACGTTGCACGAATTGAATGGCAGCGGCGTGAAAGCTGCCGAACGTCGCCGCGTGCAACACCTGGGCAAACAACAGCACCCACAGAAATTCCGCGAGCGTGCCCAGCAACAACCAACGCAGCGCCGCCAGCAGAAAACTGGCCATCAGCACCCGGCGCAGCGAGACGCGCGCGAGGATCCGGCTCATGGCCAGAAACATCAGGACTTCGGCTACCACGCCGACCGCCCAGAGCATGCCGATCACACCGCGGCTGTAACCCAGTCGCTCAAGGTGCAGCGTCAAAAACGTGTAATACGGCCCGTGGCTCATCTGCATCAGCGCCACGCAAGCATAAAACGCCAAAACGCCGGGACTGCGCAGTTGCTTGAGGAATCCCTCCCCCGCCGCCCGGTTGCCCGGCGCCGGTTGAGCGTTCGGTACCCACAGGCTGCTGAGCACGATGCCGGCCAGGATCAGTACCAGCGCCGCCGGGTAGATGTCGAGGCTCAGCCATTCGAACAGCCGCCCCAGCACGACCACGGTGATGATGAAACCGATCGAGCCCCACAGGCGAATCTGGCTGTAGCGCGAGGTTTGCCCTTGCAAGTGCGCCAGGGTGATGACTTCGAACTGCGGCAACACCGCGTGCCAGAAGAACGCATGCAAGGCCATGACCATCGCCAGCCAGGCATAGGTCTTGCTGACGAAAATCAGCGAGAACGTCAGCAACGTGCACACCGCGCCGAAGCGTACGATGGCCAGCCGCTTGCCGGTGTAGTCACCCAGCCAGCCCCAGATGTTCGGCGCCACGCAACGCATCAGCATCGGGATCGCCACCAGTTCGCCGATGCGCGCGGCGCTGAATCCGAGGTGATCGAAGTACAGCGCCAGAAACGGCGCTGTCGAACCGAGCAAGGCGAAATAGAACAGATAGAAACTGGAAAGCCGCCAGTACGGGAGCGCCGCCACGCCGATCAAACCGCAGCGGCTGCGAGGTCAGCCATTAAAGCTGACCCAGCACCGGCGTGCTCACCCGCACATCGGCGTTCTGCCCACGGTGACGCAGCAGGTGATCCATCAGCACGATGGCCATCATCGCTTCGGCAATCGGCGTGGCGCGGATGCCCACGCACGGATCGTGACGGCCCTTGGTGATCACTTCCACCGGGTTGCCATGAATGTCGATGGAGCGGCCCGGCGTGGTGATGCTCGATGTCGGCTTCAGCGCCAGGTGCGCAACGATTGGCTGACCGGAGGAAATACCGCCGAGAATGCCGCCAGCGTTATTGCTGAGGAAACCTTCCGGGGTCATTTCATCGCGATGCTCGGTGCCGCGCTGGGCGACGCTGGCAAAACCGGCGCCGATTTCCACGCCCTTGACCGCGTTGATGCTCATCAGCGCGTGGGCCAGTTCGGCGTCGAGACGGTCGAAGATCGGTTCGCCCAGGCCCGGCATCACGCCTTCGGCGACCACGGTGATCTTCGCGCCGACCGAATCCTGGTCGCGGCGCAACTGGTCCATGTAGGCTTCCAGTTCCGGCACTTTGTCCGGGTCCGGGCTGAAGAAAGCGTTCTGCTCCACCGAATCCCAGGTCTTGAACGGGATTTCAATCGGCCCGAGCTGGCTCATGTAGCCACGAATGACGATGCCCTGGCTGGCCAGGTATTTTTTCGCAATCGCACCGGCCGCGACGCGCATCGCGGTTTCGCGGGCCGAACTGCGACCGCCGCCGCGATAATCGCGCTCACCGTACTTGTGGTGGTAGGTGTAGTCGGCGTGGGCCGGGCGGAACAGATCCTTGATCGCCGAGTAGTCCTTGGACTTCTGGTCGGTGTTACGGATCAACAGACCGATGGCGCAACCGGTGGTGCGACCTTCGAACACACCAGAAAGAATTTCGACTTCGTCGGCTTCCTGGCGCTGGGTGGTGTGGCGGCTGGTGCCGGGTTTGCGGCGGTCCAGGTCACGCTGCAGATCCTCCAGGGATAGCTCCAGGCCCGGCGGGCAGCCATCGACAATGGCGACCAACGCCGGACCATGGCTTTCGCCCGCGGTGGTGACAGTGAACAGCTTGCCGTAGGTATTGCCGGACATGCAGGACGCTCCGTGAAATGAACCTGAATACGTAATGCGCGCCAGTATACGCAGGCTACCCAAGTAGTTCATCCTCGAACCTTATGGGTGCCTGTGAGTCCAACCGGCACCTTCTTGATGATGGCGCGATGATGCTGCGAGTTTTAGCCTTGAGCCTTACCCTGATTTCCGGCTTCGCCCAGGCGACTGTCCTGCAACGACCGATCACATTGGATACAGGCACTGGCGAGCTTTTCGGCTCGCTGTTACTGCCCAAATCCGACAACCCTGTGCCGGTTGTCCTGATCATTTCCGGCTCCGGCCCTACGGATCGTGACGGAAACAACGCCGATGGCGGGCGCAATGACAGCCTCAAGCGCCTGGCCTGGGTGCTGGCCAAACACAACATTGCCAGCGTGCGTTACGACAAACGTGGCGTGGCCGCGAGCCTGGCGGCGACCCCGGATGAACGAAACCTGACGGTAGAGGCCTATGTGTCCGATGCCCAAGCCTGGGGCCAGAAGCTCAAGACCGATCCGCGCTTCGGCAAACTGATTGTGCTGGGTCACAGCGAGGGCGCCTTGATTGCCAGCCTCGCTGCGCCGGGCATCGATGCCGATGCGGTGATTTCTGTTTCCGGCAGCGCAAGGCCGGTTGATCAGGTCATTCGCCAGCAACTGGGCAATCGCCTGCCACCACCGCTGATGCTGCGCAGCAATGAATTACTCGATAGCCTCAAGGCCGGGAAACCCGACGACAACGTGCCGCCACCGTTGCAGGCCATTTTCCGTCCGAGCGTGCAGCCGTATCTGATTTCCCTGTTCCGCCAAGACCCGGCCGCGGCGTTTGCCAAGCTGAAGATGCCGGCGCTGATCATCCAGGGCAGCAACGACATCCAGGTCGGCGTCAATGACGCAAGGCTGCTCAAGGCTGCCAAACCGGACGCCGAACTGGCACTGATCGAAGGCATGAACCACGTCATGCGCATCGTGCCCAACGACGTCAAACGCCAGCTGGCTTCCTATAAAGATCCGCAATTGCCCCTGGCGGCGGAACTGGGCGCGCGAATCCTCGGGTTTATTGACGGACTTAGCACCGGTTAAGCGCTGTTTAAGTCTTGAAAAAAACGGCCGATAAGCCTTTGTCGCCAGCAGATTGGCTGGCGACAAGCTGAGCTTGGACAGGATCTCGCCGTTATGACTGACACCCAGAGTTCACCCGACACCACCGCTGAAAAAGACGCACCGCCAGCGGTCGAGCTGCCTTGGGCGGACGTCCACGTCGAGCACCACAAGATGCTCCGTCTGGCGCCGCTGCAGACTGACCGCAACACGGGCGGGCGCCCGTTGCGCTTTGTCGAGTTCGGCTATGCCGAGCGCAACGACAAGGAACGCAGCCTGATGCGCATGAGCATCACCCTGCCCGGCCAGCGTGTGCGCAAGGAACAGAATCATCTGGACGTGTGGGTCGATCACACCGAAAAGCGCGTGCATTTCGCCCCGGATAGCGGGTTGCAGGTTGAACCGCTGAACCGTGGCATTGGCCGATTCATGGCGGCCCAGGGCATCAATTGGGCGAAGAAGCGCTGGCCGACCTACACCGTCGACGGCTTTGACCTGAGCAACAAGGAAGCGCTGAACGAAGACACCCGCCTGCGCCGCGATCACTTTTTGCGCGTGCACGGTTTCGACGTGGTGTATGCCGATGCCCAGCATTTGAAAGGCAGCGTCAAGCCGGTCAAGGTCGGCGACCTTGCTGGCGACTGGAACAGCGAAAAACTGCAGGTCGTGGAAATTCTCGAGGCGGCGCAGATGCTCCAGCAAGCCGAGCAGAACCTGGCCGAGCAGGAAGTCAAACTCAAGAAACACGAAGAAAAAGTCAGCAAGTACAAACGCGAAGACGCCGGGCTGCGCTTCACCATTACCTGCCTGGTGGCATTTGCGGTGTTTCAGGCGGGGTTGCTGATCTGGATTGCCACGCACCGGTAGGACCTGAGTCGAGTGGCCTAATGTGGCGAGGGAGCTTGCTCCCGTTGGGCTGCGAAGCAGCCCTGAAACCGGACATCACAATTCTTTCAGATAAATCATTGCCACCTGTTTTGCGACCGCTTTGCGCTCGAGCGGGAGCAAGCTCCCTCGCCACAAAAGCTGCCCCGCCACAGTGACGGGTCTTAAACGCGGGAAACGAACAACGCCTGATGCTCCCGGCACTGCTCCGCGCTCAGCATGAACACACCGTGGCCGCCACGCTCGAACTCCAGCCAGGCAAAGTCGACTTCCGGGTACAACGCCTCGACGTGCACCTGGCTGTTGCCCACTTCGACAATCAGCAAGCCCTTCTCGGTCAAGTGATCCGCTGCTTCGGCGAGCATGCGGCGCACCAGGTTCAAGCCGTCATCGCCGCACGCCAGGCCCAGCTCCGGTTCGTGCTGGTATTCGTCCGGCATGTCGGCGAAATCTTCCGCATCGACGTAGGGCGGGTTCGACACGATCAGGTCGAAACGTTGTCCCGGCAAGCCCTCGAAACCGTCGCCCTGCACCGTGTACACACGTTCATCGACACCATGGCGCTCGATGTTCTGGTTGGCCACTTCCAGCGCTTCGTACGACAGGTCAGCCAATACCACCTCGGCATTCTGGAACTCGTAGCCGCAGGCAATGCCAATGCAACCGGAACCGGTGCACAGATCGAGAATTCGCGCCGGCTCCGAAGCCAGCCAAGGAGTAAAACGATTTTCGATCAACTCGCCAATCGGTGAACGCGGGATCAAAACGCGCTCATCGACGATGAACGACATGCCGCAGAACCAGGCCTCGCCCAGCAGATACGCAGTCGGAACCCGATCTTCGATCCGGCGCTTGAGCAAGTTTTGCAGATGGACCAGTTCGTCCTCTTCCAGATTGCAGTCGAGGTAGCTGTCGGCGATTTCCCACGGCAGATGCAGCGCGCCCAACACCAATTGCCGGGCTTCGTCCCAGGCGTTGTCGGTGCCATGGCCGAAAAACAGATCCTCCCCATGGAAGCGGCTGACGGCCCAACGGATATGGTCACGCAGGGTACGAAGGCGGGAAGTGATCACGACGGCAAACTCCAGAAAAATCGACGGGCAATTCTACCAGTCAAACGACGCCACGACGACGCGAGAAAACTACCGGCTCAAATGTAGGAGTTATCCGTTTTTCCGCTTGGCTATTGAACAAAACGCGACTATTGACAAGGCTACAGGCCAGCAACGACGGCACCTACGATCGTAGCGATTCACAGAACCGCTCAGCCAGAGGACAATGTCGCAAAAGCCCCACTCCAAGGAGCCCCAGAATGTCCGTTCCAAAAACGATGTTTCAACTCAGCGGCCGCGGTTATCCGGCAGCCAAACTGAGCCAAGCGACCCTTATCATCATCGATGCCCAGAAAGAATATTTGAGCGGGCCACTGGCCCTCAGCGGCATGGATGAGGCCGTCGCGAACATCAAGCAATTGCTCGCCGCTGCCCGTGCCGCCGGCCGGCCGATCGTGCATGTCCGCCACCTCGGTACGCTCGGCGGGTTGTTCAACCCGCAAGGCGTCGGTGGTGAGTTCATTCCGGGCCTGGAGCCACAGAGTGACGAAACTGTCATCGGTAAATTGCTGCCAAGCGCGTTCCACGGCACCGAACTGGCCAAACGCCTGGAGGACCTCGGCGCCCTCGACCTGATCGTCTGCGGTTTCATGAGTCACTCCAGCGTCAGCACCACTGTGCGCGCAGCGAAGAACCTTGGCTTCCGCTGCACACTCATTGAAGACGCCTGTGCCACTCGCGATTTGCCTTACAAGGGCGGCGTCCTGAGCGCCGAGCACGTTCATCAGACCGAAATGGCGATCATGGGCGATAACTTCGCCACCCTCGCCTTGACCCACGAACTGGTCTGATCGGCGCCCCATGAGCGGTCAAAAACGCCGCTCATCCGCAAAAACCTCTCATGTGCCGTAATTGTCTTAGCCTCAGGAACATCCCGGTCAACTCCCGGTCGAAGGGCCGATACCCATAGAGGAAGGTCGGAATGAAGTTATCCGATGGTTTTGACGCTCGCCGCTTGCGGCCCAAAGGCCAACGCAATTGGCGTTTTCGAATCGGCGCAACGATAGCCGCGTTGCTGGCCATGAGCGGTGTGTTGCTCGCCATGGCCGGTGTCGCCAGCCTGCTCGGTCACGCCCCCGCCCTCGGCGAGATGAACACCAACCGTGCCGGTGCGGCGGTGATCCTGGCGATTGGTCTGGTGGTGCTGTACCTCGGCGTGTGGCTGTGGCGCCGCTGCCGTCGCCGCTCGCGTCAGTCACAAGAACTGAACATGTCCCCGCATCTGATGAAAAAACACGACTGAGACCAAGATCGAGACCGAACGCCGCGCGTTTTGTCGCGCCCGATTCGCTTCGAGTTGGGTAAACTGGCCGCCCTTCGCGGAGGCTGACATGCAAGACGACGATTTTTCCCTGTTCAAAAGCGCGATCCAAGGCGTCAAGCCGATCAAGCACGATCGCGCCGAAACCGGCAAGCCCAAGGCTGACCGCGCGCAGATCGCCAAGCTGCGTCTAGCGGCCACTGTGCGCACCGAATCCACCACCGTTGACGGGCTGTCCGATCAGTTCGTCATCGACGTCGGCCCTGAAGACGAGCTGATGTGGGCGCGTGACGGCGTGCAGGAAAGCCAGATGCGCAAGCTCAAGATCGGCCAGATTCCGTTCGAAGGCAGCCTCGACCTGCATGGCATGAGCGTGGAAAAAGCCCGGGAAACCCTCTGGGCGTTCCTGGCCGAAGCCACTAAATTCGAAATCCGCTGCGTGCGCGTCACCCATGGCAAGGCTGTACGCCTGGACGGCAAGCGGCCGATGATCAAAAGCCACGTCAACACTTGGCTGCGCCAGCATCCACAGGTGCTCGGTTTCACCTCGTGCCAGGCCAAACACGGCGGTGCCGGCGCGGTTTATGTGATGCTCAAACGCACCATGATGGAAGGTCGCGACGAGTAAAGCTGATGCGCCACGCTTGCAGCGTCGTGTCCGTCACCGTACCCTTGCCCTTTGCGTAAAATCCCACAGGTAGTTTCATGTCCCTGGAACAGAATTACACGGCGATCCTCGGCCAGCTCGGCGAGGACGTTTCCCGCGAAGGCCTGCTCGACACGCCAAAACGTGCCGCCAAAGCCATGCAGTATCTCTGCCGCGGCTATGAACAGACGCTGGAAGAGGTCACCAACGGTGCCCTGTTCAGCTCCGACAACAGCGAAATGGTGCTGGTCAAGGACATCGAGTTGTACTCGTTGTGCGAACACCACCTGCTGCCGTTCATCGGCAAGGCTCACGTCGCCTACATCCCGAGCGGAAAGGTTCTGGGCCTGTCGAAGGTGGCGCGGATCGTCGATATGTACGCCCGTCGCCTGCAGATCCAGGAAAACCTCAGCCGCCAGATCGCCGATGCGGTCCAGCAAGTCACCGGCGCCCTGGGCGTTGCGGTGGTGATCGAGGCCAAGCACATGTGCATGATGATGCGCGGTGTGGAGAAGCAGAATTCGACGATGATCACCTCGGTGATGCTCGGTGAGTTCCGTGAAAACGCCGCGACCCGCAGCGAATTCCTCAGCCTCATCAAGTAATTCGCGGCACGAAGAAAACCGGCATTCATCGCCGGTTTTTTTTCGCCCGTAAAAAATCAGGTAAGCTGCGCGCCCTTCTTCATTTGCACCGTGAGGCTTTCAACGTGTTCGTAAAAGCGCTTCGTGTCGGCCTTGGCCAACTGATCATCTTCATCGACTTCATCACCCGTCCGGGCAAGAAAAAGCGCCCCGCCGCGGCTCAGGCCCAGGTCGAAGCGGCCGCCAAGGGCCTGACGCTGTATCAATTCCACGCCTGCCCGTTCTGCGTGAAGACTCGCCGCACCCTGCGCCGTCTGAACGTGCCGGTGGCCCTTCGCGATGCGAAGAACAACGAGCAGGATCGCCAGACCTTGCTGGAGCAAGGTGGCAAGATCAAGGTGCCGTGCCTGCGCATTGAAGAGAATGGCCAGACCACCTGGATGTATGAATCCAAGGTGATCATTGATTACCTGGACAAGCGATTTGCGGCTGCCTGATTTGCTTGTGGTGTTCTGACTGACGCCTTCGCGAGCAAGCCCGCTCCCACAGTTGACCGCATTTCCCTGTGGGAGCGGGCTTGCTCGCGAAGAGGCCGGCACAGGCACCGCAAACCTCAGACAAAAATAAACCGGCCCATTGGCCGGTTTATTTGTATCTAGGCCGCTTGTGTCGCCTGCGCCTGTCGCACCACTCCCGCCAAACGCTTGAGCCCTTCATCCAGTCGCGCAGGCTCAATGTGGCTGAAGTTCAACCGCAAATACCCCGGATGGTTATCCGGCTCGGGAAAGAACGGTTCGCCCGGCATGAACGCCACGTCGTTGGCCAACGCAGCGTCGAGCAAGGTTCGGGTGTCCTGTGGCTGCTTGAGTTTCAACCAGAAAAACAGCCCGCCCTGCGGCACATTCCAATCTGCCAGATCGGAGAAATGAGTTTCCAGCGCTGCCTGAAACGCATCCCGACGTCCACGGTAAAAATCGCGCAACTCACTGCGGTGCTGTTGATATTTCTCGCTGCCAATCCATTGCAGCGCCTGCCACTGGCCGACCCGATTGGTGTGCAAATCCGCCGACTGCTTGAGTTTCAACAGATGGGGAAACAGGTCTGGACTGGCGATCAAGTAGCCGACACGTAAACCCGGCAACAGGGTTTTCGACACGGTGCCGGTGTAGATCCAACTGGCGTTTTTCAAGCGACTGACAATCGGCCTGGCGCTGCCGCCATCAAAGGTCAGTTCGCGGTAAGGCTCGTCTTCGATCAACGTGACGCCGAACTCATCAAGCAACGCGGCCACCGCATCGCGCCTGGTTTCGCTGTAGCGCACGGCCGATGGATTCTGGAAGGTCGGGATCAGGTAGATGAAGGCTGGACTGTGTTTTTCCAGGCGTGCGCGCAATTGCTCCAGGTTCGGACCGTCGGCCTCCAGCGGCACGGTCAGGCAATCGGCGCCAAACAGTTGGAAGATCTGCAACGCCGCCAGATAAGTCGGCGCTTCGAGCAGGACTTCAGTGCCCTTGTCGATGTAGAGCTTGGCTGCCAGGTCGAGGGTCTGCTGTGAGCCGCTGACCACCAGTACCTGCCCTGCCTCGCACGGCACTCCCAACGCTCGTGCTTCTGCCGCCAAAGCTTCACGCAGCGCCGGCTCGCCTTCGCTCATGCCGTATTGGCCCATGGACAACGGCATGTCGGCCCATTCGACCTTCGGCAGCATGGCTTCGGCTGGCAGGCCGCCGGCAAACGACATCATCTGCGGACTCTGGGCCGCGGCGAGGATTTCACGGATCAAAGAACTTTTAAGGCGCGAGACACGTTCGGAAAAAGCCATGGGGATCACCGGTAGCGAGGCACGAGGAAAATGAGTCAAACTTGTTGACCGAAATTACGCCAGCTCGAATGGATACGTCAATATGCTTGACCTTAAAAACCCGATCTCCCAGCAGCAAGCCATGGAAGCGTTTTTCTTCGGCTACCAGGCCTTCACCGCCAAAGCCGATGAAATGCTCGAACGTCGCGGCCTGAGCCGGGTGCATCAGCGCATCGTGTTTTTCATCGCCCGCTATCCGAACCTGAGCGTCAAGGAGTTGCTGGCCTTGCTCGGCGTGAGCAAGCAGGCGCTGAACATGCCGTTGCGGCAATTGTTGGAGATGCATCTGGTCGAAAGCGTCGCGTCCGAGACTGACAAGCGTAAGCGCTTGCTGGAATTGACTGCTGAAGGCGCACGGTTTGAGCAGGCGTTGAGGCGTGAGCAGGTGAAATTGCTGGAACGGGTGTTTGCCGAGGCTGGGGAGACGGCGGTGAATGGGTGGCTGGCGGTGAATCTGGCATTGGGGAAAAGTCAGGCGCATACCGACTGAATCATTCTGCCTGCTGATTTTGATGCTGGCTGATCCGGCCTCTTCGCGGGCAAGCCCGCTCCCACAGTGATTGATGGTGTCCACAAATCTTGTGACTGACCGGTTTTCCTGTGGGAGCGGGCTTGCTCGCGAAGGGGCCGGAACAGGCGATATATCCCTAAAGCCAAACTTTTCGTCGACAAAATCAAAAACATTATTTGCATTCTTTGTATACAAAAGCATAATCCACCTCGTGCGAGTTCCTGACCAAGCGGTCAACAAATTCGCAAGTGCCTCAAAGGGCCGCTGCCACCCTCATGGGTCCGGCCCTGGAAATAACAATAAAACTCTTGAGGAGTATTCGCTGTGGAAAGCCGCAAATCCGAAGCATCGACGCTGGAACTCTCGCCGCCATTACGCAATGGCTTGCTGGAACGTCTGTTCAAACTCAGCTTGCACGGCACCACGGTGAAGACCGAGTTGATTGCCGGTCTGACAACCTTCATCACCATGGCTTACATCATCTTCGTTAACCCCAATATCATGGCCGACGCCGGGATCGACCACGGTGCCGCGTTCGTCGCCACCTGCATCGCCGCCGCACTCGGTTGCCTGTTGATGGGCCTGTACGCCAACTGGCCAGTCGGCCTGGCACCAGGCATGGGGCTGAACGCCTTCTTCACCTACACCGTGGTCGGCACCATGGGCTACAACTGGGAAACCGCCCTCGGCGCAGTGTTCGTTTCCGGTGTGCTGTTCATGATCCTGACCTTCTCGCGGATCCGCGAATGGCTGCTCAACAGCATTCCGGTCAGCCTGCGCTTCGCCATGGGCGCCGGCGTGGGACTGTTCCTGGGGCTGATCGGCCTGAAAACCGCGGGTATCGTCGTCGATAGCCCGGCCACGCTGATCAAGCTCGGTTCCCTGCGCGAGCCCGGCCCGCTGCTCGCCGCCGTGTGCTTCCTGATGATTGCCATCCTCAGCTATCACAAGGTGTTCGGCGCAATCCTCATCAGCATCATTACCGTGACCCTCGCCGGCTGGGGCCTTGGGTTGGTGCACTACGAGGGCATCATGTCGGCCCCGCCAAGCCTGGCACCGACCTGGATGGCCATGAACGTCGCCGGTGTGTTCAACGTCAGCATGATCAGCGTGGTGCTGGCGTTCCTCTTCGTGCACATGTTCGACACCGCCGGCACACTGATGGGCGTTGCCCAGCGCGCCAATCTGGTGGGCGCTGACGGCCGCATCGAAAACCTTTCCCGCGCAATGAAAGCCGACAGTGCTTCCAGCGTATTCGGTGCGGTAGTTGGCGTTCCGCCGGTCACCAGCTACGTGGAAAGTGCTGCTGGTGTCGCTGCGGGTGGTCGGACTGGTCTTACCGCAGTCACCGTTGGTGTGCTATTTATAGCTGCAATGTTTTTCGCACCGCTGGCAGGCATGATTCCCGCCTATGCCACCGCTGGTGCACTGATTTATGTGGCAATGCTGATGATGGGCGGCATGGCCCACATCGAATGGGATGAAGCGACCGATAGCATTCCGGCGATTGTCACCGCGATCATGATGCCGCTGACCTTCTCGGTCGCCGACGGTATCGCGCTGGGCTTCATCACCTACGTGGCGTTGAAGGCCGGCACCGGCAAGTACAAGGAAATTTCCGTAAGCCTGTGGGTGCTCTGCGCGATCTTCATCGCCAAGTTCATCTTCTTGTAAGCCACACGCTGTACGCGCTTGAAAACAGCCTCACCCCGTCGGGTGGGGCTTTTGTGCAAATGGAGGAAAGTGATGAGTCTGGAAACCTGGCTGCTGTTCAGCGGCGCTGCGCTGATAGTGATCCTGATCCCGGGGCCGCTGTCTTTGCTGATGATCAGCAACAGTCTGAATTACGGCCTGCGCCGCTCTTACCCGGCCTTTCTCGGCGGCGTGTCCGCATCGATCTGCCTGCTGAGTGCTTCGGCCCTGGGCCTGGGTGCGTTGTTGCTGGCTTCGGAACAGCTGTTCAGCGCCCTGAAGATTATCGGCGCACTGTATCTGTTCTACCTCGCCTGGCAGAGCTGGCAGCAATCGCGCCAGCCTTCCCACGGCGCGGAAGTGCCGCAAGCAGCGCCGGTGCCTCGCTTTCGTGCACTGTTCGGCCGTGCCTTCATGCTCGGTGCCAGCAATCCGAAAGATATTCTGTTCTTCGCCGCTTTCCTGCCGCAGTTCTTGAGTGCCGAACAACCGTTCCTGCCGCAACTGCTGGTGATGATTGCGACCTGGACCGTGCTCGACCTGCTGTGCAAATTAGCCTACGGCCTCGGCGCCCACGGTGCGGCGCGCTATCTGCGCAGCGGCAAGGGCCAGAGCTGGTTCAACCGGATCAGTGCGGGGTTGTTTGGTGGTGCGGGTGCAGCGTCGTTGCTGAGCCGCTAAAAGCTGTAGGAGCGAGCTTGCTCGCGATGGACGTCAACGATAACGCGTGCAGTATGAATTATCGCGCTGCCTGGACCTCCATCGCGAGCAAGCTCGCTCCTACAGACGAAAAAAAGCCCGCAGTGTGAGCGGGCGAAAGACCAAAGAAGCTATATGCGCAGTCGCTTCCAGGGTGCAGCAGCTGCTTGGGGGATCAGCTGCCGCGATAGGTGGAGTAGCTGTAAGGCGAAATCAACAACGGCACATGGTAGTGATCCTGTTCTGCAGAGATGCCGAAACGCAGCACCACGACATCCAGAAACGCCGGTTCCGGCAGTTTTACACCACGGGCGCGGTAGTAATCGCCGGCATGAAACTGAACCTGATAGACCCCGGTACGGTAGTCATCGCCTTGCAGCAACGGTGCATCGACACGGCCATCGCTGTTGGTTATCGCGCTGGCGACCAATTCCAGCTGCGAACCTTCAACGCGGTACAACTCGACCTTGATCGAGCTGCCCGGGCAACCGTGTGCTGCGTCCAAAACGTGTGTAGTCAAACGTCCCATTGATTCTGCGCGCCTGCCTGCGTGGAGCAGTCAGACTTCGCGCCTCCCGAAGTCAGTTGAAAAGGAGACCGCACCGATTCGGAGCACGAAAAGCTGCGGCGAGCGACTGATTAAGACACTTTTCAAAAAAATTGTACACAATAAAAACGACATTTTTCCCATAACCCCCGCCACCTGCACATTTGCCGTCGATTTCCCGCCAAACCGCACCACCAATGAAGCCTCTAACTAATAACTGACCAGTCAGGCAGATTTCTTGCAGGCATACGCCAATAGCAGTAAAAGATGACAGTCGGTGAAAAATGCGAAAAATCAGGCTTACAAAGTGAATATAAAGTTGTATACAATCAGCCCATCGCTGTGACGCAAGCCTGCCACCCAATCTTCAGCTGCGTCACACCAACCGTCATCATCGAATAAGAAGGAAGCCTGCAGTGAGCGCTGACTACCCACGCGACCTGGTCGGTTACGGCAGTAACCCTCCTCACCCACACTGGCCGGGCAATGCCCGTATTGCCCTGTCGTTCGTACTCAATTACGAAGAAGGCGGCGAGCGCAACATCCTGCACGGCGACAAAGAGTCCGAAGCGTTCCTCTCGGAAATGGTTTCTGCCCAGCCGCTGCAAGGCGCGCGCAACATGAGCATGGAATCCCTTTACGAGTATGGCAGCCGTGCCGGCGTCTGGCGGATCCTGAAACTGTTCAAGGAATTCGACATTCCGCTGACCATCTTCGCCGTGGCCATGGCCGCCCAGCGTCACCCGGACGTGATCCGTGCCATGGTCGATGCCGGCCACGAGATCTGCAGCCACGGCTATCGCTGGATCGACTACCAGTACATGGACGAAGCCCAGGAACGCGAGCACATGCTCGAAGCGATCCGCATCCTCACCGAAATCACCGGTGAACGCCCACTGGGCTGGTACACCGGCCGCACCGGCCCGAACACCCGTCGCCTGGTGATGGAAGAAGGCGGTTTCCTCTACGACTGCGACACCTATGACGACGACCTGCCCTACTGGGAACCGAACAACCCGACCGGCAAGCCGCACCTGGTGATCCCGTACACCCTGGACACCAACGACATGCGCTTCACCCAGGTCCAGGGTTTCAACAAGGGCGACGACTTCTTCGAATACCTCAAGGATGCGTTCGACGTGCTCTACGCCGAAGGCGCCGAGGCACCGAAAATGCTGTCGATCGGCCTGCACTGCCGCCTGATCGGCCGTCCGGCGCGTCTGGCTTCGCTCAAGCGCTTTATCGAATACGCTAAAAGTCATGAACAGGTGTGGTTCAGCCGTCGCGTCGACATCGCGCGCCACTGGCAGGAAACTCACCCGTACCAAGGGGCCGCGAAATGAGCGCCTTTCAAACATTGAAACCATCGACATTGAGCCGCGACGCCTTCGTCAAAGCCTTCGCCGACATCTACGAACATTCGCCATGGGTGGCCGAGAAGGCCTTCGACCTGGGCCAGGATGCCTCGATCGACGAGATTGAAACCCTGCACCAGCGCATGAGCGACATCCTGTTGAGCGCCGATCACGCAAGCCAACTGGCCCTGATCAACGCTCACCCGGACCTGGCCGGCAAAGCCGCCGTCCAGGGCCAACTCACCGAAGCCAGCACCCATGAACAGGCTGGCGCCGGTATTCACCAATGCACGGCCGAAGAGTTCCAGCGCTTCACCGAGCTGAACGACGCCTATAAAGCCAAGTTCAAGTTTCCCTTCATCATGGCGGTAAAAGGCAGCAACCGGCATCAGATCCTCGCAGCGTTCGAAACGCGCATCCACAACCCGGTCGACACCGAGTTCAAATGCGCGCTGGCGGAGATCAACAAGATCGCCCTGTTCCGATTACTGACCCTATAGCAAGCCTGGCCCAGGCATTTCATGAACGCCGAAATCAACCTGGGCCTCGCAAGCATCCCAAGCCACTTATTTAAAGGCAGACAAGAAGAATGAAAGCTTACGCCGTACCTTTCGAGAAGTTCGTCAACCTGGCCGATGCCCGCCTGGGCACCAAAATCATCTCGGTCACCGATGACTGGTTCGCAGACGCCAACCGTCTGTTCCAACCGACCCCGGCCGTATGGAAGGAGGGCGTGTTCGATGACAACGGCAAGTGGATGGATGGCTGGGAGTCGCGCCGCAAGCGCTTCGAAGGCTTCGACAGCGCCGTGATCCGCCTGGGCGTACCGGGTTCGATCAAGGGCGTCGACATCGACACTTCATTCTTCACCGGCAACTTCCCGCCATCAGCGTCCCTGGAAGCCTGCTTCCTGGCGTCGGGCGAGCCTGATGAAAACACCCAGTGGACTGAAGTGCTGTCCGCCGTCGAGCTGCAAGGCAACAGCCACCACTACCACGAAATCAACAACGACCAGGCGTTCAGCCACCTGCGCTTCAACATCTACCCGGATGGCGGCGTGGCCCGTCTGCGCGTGTATGGCGTGCCGTTCCGCGACTGGTCGGCGATCGGCGACAACGAACAGGTCGACCTGGCCGCAGCCCTCAACGGTGGCCGCGCCCTCGCCTGCTCCGACGAACACTTCGGCCGCATGAGCAACATCCTCAACCCGGGCCGTGGCATCAACATGGGCGACGGCTGGGAAACCGCGCGTCGTCGTACTCCAGGCAATGACTGGGTCATCGTCGCGCTGGGTCATGCTGGTGAAGTCGAGAAAGTCATCGTCGACACCCTGCACTTCAAGGGTAACTACCCGGACAGCTGCTCGATCCAGGGCGCCTTCGTGAAGGGCGGTACCGACAGCCAGATCGAAACCCAGTCGCTGTTCTGGCGCGAACTGCTGCCAAGCCAGAAGCTGGAAATGCACGCCGAACACACCTTCGCCGAGCAGATCAAGGCACTGGGCCCGATCACCCACATCCGCCTGAACGTGTTCCCGGATGGTGGTGTGAGCCGCCTGCGCGTATTGGGCAAGGTCGCGAAGTAATGCTGAGCCTGTAGGAGCGAGCTTGCTCGCGAAAAACTCAAGGACACCGCGTTCATCCTGGATGCACGCGTTATCGTTGACGACCATCGCGAGCAAGCTCGCTCCTACAAAGAATCATCCACACCTGAACAAATTAAGAAGACCAGCATGCGCACATTAACGATTGAACCGCTGACCAAAGAAGCCTTCGCCCCTTTCGGTGACGTGATCGAAACCGACGGCAGCGATCACTTCATGATCAACAACGGTTCGACCATGCGCTTCCACAAACTGGCGACGGTGGAAACCGCTACGCCAGAGGACAAGGCGATCATCAGCATCTTCCGCGCCGACGCGCAGGACATGCCGCTGACCGTCAGCATGCTGGAGCGTCATCCGCTGGGCAGCCAGGCTTTCATTCCGCTGCTCGGCAACCCCTTTCTGATCGTGGTCGCGCCACTTGGCGATGAACCTGTATCAGGCTTGGTCCGCGCCTTCGTCACCAACGGCAGGCAGGGCATTAATTACCATCGCGGCGTCTGGCACCACCCGGTGCTGACGATCGAAAAGCGGGATGACTTCCTGGTGGTTGATCGCAGTGGCACAGGCAATAACTGCGATGAGCATTTTTTCAAAGAGGATGAGCGTTTGATCCTCGCCCCCCACCAATAAGAGAAGGTCCGATCACTCGACAACAAGAGTGACGGGCGAGAGGTAAAGACTGTGGAAGCACATCTGTTGGAATGGCTGAACCTGAGCGTGCGCTGGGTTCATATGATTACTGGTGTGGCCTGGATCGGCGCATCGTTCTACTTCGTCTGGCTGGAAAACAACCTCAATCGGGTCAACCCGAAAAGCGGTCTGGCCGGCGATTTGTGGGCGATCCACGGCGGCGGTATCTACCACCTGGAAAAATACAAACTGGCTCCACCGACCATGCCGGACAACCTGCACTGGTTCAAATGGGAAGCCTACTTCACCTGGATGTCGGGGATCGCGCTACTGTGCGTAGTGTTCTACTCCAACCCGACGCTCTACCTGCTGGCTCCGGGCAGCACCCTGAGCGGCCCTGAAGGCGTGGCCATCGGTCTCGGCTCGCTGTTCATCGGCTGGTTCATCTACTCCTTCCTGTGCGACTCGGCCCTGGGCAAACGCCCTGCCCTGCTAGGTTTCATCCTGTTCGTCCTGATCATCGGCGCGGCCTATGGCTTCAGCAAAGTGTTCAGCGGTCGCGGTGCGTACCTGCACGTCGGCGCGATCATCGGCACCATCATGGTCGGCAACGTGTTCCGCATCATCATGCCGGCGCAACGCGCACTGGTGGCGGCGATCGCCGAGAACCGCACGCCCGATCCGGCGCTGCCGGCCAAAGGCCTGCTGCGTTCGCGTCACAACAACTACTTCACCTTGCCGGTGCTGTTCATCATGATCAGCAACCACTTCCCGAGCACGTATGGCAGCCAGTACAACTGGCTGATCCTGGCGGGGATCGCGGTGCTGGCGGTGTTGGTGCGTCACTACTTCAACACCCGTCATGACAGCCACAAGTTTGCCTGGACCCTGCCGGTGGCAGCCGTCGGCATGATCAGCCTGGCTTACGTCACCGGCCCTGCGCCGTTGAACAACCCGGAAGTGGCCAAGGCGCCAGCGAAGATCGAATACCAGCCGCTGCCGGAAACAGCAGTGGGCGGTGGTCTGAAACCCGCTGAAGCCAAACCTGCAGAAGCGCCTGCCGCCGCACCGGCGCAAGCATCCAACGCCGGCCCTGGCTTTGACAAAGTGCACAGCGTGATTCAGGAACGTTGCGCGGTTTGCCATTCGGCCAAGCCAACCAGCCCGCTGTTCAGTGCAGCCCCTGCCGGCGTGATGTTCGACACCCCCGAGCAGATCCGCCAGAACGCAGCACGGATCCAGGCGCAAGCTGTCACCAGCCAGATCATGCCACTGGGCAACATCACGCAGATGACCCAGCAGGAACGTGACCTGATCGGTGCCTGGATTGTGCAGGGAGCTCCGACCAACTAAGCAACACAAAAGCCTGCGGGCTTTTGTGGCGAGGGAGCTTGCTCCCGCTCGGCTGCGAAGCAGTCGTGAAACAGGAAGTCGCGATCTCCCAGGTGGAACGCGGTGACCGGTTTTGGGGCCGCTTCGCGACCCAGCGGGAGCAAGCTCCCTCGCCACAAGGAATGATGCAAATGACAGCGGCTCGCACCACCGCCGCTGTTCAATCACAAGAATAAAAAAGATCCGAGGTGTTGCATGTCCGAGCTATCCACAGCGCGCATCCCCGACGCACCCGCCATTCAGCGTTTGCCCCTTTTGCAACTGATCCTGGTCGGTTTGCAACATGTTCTGCTGATGTACGGTGGCGCCATCGCGGTGCCGCTGATCATCGGACAGGCCGCTGGCCTGAGTCGTGAAGAAATCGCCTTCCTGATTAACGCCGACCTGCTGGTGGCTGGCATCGCCACCATCGTCCAGTCCCTCGGCATCGGCCCCATGGGCATTCGCATGCCAGTGATGATGGGCGCCAGTTTCGCCGCCGTCGGCAGCATGGTCGCCATGGCCGGCATGCCCGGAATCGGCCTGCAAGGGATCTTCGGCGCGACCATCGCTGCCGGGTTCTTCGGCATGCTCATCGCCCCGTTCATGTCCAAAGTCGTACGCTTCTTCCCGCCGCTGGTGACCGGCACAGTCATCACCTCGATCGGTTTGTCACTGTTCCCCGTCGCCGTGAACTGGGCCGGCGGCGGTGCGAGTGCCGCACAATTCGGTTCGCCGATTTACCTGACCATCGCCGCGCTGGTGCTGGGCACCATTTTGCTGGTGCACCGCTTCATGCGCGGCTTCTGGGTCAATATTTCCGTGCTGATCGGCATGTGCCTGGGCTACGTGCTCTGTGGCCTGCTCGGCATGGTCGACCTCAGCGGCATGGCCAGTGCGCCATGGCTGCAATTCGTCACCCCGCTGCATTTCGGCATGCCGAAATTCGAACTCGCGCCGATCCTGTCGATGTGCCTGGTGGTGGTGATCATTTTCGTCGAGTCCACCGGGATGTTTCTTGCGCTGGGCAAGATCACCGGCCAGGAAGTCTGCCCACGCATGCTGCGTCGCGGTTTACTGTGCGATGCCGGCGCCTCGTTCTTCGCCGGATTCTTCAACACCTTCACCCACTCCTCCTTCGCCCAGAACATCGGCCTGGTGCAGATGACCGGCGTGCGTTGCCGCTCGGTGACCATCGTTGCCGGCGGCTTGCTGATCGTCCTGAGCCTGCTGCCCAAAGCCGCGTTCCTGGTGGCATCGATTCCACCGGCCGTGCTCGGTGGTGCAGCGATTGCGATGTTCGGCATGGTCGCCGCCACCGGGATCAAGATCCTGCAGGAAGCCGACATCGGTGACCGTCGTAATCAGTTGCTGGTGGCGGTGAGCATCGGCATGGGGCTGATCCCGGTAGTACGCCCGGAGTTTTTCGCCCACCTGCCCGTGTGGATGAGCCCGATCACCCACAGCGGCATCGCCATGGCCACGCTCAGTGCCCTGACCTTGAACCTGCTGTTCAACATCCTCGGCGGCAAAGAACGCGCTGCGATCAACGACTGCCACGCCCACACGCATTAACCGAGAAACCCACACCCCCTGTGGGAGCGGGCTTGCTCGCGAAGACGTCATCAGCCCCAACTTCATCGTTGACTGATACACCGCTTTCGCGAGCAAGCCCGCTCCCACGGGAGAGCTACATGCGCCTCAAAAATAAAAACAAGAGGGAGCAACAGATGATTCGGACACAAACCAACTTGCTGTTGACGGGTGGCCTGTTGGCCGCGAGCCAGGCCATGGCCGGCGATTTACTGCTGTGGCAGACCAACAGCCTGAGCTACCTGTACGGCAAGAACTACGCGATCAACCCGGCGATCCAGCAGACGGTAACGTTCGAGCACGCCGATCGCTGGAAGTACGGCGACAACTTCCTGTTCGTCGACAGCACCTGGTACAACGGCGAGAAAGACCGAAACAAAGGTGCTCACGCTTATTACGGCGAGTTCAGCCCGCGTCTCTCCTTCGGCAAAATCCTCGACCGCCGTTTCGAATTCGGCCCGATCAAGGACGTGCTGCTCGCCATGACCTACGAGAACGGCGAAGACGACAGCAAGGCCTACCTGATCGGTCCCGGATTCGACCTCGCAGTACCGGGCTTCAACTTCTTCACCCTGAACTTCTATTACCGCCAGACCGAAGGCTCGCGCCCCGGCGACGATGTCTGGCAAATCACCCCCGCCTGGTCCTACACCCTGCCATTGGGCAACTCGAGCCTGTTGATCGACGGCTACATCGACTGGGTGGTAGATAACGACCAGAACTCACGCGGCACCTATCACGCCAACCTGCACTTCAACCCACAGATCAAATACGACTTGGGCAAAGCCCTGGGCTGGCGCGAGAAACAGGTCTATGTCGGCACCGAATACAGCTACTGGAAAGACAAATACGGCGTCCAGGACAGCTCCCGTTTCAATACCAATGAAAACACCGCCAGCCTGCTGGTGAAGGTGCATTTCTGATGCTGCCCCGCAGCCGCGCCACATACCTGTCGTCGGTGCGCCATTGCGGAGCACTTGAGACCTGTCCGAGGAGTCAGTATTCTCCGCGGCCGCCCGAATCCGGTTTAAAAAAAAGCCCGGATGTAAAACCTGACCAGCAGGCCAACTTATCCCGGCGCTGGCAGGAACCAAGGCACTCCAAAACCCCTCTCAATCGACCGCTCTTGAGCCGTCGAGCGGGAGTTTTTTGGCTTTTTGAAAGCCTTGGCCCAGCTCTTGCTCACAGCACTAAAGCTGACCGAATGGATAATTTTTTGCAGCTACAGAAACAGGCGCCACACCAGAGCGCCGACCTTAAAAAAATAACGTGGAACCACCTACTTTTTGGGAGCAACCGAATGAAACGTACGTGCACTAGCCTGATGCTGGCGGGATCATTGCTGGCGGGGGGTCAGGCCATGGCCGGCGACTTGCTGCAATGGCAGAACAACAGCCTGAGCTACCTCTACGGTAAAGACTTCAAGGTCAACCCGCACATTCAGCAGACCGTGACCTTTGAACACGCCGATGGCTGGAAGTACGGCGACAACTTCTTCTTCATCGACAAAATCTTCTACAACGGCAAGGAAGACGCCTTCGCGGGCAAGAACAGCCACTACGGCGAACTCAGCCCGCGCCTGTCGTTCAACAAGATCTTCGACCAGAAGTTCGAGTTCGGCCCGATCAAGGACGTGCTGCTGGCCATGACCTATGAATTCGGCGAGGACGACACCGAGTCCTATCTGATCGGTCCAGGCTTCGACCTGGCCATCCCGGGCTTCGACTACTTCCAGTTGAACTTCTACAACCGTCACACCGAAGGCGACCGCCCGGGTGACAATGTCTGGCAGATCACCCCGGTCTGGTCCTACACCATCCCGGTGGGTAGCTCGGATGTGCTGATCGACGGTTTCATGGACTGGGTGGTCGACAACGATGTGAACAAAAATGGCGAATACCACGCCAACCTGCACTTCAATCCACAGGTTAAATACGACTTGGGCAAGGCGCTGAATTTCGGTGCCAAGCAATTGTATGTCGGTGTTGAGTACGACTACTGGTCGAACAAATACGGGATCGACGATTCCAAGGCGTTTAACACCAATCAGAACACGACGAGCTTCCTGGTGAAGTTCCACTTCTGATCCCGCTGTAACCGGCGTCTGCAAGGACGCCTTCGCGGGCAAGCCCGCTCCCACAGGGATTTGCGTCGTACGCCGAATTCGAATTCGGCGCAAATCTTTGTGGGAGCAGGCTTGCCCGCGAATTGATTCTCCATCGATCTCAAGCCGAAACCACCGCCTCGTTAATCCCCAGAAACCGACACAACTCCCCGCGTTTGGCCAACGCATCGCGCCGCCCCAGCTCGATCAACTCGCTGCAATAACCCGCCTCGAACAGCAGATAGCTCAATACCCCCGCCCCGCTGGTCTTGGTCGCACCCGGCCCGCGCAAGAACAGGCGCAGCGCCGGTGGCAGTTCCTGGCGATGGCGTGCGGCAATCTCGTCGATCGGTTGACTCGGTGAAATCACCAGCACGTCCACCGGCGCCACGCCCAAGGCACGGGTTGGCGTACCGTCGGGCATCAGGTGACTGAACTGATTCAGACGCTGCAACAGCTCGATATCACTTTCCAGGCTGTCAATGAACGTACTGTTGAGCATGTGCCCACCGATCTGCGCCAGTGTCGGCTGCTGACCGGTGTAGCTGCGCTGCAAGGGTTGTTGCGGGTCGAACCCGCGGGGGTTGCCGCTGACGCCCACCACCAACACCCGACTGGCACCCAGATGCAACGCCGGACTGATCGGCGCCGACTGACGCACCGCGCCATCACCGAAATACTCTTCGCCGATTTTCACCGGGGCGAACAGCAGCGGAATGGCCGAACTGGCGAGTAGATGTTCAACGGAAAGCTGGGTTGGAACGCCGATGCGTCGATGGCGCAACCAGGCATCGATCTTGCCGCCGCCCTGATAGAAGGTGACTGCCTGGCCGGACTCATAGCCGAACGCGGTGACCGCCACCGCATGCAATTGTTTCTGTGCGATCGCTTCGGCGATGCCGCCCATATGCAGCTTGTCGTGGAGCAAATGCCGCAGCGGAGAACTGTTGAGCAACGCCACCGGCATGTGTGTACCGATACCGAGCAAACTGTGGCTGACAAAGCGGCTGGCCTGACGAATCACTCCGGGCCAGTCGCTGCGCAACACCAGATGACTGCGAAAGCCCTGCCAGAAGGCCGTCAGGTGTTCGATGGCGCTACGAAAGTCCATCGCCCCGCTGGCGAGGCTGACGGCGTTGATCGCGCCCGCCGAAGTGCCGACGATCACCGGAAACGGATTGCTCGCCCCCGGCGGCAGCAATTCGGCAATCGCCGCCAGTACCCCGACCTGATAAGCCGCCCGAGCCCCGCCGCCGGAAAGAATCAACCCTGTAACCGGTTCGCCTGGACTCATGCACAACTCTCCATGGTGCTTGATGGGGTTTCGTTGTTTCGACCTGTTCCCTTGTAGGAGCGAGCTTGCTCGCGATGGTCGTGAAAACTCCGCGGGGTGTCAGGTGCCCCGCGTTATCGTTGACCACCATCGCGAGCAAGCTCGCTCCTACAGGGAGCGGGATTCAACCGCGTTTGGCGTACAGCTTGGGCTCGCCCGGCGGACGGCTCTTGAAGCGGCGGTGGGCCCACAGGTATTGCTCGGGATGTTCGCGCAGAACGGCTTCGATCCATTGGTTGATGCGGATGCAGTCGTCCTCTTCGGTTTCGCCGGGGAAGCCTTCGAGCGGCGCATGGATCACCAGGCGATAACCGCTGCCGTCCGCCAGGCGCTCCTGGGTGAACGGCACCACCAGCGCCTTGCCCAGCCGCGCAAACTTGCTCGTGGCGGTGACGGTCGCAGCCTGAATGCCGAACAGCGGCACGAAAATGCTTTGCTTGGCGCCGTAGTCCTGATCCGGTGCGTACCAGATTGCGCGGCCCGAGCGCAGCAATTTGAGCATGCCGCGCACGTCTTCGCGTTCCACCGCCAGCGAGTCGAGGTTGTGGCGTTCGCGGCCCTGGCGCTGGATATAGTCGAACAGCGGATTTTTGTGCTCGCGGTACATGCCGTCAATGGTGTGCTGCTGACCGAGCAACGCGGCGCCTATTTCCAGCGTCGTGAAGTGCAGCGCCATCAGGATCACGCCCTTGCCTTCACGCTGGGCCTTTTGCAAATGCTCCAGCCCTTCGACATGAGCCAGCTTCGCCAGGCGCTTGCGCGACCACCACCAGCTCATCGCCATCTCAAAAAAAGCGATGCCGGTGGAGGCAAAGTTTTCCTTGAGCAGGCGTTTGCGCTCGGCTGCGGTTTTTTCAGGAAAACACAGTTCCAGGTTGCGTTTGGCAATGCGCCGCCTGTCGCCGGCCACACGATACATCAATGCACCCAGTGCACGACCGACCCACAGCAGTGCCGGATACGGCAACTGGACGATCAGCCACAACAGCCCCAGGCCACACCACAGCGGCCAGAAACGTGGAGATAGAAATGCTTTTCGAAAACGCGGGCGGTCCATTAATGCTTCCGGAATGACAATGGCCGCGCATTCTACATCGTTCGACCCGGCTTGCGGCCTGCGGGCGTTCTCGTTATAAGTCTCGGCACTTTTAGTGACAAGTCGTTGTATGCCGACCATGAGCCAAACCGAACCGCTAGACCAAGATCCCGTGTTCCAGTTGAAGGGCAGCATGCTGGCCATTACGGTGCTGGAACTGGCCCGTAACGACCTCGAAAGCCTTGATCGGCAACTGGCCGCCAAGGTCGCCCAGGCACCCAACTTCTTCAGCAACGCGCCGCTGGTACTGGCCCTGGACAAACTCCCGGCCAGCGAAGGCGCCGTCGATTTGCCCGGCCTGATGCGCGTGTGCCGCCAGCATGGCCTGCGCACCCTGGCGATCCGCGCCAGCCGCATCGAAGACATCGCCGCTGCCATTGCAGTCGACTTGCCGGTGCTGCCACCGTCCGGTGCCCGGGAGCGTCCACTGGACCTGACCGAAGGCGAACCGAAGAAAAAACCGGAAAAACCGCCCGAGCCGACCATCAAACCGACAAAAATCATCACATCGCCAGTACGTGGTGGCCAGCAGATTTATGCCCAGGGCAGCGATCTGGTGGTGATTTCCTCGGTCAGCCCGGGGGCGGAACTTCTCGCCGATGGCAACATCCATGTATACGGCCCGATGCGTGGTCGCGTGTTGGCCGGCGTCAAGGGCGACACCAAGGCGCGGATTTTCTGTCAGCAAATGAGTGCTGAACTGATTTCCATCGCCGGGCATTACAAGGTTTCCGAAGATCTGCGCCGCGACCCGTTATGGGGTTCGGGTGTGCAGGTCAGCCTGTCCGGCGACGTGTTGAACATCATTCGGCTTTAACGGATACTGCCGCATTTTCCAAGCATCTCTAAAACGTAGCGAAAACGGCTCAAACGAAGTAGGAAAAAGGCTAAAAGCAGTGTTTACCGGGGGTAAACGCCGCTCAAAACCGGATTCCAGCCAAGGCTGTCCGACTGCAGTAGTTTTTCAGGAGATGTTTTTCAGGGACTGAAAAGTCCTTCTTCCTTAGGGGTGAAACACCTTGGCCAAGATTCTCGTGGTTACATCCGGCAAGGGTGGTGTGGGTAAGACCACCACCAGCGCCGCTATCGGTACCGGCCTCGCTCTGCGCGGTCACAAAACAGTTATCGTCGACTTCGACGTGGGCTTGCGTAACCTTGACCTGATCATGGGTTGCGAGCGCCGCGTGGTGTATGACTTCGTCAACGTGGTCAACGGCGAAGCCAACCTGCAACAGGCCCTGATCAAAGACAAGCGCCTGGAAAACCTCTACGTGCTGGCCGCCAGCCAGACCCGCGACAAAGACGCGCTGACCGTCGAAGGCGTGGAAAAAGTCCTGATGCAACTCAAGGAAGACTTTGAGTTCGTGGTCTGCGACTCCCCGGCGGGTATCGAGAAAGGCGCCCACCTGGCCATGTACTTCGCTGACGAAGCGATTGTCGTGACCAACCCGGAAGTCTCCTCGGTGCGTGACTCCGACCGCATGCTCGGCCTGTTGGCCAGCAAGTCCCGTCGTGCCGAACGCGGCGAAGACCCGATCAAGGAACACCTGCTGATTACCCGTTATCACCCGGAACGTGTGAGCAAAGGCGAAATGCTCGGCGTAGAAGACGTCAAGGAAATCCTTTCGGTGACCCTGCTCGGCGTGATCCCTGAATCCCAGGCGGTGCTCAAGGCATCCAACCAGGGTGTTCCGGTGATTCTCGACGACCAGAGCGATGCCGGCCAGGCCTACAGCGATACCGTTGACCGCCTGCTGGGCAAGACCGTGGATCATCGATTCCTCGATGTACAGAAGAAGGGATTCTTCGAGCGCCTGTTTGGAGGCAACTAAGCAATGAACCTTTTTGACTTCTTTCGTGCCAACAAAAAGCAAAGCACCGCGTCGGTAGCGAAAGAGCGTCTACAGATCATCGTGGCGCACGAACGCGGCCAACGCAGTACCCCGGACTACCTGCCGGCCTTGCAGAAGGAACTGGTCGAGGTGATCCGCAAGTACGTCAATATCGGGTCCGATGACGTGCATGTCGCACTGGAAAGCCAGGGCAGCTGCTCGATTCTGGAACTCAATATCACCCTGCCAGATCGCTGAGTCGATCCGCCAGGAGCCACGGCGGTTGCAGGAGCGAGCTTGCTCGCGAAGGTGTGTCAGCCACATTGATTTCGCTGACACCCCTTCGCGAGCAAGCTCACTCCTGCAGCCGCCGTTGGCATTTGTTACGAGGCTGTTTTAATGCCGTTGTCCAACGTTCACATCATCCATCAGGACGCCGCCGTATTGGTGGTGAACAAGCCGACCCTGTTGCTCTCTGTCCCTGGCCGGGCCGATGACAACAAGGACTGCCTGATCACCCGCCTGCAAGAAAACGGCTACCCGGAAGCGCGAATCGTCCATCGGCTGGACTGGGAAACTTCCGGCATCATCCTGCTGGCCCGCGACCCGGACACCCATCGCGAGCTGTCTCGGCAATTTCACGACCGCGAAACCGAAAAGGCCTACACCGCCCTGTGCTGGGGTCAGCCGGAACTGGACAGCGGCAGCATCGACCTGCCATTGCGTTACGACCCGCCGACCAAGCCACGCCATGTGGTCGACCATGAATTCGGCAAACATGCGCTGACCTTCTGGCGCGTGCTCGAACGTTGCGGCGACTGGTGCCGCGTCGAACTGACACCGATCACCGGCCGCTCCCACCAGTTGCGCGTGCACATGCTCTCGATTGGTCATCCGCTTCTGGGCGACGGGCTCTACGCCCATGAACAAGCGCTGGCAGCCTGGCCGCGCCTGTGCCTGCACGCCAGCATGCTCACCTTCACCCACCCGCAAAGTGGTGAGCGCCTGCGATTCGAGTGCCCGGCACCGTTTTAAACATGTGGGAGCGGGCTTGCTCGCGAAAGCGGTGTAACAGTCACTATTGATGTTGACTGACACTACGCCTTCGCGAGCAAGCCCGCTCCCACAGGGTTCTCTGGCAGGCTCAATATCGGAGCCCGCCCCAACATCAGCCCACCGCCATTTCCGCAACCAATACGTTAAACTGGCGCCACTGCTGTCTGGAGCTACTTTATGCGCGAAGAGTTGAACCAAGGCCTGATCGATTTCCTCAAGGCCTCCCCTACCCCGTTCCATGCCACCGCCAGCCTTGTTCAGCGCCTGGAAGCGGCGGGTTATCAACGCCTCGACGAGCGCGAGCCGTGGAATACCGAAGCCAACGGTCGCTACTACGTCACCCGCAACGACTCTTCGATTGTCGCGATCAAAATGGGCCGCCATTCGCCGTTGCATGGCGGTATTCGCCTGGTTGGCGCCCACACCGACAGTCCGTGCCTGCGCGTCAAGCCACAACCGGAACTGCAACGCCAGGGCTTCTGGCAACTGGGTGTTGAAGTCTATGGCGGCGCACTGCTGGCGCCATGGTTCGACCGTGACCTGTCCCTGGCCGGCCGCGTGACCTTCCGTCGTGATGGCAAGGTCGAGAGCCAGTTGATCGACTTCGAGGCTCCGGTCGCGATCATTCCGAACCTGGCAATCCACCTCAACCGTGAGGCCAATATGGGTTGGGCAATCAACGCCCAGACCGAACTGCCGCCGATCCTCGCGCAATTTGCCGGTGACGAGCGCGTGGACTTCCGCGCGGTGCTCACCGATCAACTCGCCCGCGAACACGGCCTGAACGCTGATGTGGTGCTTGATTACGAGCTGAGTTTCTACGACACCCAAAGCGCTGCGGTCATTGGCCTGCATGGCGACTTCATCGCCGGCGCACGCCTGGACAACTTGCTGTCGTGCTACGCCGGCCTGCAAGCGCTGCTGACCGCCGACACCGACGAAACTTGCGTGCTGGTCTGCAACGACCACGAAGAAGTCGGTTCCTGTTCGGCCTGCGGTGCCGACGGCCCGATGCTTGAGCAAACCTTGCGTCGCCTGCTGCCTGAAGGTGATGAATTCGTACGCACCATTCAGAAATCCCTGCTGGTTTCGGCTGACAACGCCCACGGCGTGCATCCAAATTACGCCGACAAACACGATGCCAACCACGGCCCGAAACTCAACGCCGGCCCGGTGATCAAGGTCAACAGCAACCAGCGCTACGCCACCAATAGCGAAACCGCCGGGTTCTTCCGCCATCTGTGCATGGCTGAAGAAGTGCCGGTGCAGAGTTTCGTGGTGCGCAGTGACATGGGCTGCGGCTCGACCATCGGCCCGATCACTGCCAGCCATCTGGGTGTACGCACCGTGGACATCGGCCTGCCGACGTTCGCCATGCACTCGATCCGCGAATTGTGCGGCAGCCACGACCTGGCGCATCTGGTCAAGGTTCTGAGCGCGTTCTACGCCTGCCGCGAGTTGCCGTAACCTGGTGCAACACTAAGGGTGAGACACCTTTGTGGCGAGGGAGCTTGCTCCCGCCGGGTTGCGAAGCAGCCCCAAATTCAGATTTCGCGGTCTGTCAGATAGACCGCGCAAGTCTCAATTACGACTGCTGCGCAGTCGGACGGGAGCAAGCTCCCTCGCCACAAAAAATTGCGCTGCACATGGCTCATTTCTGACACCCATCACGCCGGCCGCGGCAAAAGCCGCCTAGACTTCAAGTATTTCTTCGACAAGGCTGTCTCCATGATTTCGATGTCTACCTTTCACGCCATGCTAATCCCGATTCTTGCCGGGATGATCCTGCTGGCCGTCGGCTTCAACTTTCGCGACAAAAATGCCGGTGTGTTCACCATGTGGATCGGCATGCTGAGCATCCTCGCGACCGTGGTGATCAAGATCCTCGCCAAACTCAACGAATAATTCATCACCCTTGGCTCGCATTGATTTTGACGGGCTCGTACACTCGGTCGATCCGCTCCTTGCGAGGTTGACCGCCTAGTGTTCGTTCGTCTTTTTGCCCTGCCGTGCTTTTTCCTTATCTGCCTGATGACGCTGCTGCCAGTGGCGCCTGCCCAGGCGGCCGGCCTGCCAAGCCTGCTCAGCGGCCAGACCAAGGCGCAGCCCGAAGCACAGGAACCGCTGGGGCAATCCCTGGACGAAGTGATCAAGTCACTGGAGAACGATCAGCAACGCAGCAAACTGCTGGCCGATCTGAAAAGGCTCCGTGACACCACCAAACAGGCACAGCCGGTTACCGAAGAAGGCGTGCTGGGCTTGATTGGCGGAACCCTGGCCACTATCGAGAAGAAATTTTCCGGCGACGACAGTCCGCTCACGCGCTGGTCCAGCGAGTTCGATCAGGCCCGGGAAGAGTTGATGGCGCTGGCGCTGCCGGCCAATGAATGGCTGCCCATGCTCTTTGCCTTCGCCATGATCCTGATGGTCTGGAGCCTGCTGGCCGCGGCACTGATCTGGATCAGCCACCGCGTGCGGATGCGTTTCGGCCTGACCGAAGAATTGCCGCAGCACCCCAGGGCCCTGGACATGTTGCGCTTCGCCTTGCGCAAGCTCGGGCCATGGTTGATCGCCCTGGTGATCACGATTTACATGAGCTACGCCCTGCCCTCGTCCCTGGGTAAAAGCCTGGCCATGGTGCTGGCCTATGCACTGGTGGTCGGCACCTGCTTCTCGGCCATCTGCGTGATTGCCTTTTCCCTGCTCGACGGTCCACACCGCCACCGCGCCTTGTACATCCTGCGGCACCAGGCGTTTCGGCCGCTGTGGCTGATCGGCAGCTTCGCCGCGTTTGGCGAAGCGCTGAGCGATCCAAAACTGGTCGACAGCCTCGGCAGCCATCTGGCCCATACGGCTGCCACGGTTGCCAACGTCCTGGCAGCCTTGTCCACCGCCCGGTTCATCTTGCGTTTCCGCCGCCCGATCGCCCACCTGATCCGCAACCAGCCGCTGTCCCGACGCCTGACCCGCCGCGCCCTCAACGACACCCTGTCGATTCTCGGCACCTTCTGGTACGTACCGGCGCTGGTGCTGGTGGCCATTTCCCTGTTCGCGACGTTCATTTCCGCCGGTGATACCAGCACCGCCCTGCGCCAGTCGCTGATCTGCACCGTGTTGCTGGTGTTGTGCATGGTCATCAATGGCCTGGTACGCCGCCACGCCCTCAAGCCCCAGCGCGGCATCCGGCGTTACGCCGTGTATTCGGAACGGCTGAAAAACTTCTTCTACACCATCCTCCACCTGTTGGTGTGGCTGGCCTTTATCGAGCTCGGCCTGCGGGTCTGGGGCATGTCGTTGATCCGTTTTACCGAAGGCGATGGCCATGAAGTCAGCGTCAAACTGTTCAGCCTCGCCGGTACGCTGCTGTTCGCCTGGCTGATCTGGATTCTCAGCGACACCGCCGTGCACCACGCCCTCACCCGCTCGCGCAAAGGCCTGGCCAATGCCCGCGCGCAGACGATGATGCCGCTGATCCGCAACGTGTTGTTCGTGGCGATTTTCATCGTTGCGTCGATTGTCGCACTGGCGAACATGGGCATGAACGTCACACCGCTGCTGGCCGGTGCCGGTGTGATCGGCCTGGCCATCGGTTTTGGTGCACAGTCGTTGGTGGCCGACCTGATTACCGGGCTGTTCATCATCATTGAAGACTCACTGGCAATCGACGACTACGTGGATGTCGGCGGCCACCTCGGCACAGTCGAAGGCCTGACCATCCGCACCGTGCGCTTGCGAGATATCGATGGCATCGTCCACACCATTCCGTTCAGCGAAATCAAAAGCATCAAGAACTACTCCCGGGAGTTCGGCTACGCAATCTTCCGCGTAGCCGTGCCCGCCAGCATGGACATCGACAACGCAATCAAACTGATGCGCGAAGTCGCCCAGAAAATGCGCACCGATCCGCTGCAGCGACGCAATATTTGGTCGCCGCTGGAGTTTCAGGGAGTGGAAAGTTTTGAGTCGGGCAACGCGATCCTTCGCGCCCGCTTCAAGACTGCGCCAATCAAGCAGTGGGAGGTTTCACGGGCGTTCAATCTTTCGCTGAAACGACATATGGATGAAGCTGGACTGGATTTGGCGACACCGAGGATGAGTATTCAAGTGATTACCGCAGGTGGTGGCCAGCAGAATGAATAGCCCGTGTAGGAGCGAGCTTGCTCGCGATGAACTCAAGAACACCGCGTTTAGCCAGTAAACACGCGTAATCGTTAACGACCATCGCGAGCAAGCTCGCTCCTACAGGAAGGTCGGACGCTAGACAACATCCACACCGACATGAATCGCATCATGCCGCCAGAACTCCAGGTCGCAGTCGATCAACCGTTCATGCTGGTCATAGTTGACCCGGGCAATCTGTAAGCCCGGGCTACCTACCGACACCTTTAACGCCGCCGCCGCATCCACCGACAACGCCGTGGGCACAATCTCGAAGCGCACCCGCCCGTAGTGCAAGTCGTAATGGCGCGCATACAACTCGGTGATCGACTGATTCAAATCGAAATCGAGGATCCCCGGAAAGTATTGCGGATTCAGGTAGTGCTCCACATACAGCACCAGTCGCCCGTCGATGCGGCGTGAGCGGCAGATCTGAATCACGCTCGACAGCGCCGGCAATTGCAACCAGGCACAAACCGCCGCCGATGCCGGTTGCAATCGCGCCGAAATCACCTCGGTGGACGGAACCCGCCCCTGGGCGCTGACCATCGCGTGAAAGTGGCTGCGCTGCATGAGGTTGTACGCCAGGCGTGGCGGCGAGACGAACCAGCCGCGACGCTCTTCGCGATAGATCTGCCCCTGTGACTCCAACTGCAACAATGCTTCACGCAAGGTGATCCGCGTGGTGCCGAACAATTCACTGAGTTTGCGTTCGGCCGGCAATTTACTGCCAGGCGCCAACAGACCGTGGTCGATCTGTTCCTGAAGCACTTGGCCAATGGCTGTCACCGCTTTTGTTGCCTCGTCACGCATCAACGTTACCTATCTGGACTAGACCAGCACCAATTCGGGGCAGAACCGCAGCGTAAACCGGCTCATTCAATAGCCTGCAAGCGTAGGCAGCATAGATGACCGAGATGTGACAAAGCTGCCCAACGGTCGCCGTTCTCTGGCTTCCTCGTCTTTCAACGACCTGCAATTCATCGGCCAAGTCCCTTGCCTGCCGGGGCCGTGACCATGGTCTACGCTTAGCAGGCCACCCGCGATAGCGCTCAACAAAAAGTCATCCCGGGCGACGAGCGACATCAAAGTGTCATCCAGCCCCCTTAAATTGGCTCAGGTATTGCTGACCTAGACCAACACAAACCGCAATCGCAGCGTTGAACACGACCCAAGGAGCTTCGGAATGAAAAAGCTTTTCCTGGCATCACTGTTAGGCTCGACCATCGCAATGTGCACTGCCGCCATGGCGGCCGATGATCTGAAAACCCTGGAAGCCGCTGCAAAAGCGGAAGGCGCCGTCAACAGCGTCGGCATGCCCGATGACTGGGCCAACTGGAAAGGCACCTGGGAAGACCTGGCCAAGACGTACGGCCTGAAACACATCGATACCGACATGAGCTCGGCCCAGGAGATCGCCAAGTTCGCCGCGGAAAAAGACAACGCCAGCGCCGACATCGGCGACGTCGGTGCAGCGTTCGGCCCGATCGCGGTCAAGCAGGGCGTGGTCCAGCCTTACAAGCCTTCCACCTGGGATCAGGTGCCAGCCTGGGCCAAGGACAAGGACGGCAACTGGGCACTGGCCTACACCGGCACCATCGCTTTCATCGTCAACAAGAAGTTGCTGCACGGCTCCGAGGCGCCAACCAAGTGGGCTGACCTCAAGACCGGCAAATACAAAGTCTCCATCGGTGACGTGAGCACCGCAGCCCAGGCCGCCAACGGCGTACTGGCCGCGGCACTGGCCAACGGTGGCGACGAGAAAAACCTCAAGCCCGCCCTGGATCTGTTCGCTGACATCGCCAAGCAAGGTCGCCTGTCGATGTCCAACCCGACGATTGCCACCATGGAAAAAGGTGAAATCGAAGTCGGCGTGGTCTGGGACTTCAACGGCCTGAGCTACAAGGCCAAGATGGCCAATCCTGATGACTACGTGGTGTTGATTCCATCCGACGGCTCGGTGATTTCCGGTTACACCACCATCATCAACAAGTACGCGAAAAACCCGAACGCCGCCAAGCTGGCCCGCGAATACATCTTCAGCGACGCCGGCCAGATCAACCTGGCCAAGGGCAACGCCCGTCCGATTCGTGCCGAGCACTTCACACTGCCGGCCGACGTGAAGTCCAAGCTGCTGCCTAACGAGCAGTACAAAAAGGTCACGCCGATCAAAGATGCGGATGCATGGGAAAAGACCTCCAAGGGCCTTCCTCAGAAGTGGCAGGAAGAAGTCATTATCAATATGCAGTAACCGGGTAGATCCCCATTTCGGGATCTGATGGCGATCCAAATGTGGGAGCGGGCTTGCTCGCGAAGGCGGCGTGTCATTCAACGGTGTATTGACTGACTCGACGCCTTCGCGAGCAAGCCCGCTCCCACAGTGGATCGAGTGAGCTTCGAATATCTGTTACACGGAGTTTTTGCCCCTATGAAGCACAACGTCATCCTTGTCGTGCTCGACGGCCTCAACTACGAGGTCGCCCGCCACGCCATGGGGCACCTGCAGGCGTACGTCGGCGCCGGACGCGCCGCCCTCTATAAACTTGAGTGCGAGTTGCCGGCCCTGTCCCGACCGCTTTACGAATGCATCCTGACCGGCGTTCCGCCCATCGACAGCGGTATCGTCCACAACAACGTTTCACGCCTGTCCAACCAGCGCAGCATTTATCACTACGCCACCGCTGCCGGCCTGACGACCGCAGCGGCGGCCTATCACTGGGTCAGCGAGCTGTATAACCGTTCGCCCTTCGTGGCGGCCCGGGATCGCCACACCGACAGCCCGGAACTGCCGATCCAGCACGGTCATTTCTACTGGAACGATCACTACCCGGACTCGCACCTGTTCGCCGACGCCGAAAACCTGCGCCTGCGCCATGTGCCGAACTTCCTGTTGATCCACCCGATGAACATCGACGACGCCGGGCACAAGCACGGCCTCGACACCCCGCAGTACCGCAACAGCGCGCGCTCGGCCGACATCATCCTGGCCGACTACCTGCAAGGCTGGCTCGATGCCGGCTATCAGGTGCTGGTCACCGCCGACCACGGCATGAACAACGACCGTTCCCACAACGGCCTGCTGCCGGAAGAGCGTGAGGTGCCATTGTTCGTGCTCGGTGACGCATTCAGCTTCAACGCCACTGCCGCGCCGAAACAGACCGAGATCTGCGGCACCGTCTGCGAGTTGCTGGGCGTGCCCCACGACAAACCGTTCTGCCGGGAGTTGCTCAAGTGAATGCCATGACCCGCAGTAAATGGCTCGCTGCCCTGTGCCTGGTGCCCTTCGCACTGTTCTTTATCGTGTTCGAAATTGCCCCGCTGACCTGGGTGATGGTCAACAGCCTGCAATCGGAAGAATTCGGCTGGGGCCTGGCCAACTTCAGCAAAATCTTCAGCTCGAAGTTTTACCTGCAGGCGATCCAGTACAGCCTTGAGATCAGCTTCTGGTCCAGCGTGTTCGGGATCATCATCGCCATACTTGGCGCCTACTCCCTGCGCAAGGTCGACTCGAAACTGCGCAACTTCGTCAACGCCTTCGCCAACATGACCAGCAACTTCGCCGGCGTGCCCCTGGCCTTTGCGTTCATCATCCTGCTCGGCTTCAACGGCAGTTTCACCATCATGCTCAAGCAGGCCGGAATCATTCAGGATTTCAACCTGTACTCGAAAACCGGGCTGATCATTCTCTACACCTACTTCCAGATTCCCCTCGGCGTACTGCTGCTGTACCCGGCCTTCGACGCCCTGCGTGAAGACTGGCGCGAGTCTGCCGAGCTGCTCGGCGCCAATGGCTGGCAGTTCTGGCGGCACATCGGTCTGCCGGTGCTGACCCCGGCATTGCTGGGCACGTTCGTGATCCTGCTGGCCAACGCCCTCGGTGCCTACGCCACGGTATATGCGCTGACCACCGGCAACTTCAACGTGCTGCCGATCCGCATTGCCGGGCTGGTGGCCGGGGACATTTCCCTCGATCCGAACCTCGCCAGCGCCCTGGCCGTGGTGCTGGTGGCATTGATGACCCTGGTGACCATCGTGCATCAGTTGCTGTTGAAGAGGAGTTACCATGTCTCGCGTTGAACTGGGGCCCGTCGGTGTCTACCACCGTGTCGTGGTGTATTTGCTGTTTGCCATTCTGTTGTTGCCATTGTTCGGCACGTTGATCTACTCGATCGCCAGCAGTTGGTCGGCGACCATTCTGCCCAGCGGTTTCACCCTCAAGTGGTATATCCAGCTGTGGAGCGATCCACGCTTTCTGAATGCGTTCGGGCAATCGCTGCTGGTGTGCGTTGGTTCGTTGATTCTTTCGGTGGTGCTGATTCTGCCGTTGCTGTTCGTGGTGCATTACCACTTCCCGAAACTCGACGCATTGATGAACATCCTGATCCTGCTGCCCTTCGCCGTGCCGCCGGTGGTGTCGTCCGTGGGGCTGTTGCAGCTCTATGGTTCCGGGCCGTTCGCCATGGTCGGGACACCGTGGATCCTGATCGGTTGCTACTTCACCGTGGCGCTGCCGTTCATGTACCGGGCGATCACCAACAACCTGCAAGCGATCAACCTGCGCGACCTGATGGACGCCGCCCAGTTGCTCGGTGCCAGCACCTTTCAAGCAGCGTTCCTGGTGGTGTTGCCGAACCTGCGCAAGGGCCTGATGGTGGCACTGCTGCTGTCGTTCTCGTTCCTGTTCGGTGAGTTCGTGTTCGCCAACATCCTTGTCGGCACCCGCTACGAAACCTTGCAGGTCTACCTCAACAACATGCGCAACAGCAGCGGTCATTTCACCAGTGCGCTGGTGATTTCCTACTTCTTCTTTGTGCTGGTCCTGACCTGGGCTGCCAATATCTTGAACAAGGACAAAAGCCAATGAGCTTCGTCAGCGTCCAACATCTGAAAAAAGACTACGCAGGCACCACGGTGTTCAGTGACATCAACTGCGAGATCCAGAAAGGTGAGTTCGTCACCCTTCTCGGCCCTTCCGGCTGTGGCAAATCCACCCTGCTGCGCTGCATCGCCGGCCTGACCTCGGTCGATGGCGGCAAGATCCTGCTCGATGGTCAGGACATCGTGCCCCTGAGCCCGCAAAAACGCGGAATCGGCATGGTGTTCCAGAGCTATGCCCTGTTCCCCAACATGAGCGTGGAACAAAACGTCGCCTTCGGCTTGCGCATGCAAAAGGTCAATGCCGACGACAGCCAGAAGCGTGTTGCCGAAGTGTTGAAGCTGGTGGAGCTGACCGACTTCGCCGCGCGTTATCCGCATCAACTGTCCGGTGGCCAATGCCAGCGTGTTGCCCTCGCCCGCTCACTGGTAACCCGCCCACGCCTGTTGTTGCTGGACGAACCGCTGTCTGCTCTGGACGCGCGGATTCGCAAGCACCTGCGCGAACAGATCCGTCAGATCCAGCGCGAACTGGGTCTGACCACCATCTTCGTCACACACGATCAGGAAGAAGCCCTGACCATGTCTGACCGGATTTTCCTGATGAATCAGGGAAAGATCGTACAAAGCGGCGACGCCGAAACCCTCTACACTGCGCCAGTCGACGTGTTTGCCGCCGGCTTCATCGGCAACTACAACCTGCTGGACGCCGACAGCGCCTCGAAGCTGCTGCAGCGGCCAATCAACAAGCGCATCGCCATTCGCCCGGAAGCCATTGAACTGAGCCTCAACGGTGAACTGGACGCGCAGATACGCAGCCACAGCCTGCTGGGCAACGTGATTCGCTACCGGGTCGAAGCCCGGGGCGTGGAGTTGGTGGTGGATGTGCTGAACCGTTCGGCGGCCGATCTGCATCCCGATGGTCAGCGCCTGGCGCTTTCCATCGATCCGACGGCCCTGTGTGAGGTAGCCTGATGCCTTTGCTTATGCTGAAGAGAGAACTGCACTGATGGCCCTGGCAATTTTTGATCTGGACGAAACCCTGATCCACGGCGACTGCGCCTCACTGTGGAGCGAGCAAATGGTCCGCCTCGGCTGGGTCGACGGCGAATCGTTCCTGCGTCGCGACAAGGAATTGATGGATGCCTACGGCAGGGGCCATCTGGCCATGGAAGACTACATGGCCTTCAGCCTGGAACCGTTGATTGGTCGTACGCCTGAAGAAGTCGCGCACTTGGTTGGTCCGTGGGTGGAGGACTACATCGAGCCGATCATCTTCAGTGACGCCACCAAAACCATCGCGGCGCATCGCAAGGCCGGCGACCGGATTCTGGTGATCTCGGCTTCGGGTACGCACCTGGTCGGCCCCATCGCCGAGCGCCTGGGCATCGACGAGATTCTGGGCATCGAACTGGAAGTGGCCCACGGCTCTTACACCGGCCACACCGTCGGCACCCTGACCTACCGCGAAGGCAAGATCATCCGCTTGCTGGAGTGGCTGGATGCGGAAGAAGAAAACCTTGAAGGCGCGAGTTTCTATTCCGACTCACGCAACGACCTGCCGTTGTTGCTGAAGGTGGATTTCCCACACGTGGTCAACCCGGATCCGGTATTACTGGAACACGCCGAAAAAGCCGGATGGCCGATCCATCTCTGGAAATAACACATTCCCCATGTGGGAGCGGGCTTGCTCGCGAAAGCGGATTTACATTCAACATTTGTGTTGACTGATACACCGCTTTCGCGAGCAAGCCCGCTCCCACAGGTTGAGTGTTGTCAGCTCAGGCTCTCGTCAATCACCAACACCACTTTCCCCGCCACGGTATTGCTCGCCAGCTCGGCAAACGCCGCTTCGGCATCCGTGATCGCAAAGGTCCTGGCCAGTTGCGGGCTCAAACGCCCCTCAGCAAACAGCGGCCACACATGCAGGCGTAGATCGCTGAACAGATCGGCCTTGAACTGATCGTCACGGCTGCGCAGGGTCGAACCCAGCAACTGCACACGCTTGGCCAGCACCTGGGCCAGATCCAGCTTGGCCTCACGGCCACCCATCAGACCGATCAACACCCAACGGCCATCCTGCGCCAACAATTTGAGGTTCAATGCCGCGTAATTGCCGCCCACCGGGTCGAGAATCACATCAAACGGCCCCAGATCCCGCAGGCTCTCCAGATATTCGTTACGCACCACGCCGCCCTGGGCGCCCAGCGCTTTGCAGTACGCCAGCCGCTCGGCGGAGCCGACACTGACCCAGCAGGGGTTGCCGAATGCCTTGCACAGCTGAATGGCCGCTGAACCGATTCCACTTGCTCCGGCATGCAGAAGCACTTTCTGACCCGGCTTGAGCGCAGCCAGTTGAAACAAATTCAGCCAGACTGTTGCATAAACTTCCGGCAAGGCAGCCGCTTCGACCAATGACACTCCGTCGGGAACCGGCAGCACGTGCCGCCCGTCGACAACCACCTCCTCGGCCATCCCGCCCCCGGCCAGCAAGGCGCAAACCCGGTCGCCAACCTGCCAGGAGGACCCGGCGCCGACCTCGCTGATCACGCCCGAGCACTCTAGACCGAGCACTTGGCTGGCTCCTGGCGGCGGCGGGTAAAGGCCGGCTTTCTGTAATAAATCGGCGCGATTGAGGCCCGCTGCCGCCACTCGAATACGAACTTGTCCTACATCGCAAGCAGGACTCGCCTCATCAACCCATACCACTTGACCGTCAACGCCTTGCAATGCTTTCACAGTGCCTCCATAGTGAGTCTGGACTGAGCCCGAAGCTGTAGCGCCGGGCTTTTTGCATTATGCGACCGGCTCTCAAAGAACCGGCGACTTCAAAGACGGCCTAATATGCGTTATCAATTGTCCCCGCGTCGAATCAGCATGAAGCATCTGTTCCCCAGCACTGCCCTCGCCTTATTCATCGGTATCGGCTTGCTGCCGATGTCGAGCAATACATTCGCAGCCAATAGCTGGGACAAGCTTCAACCCGATCGTGACGAAGTGATCGCCAGTCTGAACGTCGTGGAGTTGCTCAAGCGCCACCACTACAGCAAGCCGCCGCTCGATGACGCGCGCTCGGTGATCATCTACGACAGCTACCTCAAGTTGCTGGATCCGTCGCGCAGCTATTTCATGGCCAGCGACATTGCCGAATTCGACAAGTGGAAGACGCAGTTCGACGACTTCCTCAAGAGCGGCGACCTGAACGCCGGGTTCACCATCTACAAGCGCTACCTGGACCGCGTAAAGGCGCGTCTGGACTTCGCCCTTGCCGAGCTGGACAAAGGCGTCGACAAGATGGACTTCACCACCAAGGAAACCTTGCTGATCGACCGCAAGGACGCCCCTTGGCTCAAATCCACCGCAGAACTCGACGACCTGTGGCGCAAACGCGTCAAGGACGAAGCGCTGCGGATGAAGATCGCCGGCAAAGAGCCCAAGCAGATCCAGGAAACCCTGACCAAGCGCTACAAGAACCAGTTGGCACGCCTGGACCAGACCCGTGCGGAAGACATCTTCCAGGCGTACATCAATACCTTCGCCATGTCCTACGACCCGCACACCAACTATCTGTCGCCGGATAACGCGGAGAACTTCGACATCAACATGAGCCTGTCCCTCGAGGGCATCGGCGCCGTGTTGCAGAGCGATAACGACCAGGTGAAAGTCGTGCGCCTGGTGCCGGCAGGTCCGGCGGACAAGACCAAGCAGGTTGCACCGGCCGACAAGATCATCGGCGTGGCCCAGGGCAACAAGGAAATGGTCGACGTGGTGGGTTGGCGCCTGGACGAAGTGGTCAAGCTGATTCGTGGTCCGAAGGGCACCGTGGTGCGCCTGGAAGTCATTCCGGCCAGCAATGCACCGAACGACCAGACTACCAAGATCGTGCCGATCACCCGTGAAGCGGTGAAGCTCGAAGATCAGGCCGTGAAGAAATCGGTACTGAACCTGAAGCAGGACGGCAAGGACTACAAGCTCGGTATCATCGAAATCCCGGCGTTCTATCTGGACTTCAAGGCCTTCCGTGCCGGCGACCCGGATTACAAGAGCACCACCCGCGACGTCAAGAAACTGCTGACCGAATTGCAGAAAGAGAAAGTCGACGGCGTGGTCATCGACCTGCGCAACAACGGCGGCGGTTCCTTGCAGGAGGCCACCGAGCTGACCAGCCTGTTCATCGACAAAGGCCCGACCGTGCTCGTGCGTAACGCCGATGGCCGCGTCGATGTCCTCGAAGATGAAAACCCGGGCGCGTTCTACAAAGGCCCAATGGCATTGTTGGTCAACCGCTTGTCCGCCTCGGCTTCGGAGATTTTTGCCGGCGCCATGCAGGACTACCACCGCGCACTGATCATCGGCGGCCAGACCTTCGGTAAAGGCACCGTGCAGACCATTCAGCCGCTCAACCACGGCGAACTGAAACTGACCCTGGCCAAGTTCTACCGGGTTTCCGGGCAGAGCACCCAGCATCAGGGCGTCTTGCCGGACATCGATTACCCGTCGATCATCGACACCAAGGAAATCGGTGAAAGCGCCCTGCCGGAAGCCATGCCGTGGGACACTATCAAGGCCGCCATCAAGCCTGCAGTGGATCCGTTCAAGCCGTACATTTCGCAGCTCAAGTCCGAGCATGACGTGCGTACGGCCAAAGATGCAGAGTTCGTGTTCATCCGCGACAAGCTGGCCCTGGCGCAGAAACTAATGGCCGAAAAAACCGTCAGCCTCAATGAAGCCGAGCGTCGTGCCCAGCACGCCGACATCGAAGCCAAGCAACTGGCCATGGAAAACATCCGTCGCAAGGCCAAGGGCGAAGAACCGCTCAAAGAGCTGAAGAAAGAAGACGAGGACGCTATTGCGGCCGAGGTTGACAAGACCAAACCGGAAGACGATGCCTACCTGAGCGAAACCGGGCGGATTCTGCTGGATTACCTGAAACTCAACACGGCAGTGGCCAAGCACTGAGTTTCTACAAGCAGCTGATGGCAATTTAATGTTGACGCCCTCGGATCGTCATTAAACAGTCATCATTCTGTCGTGAAATAAAGACCGGGCGTGCCCTTTTTACCAAGGGCACGCCCGGTCCTTTTTTTATCGCCAGAGATCGCCATGACCACAACCGAACAGCTGAGTGCATTGAGTTCAATCCTGACTCAAAGCGGTTTGCACAGCCTGTTCCAACCGATCATCAGCCTCTCTGAACGGCGCATTCTCGGCTACGAAGCCCTCAGTCGCGGCCCCTCCAACAGCCCCCTGCACTCCCCTGTTGCCCTGTTCGCCGTCGCCCGCCAGGCCGGACGCCTGAGCGAGCTGGAAATTGCCTGTCGCGAAAGCGCTTGCCGACGCTTCAATGAGCAACAACTGCCCGGCATGTTGTTCCTTAACGTGTCCCCGGAAACCCTGCTCGAAGCGGCCCATCAACCGGGGCGCACCCTGCAGTTACTGCAAGACTTCGGCATTCCGCCGAGTCAGGTGGTCATCGAGCTCACGGAACAGACGCCGACGGATGATTTCCAGTTGCTGCAAACCGCCCTGCATCACTATCGGGCGATGGGGTTTTCGATTGCGCTGGATGATCTGGGGGCGGGTTATTCAAGTTTGCGTTTGTGGTCCGAGCTGCGGCCGGATTACGTGAAAATCGATCGGCATTTCATTGATGGCATTCATCAGGATGCGCTCAAGCGCGAGTTCGTCGGCTCGATCCTGCAAATCGCCAAGGCCTCGCGGGCGCAAGTCATTGCCGAAGGTATCGAGTTACCGGAAGAGCTCACGGTGCTGACCGAGATGGGCGTGGATTTGGTCCAGGGCTATCTGCTCTGCCGTCCCCAGGAACACCCTCCGCGGGATGCCCGGGCATTGATGCCCCGACAGGACAGCACCGCCGTTGTATTGAGCGAGGACGGCAGCGACCTCAGCGCCCTGCTCAACGAGCAACCCGCCGTGGACCGTGACACCCCGACCGCCACGGTGCTCGAAGCCTTCCGCCGCCAGGCCAACCTGAACTCACTGGCGGTGCTCGATGAGCTGGGCCAGCCGTGCGGTATTGTCCATCGGCATTCCCTTTCCGATGCCTTGCTCAAGCCCTTTGCTACCGACCTGTTCGCCCGCAAGCCCATCAGCCGGTTGATGAACGACGACTTCCTCGCCGTTGAACTGAGCCAATCCCTGCAACAGGTCAGCCGCCTGATCACCAGCCGTGCCCGCCAGCGCATCGAAGAGGATTTCATCATCACCCTCGATGGCGGTTATCTGGGGCTGGGCCGGGTGATTGACGTGCTCAAGCTGATCACGGAACTGAAGATCCAGCAGGCCCGCTACGCCAACCCGCTGACCTTGCTTCCAGGCAACGTGCCGATCCAGCAATGCCTGACGCGGTTGCTGCAACAGCAACGGGAATCGGTGATCTGCTACGTGGACATCGATAGCTTCAAACCTTTCAATGACATCTACGGCTATGGCCGTGGCGACGAAGTATTGCTGTGCCTGGCGCAATGCCTGAACGACCGCGTCGACCCGTCCCGCGACTTCGTCGGCCATATCGGCGGGGG
>NZ_AKJM01000100.1 GCF_000282335.1 Pseudomonas sp. GM48
CCCCCTTTGTAGCAGCTGCCGAGCCCGCGAGGCTGCGTTCGGCTGCGAAGCAGTCGTGAGTCCAGCTGACGCGCCTGCCTGACGTACCGCGATTACTGATTTTGCGACTGCTTCGCAGCCGAACGCAGCCTCGCGGGCTCGGCAGCTGCTACAAAGGGTGTCGTGGCTGAAATTGCTTCATTGGGCAGTTGGGGTGTTGAACCCAAGCGTTTAGCGGGCAACTGGTCGGCGAAAATCGATTTCACGCCAAACCAACCAATCATCTGGTTGTGCCTTGCTTGCCTCCGCTCTATCAGCGACCATAGGCGTCATATAGGGGTAGGGGGTATACGTATGTCGCACATTCACGAACACAAAGATGACTTGATCAAGCGGGTGAGGCGGATTGCCGGCCAGGTGGAGGCTGTGGAGCGAGCGCTTGAATCCGATGCCGATTGTGCCAAGACCCTGCATCTGGTGGCCGCTATCCGGGGCGCGGTCAATGGCCTGCTGGATCAGTTCATCGACGCCCACGCCCGCGAGCATGTGGCGCATCCAGATCTCAGCGACGAAGAACGCGCCCAGGGCGTGGAAGACTTGTTGCTGGCCATCCGTCGTTATGCCAAATAGAGGCCCGAATCCTATGGCACTGATACCGCAGGCTTCGCGTTTTTCTCACGACCATGTATTTCTCGGCGCTTCCCATGATGAAAACGCCCGTCGCACCTTATGGGTGGTGGCGCTGACGTTTGTGATGATGATTGGCGAAATTGCCGCCGGTTACATCACCGGTTCCATGGCGTTGCTGGCCGATGGTTTTCACATGGCCACCCATGCCGGGGCCTTGGGCATCGCTGCGGCGGCCTATGGATTCGCACGGCGCAATGCCAACAACGCGCGTTACAGCTTCGGCACCGGCAAGGTCGGGGATCTCGCCGGTTTTGCCTCGGCCATGGTGCTGGGGCTGGTAGCGATCGGCATAGCCGGGGAATCGGTTTTTCGCCTGTTTCAGCCAACCACAGTGGCATTCACCGAAGCGACAGTGATTGCGGTGGTGGGGCTGGCGGTGAACATTGCCAGTGCCTTTTTGCTGGCGGGCGACCATGGTCATCATGGCCACGATCATGACCACTGCCATGACCACTGCCATGACCACGGCCATCATCACCATCACGACAACAACCTGCGCTCGGCCTATGTCCATGTGTTGGCCGACGCCTTGACTTCGGTGCTGGCGATTGCCGCGTTGCTGGCAGGGCGCTATCTGGGATGGGTGTGGCTGGACCCGGTGATGGGCATCGTCGGCGCCATCGTGATCGCGAAATGGGCTGTTGGATTGATGCGTGACAGCGCCGCGGTGTTGCTCGATGTCACGGATACACACGTCGCCGACGAGATTCGTGAACTGCTCGAGTCGTCGGACGATGTGCGCATCAGCGATCTGCATGTCTGGCAGGTCGGCCCCCAGGCGCGGGCCGCGATTGTCAGCGTTGTGGCGGCGGCCAATGTCAGCGCCGACACCATTCGCGAACGCCTGGCGCCGGTTCATGAGTTGTCTCACCTGACCGTCGAATACCGCACTGCTTGAGCGGCATTCACGACTGAACCTTCGGTCAATCACTGAACAGTGGAATCCGTCCATTCGTGGAGGGGCGGTATTCCCGTTTCAGTTGGTCCAGTGCCGGCTCCATTGCCAGGAGCTGCTTGAGCGTCGCGCCAGCAATGCTCAACGCCAGCAATTGTCCTGGACATTGATGGCGCCCCGCACCGAAGGTGAAGCTGCGCCGGTTCGGGCGGTCGAGCAGGAAGGTGTCGGGGTTGTCGTTGAGCTGCGGGTCGCGATTGGCCGAGGCCAGCAGCACCAGGATCACGTCTCCGGCATTTAGCCTCACTCCGTCAATCTCGCAAGGGGCGGCGACGAAGCGGCGGGTGTTTTGTACTGGCGGGTCGAAGCGCTGCGCTTCGGCCAGCAGATCTTCGATAGGGGTTGATTCGCTGTGCAGCGACGGGTGTTGAATCAATGCCAGCACGGCATTGCCGATCAGACCGGCAGTGGCCTCGAAAGTCTGGGAAAACAGGCCGATCAGGTTGGCGATCAGCGTTTGCGGTGCACCGGACGCGAAGCGCTGGCGGATGCCTGCAAGCAGAAGGCTGTGGTTGTCCGAATCGGCCAAAAGCTCGACACAGTAACCGCTCAATTGTTCGGCGGCGGCATGGGCCGCAGTCAGTTGCGCCGGACGACTCAGGGGCGACAGGCAGGCCACGAAATCTGCCGTCAGCTCGCTGATGGCGCGACCCTGAGCCGGGGTGAAACCCAACAACGCCGCCACCACGCACACCGGCCCACGAAACATGGCGTTGTACAGGCCAGCGGCATCCGCCGTCATCAATCGGGCGCTGACCAGGGCTTCGACTTCCTGCGCATCGATCAACTCCAGCCCCGGCGCAATCGCCGCCCGTGGACAACGCTGGCGCTCACCATCATTCATGCGCATCAGTTGACCGAACACCTGGCCGGCCATGCCCTCGGCAATCGCCTTGGGGACTGGCTCCTGCGCGGGGCGAACGTGGCAATCGGGATGCGCCAGCACGGCGGCCACCGCCTGGGCGCTGCTGGCCACCCACATGTTCAGCCCGGGATGGAAAACCAGCCCACCCTGGGCACGCAGTTGTGCGTAGTAGGGATAGGGATCGGCATGGGTCGCAGCGATGATCGGGTCCATGGGTCACAGCCTTTTGTTGTTGGAAAGTGTTGCTACTATCTCCAGTCCGAAAGAGCGTTGATTCGTCCGGGAGCGAAATATGAGCGCAGAACAACACGACATCGGTGTCTCGCAAGTGGCGGCAGCCATCGCGGAGCCTGCACGGACGAAAATCCTTTGCTCACTGATGGACGGTCACGCTCGCACCAGCACCGAACTGGCGGCTGTGGCCGAAGTCAGCGCGTCGACCGCCAGTGCCCATCTGGCCAAACTCAAGGAGCTGGCGTTGATACGGTTGCACGTTCAGGGACGTCACCGCTATTACAGCCTGGCGGACAAACGCGTGGCCCAGGCCCTGGAAGCACTGATGGTGATCGGCCAGAACAGCGCGCCGAGCTTCCAGTCGCGTACCCCGGATCGCCTGCAATTTGCCCGCACCTGCTACGACCACATGGCGGGAACCCTGGCCGTGCTGTTGCATGACCGGATGCTCGAAGCGGGCTGGCTTGGGGAAACCGATGAACAGGCCTATCGCTTGAGCGACAGTGGTTCGGCAATGTTTCAAGGGCTTGGGATCGAGGTGCAGGACTTGAGCACCTTGCGCCGCCGCTTTGCCTGCCCGTGCCTGGACTGGAGCATGCGTCGGCCGCACTTGGGTGGATCGCTAGGGGCGGCGTTGTTGCAAACGGCGCTCAAGCGCAAGTGGGTGACGCAGGATCTGGACAGTCGCGCGTTGGCGTTGACAGCGTTGGGGCGCAAGGAAATAGCGGGGCGGTTCGGGGTTGAGTTGCCGCTGCTGGTTGAAGGCAACGGCAAAAGATCACCAATTGCGGCAGCTCCAACCACGCCGGGTGTATCCGTTAACGATCAATAGCATTATTCCGATTGTTTCTGTGGTGACTGACATACTGCCTTCGCGAGCAAGCCCGCTCCCACAGGGACTTTCAGTGTGCATAAGATCTGCGAACGACACAAAACCAGTGTGGGAGCGGGCTTGCTCGCGAAAGCGGTGTGTCAGGCAATGATGATGTCGAATCTGACGCCCCCTTCGCGGGCAAGCCCACTCCCACAGGGGGCCTGGTGTTATCAAGGGTGGGTTCCAGACAAAAAAGCCCCCCATAGGGTGACCGATGGGGGGCTTTTGTGTATCTGGCGTCAGGTCAGACTTTGACGATCCAGCCTGCTGGCGCTTCGATGTCGCCGGTTTGCACGCCGGTCAGCTCTTTGTAGAGCTTCTGGGTGATCGGGCCGACTTCGGTTTCGCTATGGAACACGTGCAGGTGGTCGTTGTAGTTGATGCCGCCAATCGGCGTGATCACCGCCGCAGTACCGCAAGCACCGGCTTCCTTGAAGTCGGCGAGCTTGTCGATGAACACGTCGCCTTCGACCACGTCCAGACCCAGGCGGGACCTGGCCAGTTCGATCAGCGACAGACGGGTGATGCCCGGCAGTACCGATGGTGAGTTCGGGGTCACGAACTTGTTGTCGTGGGTGATCCCGAAGAAGTTGGCCGAACCGACTTCCTCGATCTTGGTATGGGTCAGCGGATCCAGGTAGATGCAGTCGGCGAAATGCGCCTTCTTGGCCTGGGAGCCCGGCATCAGGCTGGCGGCGTAGTTGCCACCGACCTTGGCGGCACCGGTGCCTTGTGGCGCGGCGCGGTCGTAGCTGGAGATCAGGAAATTGTGCGGGGTCAGGCCGCCCTTGAAGTAGGCACCAACCGGGATGCAGAAGATCGAGAAAATGAACTCGGGAGCGGTACGCACGCCGATGTTGTCACCCACGCCGATCACGAACGGGCGCAGGTACAGCGCGCCGCCAGTACCGTACGGCGGAATGAAACGCTCGTTGGCGCGGACCACTTCTTTACAGGCTTCGATGAATTGCTCGGTTTCGACGAACGGCATCAGCAGGCGGGCGCAGCTGCGCTGCATGCGCAGGGCGTTCTGGTCCGGACGGAACAGGTTGATCGAGCCGTCCTTGCAGCGATAGGCCTTCATGCCTTCGAAGCATTGCTGGCCATAGTGAAGGGCAGTGGAGCCTTCGCTGATGTGCAGCACGTTATCTTCGGTCAGGGTGCCTTTGTCCCACTCGCCATTGCGCCAGTACGACAGATAGCGCTTGTCGGTCTTGATGTAGTCAAAACCCAGCTTGTCCCAATTAATGCTTTCGTTACCCATGACACCCTCTATCACTTAACAACCGCCGAAACGGTTCAAGGCTTCTGACGTTTTTTGGATGGGGACAACAATACTTCATTCTTGGGCTAAATCGCAGCCCAGACTATCGGGTGATCGGCAGATAATTCGCATTGACCTTGAGAATTCGCGAGCAAGCCCGCTCCCACATTTGGAATGCATTCCCTTGTGGGAGCGGGCTTGCTCGCGAAGAGGCCATTACAGCCACCATTAATCGCCCTGACTCACAGATGCAACGCATGCCCCAGCGCACGCAACGCTGCTTCCTGCACCGCCTCACCCAGCGTCGGATGCGCATGGATGGTGCCGCCGATGTCCTCCAGCCGCGCGCCCATTTCCAGGCTTTGCGCAAACGCCGTGGACAATTCCGATACACCGACGCCCACCGCCTGCCAGCCGACAATCACATGATTGTCGCGACGGGCGACCACGCGCACGAAGCCGCTTTTCGACTCCAGTGTCATGGCCCGGCCATTGGCGGCGAACGGGAAGCTCGACACGATACAGTCCAGGCCCGCAGCCTTGGCCTCGTCCGGGGTCTTGCCGACCACCACCAGTTCCGGGTCGGTGAAGCACACGGCGGCGATGGCGGTCGGGTTGAACTCGCGGGTTTTACCGCTGATCAGTTCGGCAACCATCTCGCCCTGGGCCATGGCTCGGTGCGCGAGCATCGGTTCGCCGCTCAGGTCGCCGATGGCATACACGTTGCGCATGCTGGTCTGGCAACGGTTGTCGATCTTGATCGACGAACCGTTCATGTCCAGGTTCAGCGCTTCGAGGTTCCAGCCTTGGGTGTTCGGCTTGCGACCGACGGCCACCAGCACTTGATCGGTTTCCAGGTCAAGAATCGCGCCGTTCGGATCCAGAACTTGCAAGGTGTTTTGTTGTGAATCAAAGCCTTGCACGCTGTGTTTCAAGTAAAGCTTCACGCCGAGTTTTTTCAACTCGTCGTGCACAGGCTGGGTCAGTTCGGCGTCGTAGGCCGGCAGGATGCGTTCCTGCGCTTCCACCACGCTGACCTCGGCGCCGAGCTTGCGATAGGCAATGCCCAGCTCCAGACCGATGTAGCCGCCACCGACCACGATCAAGCGCTTCGGTACCGAAGTCGGCGCCAGGGCTTCGGTGGATGAAATGATCGGCCCGCCAATCGGCAGCATCGGCAGGTTCACGCTCTTGGAGCCGGTGGCCAGCACCAGGTGTTCGCACTGGATGCGCGTATCGCCGACCTCCACGGTTTTGCCGTCGATGACCTTGGCCCAGCCTTGCACGACCTGGACCTTGTTCTTTTTCAGCAGCGCCGCGACGCCGGTGGTCAGGCGATCGACGATACCGTCCTTCCATTCCACGCTCTTGCCGATGTCCAGGGTTGGCGCCGAAACGCTAATGCCCAGGGCCGAATGCTGATTGTGGTGTTGCGTCTGGTGGAATTGCTCGGCGACATGGATCAGTGCCTTGGACGGAATGCAGCCAATGTTCAGGCAGGTACCGCCCAGGGATTGGCCTTCCACCAGAATGGTCGGGATGCCCAGTTGGCCGGCACGGATCGCCGTTACATAGCCGCCAGGGCCGCCGCCGATGATCAGCAGCGTGGTGTTCAGAGTTTGCATGAATTACTCCACAAACAAGGTAGCGGGTTGTTCGAGCAAGCGACGGACGGCCTGGATGAATAGCGCCGCGTCCATGCCGTCGACCACGCGGTGATCGAAGGAGCTGGAGAGGTTCATCATCTTGCGGATCACGATCTGGCCTTTGATCACCATTGGCCGTTCGACGATCTTGTTGACGCCGACAATCGCCACTTCCGGCAGGTTCAGCACCGGCGTGCTGACGATGCCGCCCAAGGCGCCGAGGCTGGTCAGGGTGATGCTTGACCCGGACAGTTCATCGCGGCTGGCCTTGCCGTTGCGTGCAGCGGTGGCCAAACGGGAAATTTCCGCCGCGCTGTCCCACAGGCTGCGGGCTTCGGCGTGACGTACCACCGGCACCATCAGGCCAATATCGGCTTGCGTGGCAATACCGACATGCACGGCGCCGAGGCGGGTGATGACCTGTGCCTCATCGTCATAACGGGCGTTGATCTGCGGGAAGTCACGCAGGGCGACAACCAGCGCACGGACCAGGAATGGCAACAACGTCAGCTTGCCGCGGGTCGCACCGTGTTTTTCGTTGAGGTGCGCGCGCAGTTCTTCCACAGCAGTGACGTCGATTTCTTCGACATAGCTGAAGTGGGCGGCGCGCTGGGTGGCGTCCTGCATGCGCTGGGCAATCTTGCGGCGCATGCCGATCACCGGAATCTGCTGTTCATCAGTGCGCTGAGCGTAAGCGGCTGCGACTGGCGCCGAAGCATTCGCCTGACCCTGGGCCAGATAGGCCTCGAGATCTTCATGCAGTACGCGGCCGGCTGGGCCGCTGCCACGCACCAGACGCAATTGAATGCCGAGGTCCAGTGCATGCTTGCGCACGGCCGGGGAGGCCAGCGGGCGTTCATCGGCTTCGCGGGCCACCATCGGGCCTTGGCACACGGCAGCCGGACGCGGAGCAGCGACCGGTTTGCTTTCAACCACGGCTTCAACTTTGGGTGCGGCCACCGGGGCTTCTTTGACGGGAGCCGGTTGCGCCGATTCCTTAACGTTGCCCGCGCCTTCGACTTCGATGCTGATCAGCACGCTGCCGACTGCCATGACTTCGCCCGGCTGACCGCCAAGAGCGATCACCTTGCCATGCACTGGCGACGGTATATCCACCATCGCTTTATCTGTCATGACATCGGCCAGCACTTGATCCTCGACGACCATGTCGCCGACCTTGACGTGCCATACCGACAATTCAACTTCTGCAATGCCTTCGCCAATGTCCGGCATTTTAATAACGTGCGTGCCCATTCAGACCTCCATGACCCGTTTCAACGCCGCGCCCACTCGGGACGGGCCTGGGAAATACGCCCACTCTTGCGCGTGCGGGTAAGGGGTATCCCAACCGGTGACGCGTTCGATCGGCGCTTCCAGGTAGTGGAAGCAGTGCTCCTGCACCAGCGCCGTCAGTTCGGCGCCGAAGCCGCAAGTGCGGGTGGCTTCATGAACGATCACGCAACGCCCGGTTTTCTTCACCGATTTGGTGATGGTTTCCAGGTCCAGTGGCCACAGACTGCGCAGGTCAATGACTTCGGCATCCACGCCGCTTTCTTCAGCCGCGACTTGCGACACGTATACGGTAGTGCCGTAGGTCAGCACGGTGACGTCCTTGCCCGGACGGGCGATCGCGGCAACGTCCAGCGGTACGGTGTAGTAACCGTCCGGAACCTGTGCGGCGGGGTGTTTCGACCAAGGGGTTACCGGGCGTTCGTGGTGGCCGTCGAAAGGGCCGTTGTACAAGCGTTTTGGCTCCAGGAAGATCACCGGGTCATCATTTTCGATGGAGGCGATCAGCAGGCCTTTGGCGTCGTAGGGGTTGGACGGCATAACAGTGCGCAGACCGCATACCTGAGTGAAAAGTGCCTCGATGCTCTGGCTGTGGGTCTGGCCGCCGTAGATGCCGCCGCCGCAGGGCATGCGCAGGGTCATCGGCGCGGTGAATTCGCCAGCCGAGCGATAACGCAGGCGCGCGGCTTCGGAAATGATCTGATCGTAGGCCGGGTAGACGTAGTCGGCGAACTGGATCTCCACCACCGGGCGCAGACCGTAGGCACCCATGCCCACGGCAGTGCCGACGATACCGCTTTCAGAGATCGGCGCGTCGAACACACGGGAGGTGCCGTACTTGGCTTGCAGGCCTTCGGTGCAGCGGAACACGCCGCCGAAGTAGCCCACGTCCTGGCCGAACACCACGACGTTGTCGTCGCGTTCAAGCATCACATCCATGGCCGAGCGCAGGGCCTGGATCATGGTCATGGTGGTCGTGGTCATGGCGGTTTCCAGCTCGATATTGTTGTTGTGATCGTTCATGTCAGATCCCCAACTCTTGACGCTGGCGCTTCAAGTGCTCCGGCATCTCTTTGTAGACGTCTTCGAACATGGTCGCGGCGCTCGGAATCTGGCCGCCGGCGAGGGTGCCGTACTGTTCGGCTTCTTTCTGTGCGGCGATCACTTCGGCTTCCAGTTCGGCGCTGACCGTGGCGTGTTCCTCTTCGGACCACTGGCCGATCTTGATCAGGTGCTGCTTGAGGCGCGCAATCGGATCGCCCAACGGGAAGTGGCTCCAGTCATCGGCCGGGCGGTATTTCGACGGATCATCCGAGGTTGAGTGCGGACCGGCGCGGTAGGTGACCCATTCGATCATGGTCGGGCCGAGGCCGCGGCGGGCGCGTTCGGCGGCCCAGGCAGAGGCGGCGTAGACCGCGTAGAAATCGTTGCCATCGACCCGCAGGGAGGCAATGCCGCAACCGACGCCACGACCGGCGAAGGTGGTGGCTTCACCACCGGCAATCGCCTGGAAGGTGGAGATCGCCCACTGGTTGTTGACCACGTTGAGGATCACCGGCGCGCGGTACACGTGGGCGAACGTCAGGGCGGTGTGGAAGTCCGACTCAGCGGTGGCACCGTCGCCGATCCACGCCGAGGCGATTTTGGTGTCGCCCTTGATTGCCGAGGCCATGCCCCAGCCCACGCCCTGGATGAACTGGGTGGCGAGGTTGCCGGAAATGGTGAAGAAACCGGCGTCCTTGACCGAGTACATGATTGGCAGCTGACGGCCCTTGAGCGGATCGCGCTCGTTGGACAGCAACTGGCAGATCAGGTCGACCAGCGGTACGTCGCGGGCCATCAGGATGCTTTGCTGGCGGTAGGTCGGGAAGCACATGTCGTCGATGTTCAAGGCCAGGGCCTGGGCGCTGCCAATGGCTTCTTCGCCGAGGCTCTGCATGTAGAACGACATTTTTTTCTGACGCTGGGCGACCACCATGCGGTTGTCGTAGATGCGGGTCTTGAGCATGGCACGCATGCCCTTGCGCAGGATCTCCACCGGCACGTTTTCAGCCCAGGGGCCGAGGGCATTGCCTTGGTCGTCGAGCACGCGGATCAGGCCACGGGCCAGATCAGCCGTGTCGGCGGGTTCAACGTCGATGGGAGGTTTGCGCACCGTGCCGGCATCGGTCAGGTGCAGGTAGGAAAAGTCGGTTTTGCACCCTGGGCGGCCCGAGGGTTCGGGGACGTGCAGGCGCAGCGGTTCGTACGCTTGGGTCATGGCTTCTACGCTCGATCTTGTGAATTTCTTGTAGTGAGCTGACAGATTTCATTCGGTAAATGAAATCTTGTCCTACAACAATCATAGGCCCGCCCAAGAAGAATATTTCTCTCTGTTTCGTTGCGCTAAAGATCATTTGCAGATAAAAAATCTGCATAAACATAAAAAACTGGTGGTTTTGTCTCATGCGCAAACTGGACCGTACTGACATCGGCATTCTCAACAGCCTTCAGGAGAATGCACGCATCACTAACGCCGACCTGGCGCGCTCGGTGAACCTGTCGCCGACGCCGTGTTTCAACCGGGTCAAGGCCATGGAAGAATTGGGGGTGATTCGCGAGCAAGTGACGCTGCTGGACGCCGACCTGCTGGGGCTGCATGTGAACGTGTTCATTCACGTCAGCCTGGAAAAACAGGTGGAGGAGGCGTTGCAGCATTTCGAAGAGGCGATTTCCGATCGCCCCGAGGTGATGGAGTGCTACCTGATGGCCGGCGATCCGGACTACCTGATCCGGGTGCTGGTGCCGACCATCCAGTCGCTGGAGCGTTTCATGATGGACTTTCTGACCAAGGTGCCGGGGGTGGCGAACATTCGTTCGAGCTTTGCGTTGAAGCAGGTCAGGTATAAGACGGCATTGCCGTTGCCGGCGAATGGATTGACATTGGGGAGTTGAGAGGAGGCAGCCGATAGGCGAATCCTGGAAATGACAAGTCTCGCACGCCATACACTGTAAGCAACAAAGTGTATGGCGTGGAGTCTTGGACTATTCAGCGGTGACAGTGATGGCGACCCGATCTTTTTCGGTTTCACCTATATCGCTGTAGACGGCAGAAAGTTTGAATGTGTACTCATTGCCTTTTTGGGCAAGTATTGTATGGCGGTAAATATTCAGCCCATAGCCAACCGAAAAAATCCCCTGAGATATTTTGTAACCTGTGAGGTTCTCAGCTTCACTGGGCGCATCCCAGCCGAGGGTGAGTACTGGTGCCTTGTTTGTGATAACACGCAGATTTTTTGGCAGTTTTTGTAGGTGCGCATCCGCCGTTTTGAAGTCGATACTCGCCGGTTCTGAGGTCCCGGACGCGTAAACGGCACTCACTTTTATGGTCTGCGTGGTATCCGGCGTCAACCCGGTGATCTGATAGCCGTAGGCAGGATCTGAAACGTCGACTGGCGTATTCGAGTTGATCTGTAACTTATATCCCGACGCCTCGCTGATTTTGGTCCATTTCACTTTGGCCGACGTACTGCTTATATCCTGCACATGCAGATCGCTCGGTGGTTCGATTGCTGTAGGTTCAAGGATGTACTGGGCGAACTCTGAAAACAGCCCGGACTTATCTGTCGCCCGAACTTTAATTACATTGGGAATGGTTCGATCAAGTGTCAGGAAGGTAAATATCCATAGATTGCTGGGCTGGTAGGCGATGAGTTTGTCGTTGTTCCAGACCTCATAGCGTGCGATGCCAAAAGTATCGTGGGAGGGTTGCCATCTTGCGGTTGCCATTCCGTTGACCGCCGTAGGGGTGACTTCCAGCTCCGTAGGGGGCGTCGGTGGTGTTGCATCCAATGTAGTAAAGGTGATCGTGCTTGGCGCCGAGATATTTGCGGCAGCATCCAGCGCCCTGATCTCTGCTGTGTACTGCACACCGTCGGCCAACCCCCTAAAGATGTGCTGGGTACTTGTGACAGTGACCGGCGAAGCGCCATTGAGGGAGACCCTGTAACCCACGACACCGATGTTGTCGGAAGCTGCCGTCCAATTCAGCGTCGCAGAAGTTCCAGTGATGGTTGAGATGACCGGGTTCAGTGGTTTGCCGGGCGGTGTGGTATCCGGCAAGAACTCGACCCGGATGGACGATACTTTCCCTTCCAGTTGCTGGGTACCGCCGCTGCGGGTGACTTTAACGTCGGCGTTTTCATAACTGCTCTCCAGATTTCCCACTTGTATAGGCCAGGTAATGCTGCGTTTGGTCTCAATGGTCAAGCAACCTTGCTTGCAAGAGTTGGAATCATACTGGCCGTACAATGTGATTTTGGTGCCTGCTTTGGCCGACAACAGCGTTGCAGACTTGGCCTCGTCATTGTCGCAATCACCGCCGAAATTAAAGGCGGTAGCGGAAGTGAGCCCAACCGTACACACAATGTTTTCACTGCCATTTCTGCCCTCATGCAGGGCAATAGCCGCGTCGGTGAAGTCGCTGGGGTGCTGCTCGATCTTGATGCGTGAGATTTTTCCGTTCAGGCCATTGTTGTGAATGTGGCGGATGCTATACCAGAGATTTGAGTTGCTGGTTTGCTCAAAACTGCCAATGACCAATTTAGCGTTAAGTGGTATATCGAGCGTTACATCAATGATGCTGTAATCATCCTGTTGATTACCGTCGCCATTGTCGTAAACGGTCAAGCGGGTGCCTTTGGCAATGCCACGAAGTGCGAGGGATTGGATTTCGTCATTTTCACAGCCTTGAGTGGGTAGCTTTAGTGTCTGGTCCTGGCCTGTTGGCAAGACGCATACCGCATCTCTCGCAGGGTCGGCGTTACTACCTTCGTAAAAATAGAATCCACCTTGGGTGAGCGCTTTGGCGTAAGGAAAGGCGTCACCGACCTGATTGTAGTCAATGGCGATGTAGTTCGGAACATAACGAGCGCCAGCTGTCTGTGCGCAGTACTGCTCTACCCGACGGTCGAGATAGGTCAGGTTGTTGTCTTTGTTTCCCGCATCAAACTCAGCCTTGTCTATTTTATGGAATTGATTCATTAAGAACAGACGTTTCCAGCTTGGGCGGCCGCTGATACTAGCGTCTATTAAAGGGATTCCGGGGTCTGCAGGTATCGTTTGATAGTATCCCGGCCGAGCTGGTATTTCCGGTTTTGCTTCTTCTGCAGGAAGAGGACAGCCGATCGGTGTGCCCGGGGCTGTGCATGGTCGTTCTGGTATTGCGGGTTGTTCAGGCACGAATTCTTGCGGAGGAATCCATTTTTCATGCTCTTTGGTAGGACCGTATCGGGTAACGCAGGACCAGTTATGGAGAAGAACCGAACCCAAGCCGTACATGTTTTGATTCGCGAATCTATTGTCAAGCAGCACATTGAATTTTGTTCCGGATACTCCTGACGGATTATAGCCTTTTGATATTTCATCGGTGTCGCCAAATATGATAATTCTCCGGCCACTATCAATTAGTTGCTGTAGCGTAGGCCACCCATTGGAATTGTCGAAATCACTTATGTTGAATGCCCAGTCTTCTATGCCGGGAATGTTCTTGAAGGCTTCTTTAAGGTTGTTGTAGGGAACGCGTGATTCCAGAAATATGGTTATGACTTCTTTGGGGTGCTGTTTCAGGAAAGGTATAAAAACCTCGTTCATTTTTGCTGAGAATAAAGGGTCGTTCCCTCCCTGGGCAGCTTTATCGCATTTTTCACCATTTGTATGACAGAGATACACGAAGTCGGTTTGGTCGGGATACGGTTTTTTGGCTAAATGAATATCAAGCATAAAGCCGCGAACTCCACGCTCAAGCTGAGCCTTCATGTCATTCAAATAAGCATTATGGGCAGTTACCCACGTATATTCATTGAACGGTTTATCAAAGTTGGTAATGCCGGTCATTGAAGCCGACAACGTCTCGACATGAGTGGGGTCAACTTCACTCGTGCTCTGCGTTGGCGTCGGTGTCGCGGCACTGAGTAATGTCGAGAAGAGAAGACCGGACAGAAAGACATTAAGTTTTCTGAACGGCCGTGAGCGCTGTGTTTTCGAGGGTATGTTCATTTCGCCAGTTCCTTGATTGACCCCGATGGTCAACTGGGGGGATAGGCGCAATCAGATACCCAATGAAAACGTTCATCTACTGTCAGAAATAACAGGCTCGACGAACGACTGCGTGTTTTAAACGAGAATTGTGCGGCGTTGCGCATTTCAAAAATGAGTGAGTTAACGTGGATCGCTTTACATTCGATTGATCGGAATCGATGGCCCTGTAGCAGCTGTCGAGCACCGCGAGGCAGCGTTCGGCGGCGAAGCCGTCATCATCCAGCCAACGCGGTTTACCTGAACGAGCACGGGTGCAGGTTTTGCGACGACTTCGTCGCCGAACGCTGCCTCGCGGTGCTCGACAGCTGCTACGGGGTCAGAATTTGTTCAGGGGGATTTTCAGGTAAGTCACGCCATTGTCCTCGGCCGGCGGCAAATTCCCCGCCCGTACATTCACTTGAATTGCCGGCAGCAACAGCGTCGGCATGCCCAGCCCGGCATCGCGCTTGGTGCGCATTTCAACGAAGGCATTTTCGTCGATGCCATCGCGCACGTGGATGTTGCCTTTGCGCTGTTCACCGACGGTGGTCACGCAGTGCGGTTCGCGGCCCTCGGGCGGGTAGTCGTGGCAGACATACAGGCGCACGCTGGCGGGGAAGGCCAGCAGTTTGTGGATCGAGGCGAACATCTGGTTGGCATTGCCGCCGGGAAAGTCGCAGCGCGCAGTGCCGACGTCGGGCATGAACAGCGTATCGCCCACCAGAATCACATCGCCGTCGATCAGGTACGCCATGTCCGCCGGAGTATGGCCGGGCACGTGCAGTGCGGTGGCCTTGAGGTTGCCGATGCTGAAGGATTCATCCGGGGCGAACAGGTGGTCGAACTGCGAGCCATCGCTGCGAAACTGCGGCTCAAGGTTGAACAGGGCCTTGAACACGTCCTGGACCTTGCAGATTGACTGACCGATAGCGATCTTGCCGCCCAGCTCGCGCCGCAGATAAGGCGCGGCGGACAGATGATCGGCGTGGGCATGGGTTTCTAGCAGCCATTGCACGTGCAATTGGTGTTGGCGCACGAAGGCAATGATCCTGTCGGCCTGGGAGGTGGCCGTGCGGCCGGCAGCGGGATTGTAGTCAAGCACCGCGTCGACAATCGCGCATTGTCCGCCATCGTCTTCGTAGATCACGTAACTGTAGGTCGACGAGGCATCGTCAAAAAAAGCTTCTATCAGGGCAGGCATGGTGGCCAATTCTTTCGGGATAAGCGTTGAGGGTAGATTCATTTTCCCTGCGCTGACCAGTCTCACCTGCATTCAGTTAATGAAAAATCCTGCGCGGGCTCTATCCTGTCATCCATCGATACCGGGCGTTCCCGGAGTTCAGTCGCGGATCACGAGTGTTTTATGTTGCTGGCAAGTCTGTTTGGCGTGGTGATGGGGTTGGTGTTGGGGCTGACCGGTGCGGGTGGCGGAATTCTCGCGGTGCCGGCGCTGGTGTTGGGGTTGGGCTGGAGCATGACTCAGGCCGCTCCGGTGGCGTTGTTTGCGGTGGGCAGTGCGGCGGCGGTCGGCGCCATCGATGGTTTGCGTCATGGCCTGGTGCGTTACCGTGCGGCGTTGTTGATCGCAGCGCTCGGCGCGGTATTTTCGCCGGTGGGTATCTACTTCGCCCATCAGTTGCCGGAAAAAATCCTGATGATCCTGTTCAGTCTGCTGATGGTCATGGTGGCCGGGCGGATGTTGCGCCGCGAGCGCAAGGATGAGGGGCCCAGCGATCACGGCCACGCCAACTGGGGCCAGAAAAACTGCATGCTCGATCAACAGACCGGACGCTTTTCCTGGACCGCCAAATGCACTGCGACCCTCGCGGCCCTCGGTGCGGTGACCGGTGTGGTGTCGGGGTTGCTGGGTGTCGGTGGCGGCTTCCTGATCGTCCCGGCCTTCAAGCAATTGACCGATGTGCAGATGCGCGGAATCGTCGCCACCTCGCTGATGGTGATCTGCCTGATTTCGGCCATCGGCGTGATCGGCGCGCTCCATGCCGGCGTGCGCATCGACAGTGTCGGCGCCACCTTTATTGGCGCCAGCATCGCCGGCATGATCATCGGCCGCAAGCTCTGCGCCCGGGTGCCGGCGCGGGCGTTGCAGGTCGGGTTTGCCAGTGTCTGCCTGGTCGTCGCCGTTTACATGCTGGTGCGTGCCTGAGCCTTGCCGCGCTCGATGGGGATGGGGCTGTCAGCTGGAAATCATCGGCGGCAGGGTGCCCAGCAATGAAACCGCCGCTACCGCGCCAAGTCCCAGCAACCATTCGAGCATCACGCTGGCCCGCAACGTCGCCAGACGCTGCTCGCAATCATTGATGCGCAGTCGATTGAACAACGCCAGGCCCAACATCGCCGCCACCAGCACAGCCTTGATCAACAGGATCAAGGCGAAGCCGGTGAACAGCGGCGTTGGCCAGAATGCCCCGGTGAGCACCCGCACATTGATCAGGCCCGTGATCAGCAACCCAGCGACCAACCCGTAACCGACGCCACTGAAGCGCCGCAACATCACGCGGATCGAATGCCCCGCGGGCTCTCGCAGAATCATCACCAGCAGCATCAAGCCGCCGAGCCAGGCACCCACGCAGATCAAGTGAATGAGTTGATTGAGGATCAGCAGATGTCCTGCGGTGCCATCGAGCATCGCGCCGTGGCCGACCGGGGCCAGCGTGGCCACCAGCAGGCCGCTGAGGATCAGACGCAGCACAAGGCTGGTGCGCAGGGGCGTCAGTAGCAACGCCAGCAACACCATGTTGATCAGCAAATGCCAGCGCCAGACCTGACCGAAAAAGGTACTGCCCAGTACCAGGTTCAGGGTCGGCGGATCGAAGGCTGCGTCCCAGGCCCCGGCCATGCTCGCGGTAATCAGCAGCAACCAGCACACGCCGCTGGCCAGCGCCAGCACGGTCAGCCAACGGGAAGTCCGTGCCAGCCGCTGATCCAGTGCAGTTTCGCCACTCGAAAGCAAAGGCCTGAACACCCAGGCCCCGAACAGCATCAACACCACGATGAAATGCAGGAAGCGGCACAGCACCAAGGCGCTCGTCATGAATTACTGGCCAACCTTGAAGGCGTAGGCACCTTCGCTTTTGTGGGTGTCGACCGACACAGCGTGCCATTCGACTTTGTAGGCACCCGCCGTCAACGGCGCGGCCGGGGTGACGATCAGGGTCTTTTTGTCGCTGCCTTTGGTGGTCAGCGCTTTTACCGCCACCGGTGCGCCATCCTTCGTCAGCGTGACTTTGGTGAAACTGGCCTCGACGCCTTCGGAGAACTCCAGGCGCAACTCCGTTGCCGTGGCGACGGTGCTGTTGGCGGCCGGTGTCTGGCTTTTCAGGTGGGCGTGGGCAAACACCGAAGACGCGGCGAGCAGCGAGCCGAGCAGGGCGGTGATGGTCAGGGTTTTCTTCAGCAGCATCGTGGGCACCTCAGGTCGTTTACAAGTGCGCAGAGTTTAGCTTTACGACAGCGGCTGTACGAAGTTTCGTTTTCCCCTGTCGCCGCGGTCCAGAGCGGATGCTAGTCTTGGTCAACGTTGTTGGGGATCGGCATGGGCAATCACAAGATCGAGATTCGTCGCAGTAACGTCGAAAAAATTCTGCTGGGGGCGGAAAAGGTCTTCGCTGAAAAGGGTTTTGGCAGCACCGCCATGGCCGACATCGCCGCTGAAGTGCAACTGCCGCGTTCCAATCTGCATTACTACTTCAGCACCAAGACCGAACTGTACAGCGCCGTGCTGTTCGACTTGCTGGAAGTCTGGAAGCAGGACGCGCTGTGTTTCGAGATGTTCGATGACCCGCGAGTGGTACTCAGCAGCTACATCCGCGCCAAGATGAACCATTCCCGCAGCCGGCCGTATGGTTCGAAAGTCTGGGCCAACGAAATCATCCATGGTGCACCGACCCTCGGCGCAGCGCTGGACGCGAGCCTGTACGACTGGGCCAAGATGAAGGAAGCGAAAATCCGCCAGTGGGTGGACGACAAACGCATCCTGCCGGTGGAGCCTTCGAGCCTGCTGTATATGATCTGGGCCTCGACCCAGCACTACGCCGACTTCGATCACCAGGTGAATATTCTCAACGACCATCAGCCGCTGTCGGACATGCAGTTCGAGCGAGCGGTGCAGACGGTGACCAGTGTGATTTTGCGGGGGATCGGGTTGGAGCCCTGAGATTTGTTTTGTAGCTGCCGGCCTCTTCGCGAGCAAGCCCGCTCCCACATTGGAATGCATTTCAAATGTGGGAGCGGGCTTGCTCGCGAAGGCGCCAGATCAGGCGCCGCAGATTTCAAGGGCTGACGTGATACGGATTCCTCGGATCATGATTCCAGTCCAGGAACGGCTTGCCAGTCTCCACCGGCACCATCTCGATACAGTCCTGCACCGGGCAGGTGATCTGGCACAGGTTGCAGCCCACGCACTCCTCATCGATCACTTGATACTTGTGAGTCCCGTCCGCTTGCTTGAGGCTGGCCACCGCCTGGTGCGATGTGTCCTCACACGCGATATGGCAACGACCACAACCGATGCACGCCTCCTGATCGATTTTCGCGATCACCTGATAGTTGATGTCCAGGTACTTCCAGTCTGTGGTGTTGCCCACCGCGCGCCCGGAAAATTCCGCGACGCTGGCGTAGCCCTGACTGTCCATCCAGCGTGACAAACCGTCCTTCATGTCTTCGACAATCCGGAAACCATGCAGCATCGCCGCCGTGCACACCTGCACCGCGCCGCTGCCCAGGGCGATGAATTCCGCGGCGTCGCGCCAGTTGCCGATGCCGCCGATGCCGCTGATCGGCAGGCCTTGGGTCTGCGGATCACGGGCGATTTCGGCGACCATGTTCAAGGCAATCGGCTTGACTGCCGAGCCGCAGTAACCGCCGTGGGTGCTCTGGCTGCCGACCATGGGGTTGGCGACCATGCGTTCGAGGTTGACGCTGGTGATCGAGTTGATGGTGTTGATCAACGACACCGCATCGGCACCGCCACGGTGGGCAGCACGGGCGGCGACACGGATGTCGGTGATGTTCGGCGTGAGCTTGACGATCACCGGCAGCGAGCAATAGGTCTTGCACCAGCGGGTGACCTGTTCCACGTATTCCGGCACCTGGCCGACCGCCGCGCCCATGCCGCGTTCCGGCATGCCGTGGGGGCAACCGAAGTTCAGTTCGATGCCGTCGGCGCCGGTGGCTTCAACTAGTGGCAGGATGTGTTTCCAGGATTCTTCGACGCAGGGCACCATCAAGGACACAATCAGCGCACGGTCCGGCCAGTCTTTTTTGACCTGGGTGATTTCCCGCAGGTTGATCTCCAGCGAGCGGTCGGTGATCAGCTCGATGTTGTTAAAACCAAGCACCTCCCTGTTCGCCCCGAAGTGCGCCGAGTAGCGCGACGACACGTTCACCGCCGCCGGGTCTTCCCCCAGGGTTTTCCAGACCACGCCGCCCCAGCCGGCCTCGAAGGCGCGGACCACATTGTAGGCCTTGTCGGTCGGTGGCGCGGAGGCCAGCCAGAATGGATTGGGTGCTTTGATGCCGGCGAAGACAATCGACAGATCGGCCATTTACGCAGCCTCCACGTTGAGCATCAGTTGAGCGTTGATCGCCTCGGCGGCGCGCTTGCCGTGTTGTACCGCTTGCACGGTGAGGTCTTGATCAAGGCTGGTGCAGTCGCCGCCGGCATACACGCCGGGGATGCTGGTGCGCAGCTTTTCATCGACTTCAATGCGCTCCCCGATCCGCTTGAGCTCACGCGCCAGCGGATCGGCGAGGGCGTTGCTGTCGAAGGCCTGACCGATGGCTTTGAAGATCGCGTCGGCGGCCAGTTCGAAGGTTTCGCCGGTGGTTTGCAGGCGACCTTCGACCAGATGGGTGCGGGCGAAACGCATGCCGCGCACACGGCCGTGGTCATCGAGCAGCACTTCTTCGGGCTGCGCCCAGGTCATCAGTCGCACCTGACTGGCCTTGGCGATCTCCTGTTCGTGATGGGTGGCCCCCATGTCTTCGGCACCGCGCCGGTACACCAGATTCACGTCGTGGGCACCGAGGCGGGCCATTTGCACGGCCATGTCGATGGCGGTGTTGCCCGCGCCAAGCACGATGCAATGATCGGCCAATGGCAACTGCGACAAGTCATCGGCCTGGCGCAGTTCGCGGATGTAGTCGGTGGCGGCGAGCAGGCCGGGCGCGTCTTCGTGGGCCAGGCCCAGTTGCTTGCTGGCGTTGAGTCCGAGGCCGAGGAACACCGCATCGAACTGTTGATGCAGCTCGCTGAGGGTCAGGTTTTGCCCGAGTTTCTGCCCGTGGCGGATTTCAATCCCGCCGATCTCCAACAAGAACTCAAGCTCCTTTTGCGCATAGTCATCCACCAGTTTGTATTTGGCGATCCCGTACTCGTTGAGGCCGCCAGCTTTTTCCCTCGCCTCGAAGATCACCACGTCGTGCCCGTGCATGGCACTGCGGTGGGCGCAGGACAAACCGGCCGGGCCCGCGCCGACCACGGCGATGCGTTTGCCGGTGGCGGCAGCACGCTGGAACGGGTGAGTGCTGAAATGTGCGTTGTCCACGGCATAGCGTTGCAACAGGCCGATCATGACCGGTGCGCATTCGTGAGCGTTGTTGCGCACGCAGGCTTGCTGGCAAAGAATTTCCGTCGGGCAAACCCTGGCGCAACTGCCGCCGAGGATGTTGGCCGAGAGGATTTTCTGCGCTGCGCCTTGCACGTTGTCTTGCTGGATGTTGCGGATGAACGAAGGAATGTCGATCTCGCTCGGACACGCATTCACGCAGGGCGCGTCGTAGCAATATAGACAGCGCGAGGCTTCGAGGTGGGCCTGGCGTTCGTTGAGCGGCGGCGCCAGATCGGTGAAATGGCCGGCGAGGGCGGCCGCATTCTCATGGGGATGCGGGAGGTGGTCCAGGGTCTTGATCACGGTGTTGGCCTCACGGTTATTTGAGGTTTTGCCTCTGATGGGCATTGTTTTTTGTTGCCTGTACCGGCCTCTTCGCGAGCAAGCCCGCTCCCACATTTGGAATGCGTTCCCCTGTGGGAGCGGGCTTGCTCGCGCA
>NZ_AKJM01000101.1 GCF_000282335.1 Pseudomonas sp. GM48
TGCCGAGCCTGCGAGGCTGCGTCCGAGGACGAAGTCCTCGCAATCCCGGTGCACACGGTTTGCCTGACAGACCGCGTAGTCAGGATTTACGACTGCTTCGCAGCCGAACGCAGCCTCGCGGGCTCGGCAGCTGCTACACATGCCAATAGTTTAATGGAGTACCAACGATGTCCTCCTCACCCCACCCCACCTGGCCCGGCCCGCACAAAGCCAGCCTGGCCCTGGCCTTCGACCTCGACGGCCCCACCGGCGATGCGATGCTCAACGGCTCGATCTGGCGCAAGCCCGAGTACTTCGGTTTCGGTGGTTACGGCCCGTACCGGGCGTTGCCGCGGATTCTCGATCTGCTCGACGAATTCCGTATCCCGACGACGTTCTTTGTCCCGGCCTGGGTCGTGGAGAACTGGCCGAAACAGTGTCAGGCGATTGTCGAGCGCGGGCATGAGGTGGCTTATCACGGCTACAAACACGAATCTTTCTACGCCCTGACGCTGGAACAGCAAAAGGACGTGATGAAGCTGTCCCGCGAGGTGTTCTGGAAGCACCTGCACATCCGCGCCGAAGGTTTCCGCACGCCGTCCGGCGACTGGCGGGCCGAAACCCCGGCGATGCTGGTGGAGGCCGGCGTGACTTACTCCAGCAGCATGCGCGGCGATGACCGGCCGTACCTGGTCAATGTGCCGGGCCATGCCACGCCGCTGGTGGAAATCCCCGGCCGCTGGGAAATGGACGACTACGCCTCCATCGCCTACACACGGGCCCCGGACTTCCCGTCCGGGCTGGACCGCACCGCCAGCTACGCACTGACCCTGGACAACTGGTGCCGCGAATACGACGGCGCCATGGATGAAGGGCTGTGCCTGACCACCCTGTTCCACCCCAAGATCACCGGCAAACCAGGGCGCATCCTGCTGCTGGAAAAACTCTTTGAACACATGCGCCAACGCGACGACGTGTGGTTCGCCACCTGCCGCGATGTCGCCCAGTGGTGGCTGAAGGAGCATCACCATGGCTGATTCCACTGTCTGGCCCAAGGGCTATCGCTGCGCGGTAGTGCTGACCGTCGATTACAACGACATCCACGGCATCCTCACCCAGGCCCCGGAAGTCGCGGGGCGCGACAAGACCCTGTCGGTCTGGCGCTACGGCACCCAACGCGGCGTCGAGCGTTTGCTCGCTTTGTTCAAGGAGCTCGGTGTTTCCAGCAGCTGGTTCGTACCCGGTATCGTCGCCGAGGAAAACCCCGAGCATATTCGTGCGATCCAGGCGGGCGGGCATGAGATTGCCTGCGCCGGATATCGCCATCAGAACTACGACAACCTCGACCTCGCCGCGCAGAGCGCCGACATCGCCAAAGGATGCGCGGCGTTGACAACGCTGACCGGCCAGCGTCCCACCGGTTTGCGCATCCCCGCCGGCAACGGTGCGCCAGGCTTAATCGAGGCGTTGAGGGATCAAGGCATTCGCTGGTCGTCGTCCTGGCGTGGTGATGATTTGCCGTTCGCTCACCCGACCGCGCCCGACGTGATCGAGTTGCCCCTGCATTACGAGCTGGAGGACGAACCCTACTTCGCCTTCAATCTCAGCCCGGCGGTGCCGCCGGCGCAATCGCGGATCGCTTCCTACAGCCACACCCTGGGCAATCTGCAAATGGACTTCGCCGGGTTTCATCGCTTCGGCCTGTGCTACGTGCTGCGCCTGCACCCGGAGATCATCGCCACGCCGGGACGGATTGGTGTGTTGCGTGAATTGCTTGAGGGGATTATGCAGCACGATGACGTGTGGATCGCCACAGGTACCGAGGTCGCCCAGTGGTGGGGCGAGTCGGCTGTGCCAGTGACCGAGGATCATCCGGCCTCAGTGTATGAGCGGCATTATCGGGATTATCTGTTATGACCGAGCGCATGCAACGACTGGCGAAATTTTGCGTGGATACTCGGTTCGAGGACCTTCCGCCCGCACTGGTGGAACAGGCCAAGCGTCACATCCTCGATACTTTCGGCGCGACCCTCGCCGGGGCAGACAGCGAAGTAGCGAAAACGGCACAGCAGGTATTCGCAGACGAAACGGGCGACACCTTGGTCTGGAGCACTCGCCAGCGGGTCGGCGCCGCTCAGGCAGCCATGCTCAACGGCATTGCCGCCCATGCCCTGGAACTGGACGACACCGGTGGCTGCGACCACTCCGGCGCCGTAGTGCTGCCGGCGGTCATGGCGGCGGTGTCGATGGCCGGGCAACCGGTGAGCGGCCGCGAGTTCATCACCGCCGTGGTGATCGGTTACGAAGTCGGGCGCCGGGTACTCGAAGCCTGCGGCGGTTACTCAGCCCATAACGGCGCTGGCTGGCACTCCACGGCGACCTGCGGGGTGTTCGGCGCGGCGGCGGCCAGTGCGCGCATCCTGGGCCTGGATGCACGGAAAACCCTGTCGGCACTGGGCATTGCCGGCAGCTTCAGCGGTGGCCTGTGGGCGTTCATCCACGACGGTTCGCAGAGCAAAAAACTGCACACCGGGCGCGCCGCCGAAGGTGGAATACTGGCGGCGCGATTTGCCCGACAGGGCATCAGCGGACCGACACAGTTGTTCGAGGATGTCTGGGGCGGTTTTCTGAAAACGCTCGCCACAGCCAACTCAACGCCCGCAGCGCTGGATGCCGATCTCGGCGTGGTGTGGAAGCTCGCCCGCTGTTCGATCAAGCCTTACGCCTCTTGTCGCGGCACCCACTCGGCTATCGATGCGTTGGGGCTTTTGCTCGACCAATTGAATGTGCCGGTCGATCAGGTCGAGGATGTGCAGGTTTCGCTGTGCAGTTTTCTTAAGGACATGTGCGGTGGTCAGGACGTCAGCACCCTCGCGGCAGCACAGATGAGCTTGCCCTATGCGCTGGCTTCGCGACTGGTGCTGGGTCATTGCCGGTTGCAGGCCTATGACGATGTACAACGCAGCGATCCGCGGATTACCCATTGGCTGTCGCGCATTCACCTGGAAGTGGACCCGCAACTGTCCGAGGATGGCGAGCCCGTGGTGACACTGCGGACCGTGGACGGTCGGCAAGCGAGCCTGTGCGTTGAAGTGCCATTGGGCGCGCCGGGAAATCCGCTGAGTGATGCGGCGCTGGAGGAGAAGTTTTTCAGTTTGGCGATGCGGGTCATGTCCCGGGAGCGGGTTGAGGAACTGCTCGGGCAGTTGTGGCGGATTGAAGAACTGGAATCGGTTCGTACTCTGGATCGGTGGTTGACTTGAGTATTGCGTTACTTGTGCCGGCCTCTTCGCGAGCAAGCCCGCTCCCACAGGTACTGCGGTGCTTTTGCGGCGAACACCAACAATCTGAATAAGGACATTTGCACCACCGTGGCCACTTACTCGCTCGTTATCCGCCGCTTGATGATCGTTTCACTGACCATCGTGGTCAGCCGCGCCATTACCAGTCCGTTGCTCACGCTGTTCCTGAGCAACAAGCTGGGCCTCAACCAACAGGACGTAGGCTTGCTGCTCGGTATCGCGGTGTTCATCGCCACCCTGCTCGCTCTTTACGGCGGTTATGTCATCGACCGCCTGGAAAAGCGCCGGCTGCTGATCCTGGCGATGCTCTCCAGCGCTATCGGCTTCGTGCTGCTGACCTTTGCCAAAAACCTCTACCTGACCACCGCTACCCTGGTGATCACCGAGACCGCATCAGCGCTGTTCCTCATCGGCTCCAAAGCGATCCTCAGCGAAAACCTGCCCATGGGCCAGCGGGCCAAGGCGTTTTCCTTGCGCTACACGCTGACCAACATCGGCTATGCCACAGGCCCCATGCTCGGCGTGGTGATTGCCGGGGTCTATCCGATTGCACCGTTCCTGATTGCCGGTGGCATCGCATTCTTCAGCATCTTCCTGATGATAGGCATTCCCAGGGATTCGGCGCAGACACCCGCCATTGGGCAACCCCAGAGTTTCCTAAAGACCCTGGTCACCCTGAAAAACGACCGCACCCTGATCATGTTCACTTGCGGCTGTCTGCTCAGCACCGTGGTGCACGGGCGTTACACCCTCTACTTGTCGCAATACCTGCTGGTGACCCACGATTCCAAACGCGCCCTGGAAATCATGGCCGCCCTGCTCGCCTGCAACGCCATCAGCGTGATCCTGCTGCAGTACCAGATCGGCCGGTTCCTCAATCGCGAGAAGCTGCGCTACTGGATTGTCGCGGGCACCAGCCTGTTCATCCTTGGCCTGATCGGCTTCAGCCTGGCCAACAGCATGGTGAGTTGGTGCGTGGCGATGTTCATCTTCACCCTCGGTGAAATGATCATTTACCCGGCCGAATTCCTCTTCGTCGACACCCTGGCCCCGGAAGAGCTGCGCGGCAGTTACTACGGCGCCCAGAACCTGGCGGCCCTCGGTGGCGCCCTGAGTCCGGTGATTTGTGGCTTTCTATTGATGCACACCCCCGCGCCCACGATGTTCTATGCCTTGAGCGCACTGACCGCGATGGGTGGATTACTGTGCTTCATGAGCGGTCGTCGGGTGGCGATAGTGCAAAAATAACGCACTGAAAGTGAGTTTCGGCACCGCCCTACCCCCACAGAAAGTGCGATGCCGAGAATCAAGTAGCCACTACTCAATCAGTTGATCAATCAGAACCGCGTTGGTATAGATCAGGCTGCCATCGCTCGCACGGTGCCCGACCAGGTGAAACTGACCGCGTTCGTGGTGCAAATAGACACGCATCTGACAGTCAGACAAGGGCGCGTATCCCTCGGGCATGATCAAATCCATCGAGTCCATATCGACATCGACCATGGCTTCACGCTCGTGGGAATTCTGCAAGCGCTCTTCGGCCTCCTCCAGACGCACATGCAGAGGGCCATCGACGTAAAAATGGATTTCCCCAATCGGGGTGGACTTTTGGTCGGGGTTGGGTTTGCACCAGCCCTCGATCGTCAGGGCACTCATGACGAAACCTCCAATTTGGATTGCTGGACTCTGTCGCTATCGTCGCTTCTCAATGCCATCAATTATCTGACTACCAGGCATAGGCAGGGTTCGTCTTTCAGGCCGCATCTGGGCGATCACTGCCGTCCGTAATCTGAAATTGAGTATAGCTGGCAACCGTGCCTCGCTTGCCGACCTCACGGTACAGCCCGATGGCTCTATACTTCTCACTGACTTTGCCACCGGGATGGGTGGCAATTGTCTGCCCTGCTTGGACGTCAGTGGCGATGCTTTGGCATAACCAATGAGTAACAGGAACAGGATGAGAGAACATGGCAATAGCAATTATCTTGATACTAATCGTTATTGCATCAGTACTCTTCCACCTACTAGCGCCTTGGCATGCGGCACCGGCTGCTTCCAACTGGGGGTCTATAGACACCACCCTGTTCATCACCCTGATCATTAGCGGAATATTTTTCATTGCCATCACCGTATTTATGGCGATAGCGGTGATGCGGTTTCGTCACAAAGAGGGTTCCAGAGCGGCCTACCAGCCAGAAAACAAAAAACTGGAATTATGGTTAATTATCGTTACCTCGGTAGGTATTGCCGGGATGTTGGCGCCAGGTCTGGTTGTTTACAACGATTTCATCCGGGTGCCGAAAAATGCTTACGAACTTGAAGTGGTCGCCCAGCAATGGCAGTGGGCCTTTCGTTTTCCCGGCCAAGACGGAAAGCTGGGCAAATCGGATATCAAGTTTGTTGATTCCACCAATCCCCTCGGTCTTGATCCCAAGGATCCTGTCGGGCAGGACGATGTGCTTGTTATCAATAATGAAGTTCATCTGCCGCTCGATCGGCCGGTGAAAGTTTTACTGCGCGCTAAAGACGTTCTGCACGATTTCTATGTACCGCAAATTCGCAGCAAGATGGATATGGTGCCAGGGATGGTGTCGTACTTTTGGTTTACGCCGACTAAAACCGGAAAATATGAAACCCTTTGCGCTGAATATTGTGGTGTAGGTCATTACAACATGCGCGGCCATATGATCGTGGAAGAACAGGACGTCTTCGATCAATGGCTAAAAGGCCAGCCTACTTTTGCGCAAACATTAGCGACAGCTGCCAGGCCCAGTCGAGACAGCGTGCTGGAAAAAGGCCGCCAGTTGGTCGAACAGCACGGCTGCAAGGCCTGCCATAGCCAGGATGGCAGCGCCAGTCTCGGCCCGGGATGGAAGGGCCTGTACGGCCGCACTGAACAGCTCGCCGATGGCACCAGCGTGCAGGTCGACGAGGCCTACCTGAAAGAGTCGATTCTCGATCCGAAGGCCCGATTGGTACAGGGCTACCCGCCGGTTATGGTGGCCTATACTCTCAATGACGATGAACTGGGTGCTCTCGTCGCCTTGATCAAATCACTGGGTGCTGCGCGGCAGGACGATGAACTTTCTACGAGCGAAGCGTCGGGCCCTGGTGAAGATTTGTCGGCGCAGGGACAGCGACTGGCCGGGTCGCTTGGCTGCCTGGCCTGCCACAGTGTTGATGGCAGCAAGAGCGTCGGCCCCAGCTGGCAGGGCCTGTATGGCAAGACTGAAACCCTTGCCGACGATACGAGCGTAAAGGTTGATGAGGGCTATATAAAAGAGTCGGTCCTTAATCCCAATGCCAAAATCGTCAAGGGCTATGCAGCCGTCATGCCGACCCTTGCTCCGAATGAAAAGGACTTGAACGCATTGATCGCTTTTATCAAGTCCAAAGCGAATACCGACGTTGATGCGAGCAAGAAGGAGTCAGGAAAGGAGCCGTAAGCAGCCAGGAGTCCACCGAAACTTCAGCAGGAGGATGACGTGATGGCCTATGCGGAGCAAGCCGAAACAGAAGCACTGCACGAGCCGAAAAGTTTCCTGACCAAATATATCTGGAGTCAGGACCACAAGGTCATAGCCATTCAATATTCATTGACGGCTCTGTTCGTGGGGCTTATCGCCGTGGTGTTGTCCGACTTGATGCGCATGCAGATAGGCTTCCCCGGCAGTTTGGCGTTCATGGATGCCAGTACTTACTATCAGGCGATGACCATGCACGGCATGATCATGGTCATTTACTTGCTGACGGCCTTGTTTCTGGGTGGCTTCGGCAACTATCTGATCCCGTTGATGGTGGGCGCCCGCGACATGGTCTTCCCCTATGTCAACATGCTCAGCTACTGGTTCTACCTGGTGGCGGTAGTGGTGTTACTTGCCAGTTTCTTTGTCCCTGGCGGCCCCACGGGTTCAGGCTGGACGCTCTACCCGCCACAGTCCATTGCCCGGGGAACACCGGGGGTCGAGTGGGGCATTGTGCTGATGCTCGTCTCACTGGCGATTTTCATTGTCGCCGCCACCATGGGCGGGTTGAACTACGTCACCACCGTGTTGCAGGCGCGCACGCACGGCATGACATTGTTTCGCATGCCGCTCTCGGTATGGGGAATCTTCATGGCCTCGATCATGGCCTTGCTGGCCTTCCCGGCGTTGTTTGTCAGCGCGGTCATGATGCTGTTTGACAAGCTCTTGGGCACCAGCTTCTTTATGCCGGCGATGATCTCGCTGGGGCAGCAGCTCGATCACCAGGGCGGCAGCCCGATATTGTTCCAGCACCTGTTCTGGTTCTTCGGCCACCCGGAGGTCTACATCGTTGCGCTTCCTGCGTTTGGTCTGGTCTCCGACTTGATCAGCACCCATGCGCGTAAAAACATCTTCGGTTACCGAATGATGGTGTGGGCCATTATTGCGATTGGCGTACTCAGTTTTGTGGTCTGGGCGCACCACATGTATGTCAGCGGAATGAACCCGTATTTTGGCTTTTTTTTCGCCATCAGCACCTTGATCATCGCGGTGCCGACCGCACTGAAAGTCTACAACTGGGTGCTGACCCTGTGGCGGGGTGACATCCATCTGACCGTGCCTATGCTGTTTGCCCTGGCCTTTATCGTCACCTTCCTGGTCGGCGGTCTGACCGGGTTGTTTCTCGGCAATGTAATCGTGGATATTCCGCTATCGGACACCTATTTCGTCGTAGCCCATTTTCATATGGTCATGGGTGTCGCACCGGTACTGGTCGTGTTCGGCGGTATTTATCACTGGTTTCCGAAAGTAACCGGGCGCATGACGAACGACATCCTGGGCAAGCTGCATTTCTGGATTACCTTTCTGGGCACTTACGCCATCTTCTTCCCCATGCACTACCTGGGTTTCCAGGGCATGCCACGGCGCTACTACGCCTATGAAAACTACGCGTTCATCCCGCAGTCGGCGCAAGAGTTGAATGCCTTCATTACGGTGGTCGCATTGACCGTCGGCGTTTCCCAGTTGCTGTTTGTGTTCAACCTGGCCTGGAGTGCGTTTAAAGGCAAACCCGCAGGCAGTAATCCCTGGGGCGCGGCCAGCCTGGAATGGCAAACGCCGAACACCCCGCCGGTACACGGTAACTGGGGAGCGAAGCTGCCGGTGGTGCATCGCTGGGCCTATGACTACAGCGTGCCAGGGATAGAACAGGATTTCGTTCCGCAAACGGTCTCCGCCGAGGAACTGGAGCAAATGCGGCAACTTGGTGCCGGAACCCGGATAGCGGACGTTAAAACATGAACAGACTGCTATTGAAAAACGCCGACGGCTCTGACCCCGGTGGCAGTTGGAGTCGCGATCCTGAAGGTATTCAGGCCACCGCTGATAGAAACCAGACTGCAAGAATAGGCCTGCGCCTGTTTCTGGCTGTGGTGAGCTCGTTGTTCCTTCTCTTCCTGCTCGCCTTTATCGCCCGCTCGCAAATGGCCGACTGGCTACCCCTGACAGAACCCTTGGCGCCGCTGGCCAATCCATGGCCCTTGTGGCTGAATTCGGCTTTTCTGGTGTGCAGTTGCATCGCACTGCAGTGGTCGCGCATGGCTGCCCGAAAGGATCGACTGGACGCAACGGTCATTGGTTTTGCATTGGGGGGCGTATTCGCAATTGCCTTTCTGGCGGGGCAACTCTGGGTCTGGCAGCGGTTTGTCGCCTGGGGTTACTTTGTCGCCAGCAATCCGGCCAACAGTTTCTTTTACCTGTTGACCGGTGTGCACGGGTTCCACCTGCTGGGCGGGTTGATTGCCTGGGGCAGAACCGTCGCCAAACTCCTGCGTCACGTGCCGTTGCCGCAACTCAGCGCCAGCGTAGAACTCTGTGCCATCTATTGGCATTACCTGTTGGGTCTTTGGTTCGTGCTGTTCGCGCTGCTGACCAGCACGCCGCAAACCTATGAATCCATCGCCAGACTCTGCGGCCTGAGGTGAAAAGCCATGGCATCGCACCCACAAGCCCCCAGCGAGTCCAGTTCATCCAATCCACCAGGCTTGCCACCTGCCCCGGGATGGCAGGGCATCGCCAGCGACTGGGCCTCTGATAAGGAGGCTTTCAAGCAGGTCCCCTGGGGCAAGGCGATGATGTGGATATTCCTGCTCAGCGATACGTTTATATTCACCTGTTTTTTAACCGGCTACATGTCGGTACGCATGACCATCACCACCGCCTGGCCGAACCCCAGCGAAGTGTTCGCCCTGACGATCGGCGGCAGGGAAATCCCGCTTATTCTGATCGCCATCATGACCTTTGTGCTGATCAGCAGCAGCGGCACCATGGCCATGGCCGTCAACTTCGCCTATCGCCGTGATCGCGCGAAAACCACAGCCCTGATGCTGGCGACCGCTGCCTTGGGTGTGACCTTCGTCAGCATGCAGGCATTTGAATGGACCAAGCTCATAGGCGAAGGAGTACGTCCCTGGGGAAACCCCATGGGGGCGGCGCAATTTGGTGCCACCTTTTTCATGATTACCGGTTTTCACGGGCTGCACGTGTCAATTGGCGCGATCTACCTCAGCATTGTGGCGATGAAAGTAATGCGGGGAGATTATGAGCGCTCCGGAAACTACCAGAACGTCGAGATTGCCGGGCTTTACTGGCACTTCGTGGATTTGGTGTGGGTGTTTATTTTTGCTTTCTTCTATTTATGGTAGAGGAGCACAGGTGATGGCACATGCTCAGGGCCAGCAACATCCAATCAGTTTGTACCTTAAAATCTGGGGGCTGTTATTCGTCCTCAGCACGCTGTCGTATCTGGTCGACTACTTCCACTTCCATGGCTACCTTCGTTGGGCCCTGATTATCACTTTCATGTTGTTGAAGGCAGGTCTGATTGTCTCCATCTTCATGCACATGGCCTGGGAACGGTTGGCCATGGTCTACGCCATATTGGTGCCACCATTGTGTTTGCTGGTGCTCGTCGGACTGATGGCCACCGAAGCAGATTATGTTTTCCTCAGCCGGGTCATTTTCTTTGGTCAATAACCTGCTTTGGATGGCCTTGAGTCTCCAGGGACTAACCCGATATCACTCGTTTGAACTGATGCCATTTGTGCTGCCAGGCTACTGTCCAGTGAGGGGCTGCCGCTCCCGTGCCGGCGATTTTCAGCATTGGATGATGTCCGATTACCTGGTCCAGGACCGATTCCTGATTCGGTTCAACATCCACGAAGAAGATATGTTTGCCTTCTTTTACCACCTGACTGAAATTGCGGAAGTGAGTGTTCGGCACCTGGAACCCAAAAAAACCGCCTTCCCAGATGCAAAAGCCCAAAATAACAATGGCAAGGAAGATAAAAGGCATCCAGCCTGCGGCGGATTCGGTCCAGCCCATCCAATAGGCGCCACCCAGAACCAGTGCTGCGAGGGGCAAACCGATCACCGCACCAATCTCACCAGAGTGAACAGCATCTTGTTCCATTAACGAGTTAACTTCGTGGAGGTGATGTTGTTCAACATCAGCAACTTTTTCACTGAGCACATGTATCTGTTCGGAATTGATGCCACTGGCTTCCAGTTCATTTTCAACGGTTTCAAGATCGTTGAGATTGTCACTGATGTAATAGTGTCGATTCATGCCACACCTCCCATACCGTGTTTGCTGTAGACCTCCTCTGTCCGGCAGCCGTTAACCGAGATTCGCAGTCGATATCTGTACCATGGAGAACGTTGCACACTTGATGCAATCTGAGCGAAGTATAGCACTCGCCAGAATGCGGACCGGTCGGCAACTTGCGACTCCGGTAGTGTCATGAGATCGATCGGAAGGTGCGCTATTTGATCTGCACAATGACCGGACCTTCCGTTACGATCGGCGGGTTCGCATGAATGTTCGAGGCATTTTTCTGAATCCAGTCGCGCGCCACTTTCAAGCTCGCATCGCTGCCGGCCTTGTCTGTGCAAACAGTCACCGACGTACCGCCATCACCAGTATTCAGCAGTGTGTAGCTTACAAGGCCAGGCACTGTCCGCAGGGCAGCCTCAACATCGGCCTGGCGCTTCTCTAAAAGCTCGAAAAGCTGCTTTGCACCAGCACCCAAGTAGACTCTTATAACTGCATACATAGTCGTCTCCTTTAGGAGTACCGTCTTGATGCCAATCCAGATCCGCTGATGACCGCTATCACTCAGGTTTCAGTTCGCCCTGATTTCTTAAGCTTAGCCAAACGCTGGCGACAAGCGAAATGCAACGACCACCGGCCACTCTTGGCCCAGAGTGTGTAGAACGCCTATGCGCCCCTTAGGCGTTCAGCAGAAAGCAAAACGGTGTCTGCACCGAACGCTGCCCTACTCGACAGGCAGTCACAGCCAAAGCGAACCATCGGCGGCCCGGTGTCGCTTGGGAGTCTTCAAAATGATGCCGTAGCAATGGCATCTCTCGTCAGTAGCCAGCGCAGACACGTACCCGCCGGTAAAGTCCCCTCTGGCAAGCGCGATAAGTAGCTAGCTATTTGTTATTGAAAGTATGAAGTATTCATTTGAACTTTCAGATTCTTTCAGTGCGCGGCCTGTGCCTAACATCGACTCCACAGCGAACCAGCCTCTTAGTAGCCTGGCGCCGTCGAAGTGCGTTTGCAGTAGACCCCGGGACTTTTGAGGATTACCGATGAAGCTGGAAATTTTCCGCACGCTGTGGGGTTACACCGCCAGCAAGGCTCAGGCGCTCGAGGAGTTGCTGCACGCGGGCTTCGATGGCATGGAAGCACGCCTGCCACTGGACGCCCGTGAACGGGCTGAGTTCGGCGCCTTTCTCCAGGCCAATCGCCTGGGCTATATCAGCACAGTCTTCACCGCGTACGACGTGCTGCCGGACCAGTCGGCGAGCCCTGCCGTCCACCTCAATGACCTCGACCAGAAACTCGCCTGGGCCGCTGAACTCGGCCCACGCTTCGTCAACGTGCTGGCGGGTAATGACCGCTGGTCCTTGCCACAACAAGTGGAGTTCTTCGGTCAGGCACTGGAACTGGCACGCAAGCACGGCCAGGTCTGCAGTTTCGAAACGCACCGCTCGCGCTCGCTGTTCAACCCCTGGGTGACCCTGGAATTGATCCGGCAACTGCCCGATCTGTTGTTCACCAGTGACATCAGCCATTGGGTCGTGACCTGCGAGCGTCTGTTGAATGACCCGGCCGATGACCTGAGCGCTTTCATCGAGCGGGTTCACCATATCCAGGCCCGGGTTGGTTATGACCAGGGACCGCAGGTTCCGCACCCGGCGGCTCCCGAGTATGCAAAGGAACTGGCTTTCCATCAGCAGCACTGGGAAAGCATCTGGCGCTCGCAGCAAGCCCGCGGTTACCAGGTCAGCACCCTGACTCCGGAATTCGGCGCCGACGGCTACTTGCATCATTTGCCCTTCACCAATGTCCCGGTCGCCGACCTGTGGTCATTGAACGTGTGGATGGGCCAGACCGAGCGCGAACACTTCGAGCGTTTCCACCACTCAAGCCATCCTTAGGGAGCCGACGCGTCATGCCTGACAATAAAAACAACAGCGCCAGCACTGACACACACAAAGCCAACTTCAACAGCATCCCGGTGGTCAACATCGCCGGTCTGTTCAGCTTTGAACTGGAACACCGCCTGGCCGTGGCCGAACAATTGGGGCGCGCCGCCAGCGAAGTCGGGTTCCTCTATATCACCGATCACGGTATCGACCCGCAGCTGATCGCCAACCTGCGCAAGGCGGCCAAGGACTTTTTCGACCAGCCCCTCGACACCAAGATGCGCCACTACATCGGCACCTCGCAAACCCACAAGGGCTTTGTGCCCGAAGGCGAAGAGGTCTATTCCAAGGGCAAGCCGGACCACAAGGAAGCCTTCGACATCGGCTTCGAAGTCCCGGCAGATGACCCACTGGTGCTGGCCAACACCCCATTGCTGGGGCCTAACGACTGGCCGCAGCTGGCAGGCTTCAAGGCATCGGTGCAGGCCTACTACGAAGCGATCTTCGCCTTGGGCCGGCGCCTGTTCGGCGGCTTCGCCCTGACCCTGGGCCTGGAAGAAAACTATTTCGACAGCCTGGTCACCCGCCCGCCGTCCAAGCTGCGCCTGATCCACTACCCCTACGACGGTGCCGCCCATGACGCTCCGGGTCTTGGCGCCCATACTGATTACGAGTGCTTCACCATCCTCCTGGCCGACAAACCAGGCCTTGAGGTGATGAACAATCTTGGCCAATGGATCGATGCACCACCGATGGCCGACGCCTTTGTGGTCAACATCGGCGACATGCTGGAAGTGATGACGGCAGGCGCATTCGTTGCCACTGCGCACCGGGTGCGCAGCGTGAAGGAGGAGCGTTATTCCTTCCCGCTGTTTTATGCCTGTGACTACCACACCCAGATCAAACCGCTACCCGGGTTCGCCCAGGCAGGCAGCGACTACGAAGAGATCACGATCGGCGAACACATGTATGGCCAAGCGCTGCAGACCTATCAGTATCTGCGCCAGAGGGTGGCCAACGGGGAAGTTCAACTGCCAGGCAAGGCACGCAAGCCCGCCAGTTTCGGACATTTGAAAAATCAGGCCCAACCGTCCTGATTGACGTTTTCAGCTAAACCCCCTACCTACGCCGGAGTCAGTAAATGATGAAAAACAATAAAAAAACCCTCTTGAGCCTGGCTGTATTGGCAGCCGGCATGTTCGGCGCCTCGGTGAGCATGGCCGCGGTAGACACGTTCAAGGTCGGCATGGAAATCACCTACCCGCCTTTCGAGTCCTATGACAAGGACAAAAACGTGGTGGGTTCGGACCCCGAACTGGCAACGGCACTGGCCAAACACATGAGCGCCAAGGTCGAGTTCGTCGACACCAAGTTCCCGAGCCTGATCCTGGGCCTGAACTCCGGCAAGTACGACGCGGTCATTTCCGGCATGTACATCACGCCGGAGCGCCAGACTCAAGCCCAGACCATCGCCTATGCCAACACCGGCGCCGCGGTCATGGTGCCCCAGGGCAGCGAGATCAATGCGAAAAAGCCTGAAGACCTGTGCGGCTTGAAACTGGGCCTGGAACAGGGCACGACCTGGGTCAAGGAATTCCGCAAGCTGTCCGATGAATACTGCGTGCCGAACAATAAAGGCGCCATCACCGTCAGCGAATACCCCTCGGCGCCCGAAGTGACTCAGGCCCTGTTGTCCAAGAACATTCAGGCCCAGGTTGAAATCGCTGGCGCGGCAAAAATGATCGCGGAAAAGACCAATGGCCGGGTGGTGATCACCACCGAGCATCCGATTTATCAGCAAACCCTGGGCATTTTCGTCAAGAAAGGTAACGACGAAACCTACCAGGCCGTGCAAAAGGCCTTCGAGGAGACGAAAAAGAGCGGAGAATATGCCGCAATCCTCAAGAAATATGGCTTGGAAGAACCGACTGCCAACTAAGAACCTGCCCTTGTAGTCTGGTCATCTGCCTCCCCTGCACCGGGGCGGCAGATCGAGGTGTCCCATGCAATTCGATTGGTCGTATTTCTTCTCCCTGTTTTCCCTGCCGGACTTCTGGAATGCCTGCGTCACGGTGATCCAGCTCAGTGCCCTGGCCTGGTTCATCGGCATGCTGCTGGGTTTTGTCCTGGCCACCGCCAAGCTGTCCCAATCGCCCTTGCTGCGCATTCCCGCAGCGGTCTACATCTGGTTCTTCCGCAGCATCCCGTTGCTGGTGCTGGTGGTCTTCGTCTACAACCTGCCGCAATTGTTTCCCGGTAGCGGACCGATTCTGTCCAACCCCTTCTACGCAGGGTTGCTGGCCCTGGTGGTCACCGAAGCGGCGTACATGGCGGAAATCCATCGGGGTGGCTTGATCTCTGTAGCCAAGGGCCAGAAGGAAGCCGGGCGCGCACTGGGTGTCGGCCTGTTCGGCATGCAACGCTTGATCGTGATCCCCCAGGCTTTCCGTATTTCGCTGCCCACTTTGATCAACGAATACATCACGGTGGTCAAGCTGACATCGCTGGTCTCGGTTATCTCCCTGACCGAAATCCTCACGGTCGGCCAACGCCTCTATGCCACTAACTTCCTGGTCATGGAAACCCTGGCTGCGGTAGGCGTCTACTACGTGTTGATCGTCACCGTGTTCGGCTATTTCCTGCAGCGTCTGGAGCGCTACCTGGACCTGAACTTCCGCAAGCCGCACACACTCGACGCAGCCACCATCGCCAAGTTCAAGGCCAGTGCCGAAGCGTTGCCGGACATTGCGCGCAAAGCCGCAGGCAACAACAAAACGCCCATCCTGCAACTGAAGAACATCCAGAAGAGCTACGGCACGCACAAAGTGCTGCTGGGTATCGACCTGAATGTCGAATACGGCCAGGTAGTCTCGATCATCGGCCCATCCGGCTCCGGCAAAACTTCGCTGATCCGCACAGTCAATGGCCTGGAAAGCATCGATACGGGCGACATTCTGTTGTTCGGCGAAAAATTCATCGAAGCGTCGGACAAACCCAACAGCTCCCGCCTGCGCAAAGGCGTGCGGCACATCGGCATGGTGTTCCAGAACTTCAACCTGTTCCCGCACCGCACCATTCTCGATAACGTCACTCTGGCGCCGCGTTACCATGGCCAGCCGGGCGAACTGAGTGAACATCGTGCTTATGCGCTACTGGACAAGGTCGGCCTGCTGGCCCATGCCCACAAGTACCCGCACCAGCTCTCCGGCGGGCAGCAACAACGTGTGGCAATCGCTCGAGCCCTGGCGATGGAGCCGCAGATCATGCTGTTCGACGAGCCGACCTCGGCCCTCGACCCGGAACTGGTCAACGACGTGCTGAACGTGATCCGCGATTTGGCCAAGGAAGGCATGACCATGCTGATCGTGACCCACGAAATGGACTTCGCCATGTCGATATCCGACAGGGTCGTATTCATGGAGAACGGTAATATTCAACTGGATGCGGCACCTGAAACCATACGATGCGATGCCGAAGGGGAAAGAGTGCGGCGCTTTATGGGTATCAGTACCCGATCGCCAAACCTGTCTGCAGCGGTGGATCACGCATGAACAGGCAAGCGTTTTACATGAGCTTCCTTCTTACAGGCAAACACGCATGAATCTTGGAATAGCAGGACGCTGGGCACTGGTGTGCGCCGCCAGCAAAGGCCTGGGTAAAGCCTGCGCACAGGCACTCGTCAGCGAGGGCGTGAACGTGGTGATCACCGCACGAGGCGAACACACGCTGAATGAAACAGCCCGTCAACTCAGGGCGATAAATCCTGAAGTGACGGTCATCGCCGTCGCCGGAGACATTTCGACGCCCGAGGGTCGGGCGGCAGCGCTCATGGCCCATGAGCATTTCGATATTTTGATCAACAATGCCGGAGGCCCTCCTCCCGGGGATTTCCGCGAATGGAATCGCGACGCCTGGCTCAAGGCGCTGGATGCCAACATGCTGACTCCCATCGAGTTGATCAAGGCAACCGTAGACGGCATGGCAGCACGCGGATTTGGCCGGATCATCAACATCACGTCGAGTGCCGTGAAGTCCCCTATCGAAAGCCTGGGTCTGTCCAATGGTGCGCGCAGTGGCCTGACGGGGTTTATCGCAGGGCTTGCCCGGCAAGAAAACCTTGCCAGTCGCAATGTGACGATCAACAACCTGCAACCGGGCTCATTCGACACCGATCGACTGCGTGACAACCTGGTCGCTGCCGCCGAAGAGTCGGGGCAAGACAGTGAGGTATTCCTTGACGAGTGCCGTAGCGAAATTCCGGCCAAACGTTTCGGCTCGCCCGAGGAGTTCGGTGCGCTTTGTGCCTTCGTTTGCAGCAGCCATGCGGGCTACCTGACCGGGCAGAACCTGTTGATTGATGGTGGGGCCGTTCGCTCCAGCCAATAATGGGCCGCCAACCGGATCGGCACCCCATGGCGGTGCCGGACGACCTGTTGCAGGCCGTCGCTCCCACCTCTGGCTAGTCAGGGTTTACGCGCAATGATCACCTGACTTTTCGCCACCACGGCATCCAGCGCCTGCTTGATCTGTGTGCCCCGTGGCGAAGCCAGAATCGCTTGCCAGGTATCCGCCCAGTGGTTGAGCAACGGATGGTCCGGGTTGCTGAAATCGACCTTGGCTTCCCAGAACAACAGCATCCACATCGACCAATAGAATCCGTACTGGCTATGGCTGATCACTTCCAGCCCGGCATCGCTGACCATGGCCTTGAACTGCTCTTCGCTGATGATGCGAATGTGGTTGGGCTTCTGGAAATACTCGGCCGCCGCGATATCTTTCTGCAGGTCTTCGGAGCTTGGGTGCGGGACGCTCAGCAGATACAACGCGCCCGGCTTACCGACGCGCACCAGTTCGGCGAGGAACTGCGCCGGATCGTCCACGTGCTCGATGACCTCGGTCGACACCACCCGTGTGGCGGTCTCATCGGCAATCGGCAACGGGTTGCAGTCGGTGACATGGCATTCGACGTCGCGGGCCGGCGTATCGCCCAGGCGCTGGCGCGTCGCTTCGACCTTGGCCGCGTCGATATCGGCAATGATGATCTTCGCCCCGCGCATCCCGCAGAAATGCACGTTGCCGCCGTCGCCACAGCCCACATCCAGCAGCGTGTCCTCGGGGGTCACCGGGAACCCGCTGAACAGTTCGCCGGTTTGCTGATTGAACCAGCCGCTGAGCATCGCGTCGTGCAGGCCGAGCATATACGGGTCGACCTTGTCCGCCGCTGGCGTCGCGGGCGGTGTCTCTGGCTGCACAGGCGCGGGCGTGCCCGCCGTGAGTTTCTTCAAAAGGCTCAGCATGAGGTGGCTCCAGAGGATGGGACGGCTGTTCGGGAAGTGCCCAGGCGTTTGACCAGCGAAGCGCCGCGGTTGCGCATGGGCATTTCGATGAAGCGATAGTTGAGTTCGCTCAGCAGCACGATCAGGCCGCCAGCCATCAGCAACATCAGAATCGGATGGCCAGCCGGACTCGGCAGCCCGGCAGCCTGTAAACGGAAAATGAATTCGCGAACCAGCAAGTAGGCCGGGATATGGATCAAGTAAATTCCGTAGGAACGACTGCCGACCCACGTCATCAGGTTCTTGAACACGCCGCGCGGCAACAGGTAATCGCGGTTGTAAGAAGCGATCCAGACCAGCACTGCGCACAGCACCGCAATCGCGCCGATCCGGTAAGAAGTGAAGGTGAAACGATCCGTTGCCATGAAGCTGAGCAGCAGCGACACCGTGATCAGTGCGGCAACACCCGCCCATGGACGACGCAGGAATGTTGGCGCCCAGCGCAGGTACGACGGTTGCGTACTCCACATCGCCAACAGCACGCCGAGGGCCAGCGCGTCGGTGCGTACCACCATCAGGATCGGCGTGCGCAAGGTGAACAGTTGCACCGCAACCAGTGCCAGCAAAGGCCACACAAGGTGTTTGCGAAACAGCACGATCATCAGCGGAAACAGCAGATAGAACTGCTCTTCCAGCGACAGGCTCCAGTACACGAAACTGGTGCCGTACTCGTAGCGATAAAAACTGTCGGCAAAACGGAAGTTGGCGTACTGCGCGACGCCGGCCAGGGTCGCCTGAAGGTTCGCGTGCAGCGTGCCGAACGCACCGGAGCGGTTGAGAAAAAGGCACGCCAGCAACATCAGCGCCAGCCACAGCCAGGCCGAGGGCAGCAAACGAAAGGCCCGACGCAACCAGAAATTGCGCGTCTGCTGCCAATATTCCTGACGCGTTGTGCAGCGGCGCAAGGCCGGGATCAGGCTACGGGCAATGACGAAGCCCGAGATCGCGAAAAACAGATCCACGCCCCACCACGGCTGGCTGTACAGCGTGATCGTCTGCAGTAACGGCACAGCCGCCGCGAACAGGCTGTCCTGCAAGTGATGAAACAGCACGCCAAGCACCGCAATACCGCGCAGCAACTCGATGTCCATGATCCGTTTTTCGTTGCTCATACGCCCTCCTGGACACGGGGTTTGCGCGCAATGATCACCTGACTCTTGGGCATGAACCGGTCCAGCATCTGCTTGATCGCCAACCCGTCGGGCTGGGCCAGCAAGTCCTGCCAGGTTTTCGCCCAGCTTTCCATCAGCGGCGGGTACGGCGCCTGAATCCGGTCGCGAACCGCACCGCCCAATTCACGCCCGGCGGCCCGCTCACTGGCCCAGAAGAAGATCATGCCCATCACCCAGAAAAACCCGGTGGCCTGACGATGTTCGATCACCAGACCCGCGTCTTCCACCAGTGCGGCGAATCGCTCGGGGGTAAAAATCTGCACATGATTGGGCGATTGAAAATAGCTGGCCGGGGCGATGCCTTTCTGCAAATGCTCGCCCACCGGGGACGGCACGCTCAGCAAGTACTGCGCGCCGGGACGGCCCATGCGCACCAGTTCGGCCATGAAGGGTTCCGGCTGGTCGATGTGTTCGAGCACTTCCATGCACACGACTTTGCTCGCGCATCCGTCGGCCAATGGCAGCGGCAAACTGTTGCTGACCAGCCCCAGGTTCGGTTTATCCGATTGTGCGGCCACTTGCCGGGCAAGCTCGCGGACCTTGTCGTGTTCACTGTCAGTGAAGATCACCGAAGCGCCTTGGCGGACCGCGAACAACGTCGCCACGCCTTCGCCGCAACCGACATCCAGCAAGGTGTCGTCGGCGGTGATCGCAAAGCCCTTGAGCAATTCGCCGCTGTCGCCCGAAAACCAGCCGTCATGCATTGCATCGTGCAAGCCCACCTCTCTTGGCGACACACGGGATTGCTCGACCGGCAACGGCGCGGGCTGGAGCTCGGGTTTCGTCTCTGGAAAGAAACGTCTGACCAATGCGCGAATCATGCCTCAGGGGTTTCCACGGCACGGCTCTCGAACAGGCGCTCAAAAAATACGTCAAGCCGCTGCTCGGCAGTGGCCTGGCTGCAGAATTTTTTGAGGCTGGCCACTGCGTGCACGGACATCCGTGCATAACGCTCGGGATCCCCCTTGGCCACGTCATAGCTTGATCGGTAGGCCCTGCACAACGACGCCCAATTGGTAACGTAGCGCAAGGTACGAAACGCCCTGCGCGGGTCATGTGGCCAGGCCGTCAGCTCATCGGTGGAGTCAATCAGGAATGCATTATCGGCATCCAGATAATCGATCATCGCCGTGGTCCTTGGCGCTACCGCCGGTTTGCCACAGGACATGAACTCCATCAGCGGAAGACATTGGCCTTCGCCGTAGGACGTGTTGACCACGTAACTCGTGGCTTGCACCAGCTGCTCATAGTCCGCGTCAGCCAGATAGCCGTAAATCAGCACGACCCGGCAGCGGTAAGACTGGTTTTTGTACAAGTGGTGAAGGATGTCAGTCAGTGCTTCTTCAGCATCGTGGTGCGTCAATTTGAGCACCAGCGTTGCGTCATCCACCTCGCGAAACGTCACGCAAAAGGCACTGAGCATGTCTTCCCAATTCTTGCGCCCATCACCGGGGTTGAACACCGAGGTGTAAATCACACCATCGAGGACCAACTCGTGTTCACTCGGCGGGGCCTCGAAATCAATACCCACGCCTTCGCGAGTTGCCACGGGGCCGAAGGCTCGCAAGTCGAGCTCGCGGCTGTCCGCCAGCAACCCCTTGAGCGTCAACCGCACCTGACTGGCCAAGGGCTGACGTTGCAAGTGGGCGCCGCGCTCGGAAAACCGGTCCCATACCGGGGCAGGTACCGCGATGATCGGATAGTCGGCGCCCATCGCCTCGCGCACCGCATTCACGGTGTAGCTGGAATGCGTAATCGCCGCACCCGCTGCCCGCAACACCGTGCGCCAGTCATTGAGCGGGTCACCGGCAAAGGGTTCGTTGGGGATGGTGCTGAATTCCCACGCGAACACTGGCAGCGTCGGGCAGGCAAAATTGACCGGCGTGCGATGAGGCGGTGAGAACGACAGGAACACGCACGCTTCACCACGGGACAAACAGTCCATGTACAAGGCGTCGACTTCGGTCTGCGGGTCGCTGACTTCTATCACTCGCCCCAGCCGCGCCAGCACGGGGCGGTACTCCTTGAGCACGAAGTAATAGCTGTACTCCGAGCGGCCAAGGTTCTGGGCAATGGTGTGCTGGTTGGTTTCCGAATGAATAATGATCAGCATGGGGCGTTATCCGTCACGGTTGCTGTCGGCAAAGCCTGTGGCGCCAGCCCGAAAAAATCCGCCATGCGTTTCTGCACCGGGGCGAAAGCGCAGTAATCGTGCATGCGTTCGACGGCGGCGAAGGACATGCGCTGATACTCCAGCGGTTGTTCCTTGGCCAGACGGTAGCTGTTTTCGTAAGCGGTTTTCAGCGAACCCCAGTCCGGCCGGAAACGCAGGGTGCGGTAGATGATACGTGTGTCCTGCGGCCAGATGGTCAGCTCTTCGCTGGACTTGACCACAAACGCCACACGCTCATCGATGTAGTCCTCCATGGCCGTGTGATCCGGGGCAATCACCGGTTTACCGCTGGCCATGAACTCCATCAGCGGCAGGCACAGCCCTTCGCAGCGCGAGGCATTGACGTAGTAACTGGCGGCTTCGTACAGCCGGGCGTATTGCGGGTCGTCCAGGTAGCCGTGCATGACCACCACCCGACAGGCGAACGGGGACAGTTGCGCGAGCAACGTCATCAGTTCGTCGTGGTAGGACGACAGATCGCTTTGGGTAATCTTCAGCACCAGCGTCGCGTCAGACGTTTCGCGGAACGCCCAGCAGAATGCGCTGATCAGTTGATGCCAGTTCTTGCGACCGTCACGCGGGTTGAACACGGTGACGTACACCACACCGTCAACCTGTGTTTCGACCTGGGCGGTGGTGTCCGGCCACTGTCGCGGTTCTGGCTCGGGTACTGCCATCGTCTGCGGGCCGGCGATGGCCGGCAACCAGTCAGCGAAACGCTGATGGGCGGCTTCCGACAACAAGTCGCGAATCCCTTCCCAATACCACTGGCTTAGAAAATGAGTGCGATGCACCGGGATCGGCAGCGATCTACCCTTGTCCAGGCGCCACATGTGCAGGTAATGGCGAGCAATCACCAAGCGGCGCTTGAGCGTCAGCGGCGGTGGCTTCAATGCCTCAAGCTCGGCCTCGAGCGCCGCCAGTTCCTCGGCGGTCGGCACGACGGGAATCAGTGCATCGGCGCTCAGCCCGAGTGTGCGTGTATCGAAGATGCAACCCTTGATGTCCAGTGTCGAGCCGGCACTGATCGGGACGCTGGTGTGACGACCACGAATGTCGGCGAAGTTTTCCCACAACGGCGTCGGCAACACCAGCACCGGAAAGTCTTCGCCCATGGTCCGACGAATCGCCCGGGCGGTATGGCTGGAGAGTGTGATCACCCGGCCCTGGCGCGCCAGCATTTGCGTCCAGTCCTGGCGCGGGTCGTTATCCCATTGCTCATCGGGAATCGAATCAAACTCCCAGGCCACTACGCAGATCGTCGGGCACTCAAGGTCGTTCGGGGTTTTCTGCGGCGGCGTAAACGACAGGAACAGACTGTCTTCGCCGGCGGCCAATAATTGTTTGTAGAGCGGATCGACCTCGGCGGTGGAGGACACCACATGCACTCGCCCAAGGCTTTCGAGTACAGGGCGATATGCCTTGAGCACGAAGTAGTAACTGTACTCGGGACGGCCGAGACTCTGGCTGATGGAGCTGTCGTTGACGTCGGAGTAAAGAATGAAATTCATGGCATCCCACGGTGACGCCGCCATCCCGGCAGCCTCACGCTATGACGGGGAAAACACGGTTCGAGCCAGTGTTTACTGGCGCTCGTCCATCGTCTTGCTGCCCGTCTTCGTTCTTGTTTTAGTGGTCAGTTTCTCGCAGTTTCGAAACGACGCTGCCGAACCCCGGTTAATCGTGACGAGGGGCATTCTAACCACATCCGTTGAGGATTCGTGAACCGCCCGGCGAGAATAAATCAGGCTACGCTGACGAGAACTGACCGGTCACGGTTGGACCTGTTGAAATTGCCGAGTAAATGGCACAGATTGGCTACCAAACAACTACAACAAAACTTTTCGTCTGTCTTTACGGGCGATCCTATAGCTTTATGAGACCGTTCCGTAATGCCTGTAGGAATTGACGAAATGTATGACCGAGGGGTCGCTGTTTGAAAAAGCGTCTGTTTGTCACGGGGCTGACTGGATTCGTCGGACAACACATCCAATCGCGTTTGCAGGCCGATGCCTCGGAATGGGAGCTTCTGCCTGTTCCTTGCCGCTACGATCTCGCCGCGCCGGACAGCCTCGAAGGCTTGTGGCCGGAAATGCCCGACGCGGTGATTCACCTGGCCGGCCAGACGTTCGTCCCGGACGCCTTTCGTGATCCGGCGCGCACCCTGAACATCAATCTGCTGGGCACCCTGAACCTGCTGCAAGCCCTCAAGGCACGCGGATTCACGGGTACGTTCCTGTACGTCAGCTCCGGTGATGTCTATGGCCAGGTCACTGAAGCCCACCTGCCCATCACTGAATTGCAACCACCCTGCCCGCGCAATCCATACGCCGTGAGCAAACTGTCGGCGGAGTTCCTGAGTTTGCAATGGGGCCTGAGCGAAGACAGGCCCGTACTCGTCGCCCGCCCGTTCAACCACATTGGCACCGGGCAGAAGGACAGCTTCGTCATCGCCAGCGCCGCACGTCAGATCTGCCGGATCAAGCAAGGCCTGCAAGCACCACAACTGGAGGTCGGGGACATCGACGTCACGCGCGATTTCCTCGATGTCGCAGACGTGGTCTCGGCCTACCTGGCCTTGCTGGAAAAAGGTACGCCGGGGCAGGTCTACAACATTTGCTCGGGACGCGAGCAGAGCATTCGCAGTTTGATCGAACAATTGGCGGATCTTGCCCAGGTCGACCTGCAACTGGTCCAGGACCCTGCGCGACTTCGCCGCGCGGATCAGCGTCGGGTGTGTGGCAGCCCTGCCAGGCTGGTCGAAACCACCGGATGGAAGTCTGAAATCACAACACAACAATCCCTGCGGGCGATCCTGTCCGACTGGGAGAAGCGAGTACGACAAGAATGACTAAAAGTGCATTGATCACAGGGATCACCGGCCAGGATGGTGCGTATCTGGCCAAACTGCTGCTCGACAAGGGCTACAAAGTCCACGGCCTGGTAGCGCGTCGCAGCAGCGACTCACGCTGGCGCCTGCGCGAGATGGGGGTCGAGGCGGACATCGTCTACCTGGACGGCGACATGGCCGATGCCTGTTCAGTGCAGCGCGCGGTGATCAAGTCGGCGCCGGACGAGGTCTACAACCTGGCCGCGCAAAGCTTTGTCGCGGCCTCCTGGGATCAACCGGTGACCACCGGCATCGTCGACGGCCTGGGCGTGACCCACCTGCTCGAAGCGATCCGTCAGTTCAGTCCGCACACACGTTTCTACCAGGCATCCACCAGCGAAATGTTCGGCCTGATCCAGGCCGAGCAGCAGGACGAGAACACGCCGTTCTATCCGCGCAGCCCCTATGGCGTGGCCAAGCTGTACGGCCACTGGATCACCGTGAACTACCGCGAAAGCTTCAACCTGCATGCCAGTAGCGGCATTCTGTTCAACCATGAATCACCGCTGCGCGGCATCGAGTTCGTGACGCGCAAAGTCACCGACGCCGCCGCCCGGATCAAACAGGGCAAACAGCAGGAACTGCGCCTGGGCAATATCGACGCCAAGCGCGACTGGGGCTTTGCCGGGGACTACGTCGAAGCCATGTGGCTGATGCTGCAACAGGACAAACCCGACGACTTCGTAGTGGCCACCGGCGTGACCACCACCGTGCGCGAAATGTGTCGGATCGCCTTCGATCATGTGGGCCTGAACTACCGCGATTACGTGAAGATCGACCCGGCGTTCTTCCGCCCGGCCGAAGTCGAAGTGCTGCTCGGCAACCCGGCCAAGGCCCAGCGTGTGCTGGGCTGGAAACCAAAAACCGACCTGGATACCTTGATCCGCATGATGATGGATGCGGACATGAAACGCGTCGCCAAGGAGTAGGCCATGCTGATTCCCGTGATTCTCTCCGGCGGTGCCGGGACAAGGTTGTGGCCGGTGTCGCGTGAAGGCCACCCCAAACCCTTCATGGCATTGCCTGACGGCCAATCGCTGCTGGGCAAGACCTATCGGCGTGCCGCGGACCTGCTCGACGGCTGGGGCGATATCGTCACGGTGACCAACCGCGAGTACTACTTCCAGAGCAAGGATCACTTTCGGGACGCGCACCTGGGCCGTCATCGCGGGCATTTCCTGCTGGAGCCGACGGGGCGCAATACGGCGCCGGCCATTGCCGCCGCCGCCCTCTCCCTCCAGGCCCTGCATGGCGACGACGCGATCATGCTCGTCATGCCCGCCGACCACCTGATCGTCAATGTCGACGCGCTGAAGGACGCGGTCGAGCATGCCGTAACGCTGGCCAGGCGCGGTCACCTGGTAACCTTCGGTGTCGTGCCGACCGCTGCGGAAACCGGTTTTGGCTACATTGAAGCCGGCACACCGCTGGACGACAAAGGCGCTGCCAGCGTGCGGCGCTTCGTCGAAAAACCCGACCTGCAAACCGCGACGCATTACGTGGAAAGCGGCAACTTCCTGTGGAACTCAGGGATGTTCTGCTTCTCGGTCGCCACCCTGCTTGCCGAACTGCAAACCCATGCTCCCGCCTTGCTGGAGCAAACGCAAACCTGCGTGGCCGCCAGTGCTCCCGTGGAAAACGCCGGGAGCGTGCAACAGGAACTGTCACCGGCCCTGTTTGGCGAAATCATGGACATTTCCATCGACTACGCGTTGATGGAATGCTCCGACAAGGTGGTCGTCGTGCCGGCCCGTTTCGACTGGAGCGACATCGGCTCCTGGGGTGCGGTGGCCGCACTGGTACCGGCGGACGCACAAAACAACCGCGCCGTCGGCGAGGCGATTTTCATCGACAGCCACAACAACTTCGTCCAGAGCGACAACCGGCTGGTAGCGACCGTGGGTTTGGATAACCTGATCATCGTCGACACTGCCGACGCGGTGCTGGTGGCCCACGCCGACCGCGCCCAGGATGTGCGCCGGGTGGCCAGGCAACTCAAGGATAAAGAACACGAGGCCTATCGCCTGCACCGTACTGTCAGCCGGCCATGGGGCACCTACACCGTGCTCGAGGAAGGCCCGCGCTTCAAGATCAAGCGCATCGTGGTCAAGCCCGGCGCCAAGTTGTCGTTGCAGATGCACCACCATCGCAATGAACACTGGGTGGTGGTCGAAGGCATGGCCAAGGTCACCAACAATGGTACCGGTACGCACCTGGTGGCCAAGAACGAGTCGACCTTCATTGCTGCAGGGCACAAGCATCGCCTGGAGAATCCCGGCGTGATCGACCTGGTGATCATCGAAGTGCAAAGCGGCGAATACCTGGGAGAGGACGACATCGTCCGCTTCGAAGACCAATACGGGCGGACGGTTTGAATGCTGCTTTCCCTATACCGCACGCTGAGCAGCTATCGAGGGTTCATCCTCGGTAGTGTCCAGCGGGAATTTCAGGCGCGTTATCGCAATTCGTTGTTCGGTGCCCTGTGGACCGTGCTCAACCCGCTGTCGATGATCATCGTCTACACGGTGATTTTTTCCCAGATCATGCGCGCCCGTTTGCCTGGGGTGGATGATGGCATGGCCTACAGCATCTACCTCTGCGCCGGGTTGTTGACCTGGGGCCTGTTCGCAGAAATCACGGTGCGCAGTCAGAACATGTTTCTGGATAACGCCAACCTTCTGAAGAAAATCAGCTTCCCACGGATCTGCCTGCCAGTGATCGTGCTGTTGAATGCCGGAATCAACTTCGCAATCATCATCGGCTTGTTCCTCGGTTTTCTGTTGATCACCGGTCGACTGCCGGGTATGGCGCTATTGGCGCTTATTCCGCTGCTGGCGTTACAGGTGATGTTTTGTGCCGGGTTGGGGATGATTCTTGGCGTATTGAATGTGTTCTTTCGCGATGTCGGACAATTTTTCGCCATCTGCCTGCAATTCTGGTTCTGGCTGACGCCGATTGTGTACCCGATGAGCATCCTGCCCGATTGGGTGCAGCGCTTGCTGCAACTCAACCCGCTGACCAACCTGATCACCAGCTACCAGAACATCTTTCTCTACGGCCAATGGCCCGTCTGGGGTTCGCTGCTGCCGATCATGGTTGGCAGCGTATTGTTCTTCGTCATCGGGCTGCGGCTGTTTCGGCACAGGGTCGGCGAAATGGTGGATGAACTCTGATGGGGCACATACGCGTCACCGGCCTGGGCAAGGCCTATAAACAATACCCTACCCGCTGGAGTCGACTGGCCGAGTGGCTGATCCCGTTTTCACCGATCCGTCATCGCCAGCATTGGGTACTGCAAGACGTGACCTTCCAGATTGCCCCCGGCGAATCGGTGGGCATCGTCGGGGTCAACGGCGCCGGCAAAAGCACCTTGTTGAAGATGATCACCGGCACCACCCAACCCACCCGCGGCACCATTGAGCTCGAAGGCCGCGTCGCCGCCCTGCTGGAATTGGGCATGGGTTTTCATGCGGACTTCACCGGCCGGCAGAATGCAGTCATGGCCGGGCAGTTACTGGGCATGCAGGTTGAAGAAATAGAAGCGTTGATGCCTGAAATCGAACGTTTCGCGGAAATTGGCGACGCCATCGACCACCCGGTGCGCACCTATTCCAGCGGCATGCAAATGCGCCTGGCGTTCAGTGTGGCCACTGCGCGACGCCCGGACATTTTGATCGTCGACGAAGCTCTGTCAGTGGGCGACGCCTACTTCCAGCACAAAAGTTTCGACCGCATCCGCAGCTTTCGCAAAGCCGGTACCACGCTGCTGATCGTCTCCCATGACCGCTCGGCGATTCAGTCGATCTGCGACTCGGCGATTCTCCTGGAAAACGGCCACATGGCCATGCACGACACCCCCGAAGCCGTCATGGATTACTACAACGCCCTGCTCGCCGCGCGTGAAGGACAGACCGTGCGCCAGGAAATGCTCTCTGGCGGTCAAGTCAGCACCATTTCCGGAACGGGTGAAGCCAGGATTCTGAACGTGCGTCTGCTCGACCAACATGAGCGGTCCATCGACGCCGCCGAAGTCGGTCAACCGGTCGTGCTGGAAGTGAATGTCGAAGTTCGCCAGGACATCGAGCGGCTGGTGCTGGGTTTCATGATCAAGGATCGCCTGGGCCAGGCCATGTACGGCATCAACACCCATCGCCAGGATCAGGCGCTGAACGACTTGCAGGCTGGCGAGCGCGTGACCTACCGCTTCGCTTTCGTCATGGGACTGGGCAAGGGTAATTATTCCGTGGCGTTGAGCCTGTCACGCCTGGATTCGCACCTGGACCGCAACTTCGAGTGGCGCGATTACGGGTTGGTGTTCCATGTGATCAACAACCGGCAGGAAGACTTTGTCGGCTGCTCGTGGCTGGCCGCGAAAACCACCATCACGCGCTCGAATGCGCCGGTCACTTCGGGGAGCACGCCATGACGCGTCTTTTGGTGGAATGCACGCACGTATTCCAACACCCCAAGGTCAATTCGGGTATTCAGCGGGTGGTGCGCAACGTCGTCAACCAGCTACCGGAATCGCTCGACGGTGTTGAATGCATCCCGGTTGTGTTGCTTAAGGGCAAACTCTACCGGGTGCTGATGCTCGGCGCGCTGAACATTCCGTTTTTCGATCAGATGATGATGTTCGGTGGGCGACTTGGCCGGCTGGCACATCGTTTCTGGCAATGGCACCAGCGGCTTGATAAGCGCCTGACATCGCGATTCGCCCGACGCGTGGTGTACGTGGCTTATCGACTGACAGCGCTGACCTGCTTCAGTGTGCCGCTACGTCTGATCGACCAGCTCAATCAGTATCAACTGCCCAAACGTTGCACGCCGCTGCAGCATCAACCGGGAGATCAACTGGTGTTGCTGGATTCATCCTGGCACACCGATTTTTTCCCGTTTGCCGAACAGCTCAAACGTGAAGGCGTGGGCATCGTTTCGGTGATTTACGACCTGATTCCCGTGACGCATCCGCAATTTTACGACACGCGGCTGGTGCAGGTTTTCAACGAGTGGTTCGACTGGATCACTCAAACCGCCGATGGCTACGTGGCCATTTCCGCCACGGTACGCGATCAGGTGCGTGAGGAGGTTCAGCGCCGCCTGGGCTCGGCCAAGGCCAATGCATTGTGGTTCGATTACTTCCACCTGGGCTCCGAACTCGATCTGAGCGAAGTCGACGCCGCCGTGGAACCGCGCCTTGCCCGGCTGTTCGCGACGCCGGAACCGGTGTTTCTGATGGTCAGCACCATCGAGCCGCGCAAAAACCACGACTACCTGCTGGACGCCTTTGAACGGGCCTGGGCGGCCGGCTCAAAAGCCCGGCTGTGTATCGCGGGTCGGGTCGGCTGGAAATGCGACGCCCTGCTCGCCCGGGTACGCAATCACCCGCAGCTGAATCAACGCCTGTTCATGTTCAACGAACTGAGCGACACCAGCCTCGAACATGCCTACACCCACGCCAGCTCACTGGTATTTCCGTCTTTTGTGGAAGGCTTCGGCCTGCCGCTGGTGGAAGCCATGCAGCGTGGATTGCCGGCCATGGGCAGCGACATTCCGGTCTTTCGCGAAATCGGTGGTGAGTTCATGGCGTATTTCGACCTGGCCGAACCACAAAGTCTGGCTGATCTGGTCATTCGTTTCGAGAGCAGCGGTCAATTCCCGGCCACTCGCGACGTCGCGGACTGGCACTGGATCGGCTGGCGTGAAGCCAGTGCGCAACTGGCTTCACGCACCCTGCGCAATCTTGTAGACGTGCCGCTCATGGAAGAGAGGCAACATGCGCATTGCCCTTAACGCCCGCATCCTCCAGGCGCCGCGCACCGGCATCGGCCACTACGTTGCCGAACTGGCGAACGCCCTGGCGGGCGAACCGGATATTGAACTGGCGCTGTTTCATGGCTGGGGCTGGAGTACTGTGCTGCCTGAAGCGGCCATGCCCGGTTATTCCCGACTGACACCCTTGCTGCGGCAGATTCCGGGGGCCTATCAGGCCCGACGGTGGCTGGAGCAGAAACGCTTCGATCAAGGCCGCACGCAAGCCATCGACCTCTACCACGAACCGAGTTTGTGGCCGCTGTCGTTCGACGGTCCGACAGTCATTACCCTGCATGACCTGACTCACCTGCACTATCCCGAAACGCAGCCACCGGCGCGCTTGCGAGAAATCGAACGGCGCGTGGCCGACGGCGTGCGACAGGCAAGCCTGATTCTTACTGACTCGCAATACATTGCAAACGAAGCCCAGGCACATTTCAGGCTACCGGCGGAGCGGTTTGTTGTCGCGCCGCTGGGGGTAGCCGCGCGTTTTCACCCGCGGTCCCCCGAGTCTATCGACACCGTACTCAAGACCCATGGCGTCGAAGCGCGGGAATACTTCCTCTGTGTCGGTACCCTGGAACCGCGCAAGAATCTGTCGCTCGCCCTGCGCGCCCACGCCCGATTGCCGGAATCAGTCCGTCAGCGTTTTCCATTGCTGATCGTCGGCATGGCGGGCTGGCAGCGCGAGCAGTTCAACGAAGAATTGCACCAGGCCCTGGCCTGCGGTCATGTCTGTTTGCTGGGCTATCTGCCTGACGAGCACGTTGCGCAGCTGTTGGCCGGCGCCCGTGCATTGATTTTTCCGTCGATTTACGAAGGTTTTGGCCTGCCGGTGCTGGAGGCCATGGCCTGCGGCACGCCGGTCATTCTGACCAGACGTTCGGCCATGCCCGAAGTGGCAGGCTCTGCGGGTAACTATGTTGAACCGGATGAAACCGACGGCTTGCGCGATGCAATGAGTCGTCTGATCGAGGATCTAGCGCATTGGCAGGCATGCCGGGAAGCCGGATTGCTACAGGCAAGGCTTTTTACCTGGGAACGCTGCGCGCAAGTCACGGCCAGCGCTTACCGCCAGGCTATGGGAGGTTGAATGCGAGTTCTCCATTTTTTCAAGACGTACCTGCCTGACTCGGTCGGCGGGATCGAACAAGTGATTTTCCAGTTGTGCGAAAGCGGTGCCCTGCACGGCGTTGAGGGCAAGGTACTGACACTCAGTACCGATCCGACACCGCCGGTGATGCAGATCGCTCAACATGAAGTCCATCGAGCCAGGCTCGACATTCAGTTCGCCTCCACAGGGTTTTCCTGGAGCGTCTTCAAACAGTTTCGCGAGCTGGCAGCCGAAGCCGACGTGGTCAATTACCACTTTCCATGGCCGTTCATGGACCTGGTGCATTTCGCCAGCGGCCTGAACAAACCCAGCGTGGTGACGTACCACTCGGACATTATCCGCCAGAAACACCTGCTCAAACTTTACCGGCCGCTGATGAATCGCTTTCTGCACAGCGCCGACCGGATCGTCGCGGCATCACCCAATTACCTGCACACCAGTGATGTGTTGCAACAGTTTCAGCACAAGACCCGAGTGATCCCCTATGGATTGAACAAGGCAGGTTACCCACTGCCGGACAACAATCGAACGGCTCACTGGCGGAAAAAGCTTGGCGACAAGTTCTTTCTGTTTGTGGGTGTGATGCGCTACTACAAAGGTTTGCACATCCTGCTCGACGCCCTGAAGGACCTGGATTATCCGACAGTGATTGTTGGTGCCGGCCCGCTGGAAGCAGAGCTGCATGCCCAGGCGATCGCCTTGGGTTTACGCAATATTCACTTCCTCGGGCGTCTGGGAGACGAGGACAAGGTGGCGCTGCTGCAACTGAGCTACGCCATCGTGTTCCCATCGCACCTGCGCTCCGAAGCCTTTGGCATTTCACTGCTTGAAGGCGCGATGTATGGCAAACCGATGATCTCCAGTGAAATTGGCACTGGCACCAGTTACATCAACATCCACAACGAGACCGGGCTGGTAGTGCCGCCGAGTCATCCATTGGCGTTTCGTGAGGCGATGCGCACGCTTTGGGAAAACCCGGGACTGGCGGCGCAAATGGGCGAGAAGGCGCAGGCCCGTTATCAGAATCTGTTTACGGCGGACGAAATGGGTCGCAAATGGGCGACCTTGTATGAGGAACTGCTGGAAGAAAAAGCCCTCGCCTACGCATGAGGCTTCATCCATTCTTCAAGCGTCTTGTGGTTGCCGGCTTTGGATTCGACGGTTGGAGCGCGACGGCTCGCTTGTTTTGACTGGCAGGAAAACGGTTGAGGCGAAATTTTGTTATCGCTCGCCCAACCAGGCGCGCGAGTTTGCAAGGCACGCCTTAATAGGTGGATCGAACTTGCGTTTAATAACCCAGCAATCGATCGGCACAGTTCAATAACGGTTCGCCGATATTCAATCGACGGAAGTTTTCCGCCACTTGCTCGGCAATACAATCATGGGAAGCCGCCGAGGCCATGTGCGGGGTGATGGTCACACCGGGCATCGTCCAAAGCCGGTTATCGATCGGCAGCGGTTCCTGTTCGAAGACATCCAGCAAGGCACCGCGCAATTGCCCTCGGGCCAGTGCCTGCTCGAGGTCATCGATGTTCAGGTGACCACCGCGACCACAGTTGACCAGTGCCGCGCCGTTGGCGAGTTGGTTGAAAGTGGCTCGGCCGAGGATGCCGCGGGTTTCGCTGGTGAGTGGCAACAGGTTGATCAGCAACTCGACGCCATCGAGAAACGGATTCAACGCATCAGCCCCGGCGAACGTACGCACACCCGGCAAGTCCTTGCTGCGCCGCGCCCAGCCACGCACGTCATAACCGGCGGCGACCAGGTCCAGGGCAATCGCGCTGCCCAGCGATCCGAGCCCCATCACACCGACCTTGAACTGCCCCGCCGCCCGTTGCAGCGGCCGTTCCCAGCGTTGTTCCCGTTGTTGCGACAACACCTGATCGAAACCGCGGTGATAGTGAATCACCGCCCAGCGCACGTACTCGGTCATACCCTGGCGGTGGCCCGGGTCGACCACGCGGCAAACCGGCAGGTCCGGGCAAGACGGATCGTGATCGAGATGATCGATACCGGCTGCCACCGAGTGAATCACTTGCAGGTTCGGCAATGCGCCGAGACTGCCCGGCAAGGGAAACCAGCACGCCGCCATCTGCGCATTGGCGGCCCGGGAATCGTCGGCCAGCACGGCGGTGAGTTGCGGCGCGCTGCGGGCAAACGCCGCCTGCAATTGCTTGAGCAGCAAGGTGTCGCGGGACAGCAGAACCACGGTGTTGATGTCGGCGTTCATGACAAATAAGACTCGCGCTGGGATTCGATCAACGTCAAAGCGGCCTCCCAGGCCAGGTCGATGATGTTGTCCTGCTCATCACGGTCAAACTGTTCGGCGGTGTGCGCGCACACTTCCGGCGACGGGTAATGCAAAGCCGAACCACCGGCCAGCGCCTGCACCTGTGCCTGGCAGGCACGCTCCAGAAAGTGGATTTCCTGGAACGCCTGGGCCACACCCGAACCACCGACCAACAAGCCATGATTGCGCAGGATCATCGCCCGGTGCGGACCGAGGTCGGCAATCAAGCGCTCGCGCTCATCCAGCGACAGCGCGATGCCCTCATAGGTGTGATAGGCCAGCTTGCCGTAGAACTTCAACGCGTGCTGACTGATCGGCAGCAAGCCTTGCTTCTGCGCCGCGACCGCCATGCCCGCCGCCGTGTGGGTGTGGATCACACAGTTCAGGTCCGGACGCGCCATGTGGATCGCCGAGTGGATCACGAAGCCGGCGGCGTTGACCCGATGGCCGGCGTACTCTGGATCGACCACCCGCCCTTCCTGATCGATGCGCACCAGATCCGAGGCGCGCATGCGGTCGAAGATCACCCCGTAGCGGTTGATCAGGAAGTGGTGTTCAGGCCCCGGAATCCGCAGGGTGATATGGGTGTCGATCAGGTCGGTCATGCGAAAGTGCGCAACCAGTCGATACAGCGCAGCCAGTTCGCAACGGGCTTGCCATTCAACCGGGTCGATGTGTGCAGGTTTACTCACGAATACACCTCTTTGGCAGCGTGGGTGACGACCGGGTTGGCGCGCAGGCGGGCCAGGCCGCAAACACCGATCAGGGACAGGGCCGAGAGCAAGGTGAAGAACACCGCCAGCGGCAACCATTGTCCGGAAAACTTGCTCGCCAGCAGGGTGCCGATCAGCGGCGTGGTGCCCCCGGCCACGGCGCAAGCCAGTTGATAGGCGATGGAAATCCCCGAGTAGCGCAGGTGCACCGGGAAGGCCTGGGTCATGTAGCCGGCGATCACGGCGTACAGCGCCGAGAGAATCACCACCGCCAGGGCAATGCCAACGGTCATGAACGCAATGTTCTGCGTGCCCACCAACAGGAACATCGGGTATGGCGTGACCATGCACAGCAGCGCGACCCATTTGAGAAAACGTCCTTCACCGATACGTTCGGCCAACAGTGCCGAGAGCGGTTGCGAGAGCAGCTGGATGACCGTCACCAGAAACAGACAATCGAGAATCGTCGAACGGGCAATGCCCTGATATTGGGTGACGTAGGTGATCATGAAGGTGTTGGTGAAGAAGAACCCGGCCGAGCCAATGGTCACCGCAGCAGCGGCGAACAGGATCTGCCGCCAGCAGGTGCGGATCACCTCCATCACCGGGTATTTGGCGGTTTCGTTATTGTCCTGGACCTTGGCGAACTCCGGCGACTCGTGAACACCGGAACGGATCAACAGGCCGACCATCATCAACACACCGCTGGCGAGGAAAGGCAGGCGCCAACCCCAGGCGAGAAATTCCTCTGGCTCAAGGGACGTCACCAGTCGGAAGGCGATCAGTGCCAGCAACAAACCGGCGGGACTGCCGAGTTGGGCGAACGACGCGTAGAACGTCTTGCGCTTGGCCGGCGCGTGCTCGCTCGCCATCAACACCGCCCCACCCCACTCACCACCGACCGAAATGCCCTGGATCAAACGCAGCACGATCAGACCGATTGGCGCCCAGATGCCAACACTCGCATAGCTCGGCAACAGGCCAATGCCGGCGGTGGCGATGCCCATCAAGGCCATGGTCACCAAGAGCATTTTCTTGCGCCCGAGACGGTCACCCAGGTGACCGAACACCATCCCGGCCATGGGCCGCGCAATAAAGCCGACAGCGAAACTGCCAAATGCCGCGAGGGTACTCATGACCGGGTCGCTGCTGGGGAAGAACACTTGCCCGAGTACCAGCGCCGCCGCGGTGGCGTAGATGTAGAAGTCGTAGAACTCGATGGTCGTGCCAATGAAGGCAGCGGCCGCGGCTCGGCGCGGTTGGGGAGTAGTGTGCATGCAAGAACCCTGTGTATTTATAGTTTTGGGCAGGTCTTAAGGCGGATGACGGTTGCGCTCTATGGCGCTTGTGGGCTTTATCGCTTCCATGCCAGGATTAGTCAATTTTCAAATTCTTATCTTTACTATTAGCACTGCTACTGCATGAGGTTTTATGCCTACCACTTCCAACCCGTGGGTCGGCCGGCGCTTTCTCAATGACCGCCTCGACTGGAACCTGTTGCGCACTTATCTGGTCATCGGTCAGGAAGGCAGCATGAGCCGCGCTGCCGCGCGACTGCACATCACCCAGTCGGCCGTCAGCCAGGCACTGAAACGACTGGAAGAACAACTGGACTGTGTGTTGATTGCCCGCAGCGGGCGACGCTTTGATCTGACGGAAACCGGGGAAGAAGTCCTGCGCATAGCAACGGATATCTACGGGGATATTTCACGCCTGGGGACGGTTGTGGAGAGCCGTCACGACGACGTGGTGGGCAAGATCCGTATCCTCACCGTCAGCGGTGTGCAGGCACGGCATTACGATGATTTCCTCGCTGACTTCCATGAAACCCATCCAAAAATCGAGCTGGAAGTCGAGGTAATGGGCAGTTCGAACATCATCAGTTCGCTGCTGCAAAAGACCGCGACCGTTGGCGTCGGCCTGTGTCGTCTGCCACAGCCGCGGCTGGAACAGCGGGTACTGTTTCGAGAGACATACGCTTACTTTTGTGGCCAGCGCCATCGGTTGTTCGGGCAACAGAATCTGACTCTGGAACAACTCGCTGCGGAAAACTTCGTCAGCTTCACCAGCGATCAACTGGGCGGCAATCTTTCACCCCTGACACTGTTCCGCGACCAGCAAGGTTTCACCGGCAAGATCGTCGCCTCATCTACCAGTTTCGAAGAAATTTACCGCTTGATCTGCGCGGGTTACGGCATCGGCGCCTTGCCCACGCATCTGGTGCGCCGGGATGTCGAGCAAGGTCTGCTCTGGCGCCTGCCGCCGGAAGACGGGGTGGTGGATTTCGATATCCAGCTGTTGTGGAATCGCGAACAGAAGATGAGCCAGGCCGAAACGGTGTTCCTCGAGAGCTTCCAGCACATGCTCAGCATCCGCGAGCCTGTGCTGTGAAGCCATGCGGGTTCAGACATGAGGATCGCCCGGCGCCTTGCTCGGCGCTGCGTATTGCGGCTTCAGGTGCCCGTCCTGATCGAGTAGCCAGGCGTCCATGATCTCCCGGACGACCGGTCCGGCGACGCGACCACCCGCCTCGCCATTTTCGATCATTACCGAAATCACGATCTTCGGGTGCTCGGCCGGGGCGAAACCGACGAACAAGGCATTGTCGCGGTTACGCTCACGGGTTTTCTCCCGGTTGTAACGTTCACCCTGCTTGATCGCCACCACTTGCGCGGTACCACTCTTGCCCGCAATACGGTACTGCGCCCCCGCGGCGGCGGCCCGGGCAATCCCGCGGGCATCGTGCATCACCATCTGCATGCCATGGTTGACCTGCTCCCAGCCGCGAGGATCCTTGAGCAGAATATTCGGCATTGGATGCTCATCCACCGGTGCGACACCGTCCACGGTTTTGGCCAGGTGCGGTCGATTCCACACCCCTTTGTTGGCAATCAGCGCCGTGGCCTGGGCCAATTGCAGCGGCGTGACCTGCATGTAGCCCTGGCCGATACCGAGAATCACCGTCTCGCCCGGAAACCAGGCCTGACGACGCGTGGCGCGCTTCCAGGCTTGGGATGGCATCAGGCCGGGGGATTCTTCGTACATATCGAGAGAGACTTTCTCACCGAGTCCGAACATGGCCATGTAGTCGTGCAGGCGATCGATGCCGAGCTTGTGTGCGAGGTCATAGAAGTAGGTGTCGTTGGAACGCATGATTGCCGCATCCATATCCACCCAACCATCGCCGCTGTGGTTCCAGTTGCGGTACTTGTGATCGAAATCCGGCAGTTGGTAGTAACCGGGGTCGAACACGCGGGTCTGCGGCGTCACGACACCCGCATCGAGGCCGGCGATTGCCACTTCCGGCTTGATGGTCGAACCCGGTGCGTACAGGCCGCGCAGCACACGATTGAACAGCGGGCGGTCGATGGAGTCGTGCAGCGCCGCGTATTCCTTGAAGCTGATCCCGGTTACGAACAGGTTCGGGTCGAAGCTCGGCTTGCTGACCATGGCCAGCACTTCACCGGTCGACGGATCGAGCGCGACCACAGAGCCACGGCGATCGCCCAGGGCTTGTTCCGCAGCCTCCTGAAGCTTGACGTCGAGGCTCAGTACAATGTTTTTCCCTGGCACCGGATCGGTGTGCTTGAGCACTCGCAATACCCGGCCCTGAGCGTTGGTTTCGACTTCCTCGTAACCGACATGGCCATGCAGTTCCGATTCGTAAAATTTTTCGATCCCGGTCTTGCCGATGGATTGGGTGCCTCGGTACTCGACCGTATCCAGGGCTTTGGATTCTTTCTCGTTGATACGACCGACGTAGCCGATCGAATGGGCAAAGTGCTCGCCGAACGGGTAATGGCGCACGAACTGCGGCTCGACATCGATGCCCGGCAAACGGAATTCGTTGACGGCGAGTACGGCAATCTGTTCTTCGCTCAGCTCATAGAATAGCGTCACGGGTTCGAAGGGGTGACGCGCCTGCTTCATCGCTTTGTCGAACAGCGAGCGGTCTTCAGCGGGCAAGTGCAGGAGATTGACCACCTCGTCCAGCTCGCTTTTCACATCGGCGGCGCGCTCGCGGGTGATGGTCAGGTTGAAGCTGGGACGGTTGTCCGCAAGGAGTACGCCGTTGCGGTCGTAGATCAATCCGCGGGTAGGTGTAATCGGCAGGACATGTACGCGATTATTTTCGGAGATGGTCGAGTGATAGTCGAACTCGACGACCTGCAGGACATACAGGCGTACCACCAGAGCACAGGTAATGGCGGTAACGAACAAGGCGCAGGCCATCAGTCTCTTGTTGACCAGACGTGTTTCTTTTTCGTGGTCCTTGATCGGTATCGGTTCAGGCACTTGTGCAGCAACTCTTTGAAAAGAATGCCGATCCGTGGGCTCAGACTCAGTCCATTAAAAATGAGCTGCACCTTACCAAAACCGTGGAGTCAGGTTTGTGTGATTTTTTTTACAATTGACCTTGAATGGGCCGTTCCTGTTTTTTCACGCGCAAAAACAAAACCCCAA
>NZ_AKJM01000102.1 GCF_000282335.1 Pseudomonas sp. GM48
GCCTCGAACCCTGATTGTTTCAAATCCTGTAACGTACAAATTTTTGACAGGCCCATGAAATAGCCTAAGTTTAGAGAGCCGCTTTGGAAAAGCGGCTTTCCAAAATTGATGTCATGGAGTTCCGACTATCCGTAATGGCTAGGGTCGGTGAGTGCCGCACGCCGAATACTTCCGATAAAGTAATAGGGATTGTTTACAATAGCTTGATTATATCAACGAAGAAATGCTGAGTTGAGCTCCAGGGATGATTGAAAATAAGTTAAAGATTCTGATCGTTACACAGTATTTTTGGCCGGAGAATATGCGAATCAATGACTTGGTTCGTGCCTTCTCGGAAAATGGTCATGAGGTCATTGTGTTGACCGGATGGCCAAATTACCCGGAGGGTTCGGTTTATTCGGAATTTAGTGCCAGTCCTGAGCGTTTCAAAAACTACTTCGGTGCGCGCATAGTTAGAGTTCCACTAGTTTCGCGCGGAAAACGCAGTGTCAGCTTGATTTTAAATTACGTTTCTTTTTTTCTCAGCGCTTCCACACTTGGCGTTTTCAAACTTCGAAGTGAAAAGTTTGATGCGGTTTTCGTATACGCAGTTTCTCCTATTATGGCTGCGATTCCCGCAGTTGTGTTAGGGCGGATAAAAAAGGTGCCAGTATTTGTTTGGGTCCTTGATCTTTGGCCGGAAACTCTGAGGGCTGTAGGGGTACTCCGTCAGCCTGCCTTGTTGGCTTTGGTCGGGCGCGTGGTCAGTGCGATCTACAATCGTGCTGATTATTTGCTTTTACAATCCAAAGGTTTTGCCGACAACGTTAAACAATATTGCACGAAGGAAATCTCCCCAGAGCGTTTGATTTATTTCCCAAGTTGGGCTGAGGATGACTTTTCGGCCTCCACTCCGCTCACTTCAAATTTGCTACAGCGAGATGACTCAGTCTTCACCATTGTTTTTGCAGGAAATTTAGGCGAAGCGCAGGATTTTCCCGCGATCCTGGACGCCGCAGAAGCATTGAAGAACAAAGTCGCAGTGCGTTGGGTGATCGTGGGGGATGGGCGTATGAGCAAATGGTTGCATGAACAAGTCACGACAAGAAACTTGAGCAACGTATTGCTGCTGGGACGACACCCTCTGAGCGAGATGCCAGGGGTGTTTGCTTGTGCCGATGCGTTGCTGGTTTCATTGAAAACCAATGATGTGTTCGAGAAAACGATTCCCGGGAAGGTCCAGGCTTATATGGCTTCGAGCAAGCCGATCCTGGGCATGATCAATGGGGAGGCTGCACGGGTAATCGAAGAGTCCGGTGGGGGATTTTCCTGCCCCTCAGGTGATATCCAGGGGCTTGTGCGGATTACTCTGGAGTTGGCCACCACATCCCCTGCTCAACGTGAAACCATGGGGCGTGCCGGTCGGTCCTACTATTTGAGCCACTTTTCCAAACCCGCCCTTATGGAGCGTCTGGAAGAGTTGTTTCGCGTTGCTACTTTGCGAAGGACCACCCAATAATGTCGAAGACCGTATTTTTAACCGGTGCAACAGGGTTTGTTGGTGGTGCGACACTAAGGTGTCTGGTTGCAAGAAACTACACTGTTATTGCCGCGCTGCGTAATGGGTCGCAATTACTTCAGAATAAATTCTCGACGATCAACGTTGACAGTATCGATGGTGCTACGTCCTGGAAAAACGGTCTCACTGGTGTAGACGTTGTCATACATGCCGCGGCTCGCGTTCATGTGATGAATGATACCGAAACCGATCCCTTGGCGGCATTCAGGCGAGTCAATGTTGAAGGTACAGTGAATCTCGCGCGCCAGGCTGCGTCTGCAGGCGTCCGACGCTTCATATTCATCAGTTCCATCAAGGTGAACGGCGAAAGTACCGATTTGGGTGTCACATATTCTCCCGAGGACACGCCAGCCCCGGCAGATCCCTATGGGATATCCAAGATGGAAGCCGAAGAGCGGTTGCGTGAATTGGCCGTGGAGACCGGGATGGAGGTCGTGATCATAAGGCCAGTGTTGGTTTATGGCCCTGGGGTCAAGGCTAACTTTCAAAGCATGATGCGATGGCTCGATAAAGGTATTCCCCTGCCATTTGGGGCGATTCACAACCGCCGCAGTCTCGTAGCATTGGACAATCTGGTGGATTTGATTGTCACCTGTATCAATCATCCGGCGGCCGCTAATCAGACCTTTCTGGTCAGTGATGGTGAGGATCTTTCCACCACTCAATTGCTGCGCAAGATAGCGCTTGCCCTTGGGCGTACGGCTCGGCTTGTACCGATACCTGCCGGCGTCCTGCGCGGCGTCGCCACATTGCTCGGAAGGAAAGCCCTGTCAAACCGGTTATGCGGATCCTTGCAGGTAGACATCAGCAAAACGCGGTCATTGCTGGGGTGGACACCTCCGGTCTCGGCAGATGACGCACTGAAGGCTACAGCACAATATTTTCAAGAAAGTAAAAAACAATGATCTATTGGTGGTTAATTCCTGCAGTGGCGATTGTTTCCTTAATATTGACAGCTGTATTGCGTCGTTATGCATTGGCGCGAAGTATTGTCGACGTCCCCAATGCTCGCAGCTCTCATTCAATACCCACTCCCAGGGGCGGCGGTGTCGCGATCGTCATCGCATTTTTGTTGGCGCTGCCATTTCTGGCATGGGCGCAGTTGGTAACCATGCCAATGTTGATCGCTATCGGGGGGGCGGGTGGGCTGATCGCAATTGTCGGCTTCATAGATGATCATGGTCATATAGCAGCACGTTGGCGATTGTTAGGCCATTTCTGTGCGGCTGCCTGGGCCTTGTTCTGTCTGGGGGGGCTGCCTCCGATTACCTTGTTTGGATGGGCTGTGGATCTTGGTTGGCTGGGATGCATCCTGGCGGCGGTCTATCTTGTCTGGATGCTCAATCTTTACAATTTCATGGATGGAATCGATGGTATAGCCAGTGTTGAAGCGATTTCGGCGTGCCTGGGTGCTTGCCTGCTTTATTGGCTGAGTGGATTCGAAAGCCAGATGTGGGTTCCTGGACTGTTGGCGATGGCGGTTGGAGGATTTCTGTTCTGGAATTTCCCCCCTGCACGCATCTTCATGGGAGACGCTGGAAGCGGATTCATCGGCATGGTGCTCGGTGTCATCTCGATTCAGGCTGCCTGGATTGCACCGCAGTTGCTCTGGGCCTGGCTGATTCTGTTGGGGGTGTTTGTTGTAGACGCAACCTTTACCTTGATTCGTCGCATGGTTCGCGGTGACAAAATTTATGAAGCTCATCGGAGTCACGCCTATCAGTTTGCATCACGCCGGTATCGCAAGCATTTGCCAGTCACTCTTGCTGTCGGAGCAATCAATGTCGGCTGGTTGCTTCCCGTTGCGGTTTGCGTGACTTCCTTTGGAGTAGATGGTGTGCTGGGGCTGATAGTCGCCTACCTCCCTCTTGTGATTTTGGCGATCAAGTTTCACGCGGGTGAAATCGAAAAAAACCAGGCCCTCAATAGCTGATTTATGATTATTTGAGTTAACTGGTGTGTCTGGAGATGTACACTGATCAAGAAAGGTCATGGGGAGCGGTTCGAGGTGTACGACGGGGTTATGGATAAATTGCGCAAACTGTTGCTTGAGCTGTCACGCCGTCAAAAACGGCTCATTCAGGTTGTGGCCGACGTCGTTCTTGTGTGGGTAGCCTTATGGATGGCGTTTAT
>NZ_AKJM01000103.1 GCF_000282335.1 Pseudomonas sp. GM48
TCGCGAAGAGGCCGTGACAAACACCGAATCGCTTAAATCAGTACATCAGCCTCAAAGCCTGAACCGATCCACCGAATGCGACGTGACGGACAAATACCTTTAGCCCGTCGCTTTGCATTGCCGGGTCTGCCGCCTTCGCGAGCAAGCCCGCTCCCACAATTGACCGCGTTTCTCTGGAAGAACACCGTCGACTGTGGGAGCGGGCTTGCTCGCGAAGAGGCCGTGACAAACACCGAATCTCTTAAATCAGTACATCAGCCTCAAAGCCTGAACCGATCCACCGACTGCGACAGCTGCCCCGCCAGGCTGGACAGTTCATCAGTGGTCGAAGCCGTCTTCCCGATTACCTTGCTGTTGCCTTCGGACATGCCGGCAATCATCTCCACCTGATGCGCAATTTCGTTGCTGGCCAGGCTTTGCTCGCCGATGGTGCGGCTGATGTCATTGACCAGTTGCGTGGTGTTGAGCGTGGCATCGAGGATTTCGCGGATGGCGCGCTCGACATCGGCCGTCACCGCCATGCCTTTGTCGACCTGGGCAACGCCCTCTTCCATGCTGATGACAGCCTCGCGGGTGCTTTGCTGGATACGCGCAACCATGCTGGCGATTTCCTGGGTGGAAGCACTGGTGCGCCCCGCCAGGCTGCGGACCTCATCGGCCACCACGGCAAAGCCACGACCCTGCTCGCCGGCGCGGGCGGCTTCGATGGCGGCGTTCAGTGCCAGCAGGTTGGTCTGGTCGGCGATGCCCTTGATCACCTGAATGATGTTGAAGATCCCCTCGGACTCTTTGTCCAGCGTGCGAATCACCTGCGCCGACTGCTGCGCCGAGCGCGCAATGCCATCCATGTCATTGACCACTTGATGAATCACGCGACCGCCATCCTTGGCCAAGGCTTCGGCCTGATTGGCCATGTTCAGCGCCCGCTCGGCATGCCGGGTGATTTCCTCGATGCTCGCGGTCATTTCGCTGGCGGCAGCGGCCATGGTGCTGGCCGCGGCGCTTTGCTGCTGGCTGCTGCCCGCCACCTCATGGCAACCATTGCTCAGTCGCTCGCTCATGCCGCTGACGCCGTGGGCGTTGCTGCGCACGACCTCGATCATGCCGCGTAAATCCCGCTGCATGGTCGCCAGGCTACGAATCAATGCGCTGGCTTCGTCCTTGCGGGTGGGCTCGGTAATCGGCTCGCTGAGGTTGCCATGGGCGATGCTGTCGGCAATGCGGCTGGCGATTTGCAGCGGGCCCATGATGCTCAGGATCGCCGAACGCCCCAAAGCAAGCAGCAGCAACAGACTGGCGATCAGCACGCCGCCGAGGGTCAGGCTGGCGTTGCTGATGGCATGCGCCGTCCCCTGGCTGGTCTGTTGCGTGTTGCTTTCGATCAACTCGCTGAGGGCGGCCATCTGGTCTTCCAGTTGGCTGAAGACGTTATTGAACGTGCCCAGTTCCTGTTGCGCGGCTTCCGGGTTTTCCAGCGCCAGCCCGACGATGCGCTCGGCGGCGCCGATGTAGGTGTCGAGGCTGGGCTTGACCTTGTTCAGGGCGGCCTTGATGGTGTCGTTGACCGGTAGCTTGAGGTTTTCCCCGAGCACTTCGCGAAAGCGCTGGGTGTGTTCTGCGATGGAACTGCGCACTTCGGCTTTGCTGCTGGTGCTTTTGTTCAAGCCCACCAACATGGCCGACATTACGTCGGCGCGCAGCGCGTCGTGCATCATGTCGGCTTCGAGGTGATTGCGCAGCGCGGCCATGCTGACGTTGTCGTCGTCCACGGCCTCGGCCATCCGGATGTTCCCCAGGTAACTGACCAGGCTCAAGATCAACGCGGCGAGTAATCCGGTACCGATCAGCAGCATTAAACGCAGTTTTATGGACACTCTATGGTTCCTCTCTGGCACGTTTGGCGGCAGGGTTCACCCCCAGCGCGGATGGCACTGCTCAAGAGGTTATCGACGGGGCCGAGCGCTAATTGAAGCCTATTCCCAAAGATTGTTTTTTTTGCGACATGCGGTAGGCATTGGCACTTTTTCCGCCTTGCCGCGCAGGGACACCAGCAGCAGGCTGGCAAACGCTCCGGCAACCGCGATGGCCATGTCCTTTTGCGAGTCCCAGGGGTCGTTTTGTGCACCGACGAAGGCATTTGCCGTGTCATTGCCCAGGAAGGCACCGCCGATCCATTCCACCAATTCATACACGGCGGACGTCGACAGCATGATGTTCAGGGTCACGAAAAACAGCCAGAACCCACGCAGCGGAGTCAGGCGCCACAGGACTTCGCGCACCGGATAAACCAGCAGCAGCCCGTAGCTCAGATGCACCAGTCGGTCGTAGTGATTGCGGTGCACACCTGACGCCCGGTCGAAACTGAAGCCCAACCACGCAGAAGACCAATGATCGTAAGGCACCAGGGAGTAGGTGTAGTGGGCGCCCAGTTCATGAACGCACAGAAACGCAAACACCAGCGTGATGGACGTCGCAGACAAACGGAACCGCCGGGAAACCGCCACCAACGTCCCCACCAGCAACAGCACCAGCAGGTTTTCCAGCGCCCAGTCCACCCGGCTGCGGGGGGAAAAGCCCGACACCACGACAATCAGCAGAAACACCATCAGCAACGTCAGGTCGTACCGCAAACGCGGAATAGGCTGCATGGCGCAATTCCTCGAAGTCAGGGCATCGCCCTTTTAACTTCGAGGCACGCCCACCAGGCAAGTTCGCTTTTTTCCTCCATCGCATGATAAGTTGTACGACGACTGACGAATGACCACGCAGTCATCACGCTATCCCTACAACAACAAGGAAACACCCATGAAAAAAGCAAAAGTGCTGATTGGCTTTCTGTGCCTGTTCAGCGGCTACGTCGCCGCCGCCCCGGCCGCCGCGGACAAGGACGTGGCCCAGGCTGTCGACCACCTGACCCAGGCCATGCTGCACAAGGACATTGCGGAACTGAATGCCTTGACCGCCGACAACCTGACCTACGGGCATTCCAGCGGCAAGATCCAGGACAAGACGGCCTTCATCGCCGACATCGAAACCGGCAAAAGCGCCTTCAAGACGCTTGAGATGCAGAACCAGACCATTACCGTCTCGGGCGATGTCGCGCTGGTCCGTCACCACTTCTCGGCGCAAGCACTGAAAGGCACTGAAGTGGTGCCAACCGAAATCGAGAACTTCCAGATCTGGCAAAAGCAGGACGGTAAATGGCTGTTGGTGGGACGCCAGGCGTACAAGTTCTGATGCATTCGTAAGGCAACCGCAAAACCCCTGTGGGAGCGGGCTTGCTCGCGAAGGCGGAGTGTCAGTCGAGCTCAATAGCGGCTGATACAACGCTTTCGCGAGCAAGTCGGATCGCCGCACCGCCGCTCCCACAGGGGGATTGCATTGATCAACTACCTTTCCACTCCCTGGGGCTGAGCCCGGTTTTGCGCCGAAACGCCCGGGCCAGCGCCGAAGGGCTTTCGTATCCGACTTCCTCGGCGATCAGCGCAATCGGCCGCCCCTCGCGCAGGCGTTTCTGCGCCAGACTGATGCGCCAGCTCACCAGATAATCCACCGGCGTCTGCCCGACCACCCGGCGAAAGTGTTCGGCGAAGCTGGCCCGCGACATGTTGGCGGCGACCGAGAGTTCGGCCACGGTCCAGGCCTTGGCCGGGGTTTGATGCATCAGGCTCAGGGGGCGCGACAGACGCGCATCGGCGAGGCCGGCCATCATTCCCGGTTGCTGGCCCGTGGTGCTCAATATGTGCCGCAATAACAGAATTACCAGGAGTTCGAACAGGCGATCCATCACCGCTTCGCGCCCGCATGTACCGTCAAATGCCTCATTGAACAGCCATTCCAGGGTCCCGGCCAAGGTCGGGATTTCGTCGAGCTTGAGCACCAGGTAATCCGGCAGCGCCGCCGCCAGGGCATTGCCCGCACCGCCGTCGAAATCCAGGGTCGCGCACACCAGTTGCGTGCCGGCCCCTTCAGCAGCGAACAGGCGATGTCGATAGGGCCGGGGGAAAAAGATCAGGCTCGGCTCGGTCAGTTGCAGGTCCGGCTGATCGCCCATCTTGAGCAGCAACTCGCCCGCCTGGAGCAGGTGCAGATGACCGCTGGCCTGTTGGCCATCATAAGCGGCGGTGCCGCAGAACGTACCGCTATGGAAGGTGCCGGCATTGACGCCGAAGTGTGTGAGCAACGTGGACAAGCGATCCATGACAGGCTCCCGCAAGCAGTTCTGGACGATCTGTCGCATATCCTCGATGATTTGCACCCAACAAGCCAGAACCAATCCCTAATATTAGCTCCGTACCCAGCGCATACCGCGCTTCACACTACGGAGTATCACCATGACCCGCATCGCCCCGATCAGCCTTGAACACGCCACCGACGCCACTCGCCCGCTGCTGGAAGGTGTGCAGAAGAAAATCGGCTTTCTGCCCAACCTCTTCAAAGTATTGGCACACGCCCCGGCGGTGCTGGCCTCATACCTGCAAAACTCGGCGGCACTGGGCAAGACGTCCTTGAGTGCTAAGGAAAAAGAAGCGGTGTCCCTCGCCACGTCGCAGGTCAACGGCTGCGACTACTGCCTCGCCGCTCACACGCTGTTTGCCAGCAAAGCCGGGCTGTCGGGTCAGGACATCCTCAGCGCCCGCCAGGGTGAACTCAACGCCTATGCCACCCTCGCCCGCCAGGTCACCGAAAGCCGTGGCCACCTGACGGTCGAGCAGATCACCGCAGCCCGTGCGGCCGGGATCGACGACGGCAAGATCATTGAAGTGATCGCCCATGTGGCTTCGCAAACGCTGACCAACTACCTGAACAACACAGCGCTGACTGACATCGACTTCCCGGCCATCGACGCCTGAGCCGATCCAGCGTAACTCCTGCCTGAAACAACCTGTGGGAGCGGGCTTGCTCGCGAAGGCGTCGGGTCAGTTGATATTTACTTCGCTGACACACCGCTTTCGCGAGCAAGCCCGCTCCCACAGGTTCAGTGTCACATCAGGTGGACCGCGATCATAAGATGGTCAGGTATTGGTTTTCAGCTTGGTCCACAAGCGCGTGCTGAGGCGTGCGATGGCCGCGGGCAAGTCCTCAACGGTGAACAGCTTGTCCATCACGGTTTTCGGCGGATAGATCGCCAGGTCCTGCTTCACCGCCGGTTCGACGAGAGCATCCGCCGCACTGTTGGGGTTGGCGTAATGGATGCTGTTGCTGATATTGGCAATCACCTTCGGCTCCAGCAGGTAGTTCATGTACGCATAGCCGTTCTTCTCGTGTGGCGCGCTCTTGGGCATGACCACCATGTCCAGCCACAAGGTGGAACCTTCGTCCGGGATCGAGTAGGCAATATCGATCCCGTTTTTCGCCTCCCTGGCGCTGGCGGCGGCCTGCACGATATCGCCGTTGAAACCGATCACCGCGCAGACGTTGCCGTTGGCCAGGTCGCTGATGTATTTGGACGCGTGGAAGTACTGAACGTATGGGCGGATCTTCAGCAGCGCCTGCTCGGCTTTCTTGTAGTCGGCCGGTTCGTGACTGTGGGGTGGCAGGCCCAGGTAGTTGAGGGTGATCGGCAGGATCTGCGTCGAGTTGTCGATGATCGCTACACCGCACTCGCTGAGCTTCTTGATGTTGTTCTCGTCGAAAAACAGGCTCCAGGAACGGGTGACATCGGTGTTGCCGAAAATCGCCTTGATCTTCTCGACGTTGTAGCCGATGCCCGCCGTACCCCACATGTAGGGGTAGCCGTACTGGTTGCCCGGATCGTTGACCTCAAGCTTCTTCATCAACGCCGGGTCGAGGTTTTTCCAGTTGGGCAACTGGCTCTTGTCGAGTTTCTGGATGGCGCCGGCCTTGATCAGGCGCGACAGAAAGTGGTTCGACGGGCTGACCACGTCATACCCGGTGTTGCCAGTCATCAGCTTCGATTCCAGCACTTCGTTACTGTCGTGGATGTCGTAGGTCGCCTTGATCCCGGTGTCCTTGGTGAAATTGACCAGGGTGTCGTCGGCGATGTAGCCGTTCCAGTTGGAAATGTTGACGGTTTCGTCGGCATAGGTGGCGGCGGAAAACGTCGAGATCAGGGCCACAAGGGAAAGCGTATTGACGCGCATGTTGAATCACCTTCGATGGGAAGTGCTGTTGTTCTTGTTGTGAAGCCGGTTTTGTCAGACTTCGGATCTGGCTCGGGCCGCTTCCACGCGCATACGCAGCATGGCACCGATGTCGAGCAACGGCTTGGGCGGCAGCCAGCCGGGCTGTGCCCGGGCGATGACCGATTGCAGCAACGGTGAATCACCGCCCGACGCCAGTTCCGCCAGCAAGCGGCCCCACAGCGTGCCCCGCGCCACTCCGGAGCCATTGCACCCGGCCACGGCAAACACGCCCTCCTCGACTTTGCCGAAATACGGCTGCCCCGAGCGCGAAGCGCTGAGATGGCCGGTCCAGGTGTATTCAATGTCCTGCTCGCCGAGCATCGGGAAACGCCGTTGCAACCCCAGCACATGGTGCTGGCGGCGGGTCGACAATTCGCTCAATGACAAATCCCGGGAGCGGTATTCCGCGGTGTTGCGGATCATCACCCGGCGATCCGGGGTCAGGCGCACCGTGGCACCAAGCGGTCGGGTAGACAGCACGCCCCAGGGCTCTGGCGCTCCGAGCGCTTGAAACTCTTGATCGCTGAGCGGCCGCGTGAGGCTGGCGCTGAGTTCCATCGCGAAGGTGCCGCTGTCGTCGATCCCTGAACGAGGAATGAAGGCGTTCAGGCAGACCAACACTTGCTTGGCTTCAACGCAGCCGTTTTGGCCCCGGGCGCGAATTCGGCCATTGCCCAAGCGCTCAAGACCTGTGATATCGGTGTTCTCGTAGACCGTCACTTGCTGCGGCAAGGCATCGAGCAGGCCTCTCACGTACTTCGCCGGTTGCAGCAGCGCATTGCCGTTACCGCACCAGATCGCGGCGCGGTAGTGCCGGGTGCCGAGTTTCTCCTGCAGCGCCTTGCCTTGCAGAAACTGCGCGCTGGCGCCAACGGCCCGCAGGGTCTGCAACTTGGCCTCGACGTGGGTCAGCTTGCGTGGATCGCTGACAGCGAAGAAATAGCCCGATTCCCTGAAGTCGCATTCGATGCCATGGCGGGCAATCTGTTTGCGGACTTCGTCGGCGGCTGCGCGGCCGATTGACGTATCCACTTGATACCCGGCGAACCCGGCGCAGCCCGACAACTCGCCAACGGCGGGATGCTCATGGGCCACCACAAAACCGGAATTGCGTGCCGAAGCGCCTTGCGCAGCCCGTTGCCGGTCGACGACCACGATGCGCGCCTGGGGATGCATTTGCGCCAGTGTGTGTGCGGCACTCAGCCCGGTGATGCCGGCACCGATCACCAGCCAATCGGCTTGCTGCGTGCCTTTGAGCGGATCGCGCAGGGTCGAACTCCCCGCTTGCGCAATCCAGCCACAGATATTTTCCATGCGTCACCTCAAGTTCTTGTTCTGCGAGCCGTCTCGATCCACAGCAGCACTGCATGCATGATTCGCATAAGTACTTTGCGAGGACGGCGGCCATGACTAGAATCTAAAGGCTCAAAACACCGACAACCAACGTTATTAAATCATCGAGGCATTCTGAAAACGCATGGATAAGATTCGCCACGTGCCCTCGTTGCAAGGCTTGCAGGCCCTGGTCGAGGTCGCCGAGTCAGGCAGCTTCACGCAAGCTGCGCAAACGCTCTGCCTGACCCAAAGCGCCGTGAGCCGACAAATCCAGCAACTGGAGAGCCACTTTGGCGTGCCGCTGTTTGTCAGGAGCAGCCGCAGCATTCAACTGACCGCGGAGGGCGAACAGGTTCTGGCCAGCGCCCGCAACATCCTCGAACAGTTGCGGACCCTCGAAGATCGACTCGCGCCGCAAAAACGCCCGTTCCGCATTCGCATGCACGTGTCACTGGCGGTGCGTTGGTTGCTGCCCAGACTGAGTGATTTCTACCGGCATCACCCGGACGTATCCCTGGCAATTGAAACCGTGGCCACCGAAGTGGTTGAGCCGGCCAGTGACAGCGACGCCTATATCCTTTACCTGCCCGAGCCGGCCACAGCGCCCGATTGCCTGACCCTGTTCGAAGAAGCGTTGGTGCCCGTGTGCGCGCCAGGCCTGGGCACCCCGGCCCGGCCATTGGCTTCGCTGGAGGATCTGTCGGGGTTCGCATTGCTGCATCGCTCTAGCGATCAACATGACTGGCAGGACTGGCTGTCCGCCAACGGCGGCAAGTCGTTGAACGACTATCGGCACATTCCCTTCAACCTCGACGAACTGGCACTCGATGCCGCCGCGCGGGGCCTGGGGGTGGCGATGACTGACATGACCCTGGCGGGCGAGTCGATTCAACGCGGCGAACTGGTGATTCCGTTCGGCGAGCCGTTGAAGACCCGGGGGATTTACTCACTGTGCCTGCAAGCCTCGGCGGCATCGCATCCGGCGTGCGCGCCGGTGATGCAATGGTTCACCGCACAAACCACTGCATGACCCTGTGGGAGCGGGCTTGCTCGCGAAGGCGTCGGGTCAGTTGACATTTACTTCGCTGACACACCGCTTTCGCGAGCAAGCTGAACTGGCCTAATGATTTTGG
>NZ_AKJM01000104.1 GCF_000282335.1 Pseudomonas sp. GM48
CGGTAAAGCCGATGTACCACCATCGTGTTTTGAAGTCGTTTTTGGCCGACAGCGGATCGACGGCTTGGCAGGCGCTCATCAGTAACATTGCCAGCAAGGCAAACAGGACTTTCATGGTGACAGCCTCCATTCATGGTACATGAGGGTGGTGCACTCGTACGGCATCCGCCGTGGGGACATGGGCATAAGCCAGTTCGAATCGGGTGCTGCGAGGTCCGGAGAGAAAAGTCGGGTTCCAGTTCGCCGACTGGTGGATGTAACGGAGCTTCAGCAGTTGCTCTTCGGCAGCGGTCAGGCTGTAGTCCCCCGCGACAAACCGCTCACACATGGACTGAAGTTCGACAGGCGGAGCCAATTCGGGATCTTCTTGAAGGTCGTCAAACTCAACCCCATGCTTTTTGGCGGCTTCATACATCACCCGCAAGTACACCAGCGCCAGTCCGGCACAGACCTTGCGCCGTAGCTGCAAACCGACAAACACCCGCTTCTGTTTCGGCGCTGCCTGCTCTCTGGGGGCAGGCAGCAGCTTGACGGGATCTGGAGTCACCAGTTCCAGCATTTCCAGTGGCCAACCCTTGGCGTGCCATTTTTCCCGTTCCTGCTCGGCCTCGCGGTAGATCGAGGTGGTTTTGACCTCGGTGAATTCGCCCACGTCCAGGGCTTGCAGGGGGCTGAGTAGCACGCACTCTTCGACGTCATCCCGGTAACCCCCGCCGATGTCCGAGTGGGCTCCCGGCAGGCTGATTTCCGGATGGTCCGGGCCGACCCGGTTAAGGGCGAAGTTGGCGCGGTATTCGTCCCGCGCCACCAGTTGCAGAACGTTGGGGAAGAAACGCGGCGCCAAATGCAGCTTGACCCCGGGGGCAGCGGGGCTGCGCACATACCCCAGGTTGCTCAGGCCACCCACGGAAGCGACGGTGTCGAACAGACCGATGAACCCGGTCTTGACCCCTTCACCGAACACCTTGCTGAAGCCGCGGGCGAACAGGTGGTCCGGCAGGTACAACGTATCTTCCAGCGGGCTGTTGATGCCGACCATGCACAAGTAGGCGAAGTGGCGGGCGGCCGCCGCGCCACGGCTGAAGCCGAAGACATCGAAGATCAGGGACTGGATCTGTATGTTTGGGTTGTCATCGTGAAAACCGCGCAACCTTAGTTTGACTTGACGGAATGCCTGAAGCACTCGGGCCTCGATACCTGTCTCACCACGACCAAACGCGGCACCCAGGAAGCTGTCTTGCCCGCCTGCGGTTGTACCAATGCCGTCGATGTAAACCTTATCGAATGCCTCTTTACGCTGGATGATTTTTTCCTGGTCGGTAATCGCCATATACAACTCATGCAACCGCTTAACATTCGTCACTTCCCCCCCATAACTGCTCTCAGGGTCCCGCATATACGGCTTGCAACTGCCATCCAGATCGTCCTCCGACACCGGATGATGAGCCCCGCATTTGCGCCCCATCTCGACATTGAACGGGTTGTTGCCGGTGCCGTCGAAAAATACGCCGATGCGCAGGGTGACCTTTACGCGTGCCGCTTCTTCCCGGGCCTTTTTTTCTTCCCACGCCTGGTTGGCCTGCTCTTCGCGCGCCCGTTGTCGGGCCAGCATTTCGGCGTATTTGCGTTGTTCCTCTGCCGCATCCCAGTGCTTGGGCTGTCGGGCGCGGGCCTTGGCCTGGTCGCGGCAGACGGCGCAGTGGTACCCCTCAAGATCCTGTCCCATGAGTGCATTCCTTTCAGCGAAATGCCCCTCCCTGGGCGTCAAATCAAGTGATCACGTTTTAGGGACAAGCTTGCACGCTGGGGGTATGGCGATGCTGTCGGTCGTGTCTTGAGCGCGTGTGGGATTAGGAGGCCTGTGTTGAGGTCCGTGGCTGTCAGAAAAGCCTTCAGCCAATCAATACACGGAAGGGGCGAGACGGATGGGGGGCTTTTGTATGAGGTTCAAGGGCATGCGCCTCGGCAATGCCTGAAAAAAACACAAAAAAAAGCCGCCAGAATTGGCAGCAGAAAGTTAAAGCACGCATTGGATGGCCTGAGTATGGAGCTCACAACATGACGATTCGATGACGGCTTGATGGCCATTCATCAGATGCCGAAAATCCAGCGACTGTCGATTAATTGTGGCGAGGGAGCTTGCTCCCGCTGGGTTGCGTAGCGACCCCAAAATCAGGTGGTGCGATTTGCCAGACAAACTGCACTGAATGATTTTACGACTGCTGCGCAGTCGAGCGGGAGCAAGCTCCCTCGCCACAGGTTTTCTGTTGAGTCAGTAAATCTCCGGCACGATGATTTCCTGCGGCACCGGGACGCGTGAATAGTCTTTCTGCCGGACCCGCTGCGGCAATTCGATCACCGGCAGCTCGACTTCTTCATAAGGCATCTGGTTGAGCAGGTGGTGGATGCAGTTGAGCCGGGCCTTTTTCTTGTCGTCGGCCTGCACCACCCACCATGGCGCTTCGGCAATGTGGGTGCGCTCGAGCATGATTTCCTTGGCCTTGGTATAGGCCTCCCAGCGGCGGCGCGACTCCAGGTCCATGGGGCTGAGCTTCCACTGCTTGAGCGGATCGTGAATGCGGCTGAGAAAGCGCAGGTTCTGTTCCTGGTCGGAAATCGAGAACCAGTACTTGATCAACTGGATGCCGGAGCGGGCGAGCATGCGCTCGAATTCCGGCACGGTGCGGAAGAACTCTTCGTACTGGTCGTCATTACAGAACCCCATGACCTTCTCGACCCCAGCGCGGTTGTACCAGCTGCGGTCGAACAGCACGATTTCCCCGGCGGCGGGCAGGTGCGAAACGTAGCGCTGGAAATACCACTGCGTGCGTTCGCGGTCGTTGGGGGCGGGCAGGGCGGCCACCCGGCAAACCCGAGGGTTGAGGCGCTGGGTGATGCGCTTGATCACGCCACCCTTGCCGGCGGCATCGCGGCCTTCGAACAGGATCACCACTTTGTGCCCGGTTTTCACCACCCAGCTCTGCAGTTTCACCAGTTCGCCTTGCAGGCGAAACAGTTCGGCGAAGTAACGGCGCCGGGCTTCTTTCTCGCTGCCATCCTCGATGTGTTCATCGAACAGTGCGTCCAGGTTGTGTCCGTCTTCCGATAATTCCAGTTCCAGCTCTTCGTCACTGATATCGAGCAGCTCGCGGTGGATGCGCTGGATCAAGGTGTCCTGATTGGAAAGCATGGTGAGACACTCGCGTCATGGGTGGCACTGCCGATCCTGGACAAAGTTTGTTACGAAGTGGTGATGCCCGCTGGTGTCATCTTGGTGTCATCGAAGCAATGGCAAGATCCTCGCAATCCGTCTTGAGTGCCCGGCGGCCGTCAGCCTGCCGGCAGATGAATGTGCAAGGAACCCTCGTATGAAAGACGCCCCGCTGTTTGCCGCCATCGACCTGGGTTCCAACGCGTTTCGCCTGATAATTGGCCAGTCAGTGAGACGGAACCAGCAGATGGTGATCCAGGAAGTGAAAACCCTGCGTGAACCGGTGCGTCTGGCCGAAGGCCTGCAGGGCGGGGCACTCGATGAATTGGCGCTGGACCGTGGCTGGCAGGCGCTGGCGCGATTCGGCAAGAAGTTGCGTGGCTTCGAGGCCGGGCGCGTGCGGGCGGTGGCCACCAGCGCGGTGCGCGAAGCGGACAACGCGCCGCTGTTCCTGGCCAGTGCCGAGCGTCACCTGGGCTTTCGCATCGACGTCATTTCCGGTCAGGAAGAAGCGCAACTGGTGTACGCCGGCGTGGCCCACACCTTGCCGGCGCAAAGCACGCGGCTGGTGGTGGATATCGGCGGTGGCTCCACGGAAATGATCATCGGCCGTGGCGACCAGCTGCTGGTCACCGAGAGCATTGCCATCGGCAGCGGAACCTTCGGTGCGCATTACTTCCACGGCGGGCGGATCGTGGCTGAAGCGCTGCTGGAGGCCGAACGCGCGGCCACCGTGCAATTCGAACGCATTGCCCGCCGTTACCGCGCCATGGGCTGGCAGCAGGCGATCGGTTCTTCCGGGACGGCGCGGATGCTGGCCAAGGTGCTCAAGGCCAATGACTTGAATGATGATGGTCAAAGCGGCATCACCTACGGCGGCCTGTTGCGCCTGTCGTTGCGGCTGCTGGAAGTCAAACATGTCAAACACCTCAAGTTGGCGGGTTTGCCCACCCATCGCCTGAGCATTTTGCCCGGCGGTCTGGTGGTAATGCTGGCGGCGTTCAAGGTGTTCGGGATCACGCATATGATTGCGTCTGAACCGGGTTTGCGGTTCGGCGTGCTGCATGGATTGATGAGCAAACACTAAAATCTTCCAGCCGGGGTAAACCATGACCGAGCCACGTCGCGTACTGTTTGTCTGCGCCAGAAATGATGTTCGTTCCCCCATGGCCGAAGCGCTGCTGCGCCACATCGATCCTGCCGACTTCCAGGCCTTCAGCGCCGGGCTTGAGGTCAGCGAGATCGATCCGCGCACGTTCGAATCCCTCGATCACATCGGCGTAGATGCCAGCGGCTTGCGCAGCAAGTCCCTCGAGGATTTCGAAGGCCAGGCGTTCGACTACGTCATCACCCTGTGCGACAAGTCTTCCGAAGAAGCCTTGCGGATGCCGTTCTCCGGCGAAGTGATCGTGTGGAACTTCGAAGACCCGACCACCAGCGAAAAACACGAGCCATTCCGCCATACCCTCCAGGAAATCGGCGACCGCATCAAAATGTTCATCACGGTGAAAACCCGGCCCTGATGCGAATGCCGTCAGTCAGCAGCGCGCAAAAAACCTCGAACGCTGTCTACCCTCATCGGTCACAACCCTCATGAAGAAGGTGGAGATGGCGATGAAAACGGACAAGGTTGAAACAAACGAAGCCTCGGCGCTGATCGACGAAAGAATCCGCGAACTGGCGGACTGGCGCGGCGAAACCCTGGCGCGCATCCGCCAGATCATCCAGCAAGCTGACCCCGAAGTGATTGAAGAGTGGAAGTGGCGGGGTGTGCCGGTGTGGTCCCATGCCGGCATCCTGTGTACCGGGGAAACCTACAAGCAAGTGGTGAAGATCACCTTTGCCAAAGGCGCGTCGCTGGACGATCCGTCAAAACTGTTCAACGCAAGCCTTGAAGGCAATACCCGCCGTGCGGTTGATATCCACGAGGGCGAGCAGATCAACGAAACGGCGCTGAAGGCATTGATTCAGGCGGCTATTGAACTCAATGCATCCCGAACCCAATCCAAAAAATAAGCCATGCACAAGTCCCTGTGGGAGCGGGCTTGCTCGCGAAGGGGCCTTCACATTCAATATCGTAGGTGACTGGACTATCGCTTTCGCGAGCAAGCCCGCTCCCACAGGGATTGCGTCCATTTGACCACTTGGGATATCCCCGACCACCGTGTTCCAATAGCCATCCGGCAATACCCGACTGGAAACGGAACATGAAGAAAATCGCCGCATTGACCCTCGCCATGGCGCTCACCGCTGGCCTGTTCAGCACACCCACCCTTGCTGCGGGTGATGTCCAGGCCGGGGAGAAAGTCTTCAAGCGCCTCTGCAGTGGCTGCCATCAGATCGGCGAATCGGCTCGCGCCTTCTTTGGCCCGCAGCTCAATGGCGTGATCGGTCGTCACTCCGCCGCCACCACGGACTATGTGTATTCCGACGCGATGAAATCTGCCAACCTGGTCTGGGATCGCGAAACCCTGATCGCCTACCTTGAAGCGCCGAAGAAAGTGGTGCCCGGCACGCGCATGATTTTCTGGGGCCTGAGCGATCCGGAAAAAATCGAAGACCTGTTGGCCTATCTGCAAACTTTTCCGGCGCAGTAATCACTCGCCCAGGTTCTCCACCAGCCATTGAGTGAAGCTGCGTGCCATCGCCGTGTTCTCGCTGTCACGGTGCGTCAGCAGCGCCCAGTTCGGGCCGCGGATGGTTTGCTCCACCATCGGCTGCAACAGCCCGGTGGCCCGCGCCTGTCGACTCAGCAACTGGCTCACCAGCGCAATGCCGAGCCCGGTGCAGGCCGCGTCCAGCAGTAAACCCGGATCGGAAAAATTCAGCCCCTGATCCATCTGCCCCACATCAATCCCCGATTCCACCGCCCAGTGGCTCCAGTCCATTTCCCGCTCGCCATGCAGGGTGGTGCGCTGTTCCGCCGGCACCGCCAACAGGCTCGGGTGGCATGCCGGGTAGAGGCGGTCGGCGTGCAGCACCTTGAAACTGCACTCGGCCTGGGAACTGATGTCGTCGCGCACCGCCAGGTCGATGGTCTGGCTAGCCATGTCCGGTATTTCATCGGTGCTGAAGATCCACAGATCGACCTGCGGATGCTGGCGACGGAAATCCCCCAAACGCGGCAACAACCAGTGCCGGGCGAACGCCGGGGTGGTGTTGAGCACCAGTTGATTGGGTTTCTGGTACTGCCCCAACCGGCGAATACCCACGGCCAGTTGCTGCAACAACGCCTGGGTGGTGCTGAGCAAGTCGTGACCGGCATCGGTCAGGCTGACGCTGCGCCCGCTGCGATAAAACAACGGTTGTTCCAGGTACGCCTCAAGGCTGCGGATCTGCTGGCTGATCGCCGACTGGGTGAGGTGCAACTCGTCGGCGGCCTTGTGAAAACTGCCCAGCCGGGCGGCGGCTTCGAAGCCGCGCAGGGTGCTCAGGGGCGGCCAGTGTTTGAGCATATTGATAAGTTCCTCTAATCAGTTGCCTGCAAAATCCATCGTTTGTTTGCCCGTTTTACCAGCCGTAGCATGCATGCCAAGACCGCCAAGGCAGTTTTCATTGAACACAATGACTTAACTTAGAGGTGCTTGTCATGCAGCAGAACGTTATTCAAAACAGCGGTTGGATGATGCCAGCCGAGTGGGTCACCCACGCCGCCACCTGGATGGTCTGGCCGCACAACAAGACCCTGTGGGAGTCAGGCTGGCGGGTGACGCTGCCACAGGTTCAAGAGGACTTCGCCCGCGTGGCCAACGCCATCGCCCGCTTCGAACCGGTGAAGCTGGTGGTCGATCCTTCAGCCGTCGCCAGCGCCAAAGCCTTGTGCGGGCCGAACATCGAGTTGATCGAACTGGCGGTCAATGACAGCTGGTGCCGCGACTCCGGCCCGAGCTTCGTCTGCCACCCGCAGCAAGGCCTGGCCGGTGTGAGCTGGCGCTTCAATGCCTGGGGCGGCAAGTCGGCCCACGATCTGGACGAAAGCCTGGCCCGCCGTGCGCTCAATCATTTGGGCCTGGAGTGTTTCGGTACGGCGCTGAGCAACGAGGGCGGCGCCATCCATGTGGACGGCGAGGGCACGCTGATCACCACCGAGTCGGTGCTGCTCAACCCCAACCGCAATCCGGGCGTGACCAAGGCCGAGATCGAAGAAATCTTCAGCCGCCTGCTGGGCGTGAAGAAAACCATCTGGCTGCCGGGCGATCCGGACTACGTGACCGGTGACATGACCGACGGCCATGTCGATGGCGTGTGCGCCTTTGCCCGCCCTGGCGTATTGCTGGTGGACGCCACCCACGACCAACAATCGGTGTACGCCGAAGTCGCCCGGGAGAACCGTCGCGCCCTTGAGCTGGCCACCGATGCCCAGGGCCGCCAATTCGAGTTGATCGAACTCTATGAAGCCACCGATGCGGTGGACACCGAGGCCGAAGTGTTCTGCGCCTCCTACACCAATTTCTACATCGCCAACGGCGCGATCATCATGCCGGCCTACGGCATCGATGCCGATAATGTCGCTGCCGAAGTGCTGGCGCGGGCGTTCCCCGGTCGCGAAGTGGTGCCGGTGCGGATCAACCATCTGGCCCATGGCGGCGGCGGTGTGCATTGCATCACCCAGCAACAGCCAGCCTGGCCGGTGCGGGGTTGATGCCATGACGCTTCTGACCATCGCCACCACCCAGATGGCCTGCAACTGGGACCTGAAACACAACCTCGACCAGGCCGAGCAACTGGTCCGCGAGGCCGCGGCCAAGGGCGCGCAAGTGATCCTGTTGCAGGAGCTGTTTGCCACGCCGTACTTCTGCATCGAGCAACACCACAAACACTTGGCCCTGGCCGAGGAGTATCGCGACAGCTGCGTGCTCAAGCGCTTCGCCGCGCTGGCCAGGGAACTCGGTGTGGTGCTGCCGCTGAGCTGGTACGAGAAGGCCGGCAATGCCTACTTCAATTCGTTGAGCGTGGCCGATGCCGACGGGCGCCTGTTGGGTGTGTATCGCAAGACCCACATCCCCAACGCCATTGGCTATCAGGAGAAGGAATACTTCAGCCCCGGCGACAGCGGGTTCCGGGTCTGGGACACCGCGTTCGGGCGCATCGGCCTGGGCATCTGCTGGGACCAGTGGTTCCCGGAAACCGCCCGCTGCCTGGCCTTGATGGGCGCCGAAGTGCTGTTGTTCCCGACCGCCATCGGCTCCGAGCCGGGTTGCGCAACCCTGGATTCGCGCGATCACTGGCAGATGACCATGCGCGGCCACGCCGCCGCCAACCTGCTGCCGGTGGTGGCGGCCAACCGTGTCGGCCGGGAAGCGGCGACCACCGACCCGACCCTGCAAATGAGCTTCTACGGCTCGTCGTTCATCTGCAATCACAAGGGCAAATTACTCGCCGAAGCCGACCGTGACAGCACTGGCGTACTGGTTCACACCCTGGACCTGGCGGCCATGCGCGAAGACCGCCTGACCTGGGGCATCTACCGCGACCGCCGTCCGGAAATGTACGGCGCCTTGCTGACCCAGGACGGTCGCCAGATCCACTCACGCTGGGCAACCCAAGGGGTGTGACATGAACACGATCAACAAGCTGTGCCTGGCCATGGGGCTGGCGCTGACCTGTGCGATGCCTGCGTTGCACGCCGAGGAGAAAACCCTGCGGCTGTACAACTGGGCCGACTATTTTGCCGAGGACACCCTCGGCAAGTTCACCGCCGAAACCGGGATCAAGGTGATCTACGACGTCATGGACGGCAGTGAAACCCTGGAAGCCAAGATGCTCGCCGGCGGCAGCGGTTACGACCTGATCTTCCCCGGCGACACCGTGGCCGAACGCCTGATGCGCGCCGGCAGCCTGCAACCGCTGGATCAGTCCAGGCTCACCGCCCTGAATGACGTCGAGCCTGGATTGCAGAAGCTGCGCTCGCACTATGAGCATTCGAGCAAAGCCACGGTCCCCTACACCTGGGGCACCATCGGCCTGACCTACAACGCCGGGCAGATTGCCCAGCGTGCGCCGGATGCGCCGGTCAATAGCCTGGACATGCTGTTCAAGCCGGAACTGGCGGCGAAGTTCGCCGATTGCGGCATCTCGATGATCGACTCGCCGGACGAAGTGCTGGCCGTGGTGCTCAACTACCTCGGGCGCGATCCGCGTAGCGCCAAACCGGCGGATCTGGCGGCGGCGAGTGAACTGCTGATGAAACTGCGGCCGTACATCCGCAAGTTCCAGTCGCAACCGGTAACCGACCTGGTCAACGGCAACCTGTGCATGTCCCTCGGCTACAGCGGCGACATGACCCAGGCGCAGCGCACGTCGGACAGTGCCGGCAAGAAAACCACCTTCCACTACCGCATTCCCCGCGAAGGCACCACAGTGTGGATGGACACCATGGCCATTCCCGTCGATGCCCGGCACCCGGAATACGCCTACGCTTTCATCAACTTCGTGATGCGCCCGGAAAACATGGCGGCCATCAGCAACTTCACCGGCTACCCGACCTCCAATGCCAAGGCGCGGCCGGACGTCGATGCCGCGATGCGCAACAACCCGGACATCTACCTCGATGAAGCCACCTACGCGCGGCTGATTCCCGGCAAAGACATTCCCCAGGCCGACATGCGGGCGCGCATGCGCACCTGGACCAAGTTCAAGACCGCTACCGTTAAATGATCACCGGCCGGCCCGAGGGTCGGCCAAACCCCAGATTTCAGGAAAATACATGCCAACTCGTCGAACATTCATCAAGCAGGTATCGGTTGTCGCCGGAATGGGCGCGGTGGCGTCCATGGGATTGGGCTTCGGGTCCATGCCGGTGCGAGCGGCCGAAAAAGGCAATTGGTACATGCCCGATGAAGGTGACAAACACCAGCGGGCCTTCATCGCCTTCGGCGCACAGGCCGCAATCTGGGAGGATTTCACGCCCCACGTGCAAGACGCCCTTGGCCGTATCGCCCGCAGCATTGCCGAATATGAACCGGTCACCGTGTTCTGTCGCCAGAGCGAACGGCGCCTGGCCGAAGACAAGTGCGGCAGCCACAACACCACCTTCGTGATCACCGAACTGGATGACATCTGGATGCGCGACATCGGCGCCAATTTTGTCGTCGATGGCAACGGCGATCTCAGCGCCCTGGACTTCAACTTCAATGGTTGGGGCAACAAACAACAGCATGCAGACGATGCGCAACTGGCCGCTCTGGTCGCCGAAAACGCCAAGGCCGATTACCAGCGCAGCGAACTGGTGGGCGAGGGCGGTGGCATCGAAGTGGATGGCCACGGCACCGGGATCATGACCGAAAGCAGCTGGATCAATCGCAACCGCAATCCGGACTGGACCAGGGCCGAGGTCGAAGCGGAACTGAAAGAACGCCTGGGCCTGCGCAAAATCATCTGGCTGCCGGGCATCAAGGGCAAGGACATCACCGACGCCCACGTCGATTTCTATGCGCGCTTCGTCAAGCCCGGCGTGGTCATCGCCAACCTCGACAATGACCCCGAGTCTTACGACTACAAGGTCACTCGCGCCCATCTGCAGATCCTGGAAAACGCCACGGATGCCGATGGCCGCAAGTTGCAGGTGCATACCGTGTCGCCGCCGCTCAACCCGCGCAACAGCCGGTTCAGCAAGGACAATCAGGACTTCGCCGCCGGCTACATCAACTACTTCGTGATCAACGGCGCGGTCATTGCTCCGCAGTTCGGCGACGAAGAAGCCGATGACAAAGCCTTCGACCTGCTGTCCGAACTCTACCCGGACCGCAAGGTGGTGCAGCTCGACATCGACGCGATCTCCGCGGGCGGGGGCGGGATTCACTGCGTGACCAGTCACCAGCCGTTGGTGTGATGATTTCAGTTTTTACACAACTAATGTGGGAGCGGGCTTGCTCGCGAAAGCGGAGTGTCAGTCAACATCTCTATCGACTGGTTCACCGCCTTCGCGAGCAAGCCCGCTCCCACAAGGGTATTTGTTGAATCAGATAAATCAGGCCTTACTGGCCTTCAGATAAGCACCGAGGCGCCGGCCCATTTCCTCGCCCAGCGCCTGCAAGCCACTCAGCGGCCGCACCATCACTTCGAACTCGACAATCCTGCCCTGTTCGTTGAAGCGGATCATGTCGATCCCCTTCAACTCTTTCTCGCCGACTCTGGCGCTGAATTCGAGAATCACGTTCAAGCCATCCGCCGTGGCCAACTCGCGGTGATAGGCAAAATCCTCGAACACGTTCACGACTGTATTGAGGATCATCGACACCACCGGCGCCCCCGGATACGGCTTGTGCGCCATCGGCGAACGGAACACCGCTTGCGGATCGAGCAATTCGGGCAAGCCGCTCAAGTCGCGGTTGCCGATCATCGCGTGCCACTGCTTCAGGGACGCTGCGACATTGGGGTTCAGGTTCAGCTCAGACATCTTCAACTCCTGTTTTTATTGTTGTGGTGCGAAAGCGTTGGTCGATAACCCTGGCGGCATCGTCGGCCCATTGACGGTAGAGCATCGGCCCCGGATGAAAACCATCGCTGGCCATCAAGCCCGGTGCGGGTGCCAGCGGGGTTGTCAGCATCGTACATTGATCCACTCGTTCCGCCAGATCCGCCAACTGTGCATTGAAACAACGTGCCCTGAAACCCAGAAACCAGCGCAGCGGCTGGGGCAGGGCGGGGAACAGATGCATGGGCGGAAGCGGCGACAGCACAATTTGCTTCACCGCGAATTTGTCGCACAACAGCGCCATCAAGCGCCGTTGCCGAGCCAGCCACTGATCAACCGCCAATGTGCTGGTGACATCGTTGACACCAATCGACAACAGCGCCACATCGAACGGCTCGGCGGCGTGCTGTTCAAGCAGCTCCAGCAACCCTTGCGCATCCAGACCGGTGCGCGCCCAGAGTTTCCACGCCACCTGATAATCCTCGGCCAGGCGCTCGACCAGCCGACCGCTGAGGGCTTCGCCTTGAGTCGCCGCACCCACACCCGCGGCGGCGCTGTCGCCGACAATCAACACGCGCAGAACGTCGCCGCTGCCGGCCTCGCCCTGGCGTACACCTTCGGCCTCTGGCAACCTGGGCGTCACTCGACGGGTATACAGGCCCTGCACCAGCAACAACGGGCCGAGCAGGATTTTGGCGAGAGTTTCAGTGTGGCTCATGGGCAGGCGCCTGATTGAAGAGAGATTACCCGGCGAACTCATCATCGAAGATGCTCTCAATAGGCAGCGCAAATGCCCGGGCAATCTGAAACGCCAAGGGCAGGCTGGGATCATAGCGGCCATTCTCGATGGCATTGATGGTTTGCCGCGAAACATTCAGCAACGCCGCCAGATCGACCTGAGACCACTTGCGTTCGGCACGCAGTTCCTTGAGACGGTTTTTCATTGATAGCGCCGCTTGGCAAGTCTGAGCCCGATCATCCACATCAGGCCCATCACTGGCCACACACAGACCCAGGACACGTGCGGAAAGCCGACATTCTCCAGAAAGCCGTAGGTGAAGGTCAGCAATGCCGAAGCGGCAAAGGCAAAACCGAGCGCTTCGTACTGGATACGCAAGTGCATTTCGTCCAGCGTACGCATGTTGCGCACCACTGCCCAACACATCAGCCCCGCAGGAATCACAGGCAACAACGTGATGATGATCTTCAGGGCCAAGGCCATTTCTTGCTGATCCTTGAGCACGATGACCGACAAGATCAGCAATACCGAGTACAGCGCTGCTGCGGCGCCCATTTCCATGTAATAGCGTTTCATTGCTTTTCCCTGATGTAAAAGACCCTTTACATATTCGGCGGTTTTTTCAGCGGTGTAAAGGGTATTTTACATTTGGCACGCCGGTTTTCCATTGGCGCAGATCGCGTATTTGCATTGCCATTGCCAGCCTGCCGACGGGGCAAGGCACGTTGTTCAAGCCGTAATGAAAAACCCTGTAGGAGCGAGCTTGCTCGCGAAGGACTCAAGAGCGCCGCAATTAGTCAGTTAACACGCGTTATCGTTAACGCCCATCGCGAGCAAGCTCGCTCCTACAGTAGGCAATGTCATCGCCCAGCGATACACAGCTCTCCGGTCGCACGAATCATCGCCTGGTCATGCAGGTAATCCTTGGTCAGCGCGGAGCGTTCGGTGGCCAGCCATTGCGGGCAGTTCGGGTCTTTGCGGTAGGGCAGGAACGCGGCGTACTGCGTGAGCAGCAGGTTCTGCAGCTTGTCGAGCTTGGGCCGGATGTCGTTGTTGAGGTCTGGCCGTGGCGTGTCCGGCGCCTTGTGCGTCGCTTGCCATTGCGCGATCCGGCCGTATTGCACCAGTTTGCTGGCTTCGATCTGGGCGGCGATCAAGTCGGCAACGTCGTCGGGGTCGAGTTTGCGCTGGGTGGCTTGCATGCGGGCGTTGGCGATCACTTGCGCTTCCCGGGCGTTGTCCTGGACCGGTTTGCCGCTGTCCCACTTGGTCAGCGCCACCAGCTCGCTGATGTACAACCGCTCATTCATCGTCGCCAGCAACGGTTGCAAGGCATCGGGCGCCGGGGGCGTCGTGCCGGCCTGGGCACCGCCTGCGAAAAAACCGAGCAGGGCGCAGGCCAGCCAGTGCGGCAGGCGTGGGGAACGGGGCATGGGCAGAACCTCCTTGGACGCAGAAATCACTCAGGCTTGTTTATCACAAGTGCGGCCAGGGAACGATAGGTTGCGAAGGATTCAGGCCAGCAACCGTTCAATCTGCGCCAGCTCCCAGGTACTGAGCAAACTCACCGGGTCGGTGCCGAAGCGCTGCCCGTTGTCGAACGCATACTCACGGCCATCGGGGCTTTGGCCGTGCAGGCAGTGGCACAAGCGGCCGGCATCGACTTCAAGCGTCAGGCGCCAGCCGTCGATGTCGACCAGCACAGCGCTCGATGTGCGCGGATCATCCAGACGCTTGAATGTACGAATGCCCTGGGCGGCATCGCGCAACGGCTGGTAAACCTCGCGGGCGGTGAGGGCGGGCATAGTGGTCTCAGGTGTGAAAACGGGGAGGCACAGGATAGATCATCGGCCCGCAAAAAAGCCCGGCAGATCTGGTCCGGACTCTGTAGGAGCGAGCTTGCTCGCGATGGACTCAAGAGCGACGCGTTTAGCCAGTAAACACGCGTTATCGTTAACAACCATCGCGAGCAAGCTCGCTCCTACAGTGATTCGGCTATCAGCTTGCGTTTTGTTTATTCAATGCCGCTTCCGCCGCGGCGATTTCCGCCTGGCGCTTGACGATCATGTCGCCCACCGGCGGCCCCTGGAAGCGCCGGGCTTCAAAACCGAACCAGACGATGGCCGTCAGGATCAGGAAACCGATGGTGATGTACAGCGCCCAATCGTTCGGTGGCTGGATGCCGATGACGAAAATGATCACCATCGCGAGCACCGAGAGGATGGCGAACACCGAATACCAGAATCGCCCCATGTTCCATGGCCCCATGGTCGGCCACTTCGACGTCCCATAGGTAAACAGCCCCAGCACGATTGGAATGGCGAAGGAAAAGAACAGGAAGATCACCGTGCAGGACACCACGATCGTATAAACCGGCGTTGCCCCGACGGAGATCACCGACGAGCCCCAGTCGAACAGTACCGCGAGGGTGGCACCGGTCCAGATCGCCGCCACCGGGCTGCGATGGGTCGATGAGACCGATGACAGTGCTTTTGAGCAGGGCAAGCCTCCATCCCGGGAGAACGCGAAGATCATGCGCGAAACCGAGGTGACCGTGGCCAGCCCGCAGAGCACCTGCGAGATGAAAATCGCCACGTAAAGCACCAGTTTCAATGTCGGGTTGACCTGGGTGTTCATGGCCCAGAAAAACACGTTCCAGCCTTGCTTGGCCGCCTCGTCCATGTTCGGCAGCATGAGCACGAACGCGCTGAGCATCAGCCAGCCGAACAGCAGCGACCAGACGACCGACATGACCATACCGCGGGGCACCGACATGGCCGCGTTGCGGGTTTCCTCGGAGGTATGCGCAGAGGCGTCATAGCCGGTGATGGTGTAGATCGGCAACAGCAGGCCGAGCATGAAAATCCAGCCGTTCGAGACCTGCGGCCAGACGCTGCCACCCACCTCGCCGGAATAGTTGTTGAAGGTCCACAACCGCGCGAATTCATAGCTGGGTGCCGAGATCAGGCAGACGATGGTCAGTGCCAGCGCCGTGGCGAAGATCAGGTAACCGGAGAAGTCAGTGAGCTTTGCCGTCAGGCCGATACCCAAGTGGTTACACAACGCCTGCAGGCCGGTGAGGATTGCCAGGAAAATCACCCGGACCGTGGTCGTGTCCTCCATGCCCAGTGCCGGTCCGAAGGCACCGAAAAAGAAGTAATAGGTACCGACGTTGATCGCGCCAAGCACGGTGACCAGCCCCAGCAGGTTGAACCACGCGGTCAGCCAGCCGGTGAAGCGGTTACCGAGGATCGAGCCCCAGTGGTACAGGCCGCCAGCGGTGGGGTAGGCCGAGGAGATCTGCGCCATGGCCATGGCGAATACCCCGGAGATCAGGCAGCCGATCGGCCAGCCGATGCCGATGGATATGCCACCCGCGCCCGAGGTGCCCTGGGCCAGCGAGTTGATGCCTCCCGAGAGGATGCAGATGATCGAAAAGGAAATGGCGAAGTTGGAGAAAACCCCCATTCGTCGTGAGAGTTGCTGGGCGTAGCCCATGCTGTGCAGCACCTTGACGTCTTCGTCGTGCGTGTCGGTGCCGGGCTGGCTTGCTGGGTTCATCATGTGTGCCCCTTCAGGTTTTGGACAGGCCGAACTGAGCCGCCGTAGGCTCGACCTTGGTTTTCTGTAGGGGCGAGCTTGCTCGCGATGGACTTGAGGATGACGCGGGGTGTCAGGCTCCCCGCGTCATCGTTGGCGTTCATCGCGAGCAAGCTCGCTCCTACAGACGGCCGTGCAACGCCGCGTCGAAAATCCTGGCCACGTCGTCCCGGGTCAATGGCAGCGGGTTGCCGCCGGCGGAGGGGTCGACAATCGCCATGTCCGCAATCAGCTCCGCCTGCCGGTCATCCACGCCCAGTTCAACCAGGGTATGGGGTACGCCGATGTCCTTGCGCAGCTTGAGGACGAAGGCCAGGAAACTGTCGAACCCCGGCGAGGGCAGGCGCAGGTACGCCGCCAGGCGAGTGATGCGCTCCTCGATGGCGGTGCGATTGAATTGCAGGACATAGGGCATGAAGGTGGCGTTGGTCATGCCGTGATGGGTGTCGTACAGCGCACCCACCGGATGCGAGAGCGCATGCATCCCGCCCAGGCCTTTCTGGAATGCCGTGGCGCCCATTGCCGCTGCCGCGAGCATTTGTGCTCGCGCTTCAAGGTCCGACGGCGTGTGTACCGCTTTCACCAGAGCGTTGGCCACCAGGCGCATGCCTTCCACGGCAATGCCATCGGCCAAGGGATGAAAACCGGGGGCGCAGTACGCTTCCAGGCAATGCGATAACGCGTCCATGCCAGTGCCGGCGGTGACCTTGGCGGGCATGCCGACGGTGAGGGCCGGGTCACTGATGACTACGCGCGGCATCATTTTCGGGTGGAAGATGATGCGTTTGGTGTGGGTACGATCGTCGATGATCACCGCTGCACGACCGACTTCGGAGCCTGTCCCCGCCGTGGTCGGCACCGCAATGACCGGGGCGATGCGGCTGTCGTCGGCGCGGGTCCAGTAATCGCCGATGTCTTCGAAATCCCAGACCGGGCGGGTCTGGCCGCTCATGAACGCAATGAGCTTGCCCATGTCCAGGCCACTGCCGCCACCGAATGCGATCACGCCGTCATGTTTGCCGGCGCGCCAGGCATCGAGCCCGCCGGCCAGGTTGGCTTCGACCGGATTGGGCTTGAGGTCGCAAAACAGCTCGACACCAAGACCGGCATCGCGCAACGCATCCAGTGCCGCCGTGGTGATCGACGCTCGCGCCAGGCCACTGTCGGTCACCAGCAACGGTCGCTGGATACCCTGGCTGCGACAGACATCGGCCAGTTCCGCGATGCGACCGACACCGAAACGCACGCTCGTGGGGTAGTTCCAGTTTCCTGTCAGGTTCATGGTCTACACCTCGTGACGCAGATGAAAGGATTTGGCGCGGGTCAGGTGCTCGTAGCCCAGGGGCGACAGGGTGACGCCGCGCCCGCTGTTCTTCACCCCGGTCCAGGCCAGCGCAGGGTCCAGGTAATCGCAGCGGTTCATGAATACGGTGCCGGTGGCGATCTCGTTGCCCAGGCGTTCGGCAGCGTCGAGATTTTGCGTCCACAGCGAGGCGCTGAGCCCGAACGGACTGTCGTTCATCAAGGCGATGGCTTCTTCATCACCGGCCACCGGCATGATGCCGACCACCGGACCAAAGCTTTCCTCGCGCATCACTGACATTTGATGGGTCACGTCCACCAGCACTTGCGGTGCAAGGTAGGCACTGCCCGGTATGTCGGCGGGAAACGCCTTGGCATCGATCAATGCCTTGGCGCCCAGCGACAACGCATCGGCGATCTGTTTGCGCACGAAGTCCGCCGCACCGGGATTCACCAGTGGACCGAGGGTGGTGGCTGCGTCCAGTGGATTGCCGAGCACATACTGATTGGTCAGGGCGACAAAGCGCTCGACAAAGGCCGGGTAGATTTTTTGATCGACATAGATGCGTTCGATAGCGCAGCAGCTCTGCCCGGAATTGAAGAAGCTGCCGTCCACCAGGTTTTCCACCGCATGTTCGAGGTTGGCGTCTGCCCGCACGTAGGCCGGGTCTTTGCCGCCGAGCTCCAGGCCCACGCCAATGAAGCGCCCCGTGGCGGCACTTTCCATGGCTTTGCCGGCGTCGACCGAACCGGTGAAGTTGACCTGCTGCACGCGGCCCGAAGCAATCAGCGCGGCGGTCTGCCGATGATCGAGCAGCAGGTTATGGAACAACCCTTCCGGCAGATTGGCGCGGCGCATGGCCTCGGCAAAACGCTCGCCCACCAACAGCGTCTGTGACGCATGTTTGAGGATCACGCTGTTGCCGGCCATCAGCGCCGGGATAATCGTGTTCACCGCCGTCAGATAGGGGTAATTCCACGGAGCGACCACCAGCACCGTGCCCAACGGCTCGCGTTTGATGTAACGTCGAAAACCCGCCACCGGTTCCGGTTCTACAGCGGCCAGGACGTGCGGTGCGATAGCGATCATGTGCCGGGCGCGGTCGGCAAAACCGCGCAATTCGCTGGCGCCAAAACGCACCGGGCGGCCCATTTGCCAGGCCAGCTCCGGCACGATGTCAGCCTGCATCGACAGCATCGCGTCCACTGCGGCATTGCAAAAAGCTGCGCGTTCGCTCAGTGAGCGGCGTTGCCATGACGCCTGTGCGCTGGCAGCAGCCGTCAATGCCTGCTCGACCTGCGCCGCATCGGCCAGATCGCGTTCGACGTACACCCGGCCATCGACCGGTGAAATCAGTTGCACCTTCGCAGTCATGATGTTCTCAGTAGCGCTCGAAACCGCGCTGCAATTCCCAGTCAGTGATTCGCCGGTCGTACTCTTTCTGTTCCCACTCGGCGGTGTGCACGTAGTGGTCGACCACCTCATCGCCGAACGCCTCGCGCAACATGCTGGAGGCCTTGAGTGCGGCGCTCGCATCGCGCAGGGTCTTGGACACTTCCGGTAAATGCTCATCCAGATAGGCGTCGCCTTCGAACGGCGGCGCAAGATCGAGCTTCTCGTCGATACCGGCCAGGCCCGCCGCGATCAACGCGGCGAAGGCCAGATAGGGGTTGAGGTCGGCGCCGCCGATGCGGCATTCGATGCGGATGGCTTTGCTGCCTTCGGCACACAAGCGAAAGCCGGCGGTGCGATTGTCGCGGCTCCATACCGCCCGCGTCGGCGCAAAAGTGCCGACCTGGAAGCGCTTGTAGGAATTGATGTAGGGCGCGAGAAAACAGGTGATGTCGTTGGCGTACTTGAGCTGCCCAGCGACCCACGCACGCATCAGTTTCGACATGCCAAACTCGGCTTTCGCGTCGAAGAACAGCGGCTTTTTGGCGTTCTTGTCCCACAGCGAATTATGGATGTGACTGCTGGAGCCGGCAGCGTCGTAGCGCCACTTGGCCATGAACGTGATCGCCTTGCCCTGCAACTGCGCGATCTCTTTGCAGGCGTGCTTGATGATGACGTGGTGGTCGGCCATGGTCATGGCATCGGCATAGCGGATATTGATCTCTTCCTGGCCTGGGCCCCACTCACCCTTGGAGTTTTCCACGGGAATGCCCGATGCCTGCAAATGCTTGCGAATCGCCCGCAGCACCGGCTCTTCGCGGGTGGTCTGCAGGATGTTGTAATCCTCGATGTAATGGCCGGCGGTTTTCGGTTTGTGATAGTTGCGCTGGTGGATCGCCTCGTAGCTCTCATCGAACAGATAGAACTCGAGTTCCGAGGCAAACATGCCGGTATAGCCGCGCTCACGCAGGCGCTCGACCTGCTTTTTCAGAATCGCCCGGGGGCTGTGGGGCAGGTCTTTGCGATGGTGATGATCGAGCACGTCGCACAGCACCAGCGCCGTGCATTCCAGCCAGGGCACCTTGCGCAAGGTGCGCATGTCGGGCTTGAGCACAAAGTCGCCGTAGCCCTTGCTCCAACTGGCGGCCGCATAGCCTGGCACCGGCTCCATGTCGATGTCGTCGGCCAGCAGATAGTTGCAGCAATGGGTTTCTTCATGGCCGCTGTCGATGAAAAACTCGACCTGGAATCGCTTCCCGACCAACCGTCCTTGCATGTCGACCATACACACCAGCACGGTATCGATTTCGCCGGAAGCGGCAGCACGCTTGAGATCGTCAAAACTGAGTAGAGGCTCGGTCATCACGGCAATCCTGCGCAAATTGTTTGGGCCTTTCTGGAATAGCTGTTGCAGACGCTCTCCAGAAAAATCCAAAAACTGCAGCCGCGAGCATCGTGGGCAATTAGCTGCACTAAGCTTAGCCTACTGTCGATTTTCGCAAGTTTTCGGTGATTGAAGTTTGCCCAGTCGGGGTCAACATGGCCGTGGAAGGCCCAACGAAGCAGGCCGGTACAGGCTCGCGGGGAAATGAAAATGGTGAAGAAGAGAGCTAACAAAACCTACCAGAACCTCAAACAGCACTACCCGGATTACCTGGATGCAGTGGAGGCCTTGGGCACGGCTGTGCGTCACGCCGGGCCGCTGGACGAGCAAGTTGTTCAACTGATTCAGCTCGGCGCCGCAGCGGCGATCCATTCCGAGGGCGCCGTGCACAGCCATGTCCGCCGGGCGCTGGAGGCGGGTGCAACGCCGGAGCAGATCCGTCACACCCTGATCGCGTTGACCAGCACCATCGGTTTTCCCACCGTCGTGGCGGCGATCAGTTGGGCGGAGGATGTGATGGGGGAGGGAGCGGCACGTTGAGTGAACGGAACCGCGGTTGAATTCATCGCGTGCTGCGATAGTCGTCAGGGGGATGACTTGCCACGCTGCTGGTAAGTTCAGCGGATGCGTTTAACGCGTCAATCAACGCTCGCACCCATGAACACCGAAGGCAAGTTACATCGAATCCGAGAAAGCGATTTTGGACGTGGCGTTAAGTCAAAGGCCTACCGTTGCAATTGTAGGAGCGAGCTTGCTCGCGATGGGCTTGAAGACACCGCGATTAATCAGAACCCCCGCGTCATCGTTGACGACCATCGCGAGCAAGCTCGCTCCTACAGGTTAAGGGTGGTCGGCTTTACTCTGGCAATCCCGCCAGGCGCAATCCATCGACGAAACGGGCGAAGTCCTCAGGCCGTTGAATGGGCAGCCATTCCTTGAGGGTGCCGAGGTGTAAAGAGGGATCCAGCGCTTGCAGGCGTTGCATCGCCCACGTCGCTTTATCCATTCGCCCGTCGAGCGCATGACTGGCCGCCACCAGCGCCGCCGCGACCAGCAGGCTAGGCAGGTTGCCCAGTGCCTTTTCCGCCCAGTCTGCAGCGGTATTGAAGTGCCCGGCGAAGAAATGCGCGAGCGCCATCCCGACCTGCATCCTGAACATTTCCGGGTCCAGCGGGCTCAAGCGCACGGCATGGTTCAAATGCTCGATGGCGGCGTCTGTTTCACCGTGCAGCGCCCGCAGGATACCGCCCAGAAACCAGGCGGGGGCGAGGTTGGGATTGAGCAGGCGCGCCCTGTCGAGCAGTGCAATGCCGCCGTCGACTTCGCCAGCGAGATGGGCCAGCGCATGTCCGCCCCGGGTCAACGCCACGGCATCATCGCGGCCGAGGGTCACCGCCAGACGCGCCAGCCGTATGCCCTCGGCGATTTCCGCGGGTCGATCGCTCATCCAGCCATTAAGCTTGCGCCAGAAGTGGCACCAGGCAGCCATGCCATAGGCCGAGGCAAACTCCGCATCGAGTTCGATGGCTTGGTAGAACATCGGCAGCGCCTGCTCGATGGCTTCCCGGCTGCCGCTGTGCAGTTTTGCCGTGCCACGCAGGTAGTAGTCATAGGCGTCCAGGCTTTCCGTCGGCTTGCGTTTGGCGCGTTCGATTTCCGCCCGTTCCAGTTGCGGCGCGATAGCCCCGACAACACTCTGGGTGATTTGATCCTGTAGCTCGAAGATGTCGTCGAGCAGGCCTTCGAAGCGTTCCGCCCAGATGTGCGTCCCGCTTGTCGCGTCGATCAGTTGCCCGGTAATGCGCAGCTTGTTCCCGCTCTTGCGCACGCTGCCTTCGAGTACGTAGCGAACGCCCAACTCCTGGCCAACGCCGATGGCGTCCACCGCCCGGCCTTTATAGGTGAAGCTCGAATTGCGCGCGATGACGAACAGCCAGCGAAGACGCGACAGGGCGGCGATGATGTCCTCCACGACGCCGTCGGCGAAGTATTCCTGCTCCGGATCGCCACTCAGGTTTTGGAACGGCAGGACTGTTATCGAGGGTTTGTCCGGCAGGGCGAGCGTAGGGGAGGGGATTTGCGTCGGGGCAGCGCTCGAGCGTTCGTCGATGTCGGGCTGGGGCGCTTCCCCGGTCGTGTCGCCGTTGATCCGGCCGACGAAGCGGTAGCCTTTGCGGGCGACGGTGCGCACCAGGCGCTGTTCCTCACCGGTATCACCGATGGCCTTGCGCACCGCATTGATGTGGCTGGTGATCGTCGATTCCGAAACGATCCGGCCGCTCCATACCGACTTGAGCAACTCGTCCTTGCTGAGGACGCGATCGGGATTGTTGACGAACAGCAGTAACAGATCGAAGACCTGTGGCCCGACGGCTACGACCTGCCCGCGCAAGGTCAGCTCCCGGCGCTCCTGATCGAGCACGTAATCTTCAAACGTGAATGGCAAGTCGAGTATCCCCTGGCGAAGCGCCCTCAACTCCGTGTCCAGGCGGCTGGCGGTTGGTAATTGAGGAGGATGATACGGCAGCTCGACTGCCGCTGCACCGTCTGCGACAAGGGCGGCTGGACGAACATCATCAGCTTTGGACGTAAATCCAAGCACTCTCCAAGGCAATCCCAAGCCCGGTGCAAGGACTTGCTTCACGCATGCAGGCAATCTCGCTCTACACCGACGCAATGGTTGCAGTCGACAAGAGGAGAAAAGCCATGAAGATCGTCGTTATAGGAGGCTCCGGCCTCATCGGCTCGAAACTTGTGAGTACCCTCCGCGAGCGCGGCCATGACGCGCTTGCCGCCAGCCCCAGCACGGGCGTGAACAGCATCACCCGCGAAGGCCTGGCCGAAGCGATGGATGGTGCTGATGTGGTGGTCGACGTGGCGAACGCGCCGTCGTGGGAGGACCAGGCCGTTCTCGATTTCTTTGAAACGTCGAGCCGTAACCTGCTGGCCGCCGAAGCCGCTGCCGGGGTTCGTCATCACGTTGCTCTGTCGATTGTAGGGAGCGAACGGCTTCCCGATACCGGTTATTTCCGGGCCAAGGTCGCGCAGGAGGCCCTTATCAAGGCGTCCTGCGTGCCTTACACCATTGTGCGTGCCACGCAGTTCTCCGAGTTTGCCGGCGGCATTGTCCAGTCGTTCACCGTCGGCGATGAGATTCATGCTTCGCCGGCGCTGATCCAGCCGATTGCGTCCGACGACGTGGTAGCGGCGCTGGCCGATGTCGTGCTGGCAGCACCGGTCAATGACACAGTTGAAGTTGGCGGCCCGGAAGTCATGCCGATCGACGAACTGGCCAGGCGCTATCTGCGGGCGACCCAGGACAACCGCAAGGTCGTGCCAGATATACATGCCCGTTACTTCGGCGCCGTGCTCGACGATCAATCGCTAGTCACCGGCAAGAACGCACGCCTGGGGGCGATCCGCTTCGACGACTGGCTGGCCCGGTCGACGGCGCAGTAACGAATCGCACCCTCACATTTCCCTACGAATCCAGGAGAAATCCCATGGTTACCCGATTGCTGATGGCCGCTGTCTTCGCCGCGCTCTCGATCAGCGCCGCATCGGCCGCCGAGCCGCCCCCCGGCAAGGTGACGGTGGTGTTCGACCGTCCCATTCCCAATATCCCGGGCAAGAGCATGAGGGGCGTGGTCGTCGAGTATGGGCCGGGCGCCGCATCGCCGGCCCATACCCATCCGAAAACAGCCTTTATCTATGCAACGGTCCTTGAAGGCTCGTTCCGCATCCAGGTCAAAGGTCAGCCGGAAAAGATCTACAAGGTCGGCGAAAACTTCGTAGAGGAGCCGGGTTCCGTGCATCTGGTCAGCGCCAACGCCAGCGATACCCAACCTGCACGCCTGTTGGCGGTGTTCGTCCTCGACACCGAAGAAAAGGTGCTCGTTACACCGATCAAACAGTGAGCCGATCAACGCGCTCATGAACGTTCGACAGCCGGGCGGCAGACCCTGTCGCCCAGTGGCTGTTTTAGTTCTTGGCACTGAACAGGAAATGAAAAAATGAACTCGCTCCTGGACAAAGCCGCCATTGCCACCAGCGCAAGTACCGGAACGCCTGAGGTCGTGGTGCGGCGCAGCAAGCGCAAGACCATCGGCCTGTTGCTGTGCGTCGGTGCCTTGATAGTCGTGGCGGTTTGGGGGGCCATGGCGTTTTCGAATGGCGTGACCTCGACCGACAACGCGTATGTCCGCGGGGACGTCACCTCGCTGGCCGCCAAGGTCGCCGGCTATGTCACGGCGGTCGAGGTCGGGGACAACCAGGCCGTGCACGCGGGTGATGTGCTGTTTCGTATCGATGACCGCGACTATCGCGCCAAACTTGCGCAAGCCGAGGCCAATGTCAGCGCCGCCCAGGCGCGTCTGACCCATGTCGATGCGCAGATCCAGCTTCAGCATGCGCTGATCAGGCAGGCCGAAGCACAAAGGCGCTCGGCCACCGCCGACATGAGCCTGGCGGCCAAGACCCATGACCGCAGCCGCAAGCTGATCGTCAGCAACGCGGTGAGCCAGGCCCTGGTCGATGAAACCGGCACGGCACAATCCAGAGCCGTGGCTTCGGTTTCGGCCGCTTCGGCAACGGTCGAGGCGCAACAACAACGCATCACGGTGTTTGTGGCCGAGCGCGAGGCTGCCGTCGCCGCCGTGACCCAGGCACAGGCCGCGCGCGATCTCGCCCAGATCGATCTCGATCATGCCGTGGTGCGCGCACCTGTGGATGGCGTCGTCGGTAACCGTCAGGTTCGCCTCGGCCGCTTCGTAACGCCGGGCGTTTCCCTGCTCGATATCGTGCCGGTCAACGATGTGTGGGTCGTGGCGAATTTCAAGGAAACCCAGCTCGAACATATTCGCCCCGGCCAGCACGTGCGCGTTACGGTCGATGGCTACCCCGACGCGGCACTCGATGGCGTGGTTGACAGCTTTGCACCGGGCAGTGGCTCGGCGTTCAGCCTGCTGCCACCCGACAATGCCACCGGGAACTTTGTGCGTGTGGTGCAGCGTGTTCCGGTGAAGATCCGCCTGGCTGGCAATCCGCTGCCGGGGCGCATTGTGCCGGGGCTGTCCGCGCGGGTAGAGGTTGCGCAAGGGACCGGCTCATGAGCCGCGTTGCCTGCGCCACGCCGGGTAGCACCAGGGCGACGACCGGCGTCCTGCTTATCGCGGGCATCGTGCTGGCCACATTGACCGAAGCGATCGCCAGCACCGTGCTGGCCCTCGGCCGCGCCGACATCATCGGCGACACCTATGCCACGCCTGACGAATTCGCCTGGCTGGACGTCGGCTACATCGCACTCAAGCTGATCGGGTTCATGATCGCCCCTTGGCTGATGCAGCGTTTTTCTGCGCGCAACGTGATCATCGGCGCCACCCTGGTCATGGGCCTGGCGTGCTGCGTGGCTGCCGTTACCGCCCGGCTGGAGTTGCTGATCGCATTGCGCATCCTGCAAGGCTTCGCTGGCGGTACTTTGCTGGTGGCGGGCCAGGCGATCATATTTCGCGGCTATCCGCGTTCCCTTCAGCCGATCCTCCAGGCCCTGTTTGCCATGGCGGCCGTGGTCGCGTCTGCGACTCTCGCACCGGCCCTGCAAGGGTGGTTGATCGACAGCCAGTCCTGGACCTGGATTTTCTTCAGCGTGGTGCCGCTGGCCCTGGCGGCGATCGGCCTTTTGCTCATTGCCGACCACCCCATGCCCGCCAGGGTCCGGCAACGTTCGTTTGACTGGCTCGGCTGTTCACTGATCGCTGCCGCACTGTTGTGTTTCACCTACGTGCTCAGCCAGGGCAGTCGCTGGGACTGGTTCGAGGAACCGCGCATCCTGTTGCTGACGGTGATCGGTGCCGCCGCGCTGCTGGCCTTTCTCGGCCAACAGGTTTTGGCCAACGGCCAGGGGCTGCTCGATTTCAGCCTGTTTAAATCAAGCGATTTCACCTTTGCCTTTATCGTCAGTTTCGTCGCCGGAGCCGCGCTGTTCGGCAGCGCGTACCTGATCCCGGCGTTCGCCCTGTCGGTACTCGCGTTCACGCCGACCGATGCCGGCCTGCTCCTGTTGCCCAGTGGCGGTTTTTTTGTCGGCTCGCTGCTCATCGCTGCCTATCTGTTCAAGGTCCGCCGCGTGCCGCCCGTGGCGACCGTGCCTTTTGGCATCCTGCTGATCATGGGTGCGATGTGGATGCTGTCCGGCTCCACTGGTGAAAGCGGCACCGACGACATGATGGTGGCCATCCTGTTGCGCGGCCTGGGCCTTGGCTTCCTGTTTCTGTCGATCACGCTGATTGCTTTCACCCACCTCAACAGCCGCAACCTGGCCAGCGGCATCGGCCTGTTTAATACAGGGCGCCAGTTGGGTGGCTTGATGGGTGTCGCGGGGCTGCAGACCTTGATCGACCATCACGTTGTCACAAATGGCGCGGTCCTCGGCGCCAACGTCAACCCAGGGGCGCACGCGGTCATCGAACGGTTGACGACCACTACCGCGATGCTGGCAGGGAAGGGCATGGATCAGATGGCCGCCGGCCGGGCAGCCACGAGCCTGCTGGGCAAAGCGGTGTCGGGTCAGGCCACAGTGATTGCCTTCGATACGGCGTTCTTTGCCGTGGCCCTGCTGTTCGTCTTTGCCGCGCCTATCCTGGTCGGCATCAAGATTGGCCTCTCGCGATCCGCGAAAGTGCATGAACAACGGACGAATTGATGACCCGCACGAAAAAGCCCGGCTGTTGAGGCCGGGCTTTTCGTTGAGTGTTGCGGTAAAGCACTGCATTCAGACGGCGCGGTTTTCGATCAGACGGTCGGAGCCGCCTTCGGCAACGCGGTTTTGCATCAGTTTGTCGGAGCCACCCTCGGCCACGCGGTTTTCGATCAGACGATCCGAACCGCCTTCAGCGACGCGGTTTTGCATCAGTTTGTCGGAACCACCTTCGGCCACACGATTCTCGATCAGGCGATCGGAGCCACCCTCAGCCACACGGCTTTCAATCAGACGATCCGAGCCGCCTTCAGCGACCACAGTTTGAGCAGAGGTGGCGGCGAAAGCGTTAACGGCGAAAACCGAGAAAGCGATGCTGAGGAGAGTCTGGCGTTTCATGATGGTGTGCTCCGGGGTGTAATGGGTTGGTATGGAGCAGATGTTACGCCGGGGATTTTTTAAGAGAACTTCATTGAGTCAATGGTGACTATCGACGCAGTCAATGGATCGAACACTGCGCGTGCGGCGAGGGAATTTTCTGTGGCGAGGGAGCTTGCTCCCTCGCCACAGGGTTATCGCAAGGCCTTCAAGCTTCGCTGATCTGACTCACGCTGGTGATTTGCCCATTCCAGATCATCTCGTAATGCGCCGCTTGAATGATCGAGGACACGGGCCTTGGCGTCATCAACGCCCAGCAATAACTGCCCGGCATCCGCACCGAGTGATAACGCAAACCGGGACAACCGGCGTCCCGCACCGCCCGCCCCAGAACACGGGAATGGCTGTAGTCGTCCGGTGCATACACCGGATCATTCATCGGCAGGGCCGCAGCATCCTTCATTCCGGCATCGCCAAAAGCACAAACCAACCCTCGAAACACAAACCGCTCATAGTTCAGGCTCGGCACCTTCGACCAATACAGGCCCTGGTGATGCCGCACTTCGGCCAGTGCCGTTTCCATTGAATCCGCCAAGTACAACACACCAAAACTGCCGTCACTGAAGCGCGAACCCGCCGGGTTGACGTGGGTAAACGGCGCTATCGCGTAGGAGCAACCCGCAATCCCGAACGGGATCTCGCTGCGCGCAATCAACTCCAGCTGACCCACCTCATTCTTCAACCGCGGATTGGTCAGCGCCTGAATCTCGAACAACGCCTCAAACTCATCCGCGTCCGCCACATCATCAAACAGCGCAATGGGCGGAAACTTCGAATTGACCAGGCGATAAGCCTGCAACGACTCACCGGCAAACGCCGCCAACTCACTCGCCATCACCATTGCGCCCCCCGCAGCATGTCGATGCGGCGGAAGGTTTCATACAGCGAAATCATGTCGCCCTGAGCCATGATCTCCAGCGGGCTACGGCCATTGAAAAACTCATTGTCGTTGGCCATCGAGGCAAAACCGTAGACGTTCTCCGGGTTATCGAACACCAGCCGCAACGTTGCATGAATGTTCAGCACAAAACTGATGCGCTGCATCTGGTCCGCATCCAGCGTCACCGCCCAATCCGGGTCTCGCTGACGGGCGCGGGTATAGGTGCTGCGGGAGATGCGCAGGATGCGACAGGTCTGATCGCTGGTGGCTTGCCACTTTTCCAGAATGCTCACAGCGGCGCGCAGGCCGGTGACACATTGGTTTTTACTGAAGGATTGGGCTTGGGCGAGGACGGCCATGTTCGTGTGCTCGTATTGCATCTACAGATTCAAATGTAGATAGATTGAATCTACAGAGCAATGCCGGTGCGACCAGTGGACTGGATGCGGACGAAAAAAAGCGCCTTGCAGGCTAACGCCGATCAGTTAAGCCACAACGCAATCTGTAGCAGCTGGCGTAGC
>NZ_AKJM01000105.1 GCF_000282335.1 Pseudomonas sp. GM48
TCCACGTCGGCGGCGAGCCTGGAGATGACCGCGGCGTCCATGTCGGCGGCGAGCCTGGTGACGACCACGGCGTCCACGTCGGCGGCGAGCCTGGTGACGACCACGGCGTCCACGTCGGCGGCGAGCCTGATGACGACAATGGCAACCATGCTGGTGGTGAACCCGGCGACGACAATAGCCGGATCTGACGCGGCTTGATGAGCTCATACAAAACCTTTGGGGCCGGTTTTGTATGAGACACGGCAAAAAATATGCGCTTGCATTCATGGGATTTTTTCCCACGTGACTATACTAGGGTTAACTGTCCAGGAATGCGCTGAATGCAATCATCTACCTTGCCTGCCTCCCTCCTTAAAGCCCTGCGGCATGTCATGCGGCCGCTGGTACGCCTGATGCTGCGCAAGGGCGTCACCTATCTGGTATTCGCCGACCTGCTCAAGGAGGTTTTCGTCGATGTGGCGGACCGTGAGTTCCGTCTGAATGACAAAGCACCGACCGACAGCCGCATCAGCCTGCTCACTGGCGTGCATCGCAAGGATGTAAGGCGCTTGCGCAACACCAGCGACCCTGCTGCTTCCACGCTTCCGGAAAACATCACCTTCGGAGCGCAACTGATCAACGCCTGGACCAACGCACCCTTTTGCAACAACGCCGGCCAGCCACTGCCACTGCCTCGATTGGCCAGTGCCGGCGGCGAGTGCTCCTTTGACGCCTTGGTGGCGAAGGTCAGTACGGATATCAGGGCACGCGTGGTGTTGGACGAGTGGCTGCGCCTGGGCATCGTCCGCCTTGACGAACAAGAGCGCGTGCATCTCGAAGTCCAGGCCTTCGTGCCGCAAAAGGGCTTCGATGAGAAAACTGCTTACCTGGGGCACAACCTGCACGATCATGCCTGCGCTGCGGTACACAATCTGTGCAGCGATGGACCGGCCTTTTTTGAACGCAGTGTTCACTATGACGCGCTCGCCCCGATGAGCGTCGATGCGTTGCGCGAGGCCGTAGCCAGCGAGGGGATGCAGGCTCTATTGAGTTTCAACCGACTCGCCGGCGAACTGGAATTTCGGGACTTGCCCAGTCTTGAACCACGCCAGCGCATCACGGTCGGCTTGTACTTCTATACTGAAGCTTCCGATTCCAATTCGCCGACGGCCCCCAAGCCATGACCGTCAATTCGAGCCTGATTCGTGCAATCGCCCTCGCTCTGGGCCTCGCGCTTCCCATTGTGCTGCAAGCCGCCCCGGCCTGTGTCAGCCAGAATGACGCGGGCATAAGTGACGTGCCGGTCATCCAGGCTCCGGGTGGCACCGGCGGCACGGGCGCGGCACCTGGTGGCATGGGTGGCACCGGTATCAGCACCGACAACGGCGGAATCGGCGGTACCGGCGCACCGCTCAAAAAACGTAGCGGCGGTAGTGGCGGTATCGGCGGCACTGGTGCCGTTGCAGGCGGAGTGGGTGGTACAGGCATCAGCAATGACAACGGCGGGATCGGTGGCACCGGCATTGTCGGCACTATCACCGAGTTCGCCTCGATATGCGTCAATGGCGTGGAAGTGCACTTCAGCAATAACGTTCCGGTCAGCGAGAACGGCATTGCTAGCACCAGTACCCAGCTGGCGGTAGGCCAGGTGGTTGCTGTGGAGGCGTTCAAATCCAAGCGGGGTCTGGAGGCCGGGCGTATTTCTATCCTGCATGTTTACGAAGGCCCTTTGACAGCCCTGCCTAGAGACGCCATGCCCATGCGTGTCATGGGGCAACCGGTACGCCTGGCCATCGGTGCTCAGGTCGCTACCGGTTTGCACCTGGGTGATCCCGTACGGGTCAGCGGGCTGCGCGATGCTCGTGGTGAAGTGTTGGCCAGCCGCATCGACCGGGCGCCCGGCCTCAAGGAGGCCAGTGCCATCGGTCCGGTGGATCGCAGCGGCTATCTCCAGGGGCTCAAGCTCAGCAATCACCCAGGGCCGGCCCAGGAAATGCTGGTGCGCGGTCAGTGGTCCGGCCGCGAGTTGGACGTGACCCAAAGCCGCCTCGACCCGAGCCTGCCCTTCATTGGCCGGGTACACAATGCGGTGATCGAGGGCCTGGTACAGAGCCGGCACGACCGCCATTTGGTGGTGGGCGGCTTTAATGTGACGTTGGCGCACGACACCGTGTTTGTCGGTGTGCAGCCATCGGAGCTGGCACTGGATCGACGTCTGCGGGTCAGTGGCGTGTTCAGCGGCGCACGGGACGTGCAGGCAACGCGTATCGAGTTGCCCCGCGAGCGTTCCGATGCGCCAGCCAGCAACCAGCATGGACGACTCCGAACCAGCGAGCAAAACACGGACGACTCAAGTGGCTCGAGCAACTCGAGCGGCTCGAATAGCTCCGGCAACTCCGGCAACTCCGGCAACTCCGGCAACTCTGGCAGTTCGGGGAACTCGGGCAGTGACAGGAGCGGCCGCTCCGAGAGCGACGGCAGTGTCATCGACGATACTCGCCAAGGGGGCAGTGACAGTCATAGCGGTGGCGGCAAGCAGGAACGCGTGGACAAGTCCGGCAAGTCAGAACGTGTCGAGAGGGTTGAGCAACCCGACAAAGTCGAGAAAGTGGAGAGGGCAGAGAAAGTCGAACGTCTGGAGAAAGTCGAGAAAGTTGAACGACCAGAAAAAGTCGAGAAAGTAGAAAAAGTCGAGAAGGTAGAGAAAGTTGAAAAGGGCGAGAGGGTCGAGCAGGTTGAAAAAGTCGATCACTCTGGCAGGTCGGGTTAAACAGTGCAGTCATCATGCACTATCGTCATAAGTAACTAGGCTGGATAAGTCACGCAACAAAGCATGCGTGTGAACTTCGCTGACGGAACACACGAGGTGATCATGGGCCCCAAGCGCATCCTGCTCGTCTGTTTGTTTGCCAGCCTGGCCTTGCCAGCCCCGGCCGATACCTTCACGACCTCGATCGGCACCGACTACTCTCGGGGCGACTATGGCACCGGTACGACTTCCGAAACCTGGTACGTTCCGCTGGTAGGCAAATACGAAACCGGTCCCATGACCTACAAGCTCACAGTGCCCTGGCTGCGCATTACCAATCCTTCGGTCGGTCCCGACGGCGAGCCGTTGCCCGGTGGTTGCGGCAAAGTGGAAAGCGGTTTGGGCGATACTGTCGCCGGTGCCGACTATGCCGTGCTTGACGGCAGCGTTGACGGGTTGTTCGTGGACCTGATTGGCAAGGTCAAGTTGCCCACCGCCGACGAAGACAAGTGCCTGGGCACCGGAAAAACCGACTATTCCGCCCAGGTCGATGTCGCCAAAGCCTTGGGCTCTGTGACCGGGTTCGCTACCCTGGGCTGGAAAAAGTTCGGCGACCCGTCAGGCTCCGATTTCAACAACCCGATATTCGCCGGTCTGGGCTTCGCCATACCCGTGTTCGCGCGCACCACGGCGGGCGCGTCCTACGACTGGCGGCAGAAGGTCGTTTCTACAGGCGACCAGATCAAGGAGCTCACTCTCTTTCTCACGCACAAGCTCAACCAGAACTGGAAGTTTCAGTTGTATGCCGTCAAGGGGTTTTCCGACGCCAGTCCGGATGGCGAGGCTGGACTGTTGTTCAGTCACACCTACTGAAACGTATTGGGTACGGTGGTGGCCCCTACATTGGGGTTTTTTACATAAAATCGGTCGGAGTGACGGGGGCGAGAGCCGATTGAGAGACTGCTTTTGTACTGAGTAGAATGCCTTTTCCAGGGTGAAAACTTGATTGAATTGAGCTCAAGACCCGATGCTCATCATCCCTCGACATATCTTCTATAGCGTGGCAAAGATCAACATCAGGTTTATGTCCAACATAAACTCGGTTGTCGACGCCAGACTCCCTGCCTGCAAGATAATCACAATTATTACTGGCGTTGGAGTTGATGCCAAAACCGCTAGCAAAGGGTCATCCGGAGGCACGCCCTCTGCGATGCCTAAAGCACGGATCGTCACCAGGGCGGCCAATGCTCCCGCGGCAAGCGCCGTCATAATCACTACTGTCGCTGCCAATGTAACCATAAACAGTGCCACCGCTGCTTCGACCACGTTGAATACCTCCAATACCGGCTCTGCTATCACGGTGTATTGCAAGTAGGGCTAAAGCAAGGCGTGGGCCAACAGCCAGCACGTTTGGGAGGAAGGATGAAAAACCTCCAGACTACCTGGGCGGGCCACGTAGCCATGACTTTGTGCTGATCGCGATTACGGCTGGCCGCCCTCGAAACGTCGAAACGAAACAGCTGCAATTGCGTTTGGTTGCCGTTGGTGTCGACGATCAAAACCAAAACTGAGATTGAGGGTTTTTTAATATAAATAGTATGATTGTTTTAGTTGGGCTGATTCCAAATGAGAGTCGCTATCTATTGTGTGTGTTGCGGGCTGGATAACGATTGGTGGATCCAATGACGACAACTAATGGATCCAATAATAAATACTGAAGTTTATCTAATGAAGCAACCCGGTTGTCATGGGCGTTAGCGGCGGAGTTGGCTCGTTAGTGTCGCTTCAGGCGTTCTCGCTCTATCCGCCGTTTGTCGGGCGCGTGCTCAAAAAATGAACATTTTCGCTACTTTGGCCTCTGATCCTTCAGCATGTCATCGATGACCTGTCCCAGTAGTCGCAGAAAAGAAGATGGAATTGAACTTCATGCGCATTTAATGCAAGTGATTTTTTACCTGAGACCCGGGAGGCAACAAACAAACCGATCATTGATTTGCCAGGCAAATCAATCGGGTTAATAGTGCCAAGTCTATGATTTGGCTTATCTTGTATAAGTAGGGTTGGACAGGTTTTTTGATAGATAAACAACCTGTTAGTAGTCGGCCTGTACTGTCAAATAAGGTGGAGAATATACCGTGGCAATAAATATAATTATGAGCCTGCTCGAAAATAAAGAAGTAATGGAATTTGTGCGCTTGGGCGTTATTTACGCGCATTTGGTGGCGTGCTGTGTAGCCATTGGTTTGGTGTTGACCAGTGATGTCGCGATGGTTAGAGACCTGTTAAAGCGAAAAGTGTTAACTGAGCATGATAATGCTCATATGGAAAGTCTTCAAAAATCAGTCGTCGTTGCACTGATAGCTCTGTGGATAACGGGTATCGCAGTCATAGGTATTGACTACATGGAGAAAGGTGTCGATTACTTTATGAATCCCAAGCTCCAGGCCAAAGTGATTATTGTCGCGCTACTGAGTTACAACGGCGTTCTGTTGCATCGCCTGGTACTGCCAGCACTACAGAAGGCAGGCTCCTTGCTCGATCTCGGATTCAGCGCGCGGATGCTGGCGTTGGCCTGCGGTTCGCTGTCGGCAGTGTCCTGGATGTATGCCGCCATGTTGGGTGTAGGGCGCCCTCTGGCCTGGAAATACTCCCTTTCAGAACTGTTGATGGCCTATCCGGTACTGATTGTGCTCGGTTTCCTGGCGATGCTGGCGTTGACTCAGCGAGCGAAGCAACAGAGCAACTCTGGTGCGCCTCAGCGGACACTCGCAAGCGCCTAAGTCAGTTCTGCGTGTAAACCTGCGGGCTCGTCCAGAGTCCGCCAGGAGGCGACCTATTTGTGCCGGTGACAACACATGCCTGCACAGGGAGGTCGCCTTTGTTTTTAAGGCGTAATTTTCGGGAGGCGCCTCACAGAAGCACCTCCAATCGAGGAGGCGGTGGTGGCGTACATGATGCGTGCCGCGGAGAATCCCCGAGTCCAGGGTTCGGAGTGCGGCGTACTGTTTCAAATCCGCCTAAGCTTGATTCGAGCTTCGAATTGGGTTGAACACACAGATGCACAGGGGATTGCCCCCCCATGGAGTAATGAAACCAGGCGGCAGAATTTTTTTTGAAATCAAGGGGTTGCCAGTCTCAAGAAATGAGTACATAATTCACGCCATCGAAAGCACTGACAGCCTAAAAAGCTCAATGTTTTCAAGGAGATAGAGGGCGAGCAAGATCTCGTTTCTCACTTCAAGTTTGTACACATCTGGTGTTGACGCTACAAGACACCCGATGTTTGAGGCCGAGTAGCAAAATGGTTATGCAGCGGATTGCAAATCCGCCTACGCCGGTTCGATTCCGACCTCGGCCTCCACTATTAAAAGCCCTGCAGGTTTACGCTTGCAGGGCTTTTCTCGTTTTCGGCCGGAGGATCTCTCATGAGCACGATGACTCTTCCCGGTATCGACAACCTGCATGGGCGGAATGCCAAACGCCATCAGGTATGGCGTAAGAAAGCCAGCCGCAGTCAGTCATCGAGGGCCGAGCGTTGTTGGGGCAGCGTTCACATCGCGCCGGAATACATTAGCGCAAGCCAGCTTTACCGAAAACAGCCCGTGAGGTTGCAGAGGCTCGAAGCTACCCGGCAGGTGTGCCCATGAGTCGAGCAGATCAACACGCATTGGCGTGTTCCTCTCGCTCTTGGCAACAGGTTTCGCCGGCACCTCTACCTTAAATTTGGCTCCGGCGAACTCTTCCATACTCACCTTTGAACTAGTCCCTCGATTCTGAGGGGGCGAGGAGTTCAAAAAACTATTTCATAGATGCGACTGAGCATGGGTGCACATCCAGCTTGGCAAGATAACGCTTGAAAAGTACGAACTCGATCGTCTGGCGATATGGTTTAGTTTTTCTTCTTGATTAGTTTATTGATGTAGTACTTGAGGCTTAAACGATCTTTTGGTCTAGGTTTGTAGTGGGTTTTGTTCCTTTGTGTGGGATCGATCGCCATGGTTCCGGCGGTGTAGTAATAGAGCGCGATAGACCTGCGTGTGATGTGCTCTGGCGTCGTTAATGGTTCGGGGTGTCCATGATTGCTGTCTTTGTCGGTGTTGAAAATGACACAGCGGTTGTAAATGGGCAGGACTTTTTTAAGGCAAGTCTTCATGTCGACATCCCAAAGCTCCAGGTTGCCGCCGTATTCCTCTTGCCAGTCTTCATTCAAATAAATTATGACGTTCAGTCTGCGCTCAATCTTAAGCTTTTTGTTGAGCCTGAAGTCTGAGTGCACCCCCAGGAAGCCACCATTTTTCGTCTCATGCAACCCGCCGCCGGTAAAGTAGGGGTCGGGTATCAAACCTTCGATGCCTGTAAGCTTCTCGAGAAATTGCAACATGGGGGCTGAGTTAAAGGCGTTGAAGATACTCTTCAAAAAGGGAGTGCATTCGTTGGGGCTGATTTGACGTTTGCGTTGACCTTTGTAGCCGCGTTCGTAGAGCATTTCGTTGTTGGTTGGCTCGACTGGGAAGTGCGAGCAGATACTCGAAATCAGGTCTTCGTGCAGGAAGTTATCGATGACTATGTGTGGAAAAGGCGTAGCTTGAACATAGCGACTGGCCAATGAGTGACCATAGGCACTGGCGGCGTTCTGGTCGAAATCAAGCTCCGGGGAGAGAGTGATAGGTAAGGCTTGAGTGATGGGTGTCATTATCGCTCCAATAACTTAACTTAAAAACCGAAAGGTGACTTCAAACAGACCAGGGTGCACTACTTGCTGCATGTCTTTGAAGCTTAATTTTTGCTGTCACTTTTGTTCAGGCGCTTAAGGATGTTGTTGTACATTTTGGTTCGTCTATGGGTGGTTTCATAGCCGCCAGCCGCTGCGACAGTCCCGGCCTGGATGTGATCTAAATAACTGAAAATTTTACGTGGTGATAACATTTCAACAGAATAGCCAAGCTCGGTCATGCGGTCTTGGAGGGTGTAGCCTGGAACACGGTCATCCATCGAAAAATGCAGGCTGTGTTGCTTGATGAGTTTGCAGTTCCACAAAGTGCAGAAACTTTTCAAGTAGACTTCTTTGTACGGTTTTGGTTCTCTGGAACGTAATCCCATGGAGATTTTCAGACGTCTGAAATGGTGTTTGAAGAGTCGTGAGCTAAAGCGCCAAATAGTTCTGGTAGTGCCGCGATTTAATTGCTCTACACAACCGACCGCTACGATTTTTGGGTTGTTCAGGCATTTATTTAGCATCATCGGAAAAACATTTTTATCGAAAATAAATGTATCAGTGTGCATTAGGAATAAATAATCGGTTTCAACTCGCTCCAAAACCATGTCAAGTGCTTTGCCGTGCGCGATATGGCCCGGTTCTGGCTCAGAAACAGAGCGCTCGATTAAATTGATCCAGTCAAGCGTTCGTAAATACTCGGTGCTTTCATCGGCAGAATAGTTATCGACTACCCATATCGGGGTGCTCTTGGTGTCCAAATGCTGGTGTAACAGGTCCAGGCATATCTTGGTGATTTCTGGTGTCTTGTAATTTACAATGACTATGCTGAAATTTTTAGGGGGTTCAGCTGAAATACCAGTGTTATTCATCTTTCAGGTGCTCGAGATTTTATATATAAGTGTAAAGAATTATTGGGGCTATGTGCGGCTTTCGCTTGATTGTTTTCGCGAAGTATTGCGTGACTATAGCCCAAAGATTTCTAAGTCGATTTGTCTTGCACAGAACAACCATAGTTTGCTCGGGTCTAGTGGAGAGCAGTAGATGTGGGCTTCATCGTATAAGGATCTGCTCTATAGGTAAACATCCGTGAATTAATTCGTTACATCAGGGGGCTGGTTAGGCAAGCTTCATGGGGGGTGAGCTTGGCATACAGGTGCTTTGGTTCGTCATGCGGTGTGTCAACACCTACAGAGCTTTCCCAGGCACCGCGCACATGTGCCGATTGAGCGAGTGTGGATGCATGCGATTCATTTTTAGTGTACGACCACATCAGTATGGAGCTTTGCTTGTAGACGCAAGCAGGATCGGCTCTTGGCCGGTTTCTGTCCTTCACGAGTGACGGCTCATAGCCATTACCGCTGTCTGGTGCAGATGCAGTTCGCCATAGCGAAAAGGTGGGTTAAGAGGGCTTGGCGGCACAGAATTGGTGCGATCTTTTGCCTTTAAGGGTCTTAGGAATAGTTGTTCCAATCCATCGTCAATATTAATAACCAAAGCATTTTGGCATGCTCAACATGCATCAGATTGAAGATCTCCTCTCGGGCTTTGCGCCGTTGCAGTGTCATTTCCTGGTCGTCGTACCTGTGATTGGATAAAAAAGAAGTGGCAGGTTTCAAGTTTAGTCGGGGAGCCGAGGAATTCGCTGGCGTTTGAAATTTCGTATGGCTCATGAGCGCACTTTGGCGAAGCTGTTTTTATGTACAGTGGTTGAGGTGTGTTCGTCTGTAGACCTTGAGCCGACCAACCGTGGGCTTTGCTTTCCAAAATGCTTTCGCGACTCAAAGAGTGGCCCTTGGCAGTAGCGGGTTTGAGTCCCTTGCAAATCAGTAGCTTGCGGAATGCACGTCGTGCTAAGCTACTGATCTGCTTAGCTTTGTTAGTGGATTGCAAATCCGCCTACGCCGGTTCGATTCCGACGTCGGCCGCCACTAATAAAAAGCTCCGTAGATCTATGATTTACGGGGCTTTTTTATTTGCAGTAGCCTGCAAGATTTAGTCTTGAAAAGGGTATTTGCGAACTTGCTTCAGCGGGTGGGTATGTATATATTTCCACCTCTGCTGCACGAGCGTCAGATCTGCCAGATCGTTATTTGACAGAACCTGGACGGCTCACCGCGCTACCGCCCGAATGGCGAAACTGGTAGACGCATGGGACTTAAAATCCCCCGCTCGTAAGGGCGTGCCGGTTCGATTCCGGCTTCGGGCACCATATAAATCAAGGGTTTGCGGGCGAAAGCTGAGCAAGCCCTTGTTCGTTTCTGGTCCGCAATTATTGATTTGGTCCGCAATTCACTTAGTTGGCGAGACCTTTTTGCCCTTTCGGTTGCGGATGTACTGCTCGGTCATTACGACGGTCGTATGCCCAAGTTGATCCCTGGCCTGCAAAATGTCGCCGCTTGATTCTGCCTTATCAATACCTGACTTGGCGCAAAGCCGCACCGGCGGATCGTCGAAAAATGACATCAGGTTTTTAGGTTCCCTGACGTTGTCCTTCTGTGTAGCTGGTTTTTTCGTTGGGACGATCTCGACCAGGTACTTCTCGGCCAAGTAACGGAAGGTAGGCGATACGGAATACCTCCTGGAGCAATTGGGATGGTGGCGTATGGATGGAAGGGGAATCCCCAGCTATGCCTCGCCCAGGCTGTGTGAAAACGCAGGGATTGTTTTGAAGTCGTGTTGCTACGTGAAGTTTGCAAACGTTTGGGTAGTCAGCAGACCTGTATTTGCGTAGGAGCGCGATGTTCGTTCCGTTACTGACCGTCAAACCTGTTCTGAATTGTTTGCACATAGCCTCGACCCATGGCTGTCCATCATTTGTGTATACAAAATTGGTGGCAATTCAATCCAAGGGTTAAAAATGGATTTCAGCGGTCTTGAGGCCCAGGTCTCGAAGCTCGGCGATCAAGTCATCCAGATGCCCGAAAGACTCGACCTCCTCGTTGTCATCAACCAAGAAATAACTTCTCCCGGCGTCCTTCTTGAAGAACACAATCCACTCCTTGGGGTTGGTCGGGTTTGCGATCACATGGGTGTCAAAGGTCACGCCTTCGGCATGTTTGTTTTTCACAGCTTTACGATTCATGTCAGTCACCACGCTACGCGCGCTCTCAAAATTCTCTATTTGCAGTGCATGCCCGCTCAGCTCCATCTGAGCTTTCACTATCAACATCTCCAGCCGCACGAAGCAGTGGATCAAGGGCATTCCAATTATCACTGTATGTTAATATTATGCACATGCATCCACTTAGGAGCTAGCCATGATTGCGATAGGTGAGGCATGGAAGGCGGGGTTGTTGGGGCGAGTACACTGGCTTCGCAATATCGTGTCTGGCGTGATCGTCGGGGTCGTGGCGCTCCCCCTGGCAATGGCGTTTGCCATTGCGTCTGGCGTCAAACCCGAGCAAGGCATCTACACCGCAATCATCGGTGGTCTGCTGGTTTCACTCTTTGGGGGAAGCCGCTTGCAGATTGCCGGGCCGACAGGTGCGTTCATCGTGATTCTGGCGGGAGTCACGGCCAAGCATGGAGTTGACGGCCTGCAAATCGCCACGATGATGGCGGGGGCCATATTGTTATTGCTGGGAATTGCCCGGCTCGGTGCAATCATCAAGTTTATCCCCGACCCGGTGATTGTCGGATTCACCGCGGGCATCGGCGTGATCATCTGGGTCGGGCAGTGGCAAGACTTTTTCGGTTTACCGAAGTTCAGTGGAGAGCACTTCCATGAAAAGCTCTGGCATCTGCTCCAGGCGCTCCCGCATCTTCATATAGCCACAACCCTGCTGGCGGTACTTAGCCTTTTCCTGGTCATAACCGCTTCCAAAATTCCCGGACTCAAACGGGTACCTGGCCCGCTAATCGCAATGGCAGTAGCTACAGCGATACAGTCAACCTTTCATTTCGAGGGAGTAGCCACAATTGGCAGTGCATTTGGGGGCATACCTCAAGGCCTTCCAGCGTTGAGCCTGCCTGAAGTCACGCTGTCTCGCGTCATCGATTTGATTGGTCCGGCATTCACTATCGCCATGCTTGGAGCAATCGAATCGCTGCTGTCCGCCATGGTGGCCGATGGCATGGCGGGCACCAAGCACGATTCCAATCAGGAACTGATCGGTCAGGGAGTGGCTAACCTGGTCACGCCATTGTTTGGCGGCTTCGCAGCTACCGGAGCCATTGCCCGTACTGCAACCAATATCCGTAATGGCGGCACGAGCCCGCTGGCCGGCGTTACGCACGCGGTCACCTTGGTGCTTATTATTCTGTGCCTGGCACCTCTAGCCTCAAACATCCCACTGTGCGCCCTGGCCGCCATTCTGTTCGTGGTCGCGTACAACATGAGCGAGTTGAAGCACTTCAAGCGCATGGTTCAGCGAGCCCCACGTGCAGACGTATCTATCCTGCTCATCACCTTCAGCCTCACAGTGTTCAGTGACTTGGTGATCGCCGTGAATATCGGCGTCATTCTTGCGATGCTGCAATTTATGCGCCGCATGGCCTCATCTGTAGAGGTGCAACAGGTAGTCGAGCACGAGCTTGAAGAAGAGCTGAGGGCCAATGGGCATACTCGCCTGCCGCCAGGCACATTGATTTATACGATTGAAGGGCCATTGTTCTTTGGCGCGGCTGAGACCTTCGAGCGCGTCTTGGCTCAGACCCATACCGACCCACGCCTGCTGATTATTCGCTTGAAGCGCGTACCGTTTATGGATATCACTGGCCTGCAGGTGCTGGAGGAGGTCATTCAGCAACTGCACAAGCGGAATATCGTCGTGAAACTCTGCGAAGCGAACACGAAGGTACTCAACAAGCTCGATAGGGTAGGTATCTTGCAAGAAATCGGCACGGAGCATTACCACGCCGACTTCAACACCGCGCTGGCTAACGCTGTCAGTCTCGCAGAGGGTACGTCGACCCTCTAGAGGCTAACTGCCTGTGTTGGGTTATGACTTGGTGCTGGTGGCATGCTTACTCTTGGTCGAATAGCTGGCACCGTGGGTGTCCAGATAGTCACGAATCAGTTGACGGACAACCTGCGAAGGCGTCAGGTCTTGTGCTGCACAGAGTTCCTCGAAAGCTTTTTTCTTGACGGGATCAATGAGCACAGTGAGGCGCGCAGTCTTGCTTTCCATGGGGTATACAATCGCTCAAGTCGCTAGATGTTAATCAAATTGTAATTGCCTTGTCCGGTGCTGTCACTGTGCTGCTCGCTACCTGGACTTTACTCATAAGAAAAGATTTGGCTCTCACGGTGGGCGATGAGTCGGATCCATTAGTATCTCGGCGCCAGGTGATTGATCCGATCCGCGTCGATGAAGCCAATCGACTGCAGCATGACAAACTGACACGAAAGATCATCAAGCAGGTGCGGTGGCTGCTCCTGCGTAATCTGCAGAGCGCTGAAAGCGCGGGAGCATCCAGTTCGCCAAACGGCTACAGGCTTATTGGCGAGGCATCGCCAGTCGGGTTCGGCGGCCGATGCATACGGGGTAGTTGGAAGGAACAAACAACCGAAAAAAGGCCATCAAGCGGATGGCGTACGGTTACCGGGATAGCAAATTCTTTTTCGTGAAGATCAAGAGCGTCTTTCCCGGTAATCCGTGATGAGCCTTTTTTATGGCGGAGCGAAGATTACTCTTCGAGGCTGCCCATGGCCGTGGTGTTGAAGCCACCGTCCACGTACATGATTTCACCGCTGATGCCGGACGCCAGGTCCGAGCACAGGAAGGCGCCGGCGTTGCCGACTTCTTCGATGGTGACGTTGCGGCGCAGCGGAGTTTGCGCTTCGTTGGCGGCCAGCATCTTGCGGAAGTTCTTGATGCCGGAAGCGGCGAGGGTGCGGATCGGGCCAGCCGATACGCAGTTGACGCGAGTACCGTCCGGGCCCAGGGAGCCGGCCAGGTAACGTACGCCAGCTTCCAGGGACGCCTTAGCCATGCCCATTACGTTGTAGTTCGGCATGGTGCGCTCTGCACCCAGGTACGACAGGGTCAGCAGGCTGCCATTGCGGCCTTTCATCATTTCGCGACCGGCCTTGGCCAGGGCCACGAAGCTGTAGGCGCTGATGTCGTGAGCGATGCGGAAACCTTCACGGGTGGTGGCTTCGGTGAAGTCGCCGTCCAGTTGGTCGCCCGGGGCGAAGCCTACGGAATGCACGATGCAGTCCAGGCCGTCCCACTTCTTGCTCAGTTCTTCGAAGACCTTGGCGATTTCTTCATCGCTGGCCACGTCGCACGGGAAGCACAGCTCAGGGCTCGAACCCCAGCCTTGTGCGAACTCTTCGACACGACCCTTGAGTTTGTCGTTCTGATAAGTGAAGGCAAGCTCAGCGCCCTCGCGATGCATGGCGGCAGCGATGCCGGATGCGATGGACAGCTTGCTGGCGACACCGACGATCAGTACGCGCTTACCGGCGAGAAAACCCATGTGTTGCTCCTCTTTCAGGTTATTGCGCAGTGGCTGGAGCCAAAAAAGCGGCTTCCAGCAACTGCTGTGTATAAGGATGTTGGGGGGCGGCAAAAATGCTTTGCGCGTCTCCCTGTTCGACCACTTGGCCATGCTTGACCACCATCAACTGGTGGCTCAGCGCTTTCACCACAGCCAGGTCATGGCTGATAAACAGATACGTCAGGTTGTACTTGGTTTGCAGCGAACGCAAAAGCTCCACTACTTGGCGCTGCACGGTGCGGTCGAGGGCCGAAGTCGGCTCGTCCAGCAAAATCAGCGCCGGTTTTAACACCAATGCCCGGGCAATGGCGATTCTCTGCCGTTGCCCACCGGAAAATTCGTGGGGGTAGCGGTGCCGGGTTTCCGGATCCAGACCTACCTCCCTGAGTGCTGCAATGATCGCTTGTTCCTGTTCCGCCGCGGTGCCCATCTTGTGGATCCGCAGGCCTTCGCCAACGATGTCATTCACGCACATCCGCGGGCTCAGGCTGCCGTACGGGTCCTGAAACACCACTTGCATCTCCCGCCGCAGTGGCCTGACTTGTTGCTGCGTCAGGCAGTCTAGCTGCTGGCCTTCAAAGCGAATGGCGCCTTTGCTGGCAATCAACCGCAAAATCGCCAGGCCCAGCGTCGATTTGCCGGAACCGCTTTCACCCACAATCCCCAATGTCTGACCCTGGGGCAGGCTGAAGTTGATGCCGTCGACCGCTTTGACGTAATCCACCGTGCGCTTGAGCAGGCCTTTCTTGATCGGAAACCAGACTTTCAAGTCTTCGACCGCCAGCAATGGCGGGCCGATCAGGTTGCTTGCAGGCTTGCCTTCGGGCTCCGCTGCCAGCAGTTCCCGAGTGTACGGATGCTGTGGCGCGCGGAACAACTCTTCGCACGATGCCTGTTCGACGATGCAACCTTGCTGCATGACACATACGCGGTGCGCAATTCTTCGCACAAGGTTCAAATCATGGCTGATCAGCAGCAGCGCCATGCCCAATCGGGTTTGCAATTCCTTGAGCAATTCGAGGATTTTCAGCTGAACGGTCACGTCCAGCGCGGTGGTGGGTTCGTCGGCGATCAGCAGTTCCGGCTCGTTGGCCAGGGCCATGGCGATCATCACCCGTTGGCGCTGGCCACCAGACAATTCGTGGGGCAGGGCCTTGAGTCGCTTGTGCGGTTCGGGGATGCCGACCATCTCCAGCAGTTCCAGCGTACGTTTGGTCGCGACCTTGCCGGTCAGGCCCTTGTGGATGCCCAGCACTTCATTGATTTGCTTCTCGATCGAGTGCAGCGGATTGAGCGAGGTCATCGGCTCCTGGAAGATCATCGCAATCCGGTTGCCGCGAATGTGGCGGATGGTTTTTTCTTTCAGGTCCAGCAGGTTTTGCCCGGAATACTCGATGGTGCCGGAGGGGTGTCGGGCGAGCGGGTAGGGCAGCAGGCGCAGGATCGAGTGCGCCGTTACCGATTTGCCGGAACCGCTCTCGCCGACCAGGGCCAGGGTTTCTCCGCGCCTGATGTCGAAGCTGATGCCTTCGACCGCCCGTTGGCAGCGATTGCCGACGACAAAATCGACGGACAGGTCGCGCACTTCGATCAGATTGTTCTGATTCATCTCACTTCCTCGGGTCGAAGGCATCGCGAGCGGACTCGCCGATAAATACCAGCAAACTCAACATCAAGGCCAGCACGGCAAAGGCGCTGATGCCAAGCCAGGGCGCTTGCAGGTTGGATTTACCCTGGGCCACCAGTTCACCCAGGGACGGGCTGCCCGCCGGCAAACCGAAGCCGAGGAAGTCCAGGGCGGTCAGGGTGCCGATGGCGCCGGTGAGGATAAATGGCATGAAGGTCATGGTCGAGACCATCGCGTTGGGCAGGATATGGCGGAACATGATCGCGCCGTTTTGCATGCCCAGGGCACGGGCGGCGCGCACGTATTCCAGGTTGCGCCCGCGCAGGAACTCGGCGCGTACCACGTCCACCAGGGCCATCCAGGAGAACAGCAGCATGATCCCCAGCAGCCACCAGAAGTTGGGCTGCACGAAACTGGCGAGGATGATCAGCAGGTACAGCACCGGTAATCCGGACCAGATCTCCAGAAACCGCTGCCCGGCCAAATCCACCCAGCCACCGTAGAAACCCTGCAAGGCCCCGGCGATCACGCCGATGATCGAGCTCAGCACGGTCAGGGTCAGGGCGAACAGCACCGAAATGCGGAAGCCGTAGATTACCCGGGCCAACACATCGCGGCCCTGATCGTCGGTGCCCAGCAGGTTGTCCGTCGAGGGCGGTGCCGGTGCCGGGACTTTCAGGTCGTAGTTGATGCTCTGGTAGCTGTAGGGAATCGGCGCCCACAGCACCCAGGCGTCCTTGGCCTTGAGCAGTTCGCGGATGTACGGACTCTTGTAATTGGCTTCCAGCGGAAATTCGCCGCCGAAGGTGGTTTCCGGGTAGCGCTTGAGCGCCGGGAAGTACCAGGTGTTGTCGTAATGCACCGCCAGCGGCTTGTCGTTGGCGATCAACTCGGCGCCGAGGCTGGCGCCGAACAGGATCAGGAACAGCCACAGCGACCACCAGCCACGCTTGTTGGACTTGAACAGTTCGAAGCGTCGACGATTGAGAGGGGACAGGTTCATCTCAATGCTCCCGGCTTTCGAAGTCGATGCGCGGATCGACAAAGGTGTAGGTCAGGTCGCCGATCAGTTTCACCACCAGCCCCAGCAAGGTGAAGATGAACAGCGTGCCGAACACCACCGGGTAATCGCGGTTGATTGCGGCCTCGAAACTCATCAGGCCGAGGCCGTCGAGGGAGAAAATCACCTCCACCAGCAACGAGCCGGTGAAGAAGATGCCGATAAGGGCTGAGGGGAAACCCGCGATCACCAGCAACATGGCGTTGCGGAACACATGGCCGTACAGCACGCGGTGGTTGGTCAGGCCTTTGGCCTTGGCGGTGATCACGTACTGTTTGTTGATTTCGTCGAGGAAGCTGTTTTTGGTCAGCAGGGTCATGGTCGCGAAGTTGCCGATCACCAGTGCAGTCACCGGCAGCGCCAGGTGCCAGAAGTAATCGAGGATCTTGCCAGTCATGCTCAGTTCATCGAAGTTGTTCGAAGTCAGCCCGCGCAAGGGGAACCAGTCGAGGTAACTGCCGCCGGCGAACACTACGATCAACAGGATGGCGAACAGGAACGCCGGGATCGCGTAGCCGACGATGATCGCCGAACTGGTCCAGACGTCGAAGTGGCTGCCGTGCCGCTTGGCCTTGGCGATCCCCAGCGGGATCGACACCAGGTACATGATCAGCGTGCTCCACAGTCCGAGGGAGATCGAGACGGGCATCTTTTCCTTGATCAGGTCGATGACCTTGGCGTCACGGAAGAAGCTGTCGCCGAAATCCAGGGACGCATAGTTCTTCACCATGATCCACAAGCGTTCCGGCGCCGACTTGTCGAAGCCATACATGTGCTCGATTTCCTTGATCAACGCCGGGTCCAGGCCCTGGGCGCCGCGATAGGCCGAGCCTGCCACCGAGACTTCGGCGCCGCCGCCAGCGATGCGGCTGGTGGCGCCTTCGAAGCCTTCGAGCTTGGCGATCATCTGTTCCACCGGCCCGCCCGGGGCGGCCTGGATGATCACGAAGTTAATCAGCAAAATGCCGAACAAGGTCGGAATGATCAGCAGCAGTCGCCGAAAAATATACGCCAGCATCTGATTACTCCGTGCCCGCAGGACCAGCCTGCAGAGTGGTTTCGACTTCTATCGCCGGCTTGATGTCGGGCTTGACCCACCAGGTGGCGGTGCCGATGTCGTATTTAGGCGAGACCTTTGGATGGCCGATGTGGTTCCAGTACGCCACGCGCCAGGTTTTGATGTGCCAGTTGGGTATTACGTAATAGCCCCATTGCAGAACGCGGTCCAGCGCGCGGGCGTGGGCTACCAGGCTTTTGCGCGAATCGGCGTTGATCAGTTGCTCGACCAGTTGATCGACCACCGGATCCTTCAGGCCCATGGAATTACGGCTGCCGGATTTGTCGGCAGCGGCCGACATCCAGAATTCCCGTTGTTCGTTACCCGGTGAGTTGGACTGCGGGAAGCTGCCGACGATCATATCGAAGTCCCGGGAACGCACGCGGTTGATGTATTGCGAGACGTCGACCCGGCGGATCACCAGATCGATGCCCAGGTCACTCAGGTTGCGCTTGAATGGCAGCAGCACTCGTTCGAATTCGGTCTGGGCCAACAGAAACTCGATGACGACAGGTTTGCCGGTGGCATCGACCATTTTGTCATCGACGATACGCCAGCCGGCCTCCTGCAGCAGTTGATAGGCTTCCCGTTGCTGGGCGCGGATCATGCCGCTGCCGTCAGTGGTCGGGTTCTGGAACGCTTCGCTGAACACCTGCGGCGGCAGCTTGCTGCGTAACGGCTCAAGGATTGCCACCTGATCGGCATCGGGCAGGCCGGTGGCGGCCATTTCCGAGTTCTCGAAGTAACTGCGGGTACGCACGTAGGCGCCGTTGAACAGTTGCTTGTTGGTCCACTCGAAGTCCAGCAGCAGCGACAACGCCTGGCGCACGCGCACATCGTGGAACACCGGGCGACGCAAATTGAACACGAACCCTTGCATGCCAGTCGGATTGCCGTTGGGAATCTGTTCCTTGACCAGCCGGCCTTCGGTAACCGCCGGAACATTGTAGGCGTTGGCCCAGTTCTTCGCGGTCATTTCCAGCCAGTAGTCGAACTGCCCGGCCTTGAGCGCTTCCAGGGCCACGGTGTTGTCGCGGTAGTAATCGGTGGTCATCACATCGAAGTTATAGAAACCCCGATTGACCGGCAGGTCCTTGCCCCAGTAATCCTTGACCCGCTCGTAACGAACCGAGCGTCCGGCCTTCACTTCACTGACCTTGTACGGGCCACTGCCCAGCGGGATTTCCAGGTTGCCCTTGTTGAAATCGCGGTCGGCCCACCAATGCTTGGGCAGCACCGGCAACTGGCCGAGAATCAGCGGCAGCTCGCGATTGTTGGTGTGCTTGAACTTGAACAGTACGGTGAGCGGGTCTTCGGCAACCACTTCCGCCACATCGTTGTAGTAGCCACGGTACATCGGCGCGCCGTCCTTGGTCAGCATCTGGAAGCTGAACACCACGTCCTCGGCGCGTACCGGATGGCCGTCATGGAAGCGTGCTTCCGGACGCAGGTAGAAACGCACCCAGGCGTTGTCCGGGGCTTTTTCGATCAGCCGGGCGATCAGGCCGTATTCGGTGAACGGCTCATCGAGGCCTTGCTTGGCCAAGGTGTCGTAAATGTTGCCGATATCATCCGCCGGCACGCCTTTGCTGATGAACGGGTTAAGGCTGTCGAAGCCGCCGAAACCGGCCTGGCGGAAGATCCCGCCCTTGGGCGCATCCGGATTGACGTAGTCGAAGTGCTTGAAGTCGGCCGGGTATTTCGGCGGCTCGTTGTACAGGGTCACGGCATGTTGCGGGGCGGCACAGGCCAGCCCGGCAAACAGCAGACCGCTGGCCTGCAGGAGCAGGGCACGGATGGGGTTCATTGATCTTTCTCCGAAGATTTCAGCCACCACGCATTCAGGCCCAGGGTGTAGGGCGGTGTGGTGACGAAGGCGAGCCGGTTGCGGTACGCCAGACGGTGATAATTAAGGTACCAGTTGGGAATGATGTAGTGCTGCCATAGCAGCACTCGATCGAGGGCCTTGCCGGCGGCGACTTGCTCATCGCGGGTCCGGGCGGCGAGCAACTGTTCGAGCAAATGGTCGACCACCGGGTTGGCAATGCCGGCGTAGTTCTTGCTGCCCTTGACCGCAGCCTGGCTGGAGTGAAAGTACTGCCATTGTTCCAGGCCGGGGCTGAGCGTCTGGTTGAGGGTCATCAGAATCATGTCGAAATCGAACTGGTCGAGGCGCTGCTTGTATTGTGCGCGATCGACCGTGCGCAGCAGCGCATCAATGCCGATGCTGGCAAGGTTCTCGACATAAGGCTGGAGGATGCGCTCCAGGTTCGGGTTGACCAGCAGGAGTTCCAGTCGCAATGGCTGCCCGGCGGCGTTTTGCAGACGCTGGCCATTGAGTTTCCAGCCGGCTTCGGCGAGCAGGCCGAGGGCCTTGCGCAGGGTCTCACGGGGGATGCCGCGCCCATCAGTCTGCGGCAGACTGAACGGCTCGGTAAAGAGCCTGGCCGGTAGCTGCTCGCGATAGGACTTGAGCAAAAGCCATTCATGCCCGACCGGCAAACCGGTGGCCGAGAATTCACTGTTGGGGTAATAGCTCATGGCGCGTTGGTAGGCGCCGCCGAACAGCGTGCGGTTGGTCCACTCGAAGTCGAACATCAGCCCCAGCGCTTCACGGACCTTGGCGTCCGAAAACGTCGGGCGACGGCTGTTCATGAACAGGCCCTGACTCTGGGTCGGGATTTGATGCGCAATTTGCGCCTTGATCACGTCACCACGACGTATGGCCGGGAAGTTGTAGCCGGTGTCCCAGTTTTTCGCCTGATGCTCGATATAAATGTCGAACTCACCGGCCTTGAACGCCTCGAACGCCACGTCGCTGTCGCGGTAGAACTCCACTTCCATGCGATCGAAGTTGTACTTGCCGCGATTGACCGGCAGGTCCTTGCCCCAGTAGTCCTTTACCCGTTCGAAGACGATCTGCCGTCCAGGTGTGACCGACGTGATGCGATACGGTCCGCTGCCCAGTGGCGGCTCGAAGGTGGTGGCCTTGAAGTCGCGACCTTTCCAGTAGTGCTGCGCCAGCACCGGCATTTCGCCCAGGCGCAGGATCAGCAGCGGATTGCCGGCGCGCTTGAACACGAAACGGATGCGCTGCGGGTTGAGGATGTCGACCCGCAGCACTTCCTGGAGGCTGGTGCGGTACAGCGGATGGCCTTCCTTGAGCAGCAGGCGGTAGGAGAACGCGACGTCGTAAGCGGTGATCGGCGTGCCGTCATGGAAGCGTGCTTCGGGACGCAGGTTGAACACCACCCAGCTGCGGTCCTCGTTGTATTCCACCGACTGGGCGATCAGACCGTAGCTGGACGCTGGCTCATCACCGGACGGCGCGTACTGCCCGGTGCCGACCATCAGCGGTTCGTTGAGCTCGTTGATGCCGTACTGCAGGAAGTTCGGTGTGGTGACAGGGCTGGTGCCCTTGAAAGTGTAAGGGTTGAGCGTGTCGAAGGTGCCAAACGCCATGACCCGCAACGTACCGCCCTTGGGCGCTTGCGGGTTGACCCAGTCGAAGTGGGTAAATCGGGCCGGGTACTTGAGCGTGCCGAACTGCGCATAACCATGGCTTTCGCTGATCGTCGCGCTTGCGGTGGAGCTCAAGGCCAGGCTGATCAGGAGCAGGAGCAGGGGGCGCTTCAAATAGGGGATCCGATCCAGGCGGCTTGGGCTTTGTGGACGGTACAGTAACAGCTTGTATGGACAGGAAAAAGACGGGGGGTAAATGCGTGGTTAATAGTGGCGGATATGTTTTGTCGAGCTCGAAACCTGTGGCGAGGGAGCTTGCTCCCGTTGGGTCGCGCAGCGGCCCCAAAAGCTGATATCTGATGCTTTCTGATATCTCGCGTGTTTGGATTTTACGACCGCTTCGCAGCCGAGCGGGAGCAAGCTCCCTCGCCACAAAAAAAGCCCCTGAAATCAGGGGCTCTTTTTTAATGCGGATTGGCCACCGTCAACATCTGGCCGGGCTTCAGCGCCTGCCCGACACGCGGGTTCCAGCGCTTGAGGTGCTGCATTTCAACGTTAAAGCGCTTGGCCACGATGTACAGCGAGTCGCCTTGCTGGACCTTGTACTTGGTCTGCTGCTTCTTGGTGTTGGCTGCAATCACGGTGTTGACGCGCCCGGAGCTGCGTTTGCTGTTGTCCTGCATGACCAGGGTCTGGCCGGGCTTGAGGTTCTTGCCGGTCAGATTGTTCCAGCGTTGCAGGTCCTTCACGTCAACGTCGTTGGCCTTGGCGATGGAGCCGAGGTTGTCACCCCGTTTGACCCGGTAGGAGCGCTTGGCGCTGGCGACCTGGGTATCGTCGGCGCCTTCGAAGACCGGCTTGAGCGACTTCTTGCTGATCAACTCTTCAGGACGCATGGTCTGCAGGCTGCTGGTCAGCAGTTGCGCCTTGGAGGTCGGGACCAGCAGATGCTGCGGGCCGTCGATGGTGGTGCGCTGCTTGAAGGCCGGGTTGAGCTGGAACAGTTCGTCTTCGTCGATGTTGGCGACTTCAGCGACCTTGGACAGGTCCATGCGCTGGTTGATTTCGACGACCTGGAAGTAGGGCTCGTTGGCGATCGGGTTGAGGTTCACGCCGTAGGCTTCCGGCGCCATCACCACTTGCGACAGCGCCAGCAGCTTCGGCACGTAGGCCTGGGTTTCGGAGGGCAGCGGCAGGTTCCAGTAGTCGGTCGGCAGGCCGAGACGCTCGTTGCGTTCGATGGCCCGGCTGACGGTGCCTTCGCCGGCATTGTAGGCCGCCAGGGCCAGCAACCAGTCGCCGTTGAACATGTCGTGCAGGCGGGTCAGGTAATCCATCGCGGCAGTGGTCGACGCGGTGATATCGCGACGGCCATCATAGAATCGGGTTTGACGCAGGTTGAAGTAACGCCCGGTGGATGGGATGAATTGCCAAAGACCCACCGCGTCGGCCCGGGAATAGGCCATCGGGTTGTAGGCACTTTCAATCACTGGCAGCAGTGCCAGTTCCAGCGGCATGTTGCGTTCTTCAAGGCGTTCGACGATGTAGTGAATGTAGAGGCTGCCACGCTCGCCGGCGTTTTCGAGGAAGGAGGGATTGCTGGCGAACCATAGGCGCTGTTGCTCGATGCGCGGGTTCACGCCCAGCCCGTCCTGCAACTGGAAGCCCTGGCGCATGCGCTCCCAGACGTCCTGTGGAATTTGCGGGCTGGGTTTTTCGCTGAGCCAGATCGGCTTCTGCTTGGCGCGCGCGGCGATGTTCGGCGTGTGCGCCGCATCGGTCTGCGGCGCATGACTGGAACAGCCCGCCAGGGTGGCGGACACAGCCACCGCAATGGCTTGAGCCAAGCGGGTCAATGCGTCTGAACTGATGGCTTTGCGAATAGGTGACGACATTGGCTGGAAGTAAGTTCCGGGCAAAAATGTCGGGCGATTCTAGAAAGCACACCCTGCGCGGTCAACCTTTCAGAATTGTTGCAACCTTGAGCGATCCCTTTAGAACTTGTCTTTCCAGGCTCGAAGCGCAGCAAAAACCATATCGGGCGCCGAGTTATCGGTGCCGGTCCGTTCGTCCGCTTTTTCTTTAACGGATGTTTCGGCGGCGCGCAAGAACGGGTTTGTGAGCTTTTCCAGCGCCAGTGTCGACGGCAGCGTCATGATTGCGGATTCGCGTTGGCGGGTGACTTTGGCCAGACGCTCGGCGGTGTGCGGATTGTCCGGTTCGACGGCCGCCGCAAACTTCAGGTTGCCGAGGGTGTATTCGTGGGTGCAGTAGACCAGCGTGTCTTCCGGCAATGCAGCGAGGCGTGTCAGCGAGTTGTACATTTGCTGTGGCGTGCCTTCAAACAACCGTCCGCAGCCGGCGGCAAACAGTGTGTCACCGCAGAACAGCAACCCGTGGTGGTAATAAGCGATATGCCCCAGGGTGTGGCCAGGGACCGCAAGGATGTCGAAGTCCCAGCCGAGCACACTGATCTTGTCGTTGTCCTTGAGCGCAACGTCCCGCGCCGGGATCGTTTCGCTGGCCGGGCCATAGACCTTTGCGTCCGTCGCTTTTTTCAGCTGTTCGACGCCGCCGACATGGTCATGATGGTGATGAGTGATCAAAATATCACTCAGTACCCAGCCCGGATTGGCCGCAAGCCAGGCTTGTACGGGGGCGGCATCACCCGGGTCGACGACCGCGCAGCGCTTGCTGCCGTGGTCTTGTAACAACCAGATGTAGTTGTCGGTGAAGGCGGGCAGGGCAGTGATCTGTATCATCGTCGGATTCGCCAAACGGAAATCAATGGCGCATCTTAGAACTTCCTGGCGTGTTGGAGAATGCAATGACTGATAAAGCGTTCGCACAGGCTGATCCTGACTGGCTGGCGTTGATCAGCGCGGCCCGCGAGTGGCTCGCCGGTCCCCTCGGGCAATTTTTGCTGGACGAAGAGCGGCGCATGCTCGAAGACGAGCTCGGGCGGTTCTTTGGTGGCTATCTGGTGCATTACGGTCCGTCGGCGCAGACACCGCCGTCAGCGCCGCAGGTGCAGCGCAACGTACGCCTAGGCGCGCCATTGCCGGGGGTCGAGATCGTTTGTGAGGAACAGGCCTGGCCGTTGAGCGAGCATGCTGCCGATGTGGTGGTGCTGCAACATGGCCTGGATTTCTGCCTGTCGCCCCACGGCTTGCTCCGTGAAGCGGCCAGCAGCGTTCGCCCCGGCGGGCATCTGCTGATCATTGGCATCAATCCCTGGAGCAGTTGGGGCCTGCGGCATGTGTTTGCCCAGGATGCGCTGCGCAAGGCGCGCTGCATTTCGCCGTCGCGGGTCGCGGACTGGTTGAACCTGCTGGGCTTCGCGCTGGAGAAACGCCGCTTCGGGTGCTATCGTCCGCCGCTCGCGTCACCGGCGTGGCAGACCCGCCTGGCCGGTTGGGAGCGCAAGGCCGGTGACTGGCAGTTGTCGGGCGGCGGCTTCTATTTATTGGTGGCGCGCAAGATCGTGGTGGGTTTGCGGCCAGTCCGTCAGGAACGTCGCGAGCCGATGGGCAAGTTGATCCCTTTGCCGATGGCCAAGGTCAACCGTCGCAATATCGAACCGTAATACACACTTTTTATTTGCGGCCGGGCCTGTCCCGGCTTCGGGCGTCGTCGATCAGCGATCGGCGAGCCAGCGCATTTTTCTGGATAGATTGGCATGAGCGATAGCGTAGAACTGTTCACCGACGGCGCCTGCAAAGGCAACCCTGGCCCTGGCGGCTGGGGCGCATTGCTGGTGTGCAAGGGCGTCGAAAAGGAACTCTGGGGCGGCGAAGCCAATACCACCAACAACCGCATGGAACTGATGGGCGCGATCCGTGGCCTGGAAGAGCTCAAGCGTCCCTGCGACGTGCTGCTGGTGACCGATTCCCAGTACGTGATGAAAGGCATCAACGAGTGGATGGACAACTGGAAGAAGCGCGGCTGGAAAACCGCGGCGAAAGAGCCGGTGAAAAACGCTGACCTGTGGAAGTTGCTCGACGAGCAGGTCAACCGTCACAAGGTCACCTGGAAATGGGTGCGCGGGCACATTGGCCATCACGGCAACGAACGGGCCGACCAGTTGGCCAACCGCGGCGTCGATGAAGTGCGCGGGTACAAGCAGGACTGATTCGGGTTCAAGCGATGGACCGAGTCATGGCCTTCGCGAGCAAGCCCGCTCCCACATTGATCTCCATACGCCACAGATCCCTTGTGGGAGCGGGCTTGCTCGCGAAGGTGGCGACTCGGTGTATCTGAAAGACCCCGGCGGGCGTGTTAACATCGCCGCTTTTGCACGATTGACCGATTGAGAGCTGAGCACTGATGGCCACCAGATCCGTTGAGTTCTTCTAGCTACTTGTCAACCCTGTAATCAGCCTAGTTAGCGCGCCATTTGGCATGTTTAAAGTATTGAAATTATGAGACATACAGCCAATCTTATTGATTCTGATGGGGTGAGTTTGCAGTCTGAATGAGCCAAAAATGTAAACGATGAGCTACATTGGATCTCCATCGTTTACATTTTGAAAAAAGGCATTTTGACACTGTTTCAGTGCAGAATCAGCCAGCGCATTAAAGTTTGCCCTTCCTCCGACGACGTCCCACCCACTTACATTAACCGCATTTTCTCCGCGAATGCGGCGGGGTGTAGATGCGAAATTGCGCTCCAGTTGACAGTCTGGCTGCGTTCGACTTAATCAGGTACTTGCATTCGGTCTAGCCGCTGGCGGCAATAGACTTGACGAACCAGTTTTCTTGCCATGAAAGGCGGTTAACGGTCGATTGTGTTGAAAAAGTCGACCCGGCCTGGCGACCCATGCATTGAGCGGTGAAAGCGCCTATTTTGCGCGCTGCTACGTCAAATCTGAGCCCTGAACCTTCTGCGCAAAACACAGATTTCTATCTCAGACGCGTACTTTTCTGCCGTGGAAACTGAAGCTGACTTTTTCAACACAATCGGCCAAAAGCAGATGTTCATACCGTGTCTGAACTGATTGATGCTGTTACTCAAAGCCGCCTCAAATGAGTGGTAGATTCACGTAGGGCTTGGCTGGGCCGCCTATCCAAATGCCAATGACCCAAGGGCGAGAGCTGGCGCAATTAGTGGCTGAGCTACACGAGTCAAGCAATCATCCTGGGCTCGACTCAGTCTTCTAAGAAATACAGCACGAGCTGAATTCGTCGAAAGAGTTCGTTGAGAGGAACAGCTCCGTGGCGAGCGTGGGTTCGGCCGGCGGCCACACTGACATTTCAGGCTCCAACTGCAAACACGCGTGTACTGGAGCAACCCCCATGACTGCAGATGAAGATCTGGTCTATCGTGAGATTGCTCGACGAAAAGCGCTCTGGACACTTGCTCACCTGATATCAGGCGATTCACGTGCAGCTGGCATCGTGGATGTCCTTGATGAAATCGACGCGTCATTGCCAGAACCTGTAGCCAGCGCCGAAAAGCTGTTTGTTTCGGTACCCCTCACGGTGCTCGCCGCTCGGATTAGCATTGTCTGTGAATCTGCGATCTTCGACTCCACTCCTTCTGGAGCTCTGCTAACTGTTAAATCTGGTTTGTCTTCCATAAATCAGATACTTACCTAATCTAACTATTTTTCGGATTTTTCCTGCGAGAAAGTTAGTGGCTGTCAATCTGAAAAAACGGCAACTGCACGGTAACTCCCTCTTTTTGAGCGACCGTCGGGAGGAGACCTGTTCCGTTCGGATGGCTCTGGGAGGTGGCTCACCATTGAGTGAGCCCTTCAGGTCCCTGCGGCCTAGCTCCAGACCTTCGAGCGATCGTTTGGGCGATGCAAATTACAAATTAGCAAATCAATCAGAAATACCACGCAGCACCCCTCGAACGCGCCACGCATCCATCAATTGCAGCATGTGGGAGGATGCTTGGGCTTTGCAGGTTATGGCTATTGCGTCTCCGAAGGTGCCTACGCTGTCGAAGATTCGCAGCTCTCCGCTAACGGGCATTCCTACTCGCTTCAAATAAGCTTTGCGGTCCCCGTCACGGCTGGCTACCAACGTTACTAGCTCACCACGCAGTGCCTCTAAGTCCTCCGAACAGGAAATCTGTAGGGGTTCCAACAGCACCCAGTCGCGATGACGAATTAATGGGTAGCCGCTGTGGTCAACAATACGAGCGATTACCAACGGCGCTCCAAAAACTTTGCTGTTGTCGATATATCTGGCCTCACCTGCACCGACTTGCGCAATTGAGTCGTAGAGGACACCGACGATGGGCATTAGACGGACTTTATTTCGCGGCAATGCCAATGCAGGCGCAACCTTCTCGCTAACGGATTGCTCACAAGCCAGCATCAATTTGCTGATATCAGTTTTATCTGAGTGGTAACGTCTGGCGAACGTCTTATCGCTATATAGAGCGATGACTGGATCGCCGCATTTTGCTGCCTTTTCAAGAGAGACAATCACCACTTGTCCCTGTCTTGCGAGGGCGCCAAGTGAATCACCATGGATCGCATACAGTGCCACATTCCCCAGCGAGTCCAATGAGACCGCACTTGGGGGCTCAGCGGGTGAAGCGACCTCTGTCTGTGTTTGAGCGCTAAAGTCACCAAGTACACGAAATTTCTGCTCGTTATGAGCTAATACAGTGGGTGCTTCTGGTGCTGTCGCAAAGAAAAGTTCTTCATCGTCTCGAGTCAACCGTCCCATGAACCTTGCATAAGCTGCTGCGCAGCTTCTTATCAGCCGGTCAACCTCTGAAAAGCCTTCATCAACGGCTGCGGCATCATGGGGCGTAATTTTTCGAAGGTCATGATGGGCTTGGTTGATCGTTGTGTAAAAGTGGGTGCCAGGTTTCAACGAGTTACAACTCAGCAGCTTTTCGAACGGAGGCTCTTGGAAAGGTAATTCTCCAGCATTGCGTGCACTGGCTATGTGAGCGATCAGGTCCGCTAGGGTTGGTTTGTAGAGCAGCATAGGGTCAGCTGCGAGCAAGTCCCACAAGCGGTTCTCGATATGCAGCCTAACGCGTTCCACAAACTCTTGGCTCGCCGCAACGTCATTGGAGTCGTTACACCATGCTTGGCGACGTTCATTTACCTCTTCGAGCGTGGGAGTCAGAGCAATTGTCAACCTGGACGCAGACAAAGGGCTAATCTGCAACATGGTCCATGATGGAGTCGTGGAGGAGCTTCTCGGTAACTTGTCTTTTACTGCGGCGATGAACCGATTGTCGTTGGACGTGATGATGATCGCCATACCCGCTTTTACTAGAGCTGGTACTGCTGCGGCAAGATTCTCGGTATTAATAGGATCAAAGAAGGTCTGTGGATCATCCAGCTGTAACACCTCCAACGCGCCAGAGCGTTCTCGAATGCGCTCCCATAGGCTGAAAACGAACGCCCATACACAAGCTCGCAGATGAGATGAGTTCATTATTTCGTGAGCTTGGACGCGTACTGCACCTAGCCCGGCGTATAGCCCTACCCCTTGAGTGCGAGCAGGATCTAGTCCGAGATACCGTGGTCCACCATTGTAATGAGGACGATAAATCAGATCGAGCCAAGCGGTTGTACGAGTCTCTAGTAACTGAATCAGGCCTTGGACTTGATATTCAACCAATTGTGGTAAAAGTGTCAGTTGCTGTATCGCTGCGGCTGCGCGTTTGATCAGCCTAAGTCGTTGACTCGCGGCCACCCAGCGCTTACGAGCCTCCTCTATGACGTCAATCTGCCGCGTTAAGGCAATTAACGGCTCTGAAGTGGTAATCGCCTGGTGCAGTGCTGACAACTGGTGCCTGATTGGCAGGTTGATCAAATCGGGGACGTCGTCGACTTTCTCGCCCCGGGAAAATGATCCGACTCCCAGGTAGTTTGCCAAAAGCGTCTGCATTGCTGCCTTGACCGCTATACGCTGCGTACTCAACGTTACTACGTGCTGTAAATTGGCAAATCGGCTGGCCAGCACCCCCGACGAAAGCTCTTGAGGCAAGCTGATAAAATCGGCTTGTTCGGCAGAAAGCGAATGCGCTTTGATCAAGTGGTCCCAAAGCTTCCGTGCATTCCTTTGGATTGGTTGAAGGTCCGCTGCGAAAGATTGGTCCTTGAGTGCCTCGTTGACATAAGCATTTTTATAAAGATCGAGAACGGTACCGCGCCCCTTGTATTCGGCAAAGATTTTCAGGGTCTCCGGTAGCGACTCCAGCAGCTCACTCGCAGCGCCCTGTTGCCAATCCGCAAGTGATTTTGTTGCGTCCTGGTGCGCCTGAAGCCCTGCTTGAAGAGCGCTAGCGACGTCGGAGTCTAAGAGGGCGTCAGGTGGCACTTTGACCAGATCTGAACCGCAGACTGGGCAGTCAGAGATCGGTTTATCTGGGTGTTGCCGCCGGTGCCACAGCGCAACCATTGTGTATAACTGCTGGCGTGCTGCTTGTTCCTTGTTCTGCTGACGCTTGACCTGATCTGCAGCTCGTTGTGCAAGCTCTTCCAGTTTAGCGAGGACGACGATTCGATCCGCGTCGCTGATTTCCTCGATCTGTTGGATGGTTCGAAGTGAGGGAAGTCCTTTCAGAGCTGCGCCGGTTAATTGCTCTCTTGCCGAGGCGAGCTGGCCAAGGAGGGTTTGACTGCGCTCTGGCGTTGACAACGAGGTCGTGCTGCCAAGAATCGTCTCAATATCGCTCAGACCACTTGCTTGGTGCTGGACGAGCTTCTCGCGAACGGTTGCGATCGAGCCGCTACAACTTTGTTCAGGGCTTACCTTTTCAGGTGTCAGTAAATCGGGCTCAGGACCAAGCGTCTCAGCCTGTGCGCGCCAAGCGTCGAGAAACGAAGCCTTGCTGTCTATGAAATGAATACGAGCAGCATCCTTGGCATCTATGGCAGTGTCGGTGTCGTCCTTCTCCAAGCGTCGGACAAGGCGTGGTAAACGCATGCCCAGATCCTGCAATGGCCGCAAACCTGTTAGCTGAGCGATTGCCTCGGCAAAGCTTGTCTTTTCATCGAAGCGCATATTTGCAGCGATAGCAGGCATCAACGTACCAGCTTCGATGGCCCACTGTGGCAGCCGTAAGTCGTCTAAGCCACTTACGCTCACAGAGACAGTTCCTCTGATATTTCGCGTCAGCTCGCGTCTGACGGTTACATCGTTTCCATCTTGGTCCCGCAGATCCAGCTCCACCCATGTGTCACACTCGGGACGGTCGCCTAGCAGCGAGAGATCTGACGCTGAAGGCAATGGGACGATCACGGGTAATGTGAAACTGGTATTAGTATCGCTCTCGCCATTCGTTGACATTACGTCGACGGTGATTGGATTGTGTACCTCCGATGGCTTGTGTTGAGAACGATGTGCCTTACCGGTTAGGCACCACATGATCGCACTCTGCAATGCGGATTTACCGGCGCCGTTGAACCCCCAGATGCAGGTAACGTTACGATCAAGTCGAATGGTTAGAGTCTCAGGTGCTTTTCCGGCTGAATCGCAGTGACGCTGAAGCCCAGCAAAACGATGGGCTCGAAACTCTTGGAGTCGCCAACAAGGACGCGAAGCTGCGGAACTCGCTACATGGCTGCGAGGCACATGTGGCTGCGGCTTGCCAATGGCACCGAGTAGTTGATCAACCTCGCTGCTTGAAACGGGTTTTGCCTGTGCCCAGAGATCCCGCCGTCCTGCATAAAATCCCATCGCGAGGCGAGCATCTTCAAGGTCTAGGGAAAATTGGCCCGCGCCCTGAGGAAGGCTGATCGGTTGACCGGCACAAAGCACATCAACGATTTGATCTAGCGTGCAGTTCTCCAGATCCAGAGTTTCGGCTTGCGTCGGAGGGGCAGCTTGCATGAGGACATCCTTGGCATCATCTATGGGATACAGGCTAACGCTTTGGAGACGAAAAAACTTGGCCTTCGGCTAACTACTTAATTCAGGCCTACTGGCCAGGTCACTTTCCGAACTCCAGCACTATGCTCGCGATTTATTGTGGCGAATGGAAGCAACTCAGAGATCGTTTCTGACCATCCACTGCGATGGTCTAACCTCGACCGTCGCAGTGGATGGTCAGACCTTTGTCTGTTCCGACATTTCCAGGGCATCATCGACCTCGATGCCCAGGTATCTGACGGTGCTTCCAAGCTTCGTATGACCAAGCAGGTGTTGGACTACTCTCAGATTCTTCGTCCTGCGATACATCAGTGATGCTTTGGTTCGCCGTAACGTGTGAGGGCCATACATGGTTGGGTCCAGGCCAATGGCTGCATCGGCTTTTCAGTCGCCTATTGTTCCAGCCAGCCAGGATGAAGTTGTGGAAAACGCTCTTGTAACCATTCGATAAACACTTGCACTTGTGGTGCGATATGCGCCCGACTTGGATGCAGGACGGTGACAGGTCGAGGGGTAGGGCGATAGGGTATTAAAATCTCTATCAAGGCGCCGCTACTCAGATATTGGCCTACAGCAATTCCTGGCGCTTGTATGATACCGAAGCCTGCCACACCACATTGAACATAGGCATTTGACTCTGTAACGGTGATTCCTGCATCGCTGATATAGGCTCTGTCCTGGCCGTCAACTGAGAAATGCCAAGGTAAAATCCTGTTGTTTTGTCCGGACAGGAAGTTAACGCCTCTATGATCCACGAGATCCTCCAAGTGTTTTGGTTCGTTACGCTCGTGTAGATATTTTGGGGCTGCGCACGTCACCATTGTCGCCATTCCAACCGAGCGCGCGATCAAGGTTGAGTCCGGCAATTCACCTATGCGCAGAGCACAATCAATCCCTTCACCCACCAGATCAACTGTCCTGTCAGTCACTCCCAGAATCATTGTGATTCCCGGAAACTCTGTGGTGAAATCTTTCAAGCCTTCCATGAATTCAGCTTGAGCGAATGCGGTCGGTATATCGATTCGAAGTCGCCCCCCAATTGTTGCTCCGGATCGGTCAAACATTGAAGTCGCGGCAGAAATGCTTCCGAGAATATCCTGCACTCGTTCGTAGAATCGCTCGCCCTCTGCAGTGAGCGCCACCTTTCTAGTGGTGCGCTGGAACAAACGCACACCTAACGAAGATTCCAGCTCCTTAATGTAGCGAGTGACTTGCGGACGCCCAATATCCAATGACTCGGCTGCCTTGGTGAAGCTGCCGAGCTCGGCGAGTCTGGCGAATAATTTCATCGATTGAAGCAGTTCCATGATCGTTCCTATGCGGACTTTGACGCCTTGTCTCATTCAGAAAGTTATTGTTGCCTGTGAGTAGAACAATTATGTCCTTTTATACGCATTTATTGCGCTCCACATAAAGCGAAAGATACGTCCAAGGCAGTGCCGAGCTTTGGCCATGCCGCCACAGACAACGTGTTGGAGATTCGCAATGAAGGCTTGGTTGCTAAAAGATTTCGGGCTCAATAATTTGGAGATGGGTGAGGTCCGGACCCCTGAGCCGAGGGATGGCGAGTTACTTGTAAAAGTAGGGGCCGTTTCGCTCAACTTTCGCGACAAGGCCATCGTGGATGGCATCTATGAGCCTCACATGGTACCGAAACCCCTGATTCCTGTTAGTGACGCTGCCGGCACTGTGGTTGCGGTCGGTGACAGCGTCACGCGCTTTGAAGTGGGTGATCGAGTCAATTCGCACCTCTATTCCCGATGGCTGGATGGTGAACCGGGCCCGGATGAACCGGATTACTGCTTCGGCTCCCCACTTCCGGGCGGGTTGGCGGAGTACATGATCATCCATGAAGATAGTGCAGTGCGAGCGCCAGAGAACATGAGCGACGAAGAAGCGGCAACTTTGCCCATAGCGGCGCTGACTGCCTGGTACTCGCTTGTAGATTTCGGGCAGATTCAACCAGGGCAAACTGTGTTGGTTCAGGGAACCGGCGGCGTTTCCATTTTTGCGGTGCAGATCGCCATTGCGCTTGGCGCGAAAGTCATCGCAACCTCCAGTAGCGACCAGAACTTGCAAACCGTGATGAATTTGGGGGCCGTGGCGGGTATCAACTACCGGAGCACGCCGAATTGGGAGGATGAAGTGCTCAAACTCACCGGCGGTAAAGGCGTTGACCTGCTGCTGGATGTGGCTGGCGGAAGCGGTATCAACCAGTCTATTGCGGCCACTAAGGCAGCCGGCCGCATTGCGCAGATTGGATTTTTGGCGGGGCAGACCGTCCATCTCAATCTGATGCCACTCATTTTTCGCCAGACGACCATACGTGGTATTGCCGTAGCCCCGCGCTCATCGTTTGACCGAATGAACCTGTTCTTGAACAAACACAAGATTCGACCGGTCATTGATCGGGTCTATCCGTTTGAAAAGGCACGTGAAGCCTATGAGCATCTCGCCAAGGGGGCATTTGGAAAAGTGGTCATCAAGATCGCCTGATAATTTTGAAGGCGCCGGAATGGCGCCTTTTTTCATCACGAAGCATAGTAAAAGTCCTGTCGCAGAATGTCTGCTTCAGCTGCAAGCAGCCAGACATTCCTTTCTACCTTTAGATTTTGGCTGAGCGAGAAATCGTGCTCTACCTCAGAATGCGGTGTTGCAAAAAACTATACGTCACTGAACTTCAATGGCTGGACTCCCAGTTCGACACGGGCGAGCAATTCCGACCGTATCGCTGTCCCGGATAGCAAAACGCCCTATGCAGGACATAGGGCGTAAGGGAAAAAAGCGAGTTCATACTAAAGTTGGAACCCGTTCCTTTTGAATTTCAGTCGAAACTTGTGCAACAGCGGTTCGGTATAGCCATTAGGTTGTGCGCATCCCTCGAACACCAGTGCGCAGGCCGCTTGAAATGCAACCGACTGCTCGAAGTCCGGAGCCATAGGCCTGTAGATCGGATCACCGGCGTTCTGCTCATCGACGACCCGCGCCATGCGCTGCAAAATCTCGACGGTCTGGTCCTTGGTTATGACTCCGTGTCGTAGCCAGTTGGCCATGTGCTGACTGGAAATGCGCAGGGTCGCGCGATCTTCCATCAACCCCACGTTATGGATGTCGGGCACCTTGGAGCAGCCAATACCTTGTTCGACCCAACGCACCACATACCCCAGCAAACCTTGCGCATTGTTTTCGACTTCCTGACGAATCTCGTCCGCCGACCATGGTTTGTCGGTCACCACGGGCACGCTGAGCAAACCCTCCAGCAGTGTCTGGCTGACGCTGCTGAAATCTGTCTTTTCAAGTGACGCTTGCACGCTTCGTACGTTGACCTGGTGGTAATGCAGCGCGTGCAAGGTAGCGGCGGTCGGAGAGGGCACCCATGCCGTGTTCGCGCCTGCTTTCGGGTGGCCGGCTTTCTGTTTGAGCATATCGGCCATCCGGTCCGGCATGGCCCACATGCCTTTTCCGATTTGGGCCCGGCCGCGCAATCCACAGTCCAGGCCCACTAGCACGTTGTTGTGCTCGTAGGCCTCGATCCACGGGGTATTTTTCATGTCGCCCTTGCGCAGCATCGCGCCCCCTTCCATGGCGGTATGCATCTCGTCACCGGTGCGATCCAGGAAACCGGTGTTGATGAATGCGACTCGTGAGGAGGCTGCCGCGATGCAGGCCTTGAGGTTGACGCTGGTGCGCCGCTCCTCGTCCATGATGCCCATTTTCAGGGTATGACGTTCGAGCTGGAGCAGGTCTTCGATGCGGCTGAACAATTGCTCGGCGAAGGCGACTTCGGTGGGGCCGTGCATTTTCGGTTTGACGATGTAGACGCTACCGGTCCGGGAGTTACCGTGGCATTGCAGGTCATGCAGGGCAATCAGGCTGGTGATGACGCCATCGAGAATGCCCTCCGGGATTTCCAGTCCGTCTTTGTCGAGAATCGCGGGGCTGGTCATCAGGTGCCCGACGTTGCGAATGAACAGCAGCGACCGCCCGTGCAGCGACAGCGAGCTGCCATTGGCGGCGGTGTACTCACGGTCTGGATTCAGCCGTCGCGTGATGGTTTTACCGTTTTTCTGCAGGTCCTCTTTCAGGTCGCCCTTCATCAACCCCAGCCAGTTGCGGTACACCTGCACCTTGTCATTTGCGTCGACCGCGGCCACCGAGTCTTCACAATCAATGATAGTCGAGAGCGCTGCTTCGATTAGCAGGTCCTTGATGCCGGCAGTGTCAACCTGACCGATGACACTCTGGCGATCGATCTGGATCTCGACGTGCAGATCGTTGTTTTTCAGCAAAATGGCCGTGGGATCAGTGAGCGAACCCTGGTAGCCGATGTACTGCGCGAAGTTCGATAAGCCGGCTTGGCTGCCGTCTTTCAAGGTGGCTTCCAGTGTGCCGTTGTCGATTCGGTAACGCGCCACCTCGGCATGGAAGCCGCTGCTCAAGGGGAATGCCTGATCCAGGAAGGCGCGGGCAAAAGAGATGACTTTCGCCCCGCGCACCGGGTTGTAAGTCCGGCCCGGTTCGGCGCCGCCGTCATTGGAAATCACATCGGTGCCGTAGAGCGCGTCGTACAGCGATCCCCAACGGGCATTGGCGGCATTCAACGCATAACGCGCGTTGACGGCCGGGACAACCAGTTGAGGTCCGGCCTGCACACTGATCTCCGTATCGACGTTGGCGGTGCTGACCTTGACGTCTACGGGTTTCGGTTGCAGGTAACCGATACCGCTCAGGAAGCTGCGATAAGCCGGCATGTCCGTCACTGGTCCCGGATGGGCGCGGTGCCAAGTGTCCAGTTCGGCTTGCAGGCGATCACGCTCAGCCAGCAGCGCGCGGTTGATAGGTGCCAGTTCATGCACCAGTGCGGCGAAACCACTCCAGAACGCTTGAGGGGCCAGGCCGGTTCCCGGCAGCACGTCCAGATCAACGAAACGTTGCAAGACAGGCGCGACCTTGAGGCCTTGGCAGTTCACGAAATCGGTCACTTTTTGCATCTCCATCACACAGTGTTATCGAGCGCTAATCCGCGCCCGGCTCAATTCAGTTCAGGCATTGCGCGCCGGCTTTGGCTACTTGTGCGTCCTGCTCGGCTTTGACCCCGGACACCCCGACCGCGCCGACCACCTGGCCGTCGACGATGATCGGCACGCCGCCCTCAAGGGACGTCAGCAATGGCGCCGACAAAAAGGCGTGGCGCCCGCCATTGACCATCTCTTCATAACCTCTGGATTCGCGCCGACCGAGGGCCGAAGTGCGGGCCTTTTCTGTGGCGATGTAGGCGCCAATCGGAGCGCAACCGTCCAGGCGCTCGAGAGCAAGAGGATGGCCGCCGTCATCGACAACCACGATGGTCACGGCCCATTGGTTGTTCTGCGCTTCGGTGCGTGCAGCCGCGAGGATTTGGCTGACTTCGGTCTGGCTCAGTACGGCTTTGCTTTTCATGGGGATTCTCCAGTACTCGGTGAGGGCAAGGCGGCTTCGACCAGTTCGATCCAGTGCCTGACAGGGGTTCGGCCCGCACCGTCGAGGTGGGACTGACAGCCGATATTGGCCGTGACAATGACTTCGGGATGTCCGCTTTCCAGCGCATTGAGCTTGTTGTCGCGCAGTTGTTGGGACAGTTCGGGTTGGGTCAGCGAATAGGTGCCCGCCGAGCCGCAGCACAGGTGACTGTCGGGGACCGGTGAGAGGTTGAAGCCCAGATTCGTCAGAATCGCTTCAATCGCGCCACCCAGTTTTTGCGCGTGCTGCAAGGTGCAGGGGCAATGGAATGCAAGGCGCTGGTTGCTGTGGATACCGAGCTTTTCCAGCGGCTCGTCGCGCAGCACTTCGACCAGATCCTTGGCCAGGGCACTGACCTTTTTAGCTTTTTCGGCATAGACCGGGTCGGTGCTGAGCAGGTGACCATAGTCTTTGATGAAAGCGCCGCAACCGCTGGCGGTTTGCACGATGGCTTCGGCACCGTTTTCAATGCTCGGCCACCAAGCATCGATGTTGCGGCGGGCGCGATCCAGGCCAGCCGCCTGAGCGTCCAGGTGATAATCCACGGCACCGCAGCAACCGGCTTCGCGGGTTGCGGTGACGCTGATCCCCAGTCGATCCAACACTCGGGCGGCGGCTGCGTTGGTATTGGGTGACAGACTCGGTTGTACGCAACCTTCGAGCATCAGTACCTGCCGGGCGTGGCGAGTGACCGGGCGCGGCTTGGCCGGATAGACGCGGCGAGGCAACTTTATCTGCCAGGTGTTGGGCAACAGCGCCCGGAACACCTGGCCACTGCTGACCAGCCCTTTGAACAGCACCGGATTGGGGACGACGCTGCGCAAACCCTCGCGCAACAACCGCTGACCAAGTGGGCGTGGCACCGCCGCATCGACCACCGCCCGGCCGATATCCAGCAAGTTGTGGTAGTCGACGCCGGAAGGGCAGGTGGTTTCGCAGTTACGGCACGACAGGCAGCGATCCAAGTGTTGTTGGGTCTTTTGCGTGACTTCGTTACCTTCCAGAACCTGCTTGATCAGATAGATGCGGCCTCGCGGTCCATCCAGTTCATCGCCGAGCAATTGATAGGTCGGGCAAGTGGCATTGCAGAAACCGCAGTGCACGCAGGTGCGCAGGATGCTTTCGGCTTCTTCGGCGCGGGGCAGTTGGCGGGCGTGTTCGCTCAGGGTGGTCTGCATGGTTCAAAGCTCCGCGTACAGGCGTCCGGGGTTGAAGATGCCCCGGGGATCGAGTTGTTGCTTCAAGTTCCGGTGGTAGCGCATCAATGCGTCAGGCAACGGTTGGAACGGGCTTTCGATCAGGCCATGGCTGAAGCAGGTGGCATGGCCGCCGACCTCTTCGACGACCTGGCGAATGAACGACGCCTCCGCGTCAGATTTGAGCCAGCGCTGGGCGCCGCCCCAGTCGATCAGTTGTCGGCCCGGCAGGGAAAGCCGAGGCGTGCTGTGAGGGACGGACAGGCGCCAAAGTGCCTGGTCCTCATCGAAGAAGCTCAATCGATGTTCGTTGAGATCATCCCAGTACGAGGCGTCGAGCAACTCGCCGCCCAATCGGTCATGGGCTGCTGCCACCGAGCTTTCGCCACCCTCAAGCCGCAGGTGCAGGCGCTGCCCATCGTGGCACGCAGCACTGATCGGCAACGGTTGCTGGCCCCATTCGGCGAGGCGCAGCAAGGCGCGGTCACTGTCCATTTCCAGGCTGATGTTTAAGGTTTGACGCGGCTTGGGCAGGACCTTGAGTGAGACTTCGGTGACCGCGCCCAGCGAGCCATAACTGCCGGCCATCAAGCGCGACAGGTCGTAGCCGGCAACGTTTTTCATGACTTCGCCACCGAAGCGTAAAAGCTTGCCATGACCGGTGATGACCCGCGTGCCGAGGACAAAGTCCCTGACGGATCCAGACCAGGGGCGCCGTGGTCCCGACAGCCCGCTGGCGATCATGCCGCCGACGGTGGCGCCGTCGCCGAAGGAAGGCGGTTCGCAGGGCAACATCTGCTGCGCGGCGTCCAACACTTCAGCCAGTTCTGCCAGTGGGGTGCCGCAGCGGGCGGTGATCACCAGTTCGGTCGGGTCGTAGCTGACGATGCCTCGGTGGCTGCGCGTGTCGAGCACTTCACCCGCCACGATGCGTCCAAGAAACGCCTTGCTGTTGGAGCCTTGAATACGCAACGGCGTGGCGTTTTGCAGCGCCTGGTTGACCTGCTCCAGCAGCGAGGCGCTGTCGTCGAAATCGTGTTCGCTGCGCATCAGAAACGCTCCAATTCAGGGAAAGGCATCTGACCCAAATGAACGTGCATGGCGCCAAACTCGGCGCATCGGTGCAGCGTCGGAATGTTCTTGCCGGGGTTGAGCAAGCCACTCGGATCGAAGGCGGCTTTGACGGCATGGAACACGGTCAGCTCATCGCTGTTGAACTGCGCGCACATTTGATTGATTTTCTCCCGGCCCACGCCGTGTTCACCGGTAATGCTGCCACCGACCTTCACGCACAATTCGAGGATCTTGCCGCCCAGGGCTTCAGCGCGATCGAGTTCACCCGGTTGATTGGCATCGAACAGAATCAGCGGATGCATGTTGCCGTCGCCAGCGTGAAACACGTTGGCCACCCGCAAGCCATACTCGGCCGACAGCTCGGCGATGGCCTTGAGCACACCGGGCAATTCACGGCGCGGGATGGTGCCGTCCATGCAGTAATAATCCGGCGAAAGGCGACCCACCGCCGGAAAGGCATTCTTGCGCCCGGCCCAGAAACGCACACGCTCGGTCTCGTCTCTGGCCAGGCGCACTTCGGTGGCACCGGCCTGTTCCAGCACCTGACGGACCCGATCGCAGTCGTCGTGAACGTCGGCTTCTACACCGTCGAGTTCACACAGCAGTATGGCTTCGGCGTCGACCGGGTAGCCGGCGTGGATGAAATCCTCGGCGGCTCGGATGGCCAGGTTGTCCATCATCTCCAGACCGCCGGGGATGATGCCGGCGGCGATGATGTCACCGACCGCTCTGCCAGCCTTTTCCACGGAATCGAATGCCGCCAGCAGCACCTTGGCCGACTGCGGTTTGGGCAGCAACTTGACCGTGACCTCGGTGATTACCCCGAGCATGCCTTCGGAGCCGGTGAACAGCGCGAGAAGATCAAAACCAGGCGAGTCGAGGGCGTCAGAACCCAAAGTCAGGCGTTCGCCATCGACCGTAAGCATTTCCACCTTCAGCAAGTTGTGCACGGTCAGGCCATATTTCAGGCAGTGCACGCCGCCGGCGTTTTCCGCGACGTTGCCGCCGATGGAGCAGGCGATTTGCGAGGAGGGGTCTGGTGCGTAATACAAGCCATGGGACGCCGCTGCCTGAGAGATGGCCAGGTTGCGAACCCCCGGTTGTACTCGGGCAAACCGCCCATTGGGGTCGATTTCGAGAATCCTGTTGAAACGCGCCATGACCAACAGCACACCTTTCTCCAGGGGCAGTGCGCCGCCGGACAGGCCAGTACCGGCTCCGCGAGGAACCACAGGAATACGCAGTTGATGGCAGATCTTCAGCAGTTTCTCGGCTTGCTCGATCTCATGGGGCAAAACCACCAGCATGGGCGTGGTGCGGTAGGCAGACAGGCCATCACACTCATAAGGCTTGAGTTCTTCCTGGCTGTGAAGGACTTCCAGGTCTGGCATCTGCTCAAGCAATGCTTGCAGAAGCACATGTTGATCGGTGGCCGGAAGAGCTCCGTCAACGCGTTCGTCGTAGAGAATATTCATAGAGGCACAGGCAACCCTTGCTTATTGTTATGACGGGCCAGCGCTATGGGGCGCGCTTGCATCATTGGTCGCAGGGGTAATACTGTCTACGTTTGTGAATACTGGTCGAACCAGTTTTTTATGCGTTGTTTTCTGATGTATTAAAAAAAAATAAATAAAAACAATAGCTTGTGAAGTTTGTTCAAGCGGCAGGAGTGAAGGGTTATGGCTGGTCATACCAGTGAGGTGCGCGCCGTACAAGTGGCTGACGTGGTCTGTGAGCGGATTGAGAGACTGATCGTCGATGGCGTATTGAAGACCGGCCAGCTGTTGCCCTCTGAACGACGTCTGACGGAAAAGCTCGGCGTCTCCCGCACCGCACTTCGCGAAGGGCTGAAGCTGCTGCGTGCTCGCGGGATCATCAAGACGGAGCAGGGCAAGGGCTCGTTTGTCGCCGATCTTTCGGGGCAAGGTGCCGCGTCACCGCTGATGCACCTGTTCAGCTCTCAGCCACGCACGCTTTACGATTTGTTTGAGGTCCGTAGCCTGCTGGAAGGCGAGTCAGCACGCCTGGCAGCCCTGCGTGGCACCGATGCAGATTTCGTCCTGATCACCCGCAGCTACGAGGCCTTGCTCGATGCCCATACGCGTTCGCTGGAGGCCTCAGAACACGCCCGACTCGATCATGCGTTTCACCTGGCGATTTGCGAGGCTTCGCACAACCCGGTGCTGGTGCAAACCTTGCGCTCGCTGACGGACCTACTGCTCAACACTGTGTTTGCCTCGGTCAACAACCTCTACCACCGCGAACCGCAAAAGCGTCAAATCGATCGTCACCATGCACGGCTCTACAACGCAGTGACCGGGCGGATGCCGGAGCAAGCGCGCAAGGCGGCCATTGCGCACATCCAGAGTATCTGCGAGAACCTCAAGGAAATTGAAAACGAAGAGCAACGTCTGGTTAGGGCCACGATGCGACTTGAGGGGTGGACATGATGCAGCACCTGGATCATTTTTCCTTGCGCCTGTTCATTCTGGTCTGTGAGGAAGGCACTATTGCGCGCGCCAGCGAACGGGCATTCATCGCGCCATCGGCGGTCAGTAAACGGATTTCCGACATCGAAGCGCGATTTGGTACACCGCTGCTCAAACGCAGCAAACGCGGGGTTGAACCGACGCCGGCGGGGTTGGCGCTATTGCGGCATGCTCGGTCTCTGACGCGAGCGATGGAACGGCTCGACAGCGAGCTCAGCGAATACGCCGAGGGCGCTCGAGGACATGTTCGGGTGTTGGCAAACATCTCGTCGATCATGGAGTTTCTGCCGGAAGAACTGTCTGACTTCATGTTGGAGCATCCAAGAATCCAGGCCGACATCGAAGAGCGTTTCAGTCCCGATGTAGTGCGAGGCGTGGCTGAGGGCAACGCCGACTTGGGCATTTGTCGACGATCGATGGCGGTAGGTGATCTGGAGTTTCTGCCCTATCGACAGGACCATCTGGCCGTCGTCGTGGGCGCCAATCATCCCTTGGCCGATCGCACCAGCATTGCGTTTGGAGAGACCCTTGCCTTTGACCATTTAGGGTTGTCGGCTTTCGCCACGCTCAATAACTTTATGCGCAATGAAGCGGAGCAACACGGCCATGAGCTGCGGTTTCGCTCCTATGTGTCGTCGTTTGACGCAGCCTTCCGTCTGGCGCAATTCGGCTTGGGTCTGGCGGTGTTCCCGCTGGAAGCGGTTGCGCGATACGCCCCGTTGTTTGACTTGAACATCATTCCTTTGACCGACGATTGGGCATTGGGGGAGTTTGTCATATGTGTGCGTGATCGCGATGCGCTATCGCTGTCGGCACGACGGTTGCTGGATCACCTGCTTTTACGCGCTCCACCGCGTCAATCCCGGCCTTGATCGCATCCATCGCGGTTGACGATGGATCAACCCGTAAATGACGTCTTTTCGCTACTTCCATGGCTCTCTAATCTGAAATCACGCTTCAGCCTGTGAGAGCCTTTTGATGACAACAATAACAATCAACGAAGTCGGTATGCGCGATGGTTTGCAAAGCCTTCAAGCCATCATGCCTACTTCAGCCAAACGCCACTGGATCGATGCCGCCTATGCCGCCGGCGTGCGTTACATGGAAGTTGCATCCTTCGTGCCCGCCAAACTGCTACCGCAGATGGCCGATGCCAAAGAAGTCGTGGCCCACGCCTTGAGTTATCCGGATCTGGTTGTCTCGGTGCTGGCGCCCAACCTGCGCGGCAGCCGCGATGCGCTTGAGTCCGGTGCCCACCGCATCATTGCACCCGTTTCCGTGAGCGCCGCCCATAGCCTGGCCAATGTGCGCCGTACACCGCTGGAGATGGTCGAAGAGTTGGCGCGGATGTGCCAGCTGCGGACCGAAATGGGTTTGTACAACGTTCAAATAATCGCCGGGATGTCCGTGGCCTTCGGCTGCACCCGCCAGGGTGATGTGCCGCTGAGCGACCTGTGCGAATTGACCGGCCGCGTGCTTGAAGTCGGTTGCGATCTGGTTTCGCTCGGCGACACCACAGGCTATGCCAATCCCGGCCAAGTGGCGATCACCTTGCAGGCGGTTCGCGCCATTGCCGGTGACAAACTCAGGGCCGCGCATTTCCATGACACCCGCGGTCTGGCGCTCGCCAATAGCCTGGTGGCCGTGCAGCAAGGCATCACCGAGCTCGACTCCTCTCTGGCCGGGTTGGGCGGCTGCCCGTTCGCACCGGGCGCGTCCGGCAACACCGTCACTGAAGACCTGGTGTTCATGCTGCAAAGCATGGGTTACGACACCGGTATCGACCTGGCTGCACTGATCGCATCACGGGACGTGCTGCGCGATGCGTTGCCGGACGAAACCCTCTACGGCTGCATTGCCCGTGCCGGTCTGCCACTCAATTACCCGCCAGTTGCCAGTCGCGCCTGAGCCTGCCGATCGAGGAAAACGCTAATGTCCAGACTTCCATTGGACGGCATTCGTGTCGTTGAAATTTCTCATATGGTGATGGGGCCGACCTGCGGGATGATCCTGGGTGACCTCGGTGCCGAGGTGATCAAGATCGAGCCGACCCGGGGCGACGGCACGCGCCGCCTGCTGGGTGCCGGTGCCGGGTTCTTTCGCACCTTCAACCGCAACAAACAGTGCATTGCCATCGACGTCAACACCCCCCAGGGGCGCGACGCCGTGCTGGAGCTCATCGACACCGCCGACGTGTTCATCGAGAACTTCAAACCCGGCCGCATGCAGGAACTCGGCTTCGGCTACGTCGCGATTCGTGAGCGCAACCCGCGCATCATTTATGCCTCGCACAAAGGCTTTCTCAACGGTCCTTACGACAATCGCCTGGCTTTGGATGAGGTGGTGCAGATGATGGCCGGTCTGGCCTACATGACCGGCCCCGTCGGCAGGCCGCTGCGTGCCGGCAGTTCAGTGAACGACATCATGGGCGGGATGTTCGGTGCCATCGGCGTGCTTGCCGCGCTCAACGACCGCAACGTCACCGGCGTCGGTCGTGAGGTGCAGAGCGCGCTCTACGAAAACTGCGTATTGCTCGCCGCCCAACATATGCAGCAATACGCCGTGACCGGGCAGGCGGCCGCGCCGATGCCGAACCGCATCAGTGCCTGGGCGATCTATGACGTGTTCGAGTTCGCTGGCGGTGAGCAGATGTTCGTCGCTGCCACCGGCGAAGGTCAGTGGAACGCCTTGTGTCAGTTGCTGGGCCAGACCGCGCTGCTCGACGACCAGACCCTCGCCACCAACAACGACCGGGTGCTGCAACGCCCACGGCTGCTGGCTCACCTGGCTGAAGTCTTCGCGACCATGGATGCTCAGGCACTGGCGCTACAGCTCGAAGCCCACAGTATTCCATTCGCACCGATTCGTCGCCCGGAAGAGTTGTTTGAAGATCCTCACCTGCTGCAAAGCGGTGGGCTGGCGAATCTGGAACTTGAAGACGGATCGTTCACTGCCATGCCATTGCTGCCGTTGTCCCTGGATGGCGAACGTCTGCAACCCCGTCGATCGATTCCACGCATCGGCGAGCACACACACAAGGTTATGCGCGAACTGGGCTACAGCGACGAACACATTGCCGAACTGTGTGCCGCCGGTGTTCTGAAAACTGATGCTCAGGCCTGAGGAGGAGCTGCCATGGCTATCTATCGATACGACACGCTTATCCCCGCCATCCACGCCGAAACCTTCGTCGCTGAAGATGCCACTGTCATCGGCAATGTCACGCTGGAGCAGGGCGTCAGTGTCTGGCCCCAGGCTGTTCTGCGTGGAGACAACGAGCCGATCCGAATTGGTCAGCACAGCAACGTGCAGGAAGGTGCGGTGTTGCACGCCGACCCCGGATTTGCGCTGACGGTGGGCGAGGGCGTCACCATCGGCCACCAGGCCATGCTGCATGGCTGCACTATCGGCGATGGAGCGCTGATCGGGATTCAGGCGGTTGTCCTCAATGGTGCGGTCATCGGCAAGAACTGCCTGGTCGGTGCCGGCGCGATTGTCACCGAAGGCAAGGTGTTCCCGGACAACTCCCTGGTCCTGGGCGCACCAGCCAAGGTCGTGCGAGAGCTCACACCTGAAGCCATCGCCGGCATGCACAGTAATGCCCGGGAATATGTGGTCAAGGGTCAGATTTACAGGGACAAATTGGTTCGAATCAGCTAAACCCGTCGGGCCGGGTCCTTGACGGACGTGGCCTCTCTCCAATAATTACAACAATGGAGAAACACTCATGGTTGCCATGACTGGTGATATCGCGCTTGCGCGCAACGAAGAAACGATCAACGAGCTGTTGCTGTATCGGCGCGTGGCTTGGCGCATCATGCCACTGGCCATTATCTGTTTTCTGTTCTCCTATTTTGACCGGATCAACATCAGCTTCGCCAAGACCCAGATGCAACATGAACTGGGTTTGACCGACGCTGCGTATGGTCTGGCCGCGAGCATGTTTTTCTTTGGCTACGTGCTGTTCGAAGTGCCCAGCAGCCTGGGTCTCAAGCGCTACGGGGCGCCGGCCTGGATCTGCCGGATCATGATCTCCTGGGGGCTGGCGACGGCGGCATTGATGTTTGCCTACACCCAGTACACCCTGTATTTCCTGCGTTTTCTGATCGGCGTCATGGAAGCCGGTTTCGGCCCGGCGATCCTGTTTTACCTGGCGTGCTGGTTCCCCAAGAAGCACCTGGCGAAGATGAATGGCCTGTGGTTCCTCGCGGTACCCCTGGCGGGGGCCGTCGGTGGGCCGGCGGCGGGAATCCTGTTGGGCACGATGGATGGGGTGTTCGGCCTTGCCGGCTGGCACTGGTTGTTCCTGATGTCCGGGTTGCCCTGTGTGGTGCTGGGCCTGCTGGTGCTGTGGAAACTGGACCGGGACATTGAATCGGCCAAATGGTTGAGTCGTGGCGAGAAGGACCTGCTGGCGGCCAATCTGGCCCATGACAAAGTCAACCAGAAGCCGGTGTTGGGATCGTTGTGGCGGGTGTTGTTGACCCGGGAGGTCGCGATCATGGCGTTCATCTACTTCGTCATCAAGACCGCTTCCTATGGTCTCAACTTCTGGATGCCGCACCTGATCAAATCCTCCGGCGTGCAAAGTCTGTTCTGGGTCGGGATGCTTTCGGCGCTGCCGTACATCGTGGCGTGCATTGGCATGATCTGGCTGACCCGGCGCTCCGATCGTACCGGCGAACGTAAAACCTATCTTGTGTTGTGCTTGATGGCCGCCGCCGTCGGTTATCTGTTGGCCTGTCTGTTCTCCGATTCGTCCTGGGCCATGATGGCTGCGCTGGTACTAGCAACCGCTGGCACGTTCATCGCCATTCCGATCTTCTGGACGATTCCCCAATCAACCTTCTCGGGCCTGGCGATTGCTACCGGGACGGCTGCGATCAACTCCATCGGTCAACTGAGTGGCATGGTCGCTCCGGTGATGGTGGGCAAGATCAACGATGTAACCGGGAGCACCTACATGGGAATGCTCTCTATTGCACCGCTGATTGTGATCGCCTGTGTCATCGTCATGCGCTACGTCAAGAACCCAAAATCCTGACGCAACGGCTCAGCGCTTTTCACTCCTGACAACAAGAATAAGACAGGCACAAACATGACTTTTTTGACCACCTGGCGGGCATCGCTGATGCTCGCGACGCTTTGCTGCGCTTCTCATTCGGCGGTTTATGCAGGTTTACTCGATGATGGAAAAGGCAGTCTGGAACTGCGTAACTTCTACTTTGATCGTGATTTCCATGGTGATTCCGCCACCCAGTCCCGGCGTGACGAATGGGCCCAAGGCTTTATGTTGAAGTTGCAATCCGGTTTTACACCAGGCCCGGTGGGTTTTGGTCTGGATGCTGTTGGAATGCTGGGGATCAAGCTCGACTCCAGTCCGGATCGCTCCGGTACCGGGCTGTTGCCACGCGGTGCGGACAAGCGCGCTGTCGATGAGTATTCGAAGGCCGTTGGCACAATCAAGGCCAGGTTCTCGCAGACGGAGGGTCGAGTGGGTGGCCTCAGTCCTCTGCTCCCATTGCTGGCTTCCAACTACAGCCGGTTGTTCCCGCAGTGGTTCAACGGCGCCCAAGTGGTGAGCAAGGATCTGAACGATTTTACCTTCACGTTCCTGGAGGTCGATTCCACCAAACTACGTGACTCTACTGATTTCGAAGACCTAACGGCGATGGCACAGCAGGGTGCTTACTCGACAACCGTCACCAGTGATCGGTTGTATTACGCGGGGGTTGACTATCAGCCGCTGAAGAACCTGACGTTGAGCTTGCACACCAGCCAGCTTGAGGACCTGTTTCAGCGTAATTTCGCCGGATTCAAATACAAGACCGGGGTGGGGCCGGGTGAAGCGTTCACTGAGTGGCGTTACTTCTCCGCCAAGGAACAAGGCCGAGACTTACTTGGCAAGGTCGATAACCGAACCTTGAGCACCAACTTCGGTTATTCGATCAAGGGACACACCTTCAGTGGTGGCTACCAGAAAGTAAGCGGAGATACCGCTTACGCCTATGTGGGGGGCACTGACACCTATCTGTTCAGCGAGCAGCAGATCAGTACATTCGCATTGGCAAATGAACGCGCCTGGATGTTGCGCTATGACTACGATTTTGCCGCACTTGGAGTTCCTGGACTGACCTTCAATGTGCGTTACGTGAAGGGCGATCTGGTAGACCCGGCGAATATCAGCAGCGTCAAGGCCAGAGCCTTGCGGGCCTCGGGCGAGGAGGGTGAAGAATGGGAGCGAACGACCGACCTCAGCTACGTCATCCAGTCAGGCACTTTCAAAAACGTGTCGCTGCGTTGGCGTAACGCGACCATGCGCTCGAACTTCGCTGATGCGGCTGATGAAAACCGCGTCATCGTCGGCTACACCTTCGCGTTTTAGCCAACAAAGATTGGGGTTCTCATGCGGTTTCTTGGTCTGCAACTGATCTACGGTGATTTTCTCGCGCGCAGTGTGCGGGGAATCCCTTGCGCGCCTCCTGCGGGAAAGTGAACCCAGCGTTTCACCTCACTTTCAGCAATTGCAGGAATTTGAACATGACTGACCTCTATGAAAACCCAATGGGCCTGATGGGCTTTGAATTCATCGAATTCGCCTCCCCCACCCCGGGTGCGCTTGAACCGGTGTTCCAGATCATGGGCTTTACCAAAGTCGCTAATCACCGGTCCAAGAACGTGTCGTTGTACCGCCAGGGCGGGATCAACATCATCCTCAACAACGAACCCAATAGCGAAGCGTTGTACTTCGCGGCGGAGCACGGTCCATCGGTATGCGGCATGGCCTTTCGGGTCAAGGATTCACAGAAAGCCTACCAACGTGCCCTTGAGCAGGGGGCGCAACCGATCGAAATCGCCACTGGACCGATGGAGTTGCGGTTGCCGGCAATCAAGGGCATCGGTGGCGCACCGCTTTACCTGATCGATCGTTTTGGCGAGGGTACGTCAATCTACGATATCGACTTCCTGTTCATCGAGGGTGTAGATCGCAACCCGGTCGGTGCTGGCCTGAAATTCATCGATCACCTGACCCATAACGTCTATCGCGGTCGCATGGCTTACTGGGCAAATTTCTATGAGAAGCTGTTCAACTTCCGCGAGATTCGCTACTTCGACATCAAGGGCGAATACACCGGTCTGACCTCCAAAGCGATGACCGCACCAGATGGCATGATCCGCATTCCATTGAACGAAGAATCGTCCAAAGGGGCGGGGCAGATCGAAGAGTTCCTGATGCAGTTCAACGGCGAGGGCATCCAGCACGTTGCGTTCTTCACCGAGGATCTGATTAAAACCTGGGACGCATTGAAAGCCATGGGCATGCGGTTCATGACCGCGCCACCGGAAACCTACTACGAGATGCTGCAAGGCCGCTTGCCGGATCACGGTGAGCCTGAGCAGGAGCTACGCTCGCGAGGCATTCTGCTGGATGGCACATCAGAGGGGGGCAGTCGGCGCTTGTTGTTGCAAATCTTCTCGGAAACGCTGATGGGCCCGGTGTTCTTCGAGTTCATCCAGCGCAAAGGCGATGATGGTTTCGGTGAAGGCAACTTCAAGGCGTTGTTTGAGTCGATCGAGCGTGACCAGGTGCGACGTGGAGTATTGATGGCGGACTAACGCCTCAATCACCTGAAAGCCACTCCCATCCACGATCCCAAGAAACCTGACATGGCGTCGGGTTTCTTGCGCAGAGGTCGACATGTTTACATCTTCTTCTTCAGAAACACTCGAATATCAAAATGGTTTCGGCAACGAATTCAGTAGCGAAGCCCTGCCGTGTGCCTTGCCCATCGGCAAAAACTCACCGCAGAAACCTCCATTGGGGCTGTACGGAGAATTGTTTTCCGGTACTGCATTCACAGTTCCTCGCAGTGAGTCGCGTCGTACGTGGCTGTACCGGATAAAACCCTCAGCTACCCACCCACAGTATCAACGTTTGTCACATCAAATTACTGGTCAGACGCTCGGGCAGGTGACGCCTAACCGATTGCGTTGGGATCCACTCGAATTACCTGCGTCTTTGACAGACTTCATTGATGGTCTGGTCTTGTTCGCTGCTACAGCCGCAGCCGAGCAAGTTTCCGGGATATCCATTTATCTGTATGCCGCTAACGCTTCCATGGACCGAGCGTTCTTCAACGCTGATGGAGAGTGGCTTGTCGTTCCCCAACAAGGGCGCCTGCGTATTATCACCGAGCTCGGAGTGCTTGAGGTCGAGCCGCAGGAAATTGCAGTACTGCCACGTGGTTTGAAATTCAGCGTCCAGTTACTCGATGAAGCCGCCCGTGGTTACGTTTGTGAGAACCATGGTTGTGCCTTGCGCCTTCCTGAGCTGGGACCGATTGGTAGTAATGGTTTAGCGAATCCAAGGGATTTTCAAACACCCGTCGCCCGATTCGAAGATAGCGATCAACCGATGCTGTTGGTGCAAAAATTTCTCGGCGAGTTGTGGGTGACGCAGCTCGACCATTCGCCCTTTGATGTAGTCGCCTGGCATGGGAACAACGTGCCATACAAGTATGATCTGCGCCGTTTCAACACTATTGGAACGATCAGCTTTGATCATCCTGACCCCTCAATTTTTACTGTGCTGACCGCACCAGGGGTCGTCACTGGCCAGGCGAACGTTGATTTTGTGATTTTTCCTCCACGCTGGATGGTGGCCGAAAACACTTTTCGACCACCATGGTTTCATCGCAACCTGATGAACGAATTCATGGGCCTTATCGAGGGGGCTTACGACGCCAAGGCCGAGGGGTTCATGCCGGGGGGAGTATCCCTGCATAACTGCATGAGCGCACATGGACCGGACAATGCAACAACGCAAAACGCCATCGCCGTCGATCTTGCACCGCATAGGATTGATCAAACCATGGCTTTCATGTTCGAGGCGGGTACCGTGTTGCGGCCTTCGCGTCATGCGCTTCAGTCCCCTCAGTTGCAAGCGGACTACGACGATTGCTGGTCCGGGATGGCGAAGATGTTTTCCTCTAAATCCTCAGAGGAGGGTAGTGATACGAAGGCAATGAATCCGCTGACTCCTCCTCTGCTGACCATCGAGCGCTATTTAGAAAGCGTCAAGCGAGAAGGTTGACCTTTCAGTTAATGCTGAAACAGATCTGGTCAATGCGCTGAAGGTTGAGGATGGACGCGGTTTCACATTAGCTGAAGGCGGCCTGGACAATGTCGAGGCCACCAAGGCAGCGTTGGACATCATGGAAGGCTCGGAGGAAGCTTCCAAACGACGTCTTGATAAATACCACTTCTAACACGACTCATACTGCCACCAGGCACCGCATCGAAATGGTGCCGCAGGCGCTGGTGCGTATAACAGTGCTGCATTTGATGAGCGACCGGGTCGGCCGGTCGCCGGCGTGTCAGATGGTCGCCAGATCAATGACAAAGCGATACTTGACGTCGCTCTTCTGCATGCGTTTGAAGGCAGTTTCAATATCCTGCATTTCGATCATTTCGACTTCTGAGGTGATGCCGTGCTGCGCGCAAAAGTCGAGCATTTCCTGAGTTTCGGCAATGCCTCCAATCAGAGAGCCAGCCAACTGGCGGCGTTGGAAGATCAAGTTGGCCACCCCCGGAGATGGGTGCGGGCTATCGGGGACTCCGACCATCGTCATCGTTCCATCGCGCTTGAGCAAGGTCATGAAAGCATCGAGGTCATGGGGCGCTGCCACAGTATTGAGAATGAAATCGAAACTTTTGCTGTGAGCTGCCATTTCATCGGCGTTGCGTGAGACAACCACCTCATCAGCGCCTAACTCCAGTGCTGCTTGCACCTTGTTAGGAGAGGTAGTGAATGCAACGACATGCGCCCCCATTGCGTGGGCCAACTTCACACCCATATGGCCCAAACCACCGATGCCGACAATGCCTACCTTCTTGCCTGGACCCGCTTTCCAATGGCGTAACGGAGACCAGGTGGTAATACCGGCGCACAAGAGTGGCGCAACGGCTGCTAATTCGGATTCATGATGCGTGATCTTCAGAACAAAATGCTCATCAACCGTAATACCGTCGGCGTAGCCACCATAGGTGTTCTCGCCGCTGCCATCGAGCCACCCGTTGTAGGTCTGTTGCCAGCCATGAGGGCCTTCGCAGTATTGCTCCAGGCCATCGTCGCACGAGTCACAATGACGACAGCTTCCGACCATGCAACCAACGCCGACGATGTCGCCGATCTTGTGGTTGGAGACTGCGCCACCGATGGCACTCACCCGACCTATGATCTCGTGGCCCGGTACCAGTGGATAACGCATGCCCGGCCACTCGCCGCGAGCCGCATGTAAATCGGAGTGGCACACGCCACAGTAGAGGATGTCGATCGCTACATCACTGCTACCAACAGCGCGACGACTGATCACGGTAGGCGCGAGCGGCGTGGTGGGTGATTGCGCTGCATAGACTTTGGTTTGCATAGTGTTTTTCCGTTGAGAGCGGTGAATTGAAGTGACTTGCACGAGCGTCAGCGGGATATCGCCGCGCCGTAACGGGCATGGAGGAGGTGCCACACCCGGTTTCATCAATCAGCCGGCATACGTCACTTCTGCGGTCCAAGACTCTTTTGGCTGGCTGTGCAGCGTCCAGAATGCTTCAGCAACGCCCACAGCTTCCGCTGAGTTGGGTTCGACGAACGTGGCCACCGTAACGCTGGCTACATGTACGCCACGGGCTTTACTCGGTTCGAACAGCGCCATGGATAAGGCTCGTATTCCCGCTTTGCCCAGGCTCAGGGATAGGTAATCAGGATGAGGTGCAACCCCAAACCCACCGCCGGTCAACAAGATGGTGCCGTTGCCACGGGTGATCATTTGAGGCATGGCGGCCTTCGCCGCAGCCAGTGCGCCACCAATGTTTACTGCGAGGTCACTGGAGAAGGTGTCGGACGGTTGGTCGGCGAGAGTCGCCTGACGGATGTTGGCGGCGTTGTAGTGCAGCACGTCCAGAGGGCCATGCTCTGATTCGACGTCCGCAATTAACTCGGCAATGTTTGTCGCATTGCTGGCGTCCACTGCGCGGACTTGCGCCACGTAGCCCATTGCGTTCAGGAGACCGGCGAGCTTGTGGGTCTTTTCCAGGTTCCGCGCGCTGAGGATCACACGAAAGCCTTCGCGGGCGAAACGCTGGGCAGTGGCGAAGCCAATGCCTGGGCCGGTACCAATGCTAAGGAAGGTTTTCATCTGTTTGTCCTATTCGGGAGGTCTATTTCCGAAAAAGGCTAACAGATGCAAAATGAGAGATAATTATGAAAAGATGAAGAACTATCATGCATAAAATGCAGGAATTCTTGGGGCGTGTAACTCTCGACGAGCTTTCGGCTTTCGTGGCGGTCGTGGAGGCGCACAGCTTCACAGGTGCCGCAAAGGTCATTGGACGTGATGCCACGATCATCTCAAGGCGTATCGGCCAGTTGGAGGAGCGACTCGGGGTTCGTTTGTTGTCTCGCACGACTCGACGCGTCGCGTTGACCGAGGTTGGGACGCTTTTTTATCAACGTATTCGGACACTTTTAGACGAACTCGATAGCGCCAGCCTGGAAGCAAGCAACTTCGCCGCCAGCCCGCAAGGGCTGTTGCGGGTATCTCTTCCCGTCACATTTGGCCGCAGATGGGTGGCGCCATTGTTACCCGCGTTCATTGCCCAACATCCGAAGATCCGAGTGGACGCACGTTTTGCCGATCGCTACGTGGATGTCGTGGCTGAGGGATTCGATGTGGCGATCCGCGTGGGGGTTTTGCGTGACAGTACCCTTGTCGCGAAACAGATCGCGCCTTTTCGCAACCTGTTGTATGCAGCCCCGAGCTATATCGCTTTGCACGGTCAGCCAGAGACACCTGAGGCGCTATTGGATCATGCCTGCTTAGGATTCAGCAGTCACTCCAGCTGGCCAGACTGGGTGTTGAAGAAGGGTGGGCAACACAAGACTGTCCGGCCTACGGGACCATTGATCTCAGACAATTCGGAGTCGTTGCTTCAAGCGGCCACTGAGGGTGTGGGCATCATTCTTACACCAGATTGGCTGGCAAGCTCAGCGGTGCGCAATGGCGAGCTCGTACCGGTCCTGCCGCAATGGCAGAGCTCGGAGGTGGGGGGGATTTACGCAGTGATGCCACCAGGTCGACTCGTTCCGACGAAAGCACGTGTTTTTGTCGACGAAATTACGCGGGCGATTCAGGCGGGCTGGGAGCAATAGCGAAGGGGCTGTAGGCGTTTAACCCCGATTTAGACACCTTGCGTGTAATGCCAACAACTCACTTCAGCGCGGCAGGACATACAAATATTATTGTTGTTTATGGAAAAAATATATTGATTTTTTTTAGATCGATACGGCTTTAGCATAAATCCATCTTCAAAAAAGCCATCGGGCAGCGAAGACGTTGTCTGATTTCCTAAACCAATAAAAACTGTCATTGGAGTTCTGATGAGCCTTTCTCCTTTCCACCTCGCAATCCCTGTGTATGACCTGGCCGCCACTCGTACGTTTTACGGCGAAGTGTTTGGACTAGCCGAGGGGCGTTCCAGCACCCAATGGGTGGACTTTGATTTTTATGGCCATCAACTGGTCATTCACGAGCACCCAAAGACCGCTTCTCAAGAGAGTGTCCATAGCAACCCTGTCGATGGTCACGACGTACCGGTTCCTCACTTCGGCATCATTTTGGAGTGGGCACAATGGGAAGCGCTGGCCGAGCGCCTGAAGTCCTTTGGTACCAAGTTTGTAATTGAACCTTACATTCGATTCAAAGGGCAGGTCGGTGAGCAAGCCACAATGTTTTTGTTTGACCCTTGTGGCAACGCGCTCGAATTCAAAGCCTTCAAGGATATGAGCCAGCTCTTCGCTAAATAACTAATTACCTGGCGCAAAATTTTTTGCGCCAGGAATTCTCAAATGAGCTGGAAGCTCATGAATCTAGCTACTGCGCTTAAGCAGTCCTTTCATTCCAACAAAAAGGCTAGACATGAAACGTATCCCATTAGTTTGGCGGATTGTTGCTGGGCTGTTGCTCGGCGTGCTCGTCGGTTGGTACTTCAACACCCATCCGCAAAATCAGGTCTGGGTCAGTACCGAAATTCTTAAACCCCTTGGCGACATTTTCATCAAGATGATGAAGATGGTTGTTGTTCCCATTGTATTCTGCTGCATGATCCTCGGTATTGCCGGTGGCGGCGATAACAAGTCGTTCGGGCGCATGGGGGCCAAATCGCTGATTTACTTCTTCGCGATCACCAGTCTGGCTATTGTCCTCGGCCTGTGCTTCGCCAACTTGTTCGAACCGGGTAAAGGCACCGAAATTGCTGGCATCTCGCACAGTACATCGACGGTCAACATGGAGCCTTCAAAAGGCGCGCTGATTATCCTGCAGAACATTGTTCCCGATAACGTGATAGTGGCGATGTCGGAAGGGAAGTTGCTGTCCGTGCTGTTTTTTGCCGTGCTCCTGGGAATGGCATTGAACACACTGCCAAAAGAGAAAAGCGCACCGGTCATTGCTGTTGTCAAAGGCTTGTCTGACGCGATGTTCAAGGTGGTCTCGTTTGTCATGGCTTATGCGCCTATTGGCGTATTCGGCATGATCGGTGCGACCGTCGCGACCTTTGGTTTTGCCTCGTTGTTGCCGTTGCTCAAGTTGATTGGTGTGGTTTACCTCGCGCTGATTGCCTTTGCCTTGATTTTCCTTGGGGGCATTTGCTATCTGATTGGCGAAAACGTCTTCAAGTTGATCAAGTACTTCAGGGATGAGCTGATTCTGGCGTTTTCTAGTGCGGCGTCTGCGGCGGTAATGCCGCAGTTGATGAAAAAGTTGGAAAACTACGGGGTCCCGCAACGAATCGTCAGCTTTGTGGTTCCGGTGGGATATGCGTTCAACCTGGATGGTGCGTCCATCTTCCTCGGCGTAGCGACGATCTTTATCGCTCAGTTGTATGGCATCGATCTGTCGCTGACACAGCAAATTCTGCTGGTGGTCACGATGGTGTTGACGTCAAAGGGCGCCGCTGGTGTGCCTGGCTTTGCCATCATCATTCTGTCTGCCACCCTGGCATCTGCAGGGCTTCCTCTGGAAGGGGTCGCGTTGATCGCTGGTATCTTCAGGATTATCGATAGCGGGACCACAACGTTGAACGTACTGGGTAATGCAATCGCCCCCTTGGTTATTGCCAAGTGGGAGAAGGCCAGTCTCGAACCTTCACGTGTCGAGCGAGTAGGGGAGCAAGCTTAACCTCCCTTTAAAAGAGTCTTCGGCGTGATCCACGCCGAGGGCTCTTTTTCTTAACGCAGTACAGATAATAACTATTCCGCTTTTGCTGTTCTTCAGGCGCCCAGTCGTGCGGCTGTAATAGCCCAATCGCACACATGGACTTGCCAAACGTTGCTGCCAATTATTAATAAAAAAACAGGTGGTTTATGTGCAATAACTCTTTGTTCGACTTGGCACGTAGGTGTGCGCTGTTGAGCGCGCTGTGTGTGTCGTTCCTCACCGCTGGCGTTCCTCAGCTGGCGTCAGCAAGACCTCTTTCTCAGTTGGATGCTTCTGCAGTCGCCGTACCTGACCGCTTTGCCGCAGAGACGGCCAATGCCATCTTCGCCAAAGGCGGCAATGCCATCGATGCGGCAGTCGCCATTGCGTTTTCGCTGGCGGTGACATACCCCGAGGCTGGAAACATCGGCGGTGGCGGGTTCATGACTGTTTATCACGAGGGCAAACCTTACTTCCTGGATTACCGCGAGCGTGCGCCGCACAAGGCTACCCGGGACATGTTTGTCGACAGCAAAGGCCGAGTGATTGCTGCGGACAACCCTGACGGAAGTGTCATTGGCCACCGCGCGGTGGGCGTGCCTGGCACGGTATCCGGCATGTGGGAAGCTCATCAACGTTTTGGCAAACTCAAGTGGGCGGAGCTGATCGCCCCGGCGATTCACTATGCGCATGAGGGTTTTGTCGTCGATGAGACGTTAGCCAATCTGGCAGCGACCGAAAATGAAAAGCGATTCTCCGGTAAAACCAATTTCGCAGAGTACTTCGGCAAGTTGCACGCGGGGTCAACATTCAAGCAACCCGAGTTGGAGACGGTGCTGAAGCGAGTCGCCGCAACGGGGCCGGACGGCTTTTATACCGGCAAGACTGCCGAACTCATCGTCAGCGATATGGATGCCCACGGTGGCTTGATCAGTGAAGCGGATCTCAAAGGCTACAAGGCCGTCTGGCGAGAGCCGATACAGGCGAACTGGAATGGCTTTCAGATCGTCACGGCTCCACCTCCAAGCTCCGGCGGTATTGCCTTGGTGCAGCTGTTAAAGATGAAGGAAGTGCGCCAAAAGGATTTCCAGGGCGTTCCGCTCAATTCTGTCAGCTACATGCACCTGGTCGCTGAAATCGAGAAGCGCGTGTTTGCGGATCGCGCTCAATACTTGGGCGATCCTGATTTCTACAAGGTGCCCATGGAGCAGTTGCTGGATGAAAAGTACTTGGCCAGCCGTGCAGCGCAGGTCAATGTTTCAGTGCCCTCGGACACCGGTAAAGTGGTCGCTGGTCTGAACATCGCATCCCCGGAAAAGCCGCAAACCACTCACTTTTCAATCGTGGACAAATGGGGGAATGCGGTCTCTAACACCTATACGCTCAACGGATTCTTCGGCTCCGGTGTGGTTGCCAGCAAGACTGGCATTCTGCTCAACGACGAAATGGATGACTTCTCTGCCCTTGCGGGTGTGCCGAATCAGATGGGTGTTGTTGGCAATGACACCAACGCGATTGAGCCGGGAAAGCGTCCCTTGTCTTCGATGACTCCGACAATTTTCCTGAAGGACGGAAAAGTCGCTCTGGTCATTGGTACACCTGGTGGGTCGCGGATTTTTACCTCGATCTTTCAGGTGGTCAGCAACACCTATGACTTCCAGCTTCCATTGAAGGATGCCGTTGCAACGATGCGCTTCCATCACCAGTTGCTGCCGGCGAACACCATTTTTTGGGAGCCTTATGCCCCTATCTCCGGGCAGTTGGCAACCGACCTTGAAGCCAGGGGCTATAACCTAGCTGATCAGGGGTTTAACGGTGATGTCCAGGCGATCAAGGTCCAGGGTCGAGTCCCTGAGCCCGTTTCAGACCCGAGGGGAAGGGGCGTGACGTCGCTGGCTAAGTAACCGTTTGAAGCATGCGACAGCCCGCTGTCGCATCGCCCGGCACCTAGCCTGCACCTTTGCTGTGCAGGCTTCCTCATTTCACCGCGATAACGCTTGGGTGTTTCTTCTCACCTGACCCCTCATTTATGCACCCCGCCATATCCTCCCGTCGCTCAAGTCGTCCGACCCGCTGATACTTCCTTCTTTCTGTCACGCGTGATGCGACGCGTCAGCCTGCAGCCGTGCTCGAAATTCGGCTTTGTAGCAGCACACTGGATTCATCACATACAATCAGACAATCTGTTCGGCGAAATGTATGATTCTGGGTAGCGCACCAGCGTCCCCCGATATTTGCGTCAAACCGACTTTGAATTGTCATTTTTGTGAATAGCCTGATTAATACCATATGAGGGAGAGTGCGTAGATGAGTGAATCAAGCCTCCAAGTCCCCAAGCGCGGCGCGACGCTGCGCTTGTTAGTAGAAGACAAGATTCGAGAAGCCATCTCCTCCGGTGTGCTTCGGCCCGGCCAACGACTGGTCGAGCGTGAGCTTTGTGAGATGACAGGAGTTGGCCGCACATCCATTCGGGAAGCGTTACGACAGCTTGAGGCGGAAGGTCTGATTACCTGCAACCCCCACAAGGGGCCTTCGGTGAACAAAATCTCCTTGGAGGAAACGCGCCAGCTGTATGCAGTACGCGGACTTCTAGAAAGCTTCTCCGGGCAGGAATTCGCCTTGGTGGGTACGGATGCGCAGATCCGTCGCCTTGAGGAAGCCGCTGCGGTATTCGAGTTTCGGGCTCAGCAATATTGGCAATACCCTGACCGGGACCTCGATAGTTTGAGGGCTGCGCGTGATGCATTGATTGAAGCCAAGACCCAGTTTTACGTCTGCTTGATGGAAGGCAGCAATAATATTTTCATAGTCCAGATGCTGACCACGTTACACAACCGGATCACATTGTTGCGCGCCACCTCCATGACCCAGCCCGGTCGTCTCCAGCACTCAGTCAAGGAAATCAAAGAGATCGTGGCAGCGATCAAGTCGAGGGATGGTGCCAGGGCGGCAGAAGCTTGCCGAGCACACATCGAGTTGTCGGCCAGGGTGGCCATCAATTATTTGGAAAGCGTCGAGCAGGAAGACCCAGTTATGTCTGATTGACAGATTGTCTGCAAATCTGGATATTCATCACGGCGTGGTTGCGCCGTTTTTCTGCTGCCCGGTTGCCCGTAAGCCGGTGCTCCGTGTTCCGCTTTCGGGACAGGTAACGGAAGAGCGCGTGACCGGTTGAAATCGGTACGGCCCCAATTTGGGCTGTAAGACACTGACGTGATGACTCGTCACTTTAAGAGTGACGCAGGAGAAAAATAATGACTGCATTCATCAGTTTGAAAGAGAGGCTGGTTAACGCCTACCCCGACCCCGAACTGCGCCGGCTCGCCCCGGGGCTCTCAATAACCGTTGAGTTCAGCGTCGGATCGCAAAGCACTGGGCTCAGTGTTGCCGAAGGTCATCTATTCAAAGGCTTTACCGGCCAGCCTGCCATCCGCATCGAGGCCGCCGAAGAGCAATGGGGGCATGTGCTGTGCGTACCGCCTGTCGCGACCTACCATAGTTTCACCGCTTTACAGATTGCCAATCCTGCTTTCGAAGTGAGCGGTGATGCACAACTGATCGCCCAGGCGCGGCCGTTTCTTGAGCGCTTGTTCGAACTGATTACCCTGACTCCTGCGGCTCCAGCATTGTCCGTGCAGCGATCGATTTCGCAAATTCAAGGGCAGTATGCTGCTGTCAGCGTACTGGGGCAGGAATATGAGATTTACTACGAAGTAGCCGGGGAGGGCGTGCCCATCTTGTTCCTCCACACTGCCGGTGCTGACGGCCGCCAGTATTTTGGACAAATGGCCGATGTCGAAATGGCTCGGCAATTTCGCATGTATGCGATCGACCTTCCATTTCACGGTAAATCGATGCCACCCCGCGACTGGGACGGTGCCCCTTATTTGCTGACAAGCGAATGCTACCAGCAATGGTGTACGGCGTTTATTGAGCAGGTGATAGGCGCCCCCACTATCGTCGTCGGGGGCTCGATGGGCGCCGCAATGTCCTTGGTGCTGGCGGCCGAGCACCCTGAACACCTAATCGGTGTTGTAGCGCTGGAGCCTCCTTTCCAGTCCCGTGGCCGCCGAAATCCCTATCAGAACCATGTGCAAGTACATGGGGGGCTACACAACGGCGCTTATGTTCGAGGCCTGATGAGTCCGACCAGTCCCATTGAGGATCGCCGCCGCGCCAGTTGGATTTATTCGCAGGGAGGACCTGGTGTCTATCCAGGCGATCTGGCGTTTTACAGTGATGAGTTCGATGGTGCCGAGACCGCGCCGCGGATCGATGCCGCGCGCACACCGGTCGCGCTGCTCTCAGGCAATTATGACTATTCCGCAACCCCGGCGGATGGCGCCAAACTGGCCCATCTGATTCCCGGTGCCTTGCACCTGGTCATGGAGGGGCTGGGGCACTTCCCCATGACGGAGCACCCGGATAACTTCCGACCGTACCTGATGCAGGGGCTCGAGCATGTCGTAAGCAAGACGGAGCTAAAGGGGGCCTGAATATCGGCAGGAAAGCTGATCTTAAGCCATCCGGCGGGTCAGCTTTCTATTGGGGTGGTGGACTCGACAGACGAAAAAAAGCCCGGTTACTCACCGGGCCAAAGGTCACAGGTACAGGGTCAGTCGACCAGGTGGTTGCCAATTGAAGAACCGCCGTCCACGGTCAGGATGCTGCCGGTGGCAAAGCGAGAGCGGTCAGAGGCGAGGAACAGGAAGGCTTCTGCAATTTCCTCGGGTTTTCCCATTCGATTCATCACCGCCCGTGCCTCCAAAGCGGCCCGCAACACTTGCGGTGTTTCAGATTGGGCGAAGATCCGGTCGAAATAAGGGCTATCGATGGTGCCAGGCGCTACCGCGTTTACGCGTATGCCATCCGCCGCATGATCCAGTGCCATCGCTCGCGTCAGCGCCGAAACGCCGCCTTTGGAGGCAACATAGGCCGTGCGGTTAGCAATGGCACTGGTGGCCGTATACGACGTGGTATTGATGATCGAGCCAGATTTCTGCCGGGCCATGACCGGTATGACATGCTTGGCGCACAGGAACATGCCCTTGAGATTGACTGACATCAGTCGGTCCCAATCCTGCTCTTCAATGGTGACAACGTTCCCGGTCAGACCGAAGCCGGCGTTGTTGACCAGCACATCGATACGGCCGAAGCGGGCAACCGTCGTTTCGACTAACGCTTGCACCTCTGCATTGATCGCCACGTTGCAGCCAATAGCGGTGGCACCAATCTCATCCGCGGTCGCCTGTGCGGCCTCGACGTTCACATCGGCCACGATGACCGAGGCGCCATTCTTCGCAAATATCGTCGCGATGGCTTTGCCAATGCCGCTGGCTGCGCCAGTTACGATGCATACCTTGTTTTCTAATTCCATTGTCGTCATCCCCTGATCAAGTCACCGGTCCGGCCCATTTCTGGCGGAACGAATCATGCGTCAGCATTCGCTCATACCATGCCTTTACGTTGGGTAGGTCTGCCCGCGCAAAGTCCATGTTTAGCCAGCGGTGCCCATGCACGGCCCAAGCAATATCAGCGATGGTCATCTCACTGCCACAGATGTAATCGTGCTCGCCGAGTCGGGTTTCTATCCAGTTCCACACTCTACCGGCTTCCCGAATTGCTGTTTCCAACGCTTGCGTGTCGCGCTTCTCCAGTGGTGTGCGAATCAACTGAAAAAACACCACCGTTTGCGGTCGGGTCAATTGAGTTTGCTGGCAGTCCAGCCATTGGTCGACCACACCGCGTCTTTTCGGGTCAGCGGGGTAGAGCGGGCTGTCGGGAGCATAGGCGTTGCACAAATAGCGCAGCACAGCATTGCTTTCCCAGAGAGTGAAATCGCCATCGACCAATGTAGGAACGAGGCTGGTCGGGTTTTTGCTCCGATAGTCGTCTTCTTCAAGCCCGCCGAAGACGTTCCCGATATCGATCCGCTCGTAGTCGAGGCCCAGCTCGTCCATAAGCCAGACGACTTTCATGACATTGCTGGATTTCATGTGGCCAAACAGCGTGCGTGGCATGTCTGTGTCCTTTGTTGAATGAAATTCGAGATTCTTTATAAGTATCGTCAGACAATCTGTCAATCAGCCAAAATAGTTTTGACAGATTGTCTGACGATCTGTACGTTTGGTTTCACATGACCCATGCGACTCCTTGGACGAGGCAGACATGAAAAAACAAGAACAAGAAATAGAGCTGGTTAACGACTTCAAGCAAGCGATGCGTCGATTGACCTCGACGATTTCGCTGATTACCACCCGCCACCTCGGGCAGCCTTTCGGAATGGCTGCCACAGCTGTGCAATCAGTGACTACTGATCCTGCAACCATTCTGGTCTGTGTTAACCGCTCGGCGTCCATCAGTGCTGCGTTGGAGGAGAGCGGGCGGTTCGCGGTCAATATGCTCCATCACTCCCATGTCGATCTCGTTCCGATTTTCAGCGGCCAGTTGAAGGGCGAGGAGCGTTTCGAGCACGGCCAATGGATCGAAGAACACGGCGTACCTGTGCTGGTGGACGCCCAAGCCTCACTGGTGTGCGAGGTCAGTTCGGTCACAACCATTGGCTCGCACGACGTGATCTTTGGCCGAGTGCTATGGGTCGATACGCGCCTGGATATCTCCCCACTGCTTTACGAAGATGGTCGCTTCGCAAGATCCGCGGCTATCAAATGATGCTGTTGTCTAGCGCTTTTGTGTCATCTCTTGAGCGGCATGCCGTTAGCGTTCAGTAGAGGTTGTTATGGTTTTTGCAACGATTGAAAACGCATTGAAAGTGATTGCCTCTGGCGGGATGGTCATCGTGGTGGATGACGAGGGGCGTGAGAATGAAGGTGATGTCGTCATGGCAGCAGAGTTCGCGACGACAGAAGCGCTGACATTCATGGTGAGTCGGTGCCGAGGCATTGTATGTGCGCCTATGCCAGAACCTGTCGCACGCCGCCTCGAATTACCTTTGATGGTGGAACGAAATACCGACTCAATGAAAACGGCATTTACCGTGTCGGTTGATCTCATCGCGGGGATTACCACCGGCGTTTCGGCTGCCGAACGTGCGTTGACACTCCGAGCACTCGCCGCACCTGAAACCAAGGCTGAGTCGCTTGCCCGGCCTGGGCATATTTTCCCGCTCATTGCTCGCCAAGGTGGCGTTGAGGAAAGGGCCGGTCACACCGAGGCTGCTGTAGATCTGGCTGAACTGGCAGGTCTATCGCCGGTGGGCATCATCTGCGAGATCCTAAAGGACGACGGCAGCATGGCGCGTCGTGCGGACCTGGAGATCTTCGCGCGTGATAACGGACTCATCATTATTTCGATTGCTGACCTGATTGCATGGAAAGCAAGGAAATTTCTTCAGTTTCAATATGTAAGACCTAGTCTGGTTGCATAAACCTACATGATTTTTTAAACCGTAAAACCTCTAGCACGATGGCTACTTACGTGGCCGTATGGTTACGAAGGTTATAACTCACCTCGAGGAAGATAGAATGAACAGTCAAGCCAAGATCACTTCACCTGACGGAAGCCAACTTTCTGAGCGATTTCACGAAGGCCTTAAAACCCGTCGTGAAGTTTTGGGTGGAGCCTATGTCGATAGCTCTATTGCAAAGGCGACTGATTTTAATTGGCCGGTTCAGGAGCTGGTAACCGAATATTGCTGGGATGCTATCTGGAATCGTCCGGGCCTGGATCGCCGCACGCGTTCATTCTTGAATCTGGGGATGATTTCCGCACTGAATCGTCCGCATGAATTGAAGTTGCATGTGCGCGGCGCTATTAATAACGGTTTGAGTAAAGAAGAAATTCGCGAGGTGCTCCTTCAAGTGGCTATTTACTGTGGCGTGCCAGCGTCCATTGATGGCTTCCGATTGGCACAGGAAGTGTTCGACGATATGGGCGTTTAATCCAACGGCACTTCAACGTTTAAAAAAATAAAAAGAGGAATGCAAAATGGACATGCAGGAACGTTTTCACGAAACGGGTAACCCGATGTTCAACGATAACGCGCTTAAATTGGGCGTTTTCGGAACCAACTGTTCAAATGCCTGTGCTATTACGACTGCCGAGTCAACGTTTGAGCCCACATTTGAGCACAACGTCAAAATCGCCAAGCAGCTTGAGGCGGCAGGCTGGGAGTGTATGGTGCCCATCGCTCGCTGGCGTGGATTTGGTGGGGAGACAAACTTCAACGGCAGTAACATGGAAACATTCACATGGGCAGCCGCCATGGCCGCAGTGACCACCAAACTACAATTTTTCTCCACCACTCACGTACCGACCATTCACCCGATCGTTGCCGCAAAAATGGCGACCACGATTGACCATATTTCCAAGGGGCGTTTCGGCCTCAACCTGGTCACTGGGTGGTTTACGCCGGAAATGGAAATGTTTGGTCGTGAAATGATGGAGCACGATCAGCGTTATGAATACGCTGACGAGTGGATGGATATCGTGGCGGCTCTCTGGGAGCGCAATGGTGTCGACTACAACGGCGACTTCCATAAGACCAAAGACGCCGTGATGGAACCGAAGCCTTATAACAAGGCCGGTCGCCCGGTAATGATTTGCGCGGGATCGTCTGGCAAGGGATTGGATTTCACAGCGAAACACTGTGACTTTAACTTTGGTTTCATGCAAGACATGGAAAAGGGCGCCGCCTGGGTCAAACATGTTAAAGAACTGGCTCGCTCAAAGTTTGGTCGCGAGTTGGGAACGTTTACCTCGTGCCCGGTCATCGTTCGCGAAACAGAAAAGGAAGCACGTGAATATTATGATTATTACGTGAAAGAAAAGGGAGACACGGTGGCGTGCGATAACCTCGCTGAGGTCTTGCAAGTACAGTCGCAAAATCACTCCCCGGAAATGTATCAGAAGTTCAAGGAGCGTTTTATCGCGGGTTGGGGGGGCTTCCCAATCGTAGGTTCTCCTGAGCAAGTCGCTCAAGGATTGATCGATCTGAAGAAGACGGGTGTCGACGGCACGCTGTTGACGATGGTCGATTATAATGAAGAGCTTCCTTTCTTTAATGAGCGGGTCATGCCGTTGCTTAAGCAGGCGGGTCTGCGACAGTAAAGTTAGCGAAGGGTGTTTGCAGATTGCAAACACCCTTTATGAGTAATATGTCAAAAATTTCAGCGTGTAGACGTGGTAATCGTAGCCCCCATTTGCCGGTGCGTATTCGGGTCCTTTTTAAAAAAGGAGACGATGCAGTAGTTTACTGATTTTTTATTAAAATCAGGCGTCAATAATAAATACAATAATATTAGGCGGACAATGAAATGAAGCGATTTGCTTATGTGGCAATTCCCGCAGTTTTTTTGCTGGCGAGTGCTGTTAGTGCTAAGGGGGTCGATGAACTACCCGCAGACCAACAGGCGCTTTATCAACGAGTTGATCCTCAACTTCCTTTGGGGCCAAGTGAATTTCGCGATTTTGTTGCGAAAAAACAGCCACCTTGGAAGATCGGCTATGCTTCGACCTATGCGGGTAACACTTGGCGAGCCTCCATACAGGATGAGATGACCAATGTTCTTCTGCCTGCCTATCAAAAAGCAGGGCTTATATCGGAGTTGGTTGTCACTCAGTCCGACTTGAAAGACGCAGTCCAAATCCAACAAATGCGCCAAATGGTTGATAGCGGTGTTGATGCAATCATCATCTGCTGCTCAAATGTTACGGCTATCAATCAGACGATCGAATACGCCCATTCGAAAGGCGTCCCGGTGTTTTCTTTTTCGGGTTACGTCACATCGCCTTATGCCATCAACGTTACCGAAAATAACACCCAAGGCGGTTACGCTGCGGGTAAATGGTTGGCCGAGAAAATCGGCGGTAAAGGTAATGTACTTTTGGTGTCGGGCATCCCGGGCTTTGCATCCTCAGACAGCTTTGATGCAGGCGCGAAGGGCGTATTGGCTGAATTCCCCGATATCAAACTTGTAGGCAGTGTCGCGGGTAATTGGACCGATCAAGTGGCTCAGGTCGAAGTGCAAAAATTCCTGGCCACAAACCCCGGCAAGGTTGATGGCATTATCGTGCAGTCGGCCTCGGAAAATGGTGTGTTGAATGCCGTGCGGCAGTCGGGTCGCGATCTGATGCCGGTCGTGCTTGGTGGCGAGGCATCAGCGGCCTGCTTTTGGCGCAACAATTCGGGATTCATTGATCAAAGCTTTCATTTCTGGCCCCCTCGCGCCGAAGCTCGCATGGTCTGGGACGTAATGATGCGCACCTTACAGGGGCAGGGTCCCAAGGTTCAATCTATTCCGCGCCCGGTTATCACTTACAGCATTGATGAAGTGAACGCCGCCCTTGGGGAGAACTGTGATCCCAACTCGACGGCTTGGTTAGAGCCGGCAAATGATGGTTGGTGGCCAAAGGAAGTGGCAGCAGGTTACTTCCTGCGCCCTGAAGATCCGCTCACTTGGCGTCCCAAGCCTTAATTCAAAAGCCAATTCGCTTAACGCTCAACTAGCCAGCCTGGAAGAAGGGACCTGCTATGAGTTCTGAACAGATTGTCGGTATTACCACTGTGCGTCTAAAGGGTGTTGCCAAGTCCTTCGGAGAAACACGAGCACTCAAAGGAGTGGATCTGGAGGCTCGTGCCGGTGAGGTACATGCCATAGTGGGTGAGAATGGATCAGGAAAAAGCACGCTGGCAAAAATCATGTCCGGCGTACTTTTGCCGGACCTGGGAGAGGTCACCATTCTGGGTCGAAGCCCTCGTTCACCGATTGAGGCACGTGACGCGGGCCTGGCGACGATTTTTCAGGAGGTTCTTGTCGCTCAGGAGGCAAGTGTTCTTGACAACCTTTATGTCGGTCACGACAAGCTTTTTCGAACAGTCTCTACTCGAGCAGAACGTGAAAGCGCAGCAGCTGAATTGATGGCGCGTTTAGTCGGTCAACCAGTGGACATAAATGCACTGGTTGGCACGTTGCCTCTAAGTGTGAAGCAGTGGATTGTTATTGCCCGAGCCATTTTGCGTTGTCCCAAGGTTCTGATTCTTGATGAATCGTCCGCAGCGCTGGATCTTGATGCGACTTCGCGGTTGCACACGGAAATAGATCGTTTGCGGTCTGACGGCGCCACAATTTTGATCGTGACGCATCGAATCGCTGAACTTGTACGCATTGCTGATCGTGCAACTATTTTGCGTGACGGCGAAAGCATCGGCGTTCTTGAGAAGTCGCAGATCACTGAAGAGAATCTGCTGGCGATGATGACGCCGCACGAGCGCAAAGTGATTTCGGCATGCCACGTGGCTGGTACCGCGCGGAGGATCGAGGGGCCGCGAATCATGTCGGTCAATGATCTGAAGTTATCGGCGGGTGCCGAGGCTTTCAACTTTTCACTCCTGCAAGGACAGATTATCGGTGTGACCGGTTTGGACGGGCAGGGGCAAGATGCGTTCTTGCGTGCAGTCGCAGGAATCGAGGTGGCCAACAGCGGTGTACTTGAGGTTGACACTGAGGACGGTACCTCCCGGCTGTCTAGCCTCGCGGACGCCGAGCGGTTGGGTGTCGCCTATGTATCAGGCGATCGAAAACGCGAAGGGATTTTTCCCGATCAAAGCATTTTCGAGAACCTGGCTATCGGAATATACCGCAGTTGCCTTGGCCCGCTTGGAGTCATTCGACGGTCTGGTATCAACGAGATCTACCAGGCGGAGGTGAGCCGTCTGCACATCAAGATCGGCCTTGCGTCGAATAAAATCACGTCGCTGTCAGGAGGCAATCAACAGAAAGTGTTGATTGGTCGTGCGTTTGCGCGCAACCCGAGGGTGATCGTTTTGAACGATCCCGCCCGCGGCGTCGATTTAGGTACGAAACGTGACCTCTACGCAGAGTTACGACGCTTCGCCGATGCGGGAGGCGCGGTCATTTACATGTCTTCTGAAATGGAGGAGTTCCTGGGGTTCGTAGACCGGGTTGACGTGTTTGTAAAAAACACGGTCTTCCGATCCCTAAGTTACAACTCTATAAATGAGGATGAAATGTTGGCCGCGATGTTTGGGCAGGAATCCTGCGAGAATCAGCCATCTGGTCGTCGGGAGGGCGTAGGCGCATGAGTCCTTCACAACGATTGCTGGTGCAGTATCGCTACCTCGCGGTGCCTTGCGCACTGTTTTTTGCTTTGGCGGTGTTGGCGTTGTTTCGAACGCCCAACTTATTTTCGTTCAGTGGTTTGGCGGGTGCGATACTGGTGGCGACCCCTCTGATCCTTTGCACCCTGGCGCTTACTCCAACAGTAATGGCAGGACGAGGAACCGTAGACCTGTCAGTGGGTCCGTTAATGGGATTCATCAACGTGACGTTGATAGCCTGGCTCACAAAGAGTGGAGTCACTCATCCAATTGCAATTTTTGGCTGGGCCATGTTGGTAGGGGTCTTATGGCAAATAGGACAAGCCTTGATCATTATCCATGTCCGCGTCGCACCGATTATCGTTACGTTGTCCAGCTACCTAATATTGACAGGCGTGAACCTACTGATCATGCAACGGGCTGGCGGTTTGGCGCCTGATTGGATGATGAGTTGGGGGGCCGGTATCAGTCTTTTGTCCCCGGTCAGTTTTGTGCTGTTAGGGGCTATTGCTCTTTGGTTCCTTTTCTGGAGATCGACCTTTCACACTCATCTGCGCTTGACTGGGGCCGATGAAAGAATGGCCTATACCGCGGGAGTCAAGATTGAGACCGTACGTATTGGTGCTCATATCTTGAGTGGAGTTTTTGTAGGGTTGGCGGCAGTGAGTTACACCGCATTAATTTCTTCTGGGGATCCGACCCAGGGCAGCACCTACACGCTTCAGGCGGTGACGGCTTTGGTTCTTGGGGGCGCAAGTTTGGCTGGAGGACGTGGTGGGGCGATAGGGTCGATCCTTGGCGCTTTGAATATGTTCCTGATTGCCAACCTACTGGCGACATTCAACTTTGGGACTATTTCGGGGTCAGCGACCAAGCTCGCGTTCGGGCTGATCTTGATTATCTCCCTCTTGGTAAATGTACTGGCGGTCAGCCGGGTACCAGCCCGATAGGAGTCTCATATGACTGTGTTCCGACCTTTCTCGCAGTTGAAGCAAACTCCCGCGAGCCGATTGCACGATAGCCTGCGCGAGAATCGAGCCATCGCCATTGGTACTGCGCTGTTGATTATGCTTGTAGTGTGCGGTGCGTTGACGGTAAGTGGATTTCTTTCATTGCAAAATGCCAGATCGATTCTGTTGCTCGCTGCGTTCTTGGGCTTGGCGTCGATCGGGCAGACAATGGTTTCGCTGTTGGGTGGATTGGATCTTTCTATTCCATTTGTGATCGGCGCCGCCAATATTCTTTTGCCCAGACTGCTTAATAACGGATTACCGCCTGCCACAGCGATTATCATCATTCTGGCACTAGGGATGGTGGTTGGTTGCATCAATGGCTTGCTAAGCTATCGATTGCAAGGCCAGGCACTGATCATGTCATTGGGTGTGGGCTTCGCGGTAGTTGGAGCAACTGAGATCTATACAGCGCTTGGCTCTGCATTCGGAGGGAATAGTTTCGCGCCGGTTCCGGCATGGCTCACTAACTTCTCGGCTTTTAATGGAAAGTTTTTTGGCCTGCCAATTCCACCTGTTGTTATTATTTGGTTAGTTATTAGCCTTACCATAATCTGGGTTATGAAAAACACGTGGTTTGGCCGGGGTATCTATGCCCTCGGTGGAAGTCGGACTGCAGCATCACGCCTGCAGATATCGGAAATACGCACTTGGACAGCGGTGCACGGTATCGCCGGTGTGATGTCAGCACTTACGGGTGTGCTGCTGCTGGGGTTTTCCGGGGGCGGTTATGTCGGTGTAGGGGATCCTTACCTATTTAGCACCGTTGCCGCAGTGGTCATCGGCGGTACGTCACTTCTGGGGGGCGCGGGGGGATACGGTGCCACAGTTTTGGGTGTACTGGTACTCACCGTTCTGAGTTCATTGCTGGTTGGCATGGGGATGACTTATGCAGGCCAGCAGGCGGTGATTGGATTGCTAATCGTACCCATGGTTGCGGTATATGCACGCCTCCCTCATATCCGAAATCAAATCTGAAAAGTAGCAGTGATAGAGACGGCGGCGCCTAACATAATGGAATGCACCGCAAACCGACCAGATAATGTGCAACTCATACGGCAGGGTGCCTAATGAGTTGCAACTTAAAGCATGTTATTTCGCAAGAGGGCAGGGGTGATTAGTTAATTGGCATGAAGGGTATATCGTTATGGGTGATATGAAGACCGTTAACCGCCTGCCAAAATCAGTTCACGCCTTGCCCCTCTCGCCTCGAGTTCCACTTCACCACCCGAAATCGGTGGACGTGCTCTGTATACGACCACCCCCTGATTCAGTGTCTCGCCCAATTCTCCGAGCAACGTGCTCCCCCAGAGATTGGGAATCTCATGTACATGAAAAATCGCGATCTGATTGGCATCTCGCCAAGACAGGCCCAGTCTGGAGAGGCTCGCGCTGATCACGTCAATGGTGTACCTGGCACGTTGATGCATGGCCGCCGGGCTAGTGTCGCCTTCGGCGATGACTTTGCCATCCGGCGCAATATCCGCTGTTCCGGACAGACAAAACCCTCCCTCCTTCGACGTTGTAGGTGCTACGTAGCTGAAGGCGCACAAAGATGCTGTTTGCGGTGGGTGGTCCGCGAGCGCGATGTTCGAGCGGCACACTCCACTGAGGTCTCCATACATCAATCCCCAGCGACGCAATTGCGCCAAGTATGGAGTATTGAAGTTAGACCAGTCTTCCGAGGTCAATTGCGCCGGTACGCGCATCTCGATGCCACAAAAGGCCTGGACAGGTCGCCCAACTCTGCTCAGAAAAGCTTCGATGAATGGATAGGCTTGAACCAGTGGTAGCCATGTCTGCAACTGTACCCGGACCACCTCAAAACCTTCATAGGGCACGATGCCGGTGCAATACGCCACACCGCCAGGCAGGATTTTGTAGTTACCCGCTGCGTTGTCGAGCAGAAACACCGCGGCTGGGTCTTGGGAAAAACAAAAGTCTTGGGCCATTGCTCGAATCCTGCAAAGTGAGAACAGATAAATCTCGGGAGTTGCGCGGCAGCGAATTTTTAATATTGGATTTCAGTCGCCAGGAGCCAGTTGGAGGAGGGGCTGTCATGCACGCCATCCAATGCTGAAAAAGCTTTCATGCCTGTACGTTCCCGACTGGGTCGGTAGGTGAAGTGTAAGTGCTGCATAAAGAGAAAGTAACGGACCTCTGACGCATAACTGTCGTGCAAAAAATGCACGATTTACTGGGTAGAGTTAGCCCAGATGGGCTGGTGACCTTCGTGGCTATGGCGGAGGTTCGCACCTTCAACTACGTCTACCAGGGCTGAGGCTGGATTCTGCCCTGTGTCGATACGGTTTTGAACTCGCTGATCACAGATGTGATTCATCGATAAATTTTATGATTGGATAAAAAAATATCAGCTTTTTAATCATTTTTTCAATACGTAAAATGAGTAGTAGATAGCGCAAAAATGATTCATTACGTGAGTCTGTCTCCATGCCAGGTCGCTACTCCAGTTTTAAGGCCACAGTCAGTTTCACTCGCCAGAGGAGCGATTATGTCTAGAGTTTCCCATCAAGAGCTAAGGTGCGAATTTCGTAAGCTGCTTGCATCATGTGCCTGTTATCACACAGCATCTGTGTTCGACCCTATGTCCGCAAGAATTGCTGCTGACCTGGGATTTGAAGTCGGCATTCTCGGCGGATCGGTCGCTTCACTGCAGGTATTAGCTGCGCCCGACTTCGCCCTTATTACGCTGAGTGAATTTGCAGAGCAGGCGACGCGGATTGGACGAGTCTCACAACTGCCGATCATTGCCGATGCCGATCATGGTTATGGCAATGCACTGAATGTCATGCGTACAGTAGCTGAGCTGGAGCGTTCTGGAGTCGCCGCACTGACTATCGAAGATACGCTCTTGCCGGCACAGTTTGGCCGTAAATCGACGGATCTCATATCCATTGAGGAGGGCAGCGGAAAAATCAAAGCGGCCGTTGAATCTCGAGTTGATTTGCAGCTCGCTATCATTGCCCGTACCAATGCAAGCTCGTTATCCGTCGCACAAGTGACGAGTCGTATTCAGGCCTACACAGATGCCGGTGCAGATGCCATTTGCCTCGTAGGTGTGAAGGATTTTGAGCATTTGGAGCAGATTGCCGAAGGCATGACGCTCCCTCTGATGCTGGTGACTTATGGAAATCCTGAACTTTGCGACAGCGAACGTCTGGGTTCTCTGGGTGTACGGATTGTTGTTGCCGGCCATGCCGCCTATTTTGCTTCGATCAAAGCGACATATGACTGTTTGCGCGAACAGCGTAATGTCACTCGCAGCACATCTGACCTGAGCGCTACAGAATTGACCCACACCTATACGCGACCTGAGCGTTTCCAGGTGTGGGCCAAAGATTTCATGAACGTTGATGAATAGTGAATTACTTTTGACTGTCACGCCTGCCAGTACAAAAAACGCAAGTTATCCTTGGCGGTGTTTACTGATTTTTCTGGACCTGTTCGGTAATCAATTGAACAAGCACCTTCACCGGTTCCGTCAGACTTCTGCGTGCGCGGTGTACGAGGCCTATATCTCGGTGGAAGGTGCGTTGTTTCAAGTCTACAGCGCGTACCTCTGCTGGCCATCCTTGATGTGTCGCTGTTTCTGGGACCAGTGCTACGCCGACCCCATTGGCGACCAGTTTGATGATCGCATCCAGCTCATCGAGCTCGCATACCTCACGTAAAGACACATGCGTTTGTCGCAAGAATCGGTCGACCTGCCGACCACCAAAAGAAGATCGGTCATAGCGAATGAAAGGCTGGCTGGAAACCAGTTCGGACCAGTCATCTCCCGGCATGTCGACCGGGACAATCAGGCGGTAGGGTTCGCGCGCCAGTGTGGTCCAGCGCAAATCGCTTTGAAGTGAGAACGGAGGGCGGATGATTGCAGCCATATCGATCTCGCCAGCATCGACCTGGTTGACCAATTCCATGGACAGGCCAGGAATGACGCGAGTTCGGCATTCGGGACATTGCTGATGAAAGTGAGCGAGGGCGTCGGGTAAAAAAGAGCGCTGCACGGAGGCAATGGCTCCGACAGTTACCAAAACGCTGGCGGGGAGACCTACCGTCGTAGTGCCGAGATTACTGAACTGACGGACCAGTTCCTGCCCCTGCAGCAAAACCTGATGCCCCATTCGGTTCAGATGAGCCGAGCGTCCTTTGCGATCAAACAGCTCGATCCCTAGCTCGGCCTCAAGGCGCTGCATTTGTGCGCTGACTGCCGCTTGTGTAAGCCCTATTTTGCTACCGGCAGCAGCAAAAGTGCCTTCTCTCGCCACGGCGATGAATGTTTTCAGTTCTTTAATCATCGGAAAATATTAATTGTGTTTTTTGAAAAAATACATTTATTTTTTTTGTTGATGTTGGTGAGGCGTCAGGACAATGGGGGCCAAGTTCCCATTGCAACGCCTGGAGGGTTGCGATGCGTTTCGGAAGGTAACTCTCCAAATTGGGTTTTGTAATACTGAGAGAACATTCCGAAGTGCCAAAATCCCCATCGCATGGCCGCTTCGGATACCGAGGGCGCGCCATTGATGATGTCTTTTCTGACTTCGTGGAGTCGGATCTGGCGAATGTAGGTGCAGGGGTTTACCCCGACCACTTGAATGAATGCGCTGTGCAGTCCGCGCCTGCTCATGTGCAAGTGTTCACACAGATCCTCTACCGTCGGGCAGCCTGTCTGATGACTCAAAATAAACAACCGCGCCCTGTCCACCATCGCTCGATGAACGCGATGGTCCCTGGGTAAGTGTGTTGTGGTTATCGACAGGCTCCCCATGGCTTGAAGCGCCGCTACGGCGACATCCTCAGAAAGCTGTAGCCGTGCGGACTCGCTGTCCATCGATTCCGGGTGCTGGACTGCTGAGCCGAGTGCCGACAGCAGAAGGGATTTATATCGAGATATCCCTTGAGCATCCCCCTTGAGCATGCACGCGCCGTTGATCAGGCGGCTTGTGCCAACCCCGTAGAGACCTTGAGAAAGCGTTTCGAGAAACGAGGCGTCGATGGTCGCAGCGAGAATGTCCGATTCAGCGGTTGCACGAAAGCGCGCTTCCTCACCCTGGCGCATGATGAATAACGAATCGGCTTGCATCTCCCGATTCTGCCAGGAGCACGTGCCTTGATGCAGGGTGACTCCAATCATCAGAATATCCGTGTCGGCAACCGATCGTTGGTCAATAGCCTGATTGATCCATTCGCGGAATACCTGGACTCGTCCGAGAGAGGCGCGTGCGACACCTCCCTCGAAGTTGCCACATGAAAGTTGGGTGTAATCTTGCACCCAGTCAGGAAGAATTCTCGATTGTAGAAACGGATCATTTGACCTTACGCACGCCACTCTCGCGGGGATCGAAGACGAATAGGTCGTATTTTGACTTTGCTGCATTGTGCAATCTCCGAGGTCTGCTTGTAGTGCAGCAATCTTCGTTCCAACCTGGAGTCATTCAGCGCATTTAAAAGATAGACACCACTCATGGATGCGTCATTTTAGTGCGCTTTGAAAAAAGAGCGGCACGATGCATCAAAACGCGCCGATATTTGATAGCGAACCCTTTGCCTCAGGCGTAAGAATGAACGCGATGCAATTAGTCTAAGTGGATGACAGGCAAACAACTAAAGTTTCAGGTGGTCAACAGTGCCTGACTCTAATGCCTCATCGCTATAGAGATATATGCAGACTTACTGAAGTGGCGATTTGATAAGTTTAAAGAGCGTCGAACCCGTTTGCTCGCTCCACGAAATCCAACTCGCCGCCAGGGCAGGGAGGTCTGGAATATTCAGTGATTTATTTGTATGGAAAACGATATCCATAGGGGCGAATATGCACACTACAGAACCTGAAATTATTAATAATAAACCGGGGCTGTCCGGATCCTTGGGTGTGACTTCGATAGTGCTGATGGTCGTTGCAACGGCCGCACCTCTGACGGTCATGGTTGCCAATACCCCGTTAATTATTTCGATGGGTAACGGGGCGGCGGCGCCGTTTGATGCAATGGTTGCAACGGTGATCATGTTTCTCTTCAGTGTGGGATTTATCTACATGTCGAGGTATATCACCAATGCAGGGGCGTTCTACTCATATATTCAGAAAGGGCTGGGTCGATCCATAGGGTTGGGTTCGGCGACGATGGCAGTGATTTCATATTTTATGATACTGGTCGCGCTGGAGGCTTATATAGGCTATGCACTGTCTCAGCTGTTGCTGACGACCTTGGGTATTAATATTTCGTGGTGGCTGCTTGCATTGGTTATTACGGCCGTTGTGGGTGTTCTGGGCTACCAGAAAATTGAATTGAGCAGCAAATTTTTGGGCGTGGCACTCGTACTCGAAATATTGATTGTGTTGGTTGTAGACGCGGCAATTATAGGCAGTGGGAGTATTGGCTCGGACGCTCTAGAACCCTTCTCATCGGCGACTATTCTTTCGGGGTCGCCGGGTCTGGGCATCATGTTTGCAATTTATTGTTTTACCGGTTTTGAATCGACGGTGGTCTACAGGGAGGAAGCGAAAAACCCCAATGTGACGATCCCCAAGGCAACATATATTGCGGTGTTCCTAATTGGCGTGTTTTATGCGGTATCTATGTGGTGCCAAGTGAATGGTGTCGGGTTGTCACAGGTTGTACAGCAGGCAACAGATCATCCGGGTGATATGTATTTGACTATGGTAGAAAGGTATACCAATAAAGCTTTTGTTGATGTCATGCAGGTTTTGTTAGTGACCAGCCTGTTTGCGTGCGTGCTATCTCTGCATAACATTGTAGTTCGTTATCAATACGTGTTGGGACGCTTTGGCGTGCTGCATTCGAAACTTGGCAGTGTTCATGAGAAACACGGTTCACCTTTTGTCTCTTCTGTATTGCAAACAACACTGTCCTTACTGGCTGTCGCCGTCTGCGCAATCATTGGAATGGATCCGGTTACTCAGATTTACGCCTGGGGTGCAACAGCGGGAACACTCGGATATATGGTGATTCTCTCCCTGACTTGCGTTTCTGTACTGGTATTTTTTAGAAGGAGTACTGAATTTCACCCCGTCTTGAATACTGTCGTAGCACCCATAGGTGGTCTTATCGGATTGGTCGCTTGTTTAATTGTTGCGGTTCAGAATTTGCCCGCTTTAATCGGAGGCGACAATGCAGCCGTTGCGGCATCAATCATGGAAATGATTGTCATGGTTTCCTTTGTGGTCGGGTGTATCGCAGCGTTGCTGATGAAAGTCATGAGTCCTGCACGGTTCGCTTTATTAAAACAAGTAGGCTGAAGTTTTTATGCCTATCATCAAAGTCTGAAAAAGGAAAAACAACCATGAGCAAAAATATTAAAGCGGTCGCAACAAGTGAATACAACGCGGTTATTGCGGTTGCCGAGAAATATGTCGATGGCTTGCGTATTGGCAGTCCTGAACGCCTCGCCGAGGCGTTTCATCAGCAAGCGGTGATGTATGGTTTCACCAATGGTGAATTTCTGGGTGGCTCAATCAGCAACTTGTACGAGTTCGTTCGCGATAATGGTAAGGCGCCGGACATCACCACACGACTGGACGTTCTCGCCATCACGCCTACTACCGCAGTAGTGCGCGTGGACATGGAGCAGGACGCCATTGGCGCTGACTATAACGATTACCTGACGTTGATCCGCATTGATGGCGCCTGGAAGGTGATCGCCAAGGTGTATCACCAGTTTCAGGACTGATTGACCGCCAGCTTGCACGCTGCCCGCTTTTCAAGCGGGCAGTTTCTCCGCGTTAACATGCACCCATGTGAAAGTCCGAACAACGACTGAGTCCATAGGCACCAGACGACTGATCGATTTTTTGATAGCATGCGGCGCATTATGAAGAAACCCCTCCACGACATGCGTCAGCACATCATTGATGTTGCCAGAACGCTCATGACCCATAAGGGCTATACGGCTGTCGGCCTGACCGAAATCCTCGCTGCGGCTGGTGTGCCCAAAGGCTCTTTCTATCACTACTTCCGTTCCAAGGACGAGTTTGGCCAGGCCCTGCTTGATGAATACTTTCAGGAGTACATCGGGCGAGTTGATTCGTTGATGGCTGCGAAGGGGACCGGGGCTGAACGGTTGCTGGGGTATCTGCGGTATTGGGCAGAGACCCAGGCATTCGATCACAGCGATCAGAAATGCCTGGTGGTCAAATTAGGTGCGGAAGTTTGTGATCTGTCCGAAGACATGCGCGCCGTATTGGAAAAAGGCACGGAGCTGATCATTCAGCGAATTACTCGGGGTGTTGAACTGGGGATAGCAGACGGCTCCATTGTTTTGAAAATTGAAGCACCGATGCTGGCAGAAACGCTGTATCAGATGTGGCTAGGGGCTTCTCTGCTGGTCAAGGTAAAACGAACCAGCCAACCTTTCGAAGCTGCGCTGGAGATGAGTCAACGCCTGCTGTCATAGCGTCTCCCTTTTGATGCCCGTTGCTGCTTTGGTTGGTGCGGCTGGCGGGAACCGCGTGGTTACGGAACCTCACCCAGGAAAATTCTCCCTCGTGCGCCATACATCGGGCGATCGTAAATTCTTTAGAAAATCACTAGACGACCGGTCTATTCGTGGCTAAGATCGCCTCACTATGAAAAAACGTCCTATCGAAACCCGCAAACACATCATCGATACCGCCAGGTCACTAATGACCCGCAAAGGCTTCACCAGTGTCGGTCTCGCCGAGGTAGTGGCGGCCGCCGAGGTGCCGAAGGGGTCGTTCTACCACTATTTCAAGTCCAAGGATGAGTTCGGTCAGGCCCTGCTTGAACAGTACTTTGCCGACTACCTGGCGACTGTGGATTCCTTGTTGGCCGGCACTGCGCCGGCGGCTGATCGGTTGCTGAGTTACTTCAACTACTGGGCTCAGACCCAATGTTCCGATTTGCCGACGGACAAGTGTCTGGTGGTCAAACTCGGGGCAGAGGTGAGCGACCTTTCCGAGGGCATGCGTACGGTGCTCGACAACGGGACCCAGGCGATTCACGCCAGGCTTGAACGTTGTATCGAACAGGGACGTACCGACGGTTCGATTACCTGCAACACGCCGACACCAACCCTTGCGCAATCGCTGTATCAGATTTGGTTGGGCGCATCACTGATGGTCAAGATAGCCAAGCGTCCTGATGCGTTTGGCGATGCGCTGAACATGGCGAAACGACTGCTGTCGTGAGCCATATTTTTTTGATTGATAACTAGACGACTGGTCTACTAATTTTGGAGTTCCTATGACTGACAACAGCACTCGTACCGATTTGTTTACCCCCATCAACCTGGGTGAGATTGAACTGGCCAACCGGATCGTCATGGCGCCGGTGACCCGTAGCCGTTATGCCGAAGACGGCATTCCCAACGAGTTGCACGCCACCTATTACGCTCAACGCGCCAGCGCCGGTCTGATCGTTGCCGAAGCCACCAACATTTCTGCCCAAGGTCGCGGCTATGCCGCAACGCCAGGCATCTGGAGCGAGGAGCAGGTCGCTGGCTGGAAAAAGGTCACGGATGCGGTGCACGCCGCTGGCGGCAAGATCGTCAGCCAACTGTGGCACGTCGGGCGCTTTTCCAGTGTTGAACTGCAGCCCAATGGTGAAGCACCTGTCGCGCCGTCGGCAATCCAGGCCGAAGGCAGCACCTATACCGTAAATGGGTTTGTCCCGGTATCCATGCCTCGCGCCCTGGAAACCGACGAAATCCCAGGGATCCTCGAGCAGTACAAGCGCGCCGCCGAAAACGCCAAACGCGCCGGTTTCGACGGTGTGGAAGTGCACTCGGCCAACAGCTATTTGCTGGACCAGTTCCTGCGTGATTCGACCAACCAGCGTACTGATCGGTACGGCGGCTCGATTGAGAATCGTGCACGCCTGACCCTGGAAGTCACCGAGGCGATCGTCAAGATCTGGGGGAATGAGCGCGTCGGTATTCGTCTGTCGCCCGTCACGCCAGATGCCGGCAATACGCCGCCGGACAGCAATGTCATGGCGATGTACGGCTACCTGATCCAGCAGCTCAACCAGTTCAACCTGGCCTACTTGCATTTCGTCGAAGGGGCCACCGCCACCTCGCGTGAGGTGCCGGCCGACGTGGACATGGATGCCCTGAGCGCGCAGTTCAACGGCCCGTTCATTGGCAACAACAACTACGACCTGGAGATGGCGATCGAGCGCCGTGCACAAGGCAAGATCGACGCGGTGGCCTTCGGTCGTCTGTTCATTTCCAACCCTGATCTGGTCGAGCGGCTGCGTCACGGTGCGGAGCTGACCATCGCACCGCGTGAGTCCTACTACGGCGGTGGCGCCAAGGGTTACACCGACTGGCAGAACGGTACGTATTGATAGCTTAGAAACAACCGCAATACCCACCGAGCTGCCCGGGCGCTTGACGGGCAGTACTTATAAAAGAGAGGAAGCACGATGAATTATCTGGAAAGCAAGACGGCGATCGTCACAGGCGGATCATCAGGTATCGGTGCGGCAACAGCCCGCGCGCTGGCAGCACAGGGTGTTCGAGTGGTGGTGGCCGCACTGGACCAACAGGGCCTGGACGCGATCGTAAGCGAGTTGAAAGGCGCTGGCGGTGAAGCCGTGGGTCGTGTCAGTGACGTCACCAACCTTGCCGACATGAAGGCTTTGGCTCAGTTTGCTGAAGAGACTTACGGGTCGGTGGATATCCTGATCAACAACGCAGGCCTGATGCTCTTTTCCCGCTGGACCGACTTGGCCGTCGATGATTGGGAAAAGATGATCAACGTCAACATCAAGGGTTACCTCAATGCAGTAGCAGGGGTCCTGCCATTTATGTTGAAGCAGAACGCCGGTCAGATCCTCAATATGGATTCGGTCGCCGGTCACCAGGTCGGTCCTTCTGCGGGTGTGTACAGCGCAACCAAGTTCTTTGTTCAGGCCATGACCGAGTCCATGCGCAAAGAGCTGGGTGTACAGCATGGTATTCGGGTTAACACCGTGAGCCCTGGCGTGATCAACACTGGTTGGGCAGACAAGGTCACCGATCCGGAAGGACGAAAGGCTGCCCAGGAACTGAACAAAATCGCCATTGCTCCGGAAGACATTGGTCGAGCGGTGGTCTATGCCCTCAACCAGCCTGCCAATGTCACCGTCAATGACTTGATCATTTCGCCGACCCGACAAGATTGGTAATCGGCGCTCGCTAAGGTCTGTAGATACTCAAACGCCAGCAGCCAAGAGTGGCGTTTGAGTGCTCAGATAGCCTCTCGCTACTCTGCATAATCATTAGACCTTTCCATGGCTCACCGTATCGTGAGTGCCGGCGGTGGCGATAGCGGTCTGGAACTCGCGACCCCTCTATTACGAATCCTGGTAATAGCCAGGGCACCTTAGGTGCGGCGCAGCATTGCCTGTTCTTCGATACTCGCCAACAAGTCGAACGCTTCCAACAGAAACCACTAAACCATTACCTGTGCGTACATGAAGCAGCGAGGGATGCAATGATTATGTTGCAATTTTTCTTGGTTCTGCCGCATGACGCTCGTTATGAAAACCAAGGAGGAGATGTGATTGACTGTGATTTTTTCAGGGACCTTGACTTGAACAGTCTCATCGCACTAGTTGCTGTTTACGAAGAAGGTAATGTGAGTCGAGCCGCTTGTCGGTTGCACCTGACCCAGCCGGCGGTGAGCAACAAGCTGGCAGTTCTGCGTTGTTTGCTGGATGACCAACTTTTTGTGAGGAGTGCAAAAGGAGTAACACCTACGACTGAGCTCACAGTGATGATGGCAAAAATAATACCTGCATTGGAGTTGATAGAGGGTGTGCTTAAGTGTTCACAGACAAAGGTTTAATGTATTAAATGTCGGATCGGTTATTGGCTGTATGAAGCATCCATGAGCAAGCGCTGTTCTCTGTTGATTTGCAGGTTGCTGCTAACAGAAGCAGACGCTGGACGCTCCTGTAACTGAAGGAGCGCTCAATGTCTAAGTGTTAATCGATCAGTCGAACATCACCCTTCATCATCGACGCATGCCCTGGAAACGAACAGAAAAATACGTACTGAGTTCCGTCAGAAATTTTTGCGACGCCGAAACTGGTCGAATCTTTTTCGCCTGCACCTATCAGTTTTCAGTCGGCAGAACTGCCTTTACTGGGTCAGTTTTCGGTCAGCGGCAACAACAGATCAGGTTGTTGACGGAACATCGGGAACTTCGGGTAGAGGGAGGCTGTACTCCCGGAGGGGACAAATGGGAACCTATTTCAGGTTCCCATTAGCTTAATCGCAATGCAGTCAGGCGTTCGCGCGAATGCACTTACGCAGCGCTTCTACCAAGGATTCCAGCTCATCTGCGGTGGCGTCGAAAGGTGGCGCGAAGACGGCTTGGTCTCCAGACCAGCGCAAGTAGTAACCTACTTCGTAGAGTGCTTCCGTGATCCGGTGCCCGCGTATTCCGGGTTGTCCGGGTATGCTGGCGAACTCCACGCTCCCCGCGAACCCAATGTTGCGAACGTCTACCACGTTAGGCTCCGATTTCAACGAGTGCAGCAACTCCTGGAACAGGTGTTCCTTCTCTCGCACTTTGTCCGCTACGCCCTCGGAAGAAAACACGTCCAAGGCTGCTAAACCGGCTGCCACCGCCACAGGGTGAGCCGAATAGGTGTAACCGTGGAACACGCTGTTGGTGAATTCCGGCTGATCCATGAACGTGTTGTAAATTTCGCTGGACATGATGACACCACCGAGCGGCTGAGTCCCGTTGGTGATGGTTTTGGCGAAGGTAATCATGTCTGGGACTACACCGAAGCGCTGTGCAGCAAAGTTGGCGCCCATGCGCCCAAAGCCGCAGATCACTTCGTCGAAAATGAGCAGGATGCCATGCTTGGTGCAAATTTCGCGCAGGCGCTGCAGGTAGCCAACAGGCGGCACGAGCACCCCGGTAGATCCGGCCATGGGCTCGACGATCACTGCCGCAATGTTTGAGGCGTCATGCAGTGCCACCAGACGCTCCAGATCGTCAGCCAGGTGTACGCCCCAGGCAGGTTGTCCCTTGGAGAAGGCCATGTGTTCTGAACTGTGAGTATGTGGCAGATGGTCGACGCCAGGCAGGGTCAGGGTTGAAAACATCTTGCGGTTGGCAACCATACCACCGACCGAGATACCGCCAAATCCCACGCCATGGTATCCGCGCTCACGGCCGATCATTCGGGTACGACCGGCTTGGCCCTTCAGGCGGTGATAACCCAGTGCAAGCTTTAGCGCACTGTCGACCGCGTCGGAGCCACCCGTGGTGTAGAACACGTGGTTGAGTGGATCTGGAGCGAGTTCTGCAATTTTCTCAGTCAGGGCGAACGCCGCTGGGTGGCTCATATAGAACGCGGAGACATAGTCCAGTTTGGCGACTTGTTTCTGTACGGCCTCAACGATTTTCGGATGGCTATGCCCCATACCCGAACACCACAGACCTGAAAACCCATCGAACACCTTTTTTCCTTCGGTGGTGTGCAAGTAACTGCCTTGGGCTCCGGTGATCAGGCGCGGTTTGAGCTTGAAAAGTGGATTGGGGGTGAATCCGATGAAGTAAGAATTCAGTTGTTCGGTAGTCAGCGGGGTATCCATGGGGCGTTCCTCCGGGTTCTGGTTCGTAGATGGAGAGAAGCTAACCAAGCCCGAAAGCATCGCATAGAGCCACTTTCTCTGCCTGGTTAAGACCATCTCGAACTGGCACAAGCCCGTAATAGTGCGCTCAATCGCAGGGGCTGCCCTATTTCGGTGATTATCCAAATGGCTATAAGAAGATCGAAAAAGTGGCTCTATTGCCCGGCGGCCATGACTCTTATTGTCGGTCCCAGAAATCCAACAATCTGAGGATCTGGACATGGCTGTAACACTCGACAACCCGACACTTTTTCGTAATCAGGCATTTATCGGTGGCGAGTGGACTGCTGCGCTGGATGGCCGTACCTACGAGGTACTCGACCCGTCCACTGGTGCATTTATCACCGCGGTCCCAGACATGTCTGGAGTAGAGACTGCTGAGGCCGTGGTGAGTGCCAAGGCTGCTGGCAAGGATTGGTCGGCAAAGTCCGCAAAGCAGCGTGCACGGATCTTGCGGGACTGGCACGATCTGATTCTGGCCAATAAAGAAGACCTGGCGGCACTGATTACTCTGGAACAGGGCAAGCCATTGGCCGAAGCTCGAGCCGAAATCGATTACGGGGCGGCTTACGTTGAGTGGTTCGCTGAAGAGGCCAAGCGAATCAATGGCGATGTCCTCCCGGCACCATCGGATGATCGCCGCATCGTTGTGATCAAGCAGCCTATCGGTGTCGTTGCAGCGATCACTCCCTGGAACTTCCCCATGGCGATGATTACTCGCAAAGTGGCCCCGGCACTGGCTGCAGGCTGCACCATAGTGGTCAAGCCGGCAGAGGATACTCCGCTGGTCGCGCTGGCTCTTGCGGAGTTGGCCCGGCAGGCAGGGGTTATCAATGGTGCTTTCAATGTGATCACCGCCGCCCGTGGGCACGAAGTGGGCGAAGTGCTGACTACTCATCCTGACGTGCGCAAGGTGTCATTCACCGGCTCTACACCAGTGGGCCGGATCCTGTTGCGACAGTGTGCTGACACCATCAAGAAAGTCTCCCTTGAACTCGGCGGCAACGCTCCCTTCATTGTCTTTGACGATGCTGATCTGGACGCAGCTGTCGCCGGCGCGATGGCTTGTAAGTTCCGAAATGGCGGGCAGGCCTGCATCAGTGCCAATCGCATTTTCGTGCAAAGCGGTATCTACGATGCTTTCGCCGCACGCTTGAGCGCTGAAGTGAAGCAGTTGCAGGTGGGGCCGGGCACTCTATCCAGTGTTGCGCTGGGGCCGATGATCAATGGCAAGGCCATCGAGAAGATTGAGGCGCACGTAGCCGATGCGTGCACGCACGGCGCAAAAGTGCTGATCGGAGGCACCCGTCATGAATTGGGCGGCAACTTCTACGCCCCGACCGTGCTGATTGATGTAACCCCCTCAATGCTGGTCAATCGCGAAGAGACCTTTGGTCCGGTGGCCCCTCTCATTCGCTTCGAAGACGAGCGCCAGGTTGTCGAGCAAGCCAACGATACCGAGTTTGGCTTGGCGGCGTATTTCTACACCCGGGACCATTCCCGTGCCTGGCGCGTTGCCGAGCAACTGGAGTCCGGCATGGTTGGCGTTAACACCGGGCTTATCTCTAACGAAATGGCACCTTTCGGCGGCATCAAACAATCGGGATTAGGCCGTGAAGGTTCTGCTTACGGCATCGAAGATTATCTGGAAATCAAATACATGTGCGTCGGAGGCATCTGACGCCAATTCCGGCAGTTGCCTTTTTGGGGAAGCTGCTTGTCCATCAGCGTGCTTGAAAACGAGCTTGGAGAACAACAATGAAAACGAAGCTGCAAAAAGCCAAAAGCCTGGTAGGGATGACCCTTGCTGTAATCGCAACAGTAAGCACATTGAGTGCTCAGGCTGATCTCGAGCAGATCAAGTCACGCGGTTATATGACGGTGGCGACGGAGGACGATTACGCGCCCTACAACTTTGTGGTCAATGGCAAGCCGGAAGGTTTTCATAACGAATTGCTCACCGACCTTAAAGCCTTTGCCAAGCAGAAAGGTTTTGATGTCCGTCAGGAAATCCTGCCCTGGACTGGATTGCTGGCCTCGGTTTCCTCTGGTCAGTATGACGTTGCCTTCACTGGGGCCATCGTGACCGATGATCGTTTGCGCGTGTTCGATTTCGCTCCACCGTTCGCCACCGCCCAGCATTACTTCGTCAAGCTCAAGCGTGATGACAACATCACCCAGGACATCAAAAGTCTGTGTGGGAAAGCCGTGGGTGTGCAGGGGGGCAGTTCCTTCGAAGCGCGATTGCCAGAGCTGGTAAAAATGCTTAAGGACGCCGGCTGTGATATCGGCCAGGTGGTGAAGTACCAGACTTATCCCGAGGCCTACGCTGACCTTGCCAATGGCCGTGTCGAATACGTTATCAATTCGCTGATCGGTGTAAACGACCTGATCAAGGCGCGGGGTAACCTTTTCGAGAAAGGCTTCCCGGTGACCGCTGGCGGCTTCAACGCGTGGCCGGTACCAAAGAACAACCCGCAGGTGCTGCAGTTCTACACCGAGTTCATGGATACGGTTCGCCAGAATGGTCGGCTTGCAGCTCTGCAAAAGCAATGGTTCGGTGAGTCCTTTTCCGACTTGCCTACCGGCCCTATCACCAACGTCGATCAGTTCCACAAGCTTGCTGGTATTCAATAACGCATTCTCCACGTCACGTTCAATTTCTGTGTGTTTGTGTGGAGGTGCTTCATGAATTACGAAGCCTGGTTGTTGTTGCTCGAGGGCGCCTGGACCACTTTGTGGATCTCGGCGACTGCCATCGCCCTGGGGGTTTTATTCGGGCTTTTTATTGCCGCAGGCAGGATGTCACGCTTGCCGGTGCTCGGCACATTGCTCGGTGCCTATGTAACGTTCGCCCGAGCGACGCCGTTGGTCACTCTGACGTTGTTTCTGTTCCTTTCTGCGCCGACGTTCGGCATCGAGATGAACCGTTATGCTGCGGCGATCATTGCTTTGACCATCAACACGGCGGCATTCAATGCGGAAATCTGGCGCTCAGCCTTCCTGGGTTTTTCCAAAGACCAGCGTGAGGCGGCGCAATCCAGTGGTATGACGCCGTGGGTATCGTTCCGCAGGATCACGTTTCCACAGGTGATGATCAGTAGCTTGCCGGGCCTGGTCAACGAGATGTCGTTCCTGATCAAGGCCAGCCCGGCCATTGCGGTGATTGGAATTGTCGACCTGACGCGGGTAACGAATCGCATCACTTCGGTGACCTACGAACCGTTACCCCCGATTCTGGCGGCGGCGCTGTTGTACATGCTGATCATCGGCAGTCTGCTCAAGCTGCAGGCACTTGCCGAAACCAAAGCCAATCGGCTGGCCATGTGAGGGGATGATCATGAGTGAATGGGAAATCATCTGGCAGTCCCGGGACATATTTCTCAAGGGCCTCGGCAATACCGCGCTGCTGTTCGCGTTGTCGTTCACAGGTGCCTTTTTGATCGGTTGCATGGTCAACTACTTTCTCGATCGGGGGCTGCTGGTCAGGCAGGCATGTCGCCTGTACATGAGCGTGATGCGCATGGTGCCATTTCTGGTACTGGTTTACCTGATCTACTACGGCTTGCCACAGTACGGAATTCGCGTTGATGCATGGACCGCCGGCGCGATAGCTCTGGCGATCTATCATGGGGCCTATTTTGCGGAAATCCTGCGAGGAAGCCGATTGACGCTTCCGATGGGGCAGGTCGAATCAGCCAAGGCGCATGGCTTCAGGCCATTGTCCATGTACCTGCATATCATCTTGCCGCAACTGTTGTTCCGTTCTCGGCCGCTGATCGGTAACCAGATGATCTATGCAATGAAGGACACCTCCTTTCTGTCGATCATCACGGTGCAGGAACTCACGGCGGCGGCAAACACGGTTCAGGCAAGTTACTTCATTCCGACCAAGGCATTTATTGTCACCATCGCGTTTTATGTCGTACTGAGCATGCTCATGGATGTGGGCTTGAAACGGGCAGGAACCCATGGCGTCCAGCGAGGATTTGAACATGCATGAGCATGCTGCTGTAAACATTTCAGGTCTGTCCAAGAGCTTTGGAGGTATCGAGGTGCTGAGGAACGTTAACCTCACTGTACACAAAGGCGACGTCGTCAGCGTGCTGGGTTCTTCCGGTTCAGGCAAATCGACCATGTTGCGCTGTATCAACTGGCTTGAAGTACCAGACCAGGGCAGGATCGAGATTGCGGGTCAGCGTATTGGCGTGAACGATGCGGGCAAGGCAATGAGTCAACGCGAACTGGCGGCCATACGCGCCAAAACCGCGATGGTGTTCCAAGGTTTCAATCTATGGCCGCACCTCACCGTGTTGCAGAACGTCATGGAAGCGCCAATACGAGTCAAAGGCGTGCATCGTGCAAAGGCATTGGAACAGGCCAACGAATTGCTGGCAAAGGTCGGCATGGGTGACAAGGCGCATGCGTATCCTTTCACCCTGTCGGGCGGTCAAAAACAGCGTGTTGCTATTGCTCGCGCGCTGGCGATGAACCCTGAAGTCATTCTCTTCGATGAGCCGACCTCGGCGCTTGATCCAGAGCGGGTAGGGGAAGTCTTGCAGGTCATGAAAAATCTTTCTGCAGAAGGCTACACGATGATCGTCGTGACCCATGAAATGGAATTTGCGCGAGCAGTTTCGGATCAGGTGGTGTTTCTGGAAAAGGGTGAAATCATTGAACAGTCCACGCCGCAGAAATTCTTCAGTAACCCCGATACCGATCGTGTCAGGAAGTTTCTGGAGTTGATGAACTAGCGTGGAGCCTCTTTCCCTGTTCGGCGGGTAATCTTGTGTGGCGCCGGGCAGGGTTTTTATTGATGGGCGTGAGCCATTGAGCGTGAGGATTGAATGACAGCATCGTTGATTGGCGAGCGGATCCAGGATCAGTTGGACAGACGTTCCGCCATCTCCTTGCAGCAGCAGTTGTATCGCCAGTTGCGGGCGCTGATCGAGGAGGGCACCTTGCGGCCTTCGTCGCGGCTTCCTTCGAGCCGCAGTCTCGCGAATCAGTTAAGCGTTTCGCGAATCACCATCGTGGCCGCTTTCGACATGCTGACGGCCGATGGCTACCTGGTAGGTTCAGTGGGTAGCGGCACGTTCGTCGTGGAACGGCCTCCGACCCGCTCGCATGTTACGACTGGTCAAGGTGTTGCACCTGACGAGATTTCCTTACGCGGAAGGTTGATCCTTTCAGGTGCATCCGGCCTGCAAGAGCGCGAAGGCGCGTTCCTGCCCGGAGTGCCGGATGTATCGGCGTTTCCCTATACCGTTTGGCAGCGTTTGCAAAATCGTTATTTGGGCAAGAACCTGTCGCAATTAAGCGGGTACGCCAATGGGGGGGGATACCTTCCCTTGCGCCGGGCGTTGGCTGACTATCTTCGGGTAGCTCGTGGCGTACGCTGTGGTCCCGAGCAGGTGCTCATCACCATGGGAACCCAGCAATCGCTGGATCTCACTTTGCGCTTGCTGACCGATTTCAACGACCAGGTCTGTATCGAGAATCCTTCACACTGGGCCGGCGCCTTGATGCTCAAATCGCTCGGTGTTCGTTCCATTGCCGTGCCCGTGGACCATGAGGGCATAGCCATGACGGACGAGCACTTCGCGATGAACCCCAAGCTGGTATTCGTCACACCGTCACATCAGTTTCCCATGGGCAGTATTCTGTCCAGTGCGCGTCGGGAGCGCCTGCTACAGGAAGCGGAGCGCCGCAACTTCTGGATTGTCGAAGACGACTACGACAGCGAACTTCGCTATGACATGGCACCTTCGCCTTCCTTACAGGGGGAGGATCGGGCCGGGCGGGTGATCTACCTAGGAACGTTCAGCAAAGTCATGTATCCAGGTTTGCGCATGAGCTACATGGTTGTCCCCCCCTCATTGAGCCAATCAATGGTGCGTGGCCTGCTCAGCCTGTACAGACCTGGTCACCTGCCTTTGCAAGCGGCGTTGGCAGACTTCATCAATGACGGCCATCTGACGCGCCACCTGATCAATGTGCGCCCGCTGTACGCGGCACGACAGGCCGAACTGCGCAAGTGCCTGATAGAGGCGTTCGGTGAAGCCATCTACCTGAGTGGCGGCTTTGCCGGTCTGCATTTGACCCTACGCTTTCGTGAGCTGTTGGATCTGGATCATCTGCAGGCCGAGGCCGCGAGGCGAGACGTTCTGCTGCGTCGGTTGAGTGCATTCAATCACGCAGTGGGGCCGTTCGAGGATGGCTTTGTACTGGGCTACGGTGCACTCAACCAGGATGACATCGGCTCAGCCGTGAAGCGTCTACACCAGGCCTATCTGAGTATCCGTCAGGGCTCGAGGTAGCGCCGCCCACCTTGCAGCGGATTTTGGACCATGAAAGACAACCAACTGCACCTGTATTTCCACAGCAGTCTTGATGACCCGGACCTTTGGTGTACTGCACTGACCCGGTTGCTCGGCCCGCTGAAGTTTAGCGCTAGCCCGCTGTGCTCCGAGCCAGAAACGGTGGACGTAGCGCTCCTTTGGACCACGCCGCCACAGGGACTGGGAGCTTTCAGTCAGCTGCGTGCGGTGCTTTCGCTGGGGGCTGGGATCAACCAGCTGGATCTGTCGTCACTGGCACAAGGCGTACCCTTGGCGCGGCTGGTCGATGACTCACTGACAGGAACTATGGTCGAGTATGCCCGTGCCACGGTGATGCGCTATCACCGCGCCTTGCACCGTCATGAACAAGACACGCGTGAGCGCCGTTGGCATTTCCGTCCGCCCGTGCCTGCTGGGCAGCGCTGCATCGGTATCCTTGGCTTAGGTCAACTGGGGTTGGCGATTGCCAAGGCTTTGGCTGCCGACGGGTTCCGGGTACTGGGTTGGAGCAACTCTGCGAAAACCCTGGCGGGCCTGGAGTCATTCAGTGGAGAGCAGGGGTTAACTGATCTGGCAGGGCAGGTCGACATATTGATCAATGTGCTCCCATTAACCCCAGCAACCAGGGGCATTCTTGATCGCACCTTGTTCGCTCGATTCGGCCGTCCTGTGCAATTGATCAATATGGGACGAGGTGAGCACCTTGTTGAAACAGACCTACTGGCTGCGCTGAATGCGGGGTGGGTGGAGGCCGCAACGCTTGATGTAACGTGTATCGAACCCTTGCCTGAGCAAAGCTTGTTGTGGGGCCACCCCGACATCCTGATCACCCCACATGTGGCGGGATTGTCCTGTCCGGATAGTGCTGCCGCGTGCGTGGCGCAGAATATCAGACTGGCTCTGCAGGGACGGCCGCTGATAAACCAGGTTGATTTTACCAAGGGTTATTGATACTGATTTATTCAACTAAACTTGCCATTCGCAGGCTTTTAAAACCTTCAAAGGATCGCGCCTGGCCCACGATTAAGTCGCACACCAATCCAAAACAACATTGCTTTGCTGGTGTATCTGGCCGGAAATGTCAGTACTACGTTGCTCATTGATCGTGCGTTCACAAATGCGAATTCGCTACACTGAGAGGCTAAATTATTGGGGCGTTTTTATGAACCTCTCTGACGCAACACTAGTGCTGCTTCTGGCGGCTCGAATCCATGGGACGGACGAAGCTGTCAGGGCTTCAGCGAAGAGCGTTGTGAAGAAGCTGCCACGTAGCAAACGTGATCTCATCTACAAGGTGATTGAATCAAAAAATCCACTTCATCTAGTGGGCTTTATTGCTGAGAATCTGGACGACTGACGAATCCCCCACCGTTAGGTTGCCACGAGCGGATCTGGGTTTTAGCGGTGGTGGCTGAGTCGAGTGACATAGGACTATCAACTCAGGGTCCAGACCTATAATGGTTTTTGAACGCTGACAGAACAGCTACTGTCAACCGCGGCTGGGCGCTAATACAAAGTCCCGCTCAAATTCGGCTTCACACTCTTTGACTCCCTATAGATCTCATCAAAGGCCAGCAATGTCCCAGAAAAATTTTTACCGCCGCCGGACGCTGGCTGCACGGCTCACTAAGCTGATAACGCAAGTGGCAGTGGGCAGTGCTGCTGCGTCAGGTGTCTTCCTGACCGCGCCACGCCGAACCGGGAAGTCCACTTTCGCCCGCGAAGATTTGAGGCCTGCCTTGGAAGAGGCGGGAGCCATTGTGTTGTATGCCGATCTTTGGAAGGACCCGACGAAAGATCCGGGAGCTGTCATCGTCGAGACTGTCCGAGAAGCTATTGGATGTGACGAGAAACTCATGAGCCGATTGGCGATAGCTCCCGGGCTGGAAGCGGTAAGTGTCGGTCGCGTGAGTTTCAACGTGAACAACATTGGGCTCGGGAAAGAAATCGGTCTGACCAAGGCATTTGAAGCGCTGTCCGATGAGGCGAAAAAACTCATAGTGCTGATAATCGACGAAACTCAACATGCGATCACGACAGACGAAGGCGTCGCAGCGCTCTTTGCGCTAAAGGCGGCCAGGGACGAACTTAACAGCTCCAAACATTATGGTCTTCGCATCGTTTGCATCGGATCAAACCAAAACAAGCTTGCCATGCTTCGCAATAGCAGCGAAGAGGCGTTTTTTGGGGCCTCAATGGTGCAACTCCCAATGCTGGATAAAGACTTCGTTGACTGGTATTGCAAGGGGCTTGACCTTCCACATGATCTCTACCCTTTTGATGTATTCCAGTTGTTTCAAGAGAGTGGTTATCGCCCCGAAATTCTCAGCGCAGCCGCAGACGGTATCCGTTTCGATCTCACCGTCGGCCCTAAAGCCATCCTGGTGCGTTTTGCCGAGCTTGTCCGAGCGCAAGCGGAAGCGCTCAATGCGAGTCTTAAGATGGTGATTCATAGCCTCACACCGATCCAGTCTGCCGTCATTTGTGTGATGGGTGCAAAGGGTGAGGGTTTCGCGCCCTTCGAATCTTCGACTATGGAGTTGTATGCCAAAGCGATAGCGAACGCTGGCATAGCCACAAGCGAGCCGAGGATTGAAGTGCCAGATGTGCAGCTAGCGCTCATGGCACTGCAGGAAAGGAAACTGGTCTGGAAAACTTCTCGCGGTGTCTATACGATCGAGGAACAGGTGATAGTTGACCTTCTACGCGAAGATGGTCTGTTGGATGACCTAGTTTGAACCTCATCAATAGTGGTTCCTGCGTTGCAGCACGGTAGGTGAGTGCACCCTTGCGTGGCGTTTTATTCCTCGTTATCGAGACAGCTAAATCGTTGTGGCCGTGGAATTGGTGAGTTGCCACGTAGAGCCGCTTTGACAAACTCCGCCACAAGCTCAAGGCTTTCACGATCTGCTGCGTACACCGGCTCAAAAAGCCTGTCTCATCAATATTTCGTCAAAGCTCGCTACTCCTGAACGTTCGCTGCGATCACTCATGTGTTGACCCACTTGCTGGTTAACTGAAATCTCAGCTGATCGGATGTCAGAGGCCTCCAGCCTGAAAGGGATCGCAGGTCGTTCTCTCCTAGACTTCGCTGGCCGTACACGAGATTCCGGTGGTTCCATTTGTTTTGGTGTTGAAGTACTTTGAAGGTAGCGCCTAGATCCCGCAAAAACGATCACTTCAATCGTAATACCGGAGTTTCGTGTACGGCCGTTTGACCTATCAAAGTAAACCCGCACAGGAGGTCTGAACGATGACTGATAAGCCCGTTGGATATCGTCCCTATAGCCGGTTTGAAGATGGGTACGAGGATCTTCCACTCGATTCAAACGAGATCGAGGTGCGCCTGGCTATCGCTGACTATGTGATTCGTCGAGTTGCTGGCACAACCACGGGTGAAAGCATTTTCAAGGGGTTGGTCAGGAATTTTGAGAACCGCTACCCACACCATAAATTGCTCGCTCTTTATTTGACTAGCCCTGAATCTTTGGTGCCGGAAGACGGGGAAAGTGAGTCAGAGGCGGAGGTTGAGGATAGCGAGGCCAGCCTTTCACTGAATAAGTTGGATATCAAATTGTGTGAAAGCCTGCTCCATTGTCATCCGGATCAAGAACCGTGTGGCCCGCTCGCAGGATTGAGCTTTGATTTCACTGAACGAGAATCCCGTCGCCGAAAAAAGTGACAGTCTTTGGGTGTTAGGAGGTAATGCCAGCCTAAATCCTCGAGACGCGTATCGAAACCGCGGACAAGGTCTCCGTCAGGTTTTTTTTACGTATCGGTGCTTTAAAAGGGAGCAAAGAATGAGCGCTAAAGTCGATAGCGATATCGCAGCTAATGCCCGAGCCAAGCTTGAGCGTCTGCAAAAGTCGTCCAAGTATCGTAGTTTTTTTAACGTCGATGCTATTGATGCTTTTTGTAAGGTAGAAGGCACCGCTTTCGCTGGCATGCCCTTGACGCGCACCAAGAATATCGGCGATCAATCGCCACGTGACTGATTACCGATGATTTGAAAAAACCGGACATCGCTTGGTTCATGTGGCCACTCTTTTGTGGCCGCAACGCTGCGGACAAGATTGTACTGTAAACCGCACATCAGTGCTGAACGGACAAGGCAAGCCTTCACAACCAAGGCAGCCTGGCTACAGAAATCAGTCATGTCTCCGTTTTGTGGGTGAACAATACCTTCACGCTTGTGAAGTCTATCTCAGTGCTGATGTCCATTTGCGAATACGTCCGGCCCGCAACTGTCAAAATGGGTATTTTCTCTCCACTCTGACCGAGCGCTTCGCTCGCCTCCAGAAGCGGCTCCATACGCCAATGGCCAGTTTTGTTGACAAAACCAGGGGTGACATACTGGATTGACCGGACCCGAAAGGAGTCATGCTGCTGCTCGAGGATATCTTTCAGTGAATCAAACGAAGAGACCATCAGCATCTCACCCACGAACTCCTTGCCTTCACGAACCTCCGCGTGAAGATAAAACCATGGACACATTACCGTCTGTCGAACGAAGGGGCGTGCAAGAAAATCGTCGTTGAATAGGCTGGAAAAGATCATCGATTGTCCATGCTCCTGGTTCATGGCAAGCCTCTCTCCGCGTCACAAATGACCAATATATGTTGTAGTCATATATTGTGCAATGAAGCCTTATCGTTCCTTTTGTGAGATCGCAAAATGGAACTGAGGAAAGCATTTGGGGCAACGCTGAGACAGGTTCGCCTTCAGAAAAACCTTACGCAGGAGGATTTTGCGCTTGTCAGTAGTCGGACCAATGTCAGCTTGCTCGAGCGAGGCGGCACCAGCCCGACGCTTGATAAGCTCGAAGAGCTCTGCAGCGCTCTCGGGATCCATCCGGTCAGCTTAGTGGCCGCGTGCTATATGCGGAAAGAGGAAACCGGCGATATCAGGAAATTTCTATCCCACGTGCAAGACGAGCTTCAACTTATAGACCTGCCATTAAACTTTGAAAAAGGGGAAGGGCGCGATATTTGATTCTTTCATCGTAGGGAGACGTACTAGCTCACCTAGATGGCTGTTTTAGTCGAATTATCAATATGTTAGCTGAAGTATCTAAAGATTGAGCCTTGGCCGCTGCTTGCTAAATATTGGTAAATCGGCTATCTCTGAACTTGTGCGTGCGGAAACCTTGAGGCAGTGCCACCACGTAATCCAATAGCTTTACTAGCTAGAGGATAGAAAATGCAAGAGTTACGTTCAATGATCACGGAATTCAAATTTTGCGTGGCAATGGCTCACGGATTGTCGGAAGTGGGGCCATTAGCCGCTCTCGTGTAAGGCCTGCAATGGTTGCGTTGTAGATGAGTCGGTTCGCAATCTCCGCCATTCTGGCAAGCTCAGCCTTCAGTTCATCATTCTCTGCCTGAAGCCTGGAGATCTTCTTCATAGCATCCAGAGTACTCCGTGGTCTTGGCATGTCCGAAAGCTTCTGTTTTTCTACCTTCAGATGTTGTTTCTTGTTCTTATAAGCGACTTTTATCGCTATTTTTTTGTCGAGCGCCTGACGTGTTGGCGGGTTATCCCACCCCATAATGCCTTGTGCACCAATGCAGACTGAGTTCCAGTCCAGCGCATGCTCGGCTGGCCAGTTACGGATCATCTGAGCGATTTTTCTTTCATGCTGTTCTGAGATCGTTTTAGGCATTATCGGAACTCCGAAGCAACTCTATGCAAGCCAATAAATCGTCGCCGTATGTGATGCGCAGTTCATTCCTATCCAGCAACTTGATACCTACGGCGTTGGCTTTCTCGGACACAATCACCTTCTCGTGGCTGAAGTCTTCTCCCGCCATTTCGATGGGGCTGCCGTCAGGTATTTCAGGGTCGTGCAGGATGGCCAGCAGTTGATCGAGCCGTTCGATCTGCGGTCCTGCCTTTTCAGTCCATCGCGATGCGGCCCGATCGCCTTTCGCTATCGCCCGTTGCGCGGCTGTGTAAGTTAGGAATAAATTGTCACGATCTAGCTTAATGATTTCTGTGGCAATCTTGTGGCCCTTGCACATGAGGAGTTCCGAGCAATTGAGGCAATCGGCGAACTTGTTGCAGGGCCCGGCTCTCCAGCTACGTCGGCAAATGCCATAGCGGCTGCGATGAAACGGCCCTTGGCCATAAAGCTCTGCTTCTCCGTCGGTGACCGGTTTCAGCGGTTCCTGTTCTTGGTTGGTCCCGAACAAGGCAGCTCCGTTGGAGGCCGCTGTTAGCGGGTCGTCATGCAGATATGTCCTGGTCTGCCGGGTAGTAGCTCGACCACTCCATTCGGTAAGCATGTCCATGGAGATGCCGCTGTTGCGGCCAAGTCTGTTTAGAAGGTGGCGGAGGCTGTGGGATGTGAACTTTATAGCCTCATAGCCGTGCCGTGCGAAGAAATTCATTGCCAAGGCGTTTTTACTGCCGGTTCTCAAGCGTCTATAATAAAAATTTCGATCGCATGGTGCTAATAGTACGGGACTTGCACCACTGTTGTATGCCAGTTGAAAACGACGAAAACATAAAAGTGACTCTGACATTTTCAATGGTGGCTCCGCTGAGCTCATTGGGGCTTCTTGATAGGGGAAGTGTGGGTTAAGTGCACGATGTTCGTTAAGCACTAGTTGCCACAAAGAGTTCAGTGTAAAGCCTGTCAGAGAATAGTTTCCGGTATGTCTCTTGATGAAACCCGCGCAGGACTTCTGGAGCGAAAAGCCTAATGCTTGCGCCACTTGTTTTGGCGTCAGTTCTTGGTCGTCGGGAATATTCGGGCAATTCGCGTGGCGGTAAAAGGTCGTTGGATTTTTTTCCATGTAGTGCGCTAGACGGCGCCCCTCTTCAGTAATCGTGGTTAGTCGGTTGACCGCTTCAGTCGCAACCTCGCCCATTGTTTTGGGAATAGCTTTACGGATGAATTGTCGGGTCTTCGGTACCCAATACGCTAGGAATTTTTGACACTCTCCATTCTTGTCTGTGGCATCACGTAGGCAATCGGTGCGAAAGCGTATAGTTTCTCCAATACGCGTAGGAGCACTCATTAGAAGTCCAGTAATGCAGGTAACCATGATGTCGATGTCTTCCTGAGTTTCCTTGGCACCTCGTGAAAACACCTCGGCAATCGCCAGAAGCGCGCTCTGATTGGGAACCTTCTTAGCCTTCACTTCGTCCGGTGCTCTTGCGCCATTGATACAATCATAGCTGTGCCGACCCAAGTAAGGGTGTCTCCAGAACCGCGGATCGACTGTGAGGATGCCGAGTTCCGCTAGTGTTTTTAGGATATCCAGCATTACATCGCAAACTCCTTGGCGGGTAGCACTAGGTTCAAGGGCGCTGACGGCTCTGTCCCAGTGTCGTTGGTCGAAATTAGTTATATTTGGTACAGGCGTGTCTTGACGCAGGGCGAACTCGATCGTCCGCAGTGCGCGTATTTCAACACCGATGCTCTTCTTTGGACGCAACGTGTGCTTGTAGCGGAGGAAGGCCTTCGCCACTTCAATAAAAGTCGTATGCATCAACTGATGTGATTCGCAGGCTATGCCGGGACGTAAACCGCTGTTCTCAAAGTTTGTGAAACGGATGGCAACGTGGGTCGTTGGCCATCTATATGCATCCCAGGCAAAATCTTCCAATTCAGACCAAAGAGTCAGATGATCGCGGGCTAGGGCAATGAAATCATTGAGGTTTTGCTGGGCTGATAAATCGCGCTTGGGAGTGAACCGAATTGCCTGGCTCATGGTTTCATCTTCCGTGCGGCCTTGCGATCGTTGCAACGCGTAATGCAATTTTCTACGGCTCGAATATCAGAGGAAAGGTCAATAGGTATTAGTAGGCTTCGCTGGCCGCCAATTCTCAACGGCTTTTCCTCCGCTGCCTGTCGCTGTATTAATGCCTCCAATACCTCGTGGTGAGGAGCATCGACCAATGGCTCGAAATACTTACAGCGATAGCACGGAATTGGCACAGAGGTTGTAGAGCAAAAACTGTGCTTTCCGCAGCGACCCACGCTCTTGAGTTCGCCTGCGCTGGCAAACTCCAGCTTGCTGGCTGGGTCGTCGGCCCGTATGGCCTGGCTCTCTGAGTCAAGCAGCGTCCCGGCGAACGCCATGGCGAGCGGATTCAGTGTTGAGGCCATTGCTTCATCGAGTCGTCGCGCCTGTTCGGCGGGATCGTTGTAGTAAGCATCAAGCGTTCTTTCACGCGTATGGCCCAGCCAATGGGAGAGAATATGCTTTGGTACACCTTGGCGGGCGAGCTGCCGTGCTCGCGTATGACGCATCCGCGTCGCGGTGACAACCATTATCTGGCCGGTGCGGAGGCTAATTGGTGGCTTCGGTCGAAAGGACTGTCGAGTGGGTTTCATGCCATAGCTGCAGTTAGGGCTGTTATTTGTCCATTTGATAATATCGACTATGCGACCTTTTCGTAGGTGAAATAAATTATTGTCTAAGCTTTCTAGAAGGTTAAGCTGGTATTGATTTTCAATGAGTTTCCGAGCTTCTTTAATTCGGGCTTCACTACAAAATAGTGGTAGCTTTTCCAATTGTTCATCAGAGAGGAAAAAACCCAAAGTATGTTCAAATAGCTTCTTTATTTCATAACGTTGAATAGTGCATAAATTCCATAGGTGATCGGCCAGTATGTGAGGTTCGAATTTGCTATCTCGAAAGCTTGTTTCGGCGGTGATATCTTTGATTCCCGGAAAGTTGATGATACGCCCTATGAAACCCTGGGTATCCGTACCGTCGCTTTCACGAACATCACCCACTTTGAGAAGGGCTATCTGACCAGGCCTTCGCGAGTATTGCATCGATAGTAGCTTGATGAGCGTCACCTGCGTCTCTGATGTACCGCAGTCATAGTTATCCCAAACTGTGCGAAGCAAATTTTCATACTCCTCATCGGTGAGCCAGCTTTTCTCTGGATTGTCAGAGAGCACATTGCGCGGCCCGTTGCGGTGTGCGGCAGCATCATTCAGAAATCGTATTATGTCCGGGTTAATGGCGGCGCTGTCTCGCTCTTGCCAGTGCAGGAAAAACCGTGTTATCGCGCTTTTGGATCTATGAAACGAAGGCTTAGTCAGCGCCCGTGCAATCCAGGTTGCGTCAATTTTGGAGGTCGGACATGCTTTAAGTGTTGCATTCAGCGATGCGACGATGTTCAAGTAACTATAGGGTGAGTAGTCACCCTGTTTTGAGAAGCTGATAACGTGCTTTTTAAAAGACTCCTTTAATGCGTCGCTTAGGGGCGACAGCGCGTCGGTCATCTTGAGTCGTCCTTGACCTATATGAATAAGATCATCTTCCTCCCAGTAAAAAGTCTCGCTACGCAGCTCAGTTCGATCAGTCCGCTGGAGATCAACCTCAAGCAATACAGGCGTACTTGCTATAGATGCCTTCTCATTCATATAGAGATCCTTGCGGTGTCGGAAGCGATTATTAATCCAAATTCATATGATTTTTCTTCGATATGGCGGCGGTTATAAAGTCTTGACATGGGCGAGTCTGGTGCCCACCCCATTAGTTGCTCCCTCAACGTACGCTCTTGCTCAAAAGGCATGCCTTCTCTATCTGCTTGCTTCGAAAAGCGGTAGTTCCAGTCATGTCGCAACAGGTGAGGGTGAATCAACAATAGAGCAGGATAGGATCGCTTGAGGTTAATAAGCCCTGTTCCAAACGCCGTTTTCTGAAGTGCTTTACCTTGGCTACGTCCACCGCGATGGACGACAAAAATAAAGTCCTCGTCCGAGAATCCAACCCTCGGAATCTCGGATCGCCAGTTGTCTCTGTATTCCTTTAGTTGATCTTCGAGTCTTTCTGATATTGGAACAACACGTCCCAGAGTTTTGGCGACAGGTTGATTTAAACGGGTGTCGACTGCGTCATGGTGGTTGCGTTGTATGTGTAGATAGGCGCTATCGCCACCACTAGCTTCAATGAAGCTCTTGAGTTTTAGGCTTAAGAGCTCGCCGAGCCGAATACCTGTTTCGTAAATAATACGTAGCATCACCAAGTTTCGCAGTCTGGGGCCAAAGTCTTGTGGTTTCCGGATGCCTGTAAAGGGTTGTTCGAAGCAGTCCAACAACTGATTGCGGGCTTCAGGAGATAATCTCGCCGCCAAAATAGTTTGTTCGTGTGCGCATTTTGATCCCGTCTTGCGTCGCTTTTTTTTAAGCAGCATGGTGTCTTGCGTCTCAATTGCATCCCTGACGTCGCGAGTGTTGGAGTCGTTTATGACCTCTAGCGCGAGCCATCGGAGATATGCTGCAGCATAGGCGACATAGGTGTTGTACTTTGGGCTGCTGATAACACTTCCTTTGTCACTCAATTTCCTCTTACGCAGATAGTTCGTCAGGTCATCTATCTCGGCGGCGCTAAAAAAACTGCGGTTGTGGAAGCGCAATGCTAGGTCGATGTTCCTGCGGGATTCCCATTCACTGACTCTCTTAATCGCCGCTAGGTACACCTTCTGGGTTTCGTGTGTAGCAGATGGCCTGATCGAACGGGCAATAAAAGCTGTTGGATAAAACAGAGGGAAGCCAGGGGTATCAGCTTCGTAGAGTTGAGAGAACCGTTCGCCACTATTCGTAATAAAGGTCTTAACCGTATATTTCATATTTACACCTCTGCGTAGTGTAGAAGAACGTCGATCGCTGTTTACATCTGATCGACAGCTCTTGCGGTGATTCTCTGACGATATGTTAAGATTTGACGCGTATTTAGAGGCGGCGAAGCGATGACGGTTTACAAAAGTGTAGCTAACAGGATGGTAGTACTCGACACCGAAACCACCGGCATGCCGGTGACCGACGGCCACCGGATTATCGAAATCGGTTGTGTCGAGTTGATCGGCCGACGCCTGACGGGCCGGCACTTTCACGTGTACCTGCAACCCGATCGTGAAAGTGACGAGGGCGCCATCGGCGTCCACGGCATCACCAACGAGTTCCTCGTGGGCAAGCCGCGTTTTGCCGAAGTGGCCGAAGAGTTCTTCGAGTTCATCAAGGGCGCGCAGCTGATCATCCATAACGCGGCGTTCGACGTTGGCTTCATCAACAACGAATTCGCCCTGATGGGGCAGCAGGACCGCGCGGACATTACGCAGCACTGCACGATTCTCGACACCCTGATCATGGCCCGGGAGCGTCACCCGGGGCAGCGCAACAGCCTCGACGCCTTGTGCAAGCGCTATGGCGTCGACAACTCCGGCCGTGAACTGCACGGCGCCTTGCTCGACTCCGAGATTCTCGCCGACGTCTACCTGACCATGACCGGTGGCCAGACGAGCCTGTCCCTGGCCGGTAACGCCTCCGATGGCAATGGGTCCGGTGAAGGGGCGGACAATTCGGCCACCGAGATTCGCCGATTGCCGGCGGATCGCCAGCCGACGCGCATCATCCGCGCCAGTGAAGATGACTTGGCCCGCCACGCGGCGCGCCTGGAAATCATCGGCAAATCCGCTGGTGCCCCGGCGTTGTGGGTGCAACTGGCCGAGGCTGAAGTACAGGCGTGATCCCTCATTTCCAATGAACGCTTTTTGTGGCGAGGGAGCTTGCTCCCGCTCGGCGGCGAAGCCGTCGTAAAACCTGCATTCAAAGTATGTCTGAAGGAACGCCGAGGACCGCTTCGCGCTCCAGCGGGAGCAAGCTCCCTCGCCACAGGGAAACTCCCTCTTCGCCACAAGTTGGTGCATCCCGCTCGCCACATCCGCTGCAACCCTCTACCCTGAGGTGATTGGCAGGCTCCGGTCTGCCGCCTCAGGACACTGAGCCTCATGTATAAAGATTTGAAATTCCCGGTCCTGATTGTCCATCGGGACATCAAGGCCGACAGCGTCGCCGGCGACCGAGTGCGGGGGATTGCCCGAGAGCTGGAACAGGAAGGGTTCAGCGTCGTTTCGGCGGTGGACTACACCGAAGGACGGCTGGTGGCGTCGACTTATCATGGCTTGTCTTGCATGTTGATTGCGTCTGAGGACGCCAGCACCCATTCCCATTTGTTGCAAAACATGGCCGAACTGATTGGTCTGGCGCGGGTGCGTGCGCCGGATCTGCCGATCTTTGCCCTGGGCGAAAAAGTGACCCTGGAAAACGCGCCCGCCGATGCCATGGCCGAGCTCAATCAGTTGCGCGGCATTCTTTACCTGTTTGAAGACACCGTGCCCTTTCTCGCCCGCCAGGTGGCCCGCGCCGCACGCAAATACCTCGATGGCCTGCTGCCACCGTTTTTCAAGGCATTGGTGCAGCACACGGCGGATTCCAACTATTCCTGGCACACCCCCGGGCACGGCGGCGGCGTGGCTTATCACAAAAGTCCGGTCGGGCAAGCGTTTCACCAGTTTTTCGGGGAAAACACCCTGCGCTCGGATCTTTCAGTGTCGGTGCCGGAGCTCGGCTCATTGCTGGATCACACTGGCCCCCTGGCCGAAGCCGAGGCCCGTGCAGCCCGCAACTTTGGTGCCGATCACACCTTTTTCGTGATCAATGGCACCTCCACGGCCAACAAGATTGTCTGGCACTCGGTGGTCGCACGCGATGACCTGGTGCTGGTGGATCGCAATTGCCACAAGTCGGTGTTGCATTCGATCATCATGACCGGCGCCATCCCGCTGTACTTGTGTCCGGAACGTAATGAACTGGGGATCATCGGCCCGATTCCCCTGAGTGAGTTCAGCCGCGAATCGATCCAGGCCAAGATCGACGCCAGTCCGCTGACCAAGGGTCGTTCACCGAAGGTCAAGCTCGCCGTAGTGACCAATTCGACGTATGACGGCCTCTGCTACAACGCCGAGCTGATCAGGCAGCAACTGGGCAATAGCGTTGAGGTACTGCACTTCGACGAGGCCTGGTACGCCTATGCGGCGTTTCATGAGTTTTTTGCCGGGCGCTATGGCATGGGCACGTCCCGTGACGACGACAGCCCGCTGGTATTTACCACCCATTCGACCCACAAGTTACTGGCGGCTTTCAGTCAGGCGTCGATGATTCATGTGCGCGATGGCGGCGCGCGGCAACTGGATCGGGATCGCTTCAACGAAGCATTCATGATGCACATCTCGACCTCGCCGCAGTACGGCATCATCGCCTCGCTGGATGTGGCTTCGGCGATGATGGAAGGTCCGGCCGGGCGTTCGCTGTTGCAGGAAATGTTCGATGAGGCCCTGAGTTTTCGCCGGGCGCTGGCCAATTTGCGACAACACATTGCCGCTGATGACTGGTGGTTTTCAATCTGGCAACCGCCGTCGGCGGAAGGCATGGAACGGGTCGTCACCGAGGACTGGTTGCTGCAACCCGATGCCGACTGGCACGGCTTTGGCGGTGTGACCGACGATTATGTGTTGCTCGACCCGATCAAGGTCACGCTGGTGATGCCGGGGCTGACGGCTGGTGGCGCCCTCAGCGAGCGCGGGATTCCGGCGGCGGTGGTCAGCAAGTTCCTTTGGGAGCGTGGCCTGGTCGTCGAGAAGACCGGGCTGTATTCGTTCCTGGTGTTGTTCTCCATGGGCATCACCAAAGGCAAGTGGAGCACGCTGCTCACCGAATTGCTGGAGTTCAAGCGCAGTTATGACGCCAACGTCAGTCTGGCCAGTTGCCTGCCCTGCGTGGCGCAAGAGAATGTCGCGCGCTATCAGGGCATGGGGCTGCGTGATTTATGCGATCAGTTACATGCCTGCTATCGCAGCAATGCCACCGCCAGGCACCTCAAGCGCATGTACACCGTGCTGCCGGACGTCGCGATGAAGCCGGCAGACGCCTATGATCAATTGGTGCGGGGTGAAGTCGAGGCCGTGTCGATCGATGCGCTGGACGGGCGAATCGCCGCGGTGATGCTGGTGCCGTATCCGCCCGGTATTCCACTGATCATGCCTGGCGAGCGCTTTACCGAATCGACCCGCTCGATCATCGATTACCTGGCGTTTGCCCGCACGTTCGATAGCAGTTTCCCGGGGTTCGTTGCTGATGTGCACGGATTGCAACACGAAGTACAGGGCAGTGGACGGTGCTACACCGTCGATTGCATCAAGGAGTGAGGACCTTTCCCAGTATGCAACCGGTTATAAATCCGAATTTCCCAGGGTTGTCGGTACGGGTTGCCGATGACGGTTTTGCCGCCTACATCTGGGGCAGTGATTTCAGTTTTGAGGTCGCGGCCTACGGTGCGGCCGAAATCGGCAAACCAGTGGCACAGTGGCCAGTCACCCCGATCACGCCTTATCGCAAGTGCTACGGCATCGACCCTGAGGAGTTCAGCAGTTTTCGCGATGGCGCCGACAGCGCGATTTTCATGGCTTATCTGGATGACCAGCCCGTGGGGCACCTGGTGGTCAGTACCAACTGGAACGGTTTTGCCCATATCGACGAGTTGGCGGTGCATGCACCGGCCCGACGACATGGTGTGGCCAAGGCCTTGCTGGATGTGGCGCAATTCTGGAGCCGCAAGAAAAAACTCCCGGGCATCATGCTCGAAACCCAGAATAACAACCTGGGGGCCTGCAGGCTCTATGAACGCTGCGGTTACGTGATTGGCGGGATCGACCACCTGCGCTATCGCGGCATTGATCCGAACACCGCTGAAGTGGCGCTGTTCTGGTATCGAATGTTTGAAAACCCGCTCAGTTCGTCAGCATCGCCGCGGCTTGTTCCGTGATGATGGCCAGCAAGGCCTGGACCGCCGGTGAAGGTTCGGTGTTTTTCAGGGACAGGGCGTAGAGACTGATCGGGACGGCTGGCGCCAGCGGGCAGGCGTCCAGTCCCGAGGTTTTGGCACCGAGGGCGGTGAAGGGGTCGACGATGGCCAGGCCTTCGCCGGCCTCGACCATGCTGCGCATCATCTGATGCGTCTGGACCCGGGTCTGAATCACCGGGGCAGGGCGCAAGCCGTGCAGTTTGTTCTCCAGCGCCGGGCTCAGCGGGTCGTGCCCATCCAGGCCGATCATCGATTGACCGGCCAGATCCTGCACTGAAATGTATTTCTGTTTCGGTTGCAGCCAGCCGTGGGGGGCGAGCAACTGAAGTTTGCCCTGGGCAATCATCTGGCAATCGATATCGGCGTGATCGGGGTCATGCAGGCTCAGGCCCAGGTCGCTTTCACGCAGCAGCAGGCTTCTGACGATGTCGCGGGTGGGCTGGCTCAGGAGTGTGCAAGGCGCGTCGGGCAGGCGTCGGCGCAGGGTCGCGATGCTGTGTGGCAACAATTGGTTGGCCAGAGGCGGGGTGCAGATGATGCGCAGCGGCGGCGCCAGGTATTGCCTGAGGCTGTTGGCCAGGCGCTGCACGGGTTCGAGCGCATCGTAGACCCGGGCAATTTCCACCTGCAATTCCCGCGCTTCGCGGGTGGCCTGCAATCGTCCGCGTACGCTGGCGAACAGCATGAAACCCAACTGATCCTCGGCGTCGCGCAGCAAACGCTCGACTTCGGCCACCGGCAACTGCAGCCATTCGGCGGCGGTGCCCAGGTGGCCGGTCTGCAAGAGCGCCTGGATCACTTCGATATGGCGTAAGCGCATGCGTGAAGTCCATGTTCAGCAGGTGGAGGAGTCAGTGGCTGAATCCTACCCCAAGTCCGTGCATATGACTTCTGCTCATAACGACGAGTTATCAAGCGCTGGTGGTTTGCGGCTCGCGGGTAATGGTAATGCCGGTTTGCACCAACAGGAATTCATTGTCGTCGACCTTGTTGAGGCGGTCGCCAATGGCCAGCTTATAGGTGGTGACAGGCCCTGAGCCGTCTGCCGCCGGGGTGGAGTCCTGGAACTCGTGCACCGAATAAATACGGCCTTCCGCGTCTCTTGCATGGAACTGACCGACGAGTACTGCTGCCATCTGCTTAGAACCTCTGGAGATAAATCACTCAATTTGCGGCACTGTAGACCGTGCTTGGGCGAGGTAAGTTTTCCTACAGGAAAAAAATAGTCAGGGACGGTATTTTCAGTCGCCCGCTGCTTGAATCGTCATCTATAACTACAAGCTCTCCATATCGGACAGTCGAGAAACTCCCATGAGCAACGTCTATACGATCGCCGTGCTGGTCGGCAGCTTGAGAAAGGAATCGATTAACCGCAAGGTCGCACGGGCCCTGATAGAACTGGCTCCGGCCAATCTCAAGCTCAACATTGTCGAAATTGGCGATCTGCCGCTCTATAACGAAGACATCGATGGCGCTTCACCGCCGGCAGCCTACAGCACTTTCCGACAACAAGTGAGCTCATCCGACGCGGTGTTGTTCGTGACCCCGGAATACAACCGTTCGGTGCCGGCGCCGTTGAAAAACGCGATTGACGTGGGCTCGCGTCCGTATGGCAAAAGTGCCTGGAACGGTAAGCCGGGAGCCGTTATCAGTGTTTCGCCGGGGGCCGTCGGCGGATTTGGTGCCAACCACAACCTGCGTCAATCCATGGTGTTTCTCAATGTCCCGCTGATGCAGCAACCGGAGGTCTATCTGGGGAACGCCGGTTCGGCGTTTGACGAGGCGGGCAAATTGTCCGAGTCGGTGAAGTCGATCCTGCAGAAATTCATCAACGCCTATGGGCAATGGGTTGAACAGCACAAGAAAGTTTGATGTTTATTGACCAGCGCTTCGTCTTACAAGGCGCTGGTCAATCGGCTGCAAATCATCGTTTCCATTTCCGACAGCCAGGCGGCAGTTTGCTCCGCCGCCGGTTGTGCGGTGACGCAATAGCGGCGACCGCCCCAGGCCATGATGACCCAGGCTTGAATAGTTGGTGCTGATGGCTGCATCGGCAAATCGCTGCAAGCAGCAAAGGCTTCACGCCATTTTTGCGACAGTTCTTCGTACACCCTTCGATGATGCTTGGGTTCGGCGATCTGATGCTCGATGAGTGACATGGCATGGTTGAACAGGGGGTGTCGGGCATCTTCAGGGCCGCAGGTCAAACACACAAGGCGCTTGATGCGTGTCGGCCAGTCCAGGTCGGTTGCCTGGATGACTTCTTGATCCAGTTGCGCCAGCAATACATCCAGGCGATGACGGATGTATCCCGACAGCAGGGCTTCCTTGCTCGGGAAATAGTCATACAGCGTGCCAATCGCCACGCCGGCTTCCAGTGCCACTTCGCGGGTGGTCAGCCCGGACCAGCCGGCACGGTGCCAAATCCGAACAAAAGCCTCGTAAATGGCCTCGACGGTGAAAATCGCCCGGGCCTGACTCGGCCGTTTCAGCGGCTTGGCGCGGGCGTTGAGGGTAGGCGGGCTGCCCTTGGTATTTCCGAACCTGCTCTTCATCGGCTGTCATTACTCTTGAGAGACCCGCCAGCGTGTCACAGCAGGAGACCGAACATGCAAGATCTCACCAAAGTAACACGCCTGATTACCCGTAAAAATGCCCTGGACCAGAGCCGAATTGAGCAGGCGCAACGTAGTCTGGTCCCGGCGGACGGCGAGGTCATTTTGAAGATTGATCGTTGCGCATTGACCACCAACAACATTACTTACGCTGCGTATGGCAATTCAATGAACTACTGGGGATTCTTTCCTACAGGCTTGGAAGATTGGGGCCACATTCCGGCGTGGGGGTTCGCCGACGTCATTGCGTCAAAGGTAAAAGGCATCGCCGTGGGTGAGCGTTTCTACGGTTACTTTCCGCTTGCCAGCCACCTGTGGATGCGCCCGGAACGGGTCACCGAACGTGGTTTTTACGATGCGGCCGAACACCGGTTGGGGTTGATCTCGGCGTACAACCAATACACGCGTTGCAGTTGGGATTTGTACTGCCAGCCTGAAACCGAAAATCTGCAGATTCTGCTCAAACCGTTATTTCTGACCTCATCGATGCTGGCGGACTTTCTGCAAGACAATCGGTTTTTCGCTGCGACCCGCCTGGTGTTCTCCAGCGCTTCCAGCAAAACCGCCTATGGCACAGCCATGTGTCTGGAGAATCATCCGCAACTGGAGCGTGTGGCGCTGACATCTGCCGGCAACAAAGCGTTTGTCGAAAACCTTGGCTGTTACGAACGCGTGGTGTCCTATGCCGAGTTGGCAACCCTTGCCGGTGACCGTCCTACGCTTTACGTGGATTTTTCCGGCGACCTGGATCTACGTGATCGAGTCCACCAGCACTTTGCCGGGCAACTGGTCTACAGCTGCTTTGCCGGCTCTGCGCAAAGTACCGATGAGGCGCGGTTGACGGCTATCGTGGGACCGCAACCGGTATTCTTTTTTGCGCCGATCCAGATCCGCAAGCGCAATGCCGAATGGGGACCGGAGGGGGTCAGTCAGCATATTGGCGAAGGGTTGCGGCGGTTTATTCGGCAGGTGACGGAAAGTGAAAAAACATTGCTAAAGGTCATTGAAAGTCGGGGTTACGAGGCGGCGCAGAGCGTGATTTCCCGCTTGTTCCATGGTCAGGTCTCGCCCGTCGAGGGGCATGTGATTCGCTTGTAGGCGGGGCGGACTTCGTGCTTCCGGGGTTCCTCAGGTAGACCGTGGTGACTTCTTCGCGAGCAAGCCCGCTCCCACATTTGATCTCGGTCGAGTACAGATTTTGTATCCGCTGAGGATCCCTGTGGGAGCGGGCTTGCCCGCGAAGGGGTCGATTCAGGCAATACGAGACTCAACTCTGCCCCGGCACATTCGGCCAACGATCCGCCACCAGAAACAATCGCTCGGCCTCTTCCCAGTCGCCGTTGGGATTTTCCGTCAGGCGTACCAGCAATTGTGCCGGCGCCAGCGGGTCCAGGTCATTGAGCCACGCCTGCATCTGTTCTGGGGTCCAGGTGTGCTCCGGCGAATAATGCGCTGGCGCGAGCCAGGCGTGGCGGGGCAGCGGTTGCCAGCGACCGGGCGGGCTCAGGGCCAACAACGCCGCCCAATCCTTTTGATGCAACCAGCGACCTCGCAAATGCTGCGGATGGGCACCCGATGGCGGGGCGGCCTGTCCGGGCCACGGATACAGCAAATACCCGCCCAGCCACAAATGCGCGCTGAACGCATGGATGTCCAGCGCCGCCAGCATCTCCCGGCTCTCGGGGCGTGCGGAGATCGGCAATTGATGCTGGCTCAGGTGGGCCAGTTTGCGATCGAGCCGATCGTGGCACCCAGGGCCGAGCCACTGGGCGGTGTCGTGCCCGTCGCCGGATTGCGGGCCGAGGTAGAGCTTGATCGCCAGTTCCATGTGATGCACACCGTCGCTGTCACGCAGCAGCATGTCCAGTTCACCCAGAGTGTGCCCTTCGCGGCGAATCGGCATGTTGGCGGCAATCAGTTCAATGCCCGGTGCATGCTGCACGGCGAATTGCCAGAGGCGTTCGTAGTACAAGCCCAGGCGCCGGGTCCGGGCCTGGGCCAGCCAGTGCAGCAAGCCATAACTGTCCCGATCCAGTTGGCGCAGCCAATGCTCCAGGCGTTCCGGTGCCTGCACCCAGTCGCTGCCGGCCAACGGGTGACGCTGTGGCCACGGAGCCTCGCCCAGCATAGGCGGCGCGAGGATGACCCACGCCAGGTCACGCACTTCGGGATGGCGTAACTGGTGGGGCAGGCGGAGCAAATCCGGAAATAGCATCATCTTGCGAGCATAGCCCGAAACCCGGACACACCCTTGAAGCTGAAAGGATTTTGTCTACGGGCGGCTTTCGCCCATAATCGTGATTTTCGCCGCCACGCAGATCCCCGCAGGAGCCCCATGGAGCAATTTCGCAATATCGGCATCATCGGTCGCCTGGGCAGTTCCCAGGTGCTGGATACCGTCCGCCGACTGAAACGGTTTCTGCTCGATCGTCACCTGCACGTGATCCTCGAAGACACCATCGCCGAAGTGCTGCCAGGGCACGGCCTGCAAACCTCGTCGCGCAAGATGCTCGGCGAAGTCTGCGACATGGTTATTGTGGTCGGTGGTGACGGCAGCTTGCTCGGTGCCGCCCGGGCGCTGGCCAGGCACAACATTCCAGTGCTCGGCATCAACCGCGGCAGCCTGGGCTTCCTCACCGACATCCGCCCCGATGAGCTGGAGGTCAAAGTCGCCGAAGTGCTGGATGGCCACTATCTGGTGGAAAACCGCTTCCTGCTGCAGGCCGAAGTTCGCCGCCACGCCGAGGCCATCGGTCAGGGCGATGCACTTAACGATGTGGTACTGCATCCCGGCAAATCGACCCGGATGATCGAGTTCGAGCTGTACATCGATGGCCAGTTTGTCTGCAGCCAGAAGGCCGACGGCCTGATCGTCGCCACGCCGACCGGTTCCACCGCCTATGCGCTGTCCGCCGGCGGGCCGATCATGCATCCCAAGCTCGACGCTATTGTGATTGTGCCGATGTACCCCCATACCTTATCGGGTAGACCCATCGTGGTCGATGGCAACAGTGAGCTGAAAATCGTCGTGTCCAAGGATATGCAGATTTACCCGCAAGTCTCGTGTGACGGGCAGAACCACTTTACCTGCGCGCCGGGCGACACCATTACCGTCAGTAAAAAAGCCCAGAAGTTGCGGCTGATTCACCCACTCGACCACAACTACTATGAGGTCTGCCGGACCAAACTCGGCTGGGGCAGCAAGTTGGGGGGTGGAGGCGACTGATGCTCGATCCCGCGCGTAGCTACGACCTGATCGGTGACGTGCACGGTTGCGCTCTGACCCTGGAGCACTTGCTCGACCGACTCGGTTATCACAAGCAGGGGGGCGTCTGGCGGCACGCGTCGCGCATGGCGGTGTTCGTCGGCGATATCATCGACCGCGGCCCGCGGATTCGCGAGGCGCTGCACATCGTCCACGACATGGTCGAGGCCGGTCAGGCGCTGTGCATCATGGGCAACCATGAGTTCAATGCGCTGGGCTGGAGCACGCCGGCGCTGCCAGGCAGTGGCAAGCAGTTCGTGCGCGAGCACACACCGCGCCATGCCCGGCTGTTGCACGAAACCCTGACCCAGTTCGAAGATCATCCGGGTGACTGGCACGACTTCCAGCAATGGTTCTACCAGTTGCCATTGTTCGTCGATGCCGGGCGTTTTCGCGTGGTCCACGCCTGCTGGGATGCCGGGCTGATCGAGCCGCTGCGGGCGCTGTTCCCCAACGGTCGCGTCGACGAGCATTTTCTACAGGCGTCGGCGGAGTCGGGTTCATTTGCCTGCACCGTGTTCGACCGGCTGCTACGCGGTACGGACATGCGCTTGCCCCATGGCCTGACCATGACCAGCGGCGATGGGCTGGTGCGTTCGTTCTTCCGTACCAAGTTCTGGGAGGACGATCCGAAAACCTACGGCGACATCGTGTTCCAGCCGGATGCACTGCCGGAACCCGTGGCCCGGACGCCGCTGACATCTACCGAAAAGAACAGTTTGCTGCGCTATGGCATCGATGAACCGCTGTTGTTCGTCGGCCACTACTGGCGCAGCGGCAAGCCGGCACCGATCCGGCCGAACCTGGCCTGTCTGGATTACAGCGCGGTGCTCTACGGCAAACTGGTTGCCTATCGACTGGATCAGGAAACCCGCCTGGATCCGCATAAATTCGTCTGGGTCGATGTCGAGCGGCCGGAGGTGCTGCAATGAGTGCTGTAGCGGTATTGCGTCTGCCCCTGGCGGTGGACTTGAGCGGGTTCGTCACGCTGCTCAAGCGCATGCAAGTGCCCCACCGGGTCAGTGAAGAAGCGGGCGAGCAAGTGTTGTGGGTGCCGGACAATATCAGTGAAGACGTGCGCGCGCTGTACGAACGCTTTCCGGCGGGCGACCCCGATCAGCAACTGGACATTCCGCTGGCGCAGACAATCAAGCGTCCGGGCTTCGTCGAGCAGTTGAAATACGCCAGGGCCACCGCGCTGGTATTGCTGCTGAGCCTGATCGTCGGTGCGATCACGTTGCTGGGCGACAACCTTGAAACGATGCGCTGGCTGACCTTCCTCGAGTTTCGCGTGGTCGGCGAGTACATCCACTTCACGCCACTGGCCGACAGCCTGGCGGCGGGGCAGTGGTGGCGCCTGTTCACGCCGATGCTGATCCACTTTGGCATCCTGCACCTGGCGATGAACGGCATGTGGTACTGGGAGCTGGGGCGGCGCATCGAGTCGCGCCAGGGCAGTATCAATTTGATCGGCCTGACCTTGCTGTTCAGCCTGGTGTCCAACTACGCCCAGTATTATTTCAGCGGTCCGACCTTGTTCGGTGGCTTGTCCGGCGTGCTGTACGGCCTGCTCGGGCATTGCTGGATCTTCCAGTTGCTGGCGCCGAACCCGGCTTATCGCCTGCCGCGTGGCGTGCTGGTGATGATGCTGGTGTGGTTGCTGCTGTGCCTGTCCGGGCTGGTCTCGATGATCGGCTTCGGCGAAATCGCCAACGCGGCCCATGTCAGCGGGTTACTCATCGGATGCTTCACCGGTTTGTTGGGCGGTTTGTATAACCGCCGTAAACTGGCCGCCTAATTCAGAACATGCAATAAAGAGACGGAGACCCAATGTCCTCTTTTAACGAAATGATCAAGAACATCACTTCCGATATCTACGAGAGCCTGAAACTGGCCGTGGAAATCGGCAAATGGTCCGATGGTGGCAAACTCACTGCCGAACAACGCGAGCTGTCGCTGCAGGCGATGATCGCCTGGGAAATCCAGAACCTGCCCGAGGACCAGCGTACCGGCTACATGGGGCCGCAGGAATGCGCCTCGAAGTCGATCGAAGTGCCGAACATCCTGTTCAAGTCGGATGCCATCCATTGATCGAGATTGGCCGCGGTGCAATCAGCAAAATGTCGGCACGCCTTGACGGGTCGAACGTGCAGTACGCTTTGCGTCTGGGCGAAACCGAGGTCCCGGTCAATCCGTTGATCGGCACCACGATACGCCTGGAATACCTGGGTGCGATCCACTGCATCCATTGCGGGCGCAAGACCAAGACCAGTTTCAGCCAGGGTTACTGTTACCCGTGCATGACCAAACTGGCCCAGTGCGACGTCTGCATCATGAGCCCGGAGCGTTGCCACTACGACGCCGGCACTTGCCGTGAACCGGAGTGGGGCGAGAAGTTCTGCATGACCGATCACGTGGTGTACCTGGCCAATTCGTCGGGGGTGAAAGTCGGGATTACCCGCGCCACCCAGTTGCCGACCCGCTGGCTTGACCAGGGTGCGAGCCAGGCCTTGCCGATCATGCGCGTATCGACCCGGCAACAGTCCGGTTTCGTCGAGGATCTGTTCCGCAGCCAGGTGGCGGACAAGACCAACTGGCGTGCTTTACTCAAGGGCGATGCGGCGACAGTGAACCTGGCCGAGGTTCGTGATCAACTGTTCGACAGCTGCGCTGAAGGCTTGCAGGGGTTGCAGGAACGATTCGGCTTGCAGGCGATCCAGACCGTTACCAATGTCGAACCGCTGGAAATCCGCTACCCGGTCGAGCAGTACCCGGCAAAGATTGTCAGCTTCAACCTGGACAAGAACCCGATTGCCGAAGGCACGCTGATGGGGGTCAAGGGCCAATACTTGATCTTCGATACCGGCGTGATCAACATTCGTAAATACACGGCTTACCAGCTCGCCGTGCATCAGTAAGGACTCCAGCATGCGCACCGAACAACCGAAGATGATTTACCTGAAGGACTATCAGGCGCCCGAGTACCTGATCGACGAAACACACCTGACCTTCGAGTTGTACGAGGACCACAGCCTGGTCCATGCGCAACTGGTGATGCGCCGCAACCCTGAGCGTGGCCCGGGCCTGCCGCCGCTGGTGCTGGACGGCCAGCAGCTGGAACTGCTGTCGGTCACCCTGGCCGACCAGGAGCTTTCTGCGGCGCAGTATCAGCTGACCGAGAATCACCTGACCCTGCAACCGACCAGCGCTACCTTCACGGTCGATACCAGCGTCAGGATCCACCCGGAAACCAACACCGCGCTGGAAGGCCTGTACAAGTCCGGCACGATGTTCTGCACCCAGTGCGAGGCCGAAGGCTTCCGCAAGATCACCTATTACCTCGACCGCCCGGACGTGATGAGCACCTTCACCACCACGGTGGTCGCGGAACAACACAGCTATCCGGTGTTGCTGTCCAACGGCAACCCGATTGCTTCCGGCCCTGGCGAAGACGGCCGGCACTGGGCGACCTGGGAAGACCCGTTCAAGAAACCGGCGTATCTGTTTGCGCTGGTGGCCGGCGACCTGTGGTGCGTCGAAGACAGCTTCACCACCATGAACGAGCGCAATGTGGCGCTGCGCATTTACGTCGAGCCGGAAAACATCGACAAGTGCCAGCACGCCATGAATAGCCTGAAAAAGTCCATGCGCTGGGACGAGGAGGTCTACGGTCGCGAATACGATCTGGACATCTTCATGATCGTCGCCGTGAATGATTTCAACATGGGTGCCATGGAGAACAAGGGCCTCAACATCTTCAACTCCAGCGCCGTGCTGGCCAAGGCCGAAACCGCCACCGACGCCGCGCACCAGCGGGTTGAAGCGATCGTTGCCCATGAATACTTCCACAACTGGTCGGGCAACCGCGTGACCTGCCGCGACTGGTTCCAGTTGTCGCTCAAGGAAGGCTTCACCGTGTTCCGCGATGCCGGTTTCTCCTCGGACATGAACTCGGCCACGGTCAAGCGCATCCAGGACGTGGCGTACCTGCGCACCCACCAGTTCGCCGAAGACGCCGGCCCCATGGCCCATGCCGTGCGCCCGGACAGCTTCATCGAGATTTCCAACTTCTACACCCTGACCGTGTACGAAAAGGGCTCGGAAGTGGTCGGCATGATCCACACCTTGCTCGGTGCCGACGGCTTCCGTAAAGGCAGCGACCTGTACTTCGAACGCCACGACGGCCAGGCCGTGACTTGTGATGACTTCATCAAGGCCATGGAAGACGCCAACGGTGTCGACCTGACCCAGTTCAAACGCTGGTACAGCCAGGCCGGGACCCCACGTCTGGCGGTGAGCGAGTCCTACGACGCAGCGGCGAAAACCTACAGCCTGACTTTCCGCCAGAGCTGCCCGGAAACCCCGGACAAGGTGCAAAAACTGCCGTTCGTGATCCCGGTCGAGCTGGGGCTGCTGGATTCCAAAGGTGCAGCGATTGCCCTGCGTCTTTCCGGTGAAGCGTCGGCGCAAGGTACCTCGCGGGTCATTTCCGTGACTGAAGCCGAGCAGACCTTCACCTTCGTCGACATCGCCGAACAACCGCTGCCGTCGTTGCTGCGCGGCTTCTCGGCGCCGGTGAAACTGAGCTTCCCGTACAATCGCGATCAGTTGATGTTCCTGATGCAGCACGACAGCGACGGCTTCAACCGCTGGGATGCCGGCCAGCAACTGTCGGTGCAGGTGCTGCAGGAGTTGATCGCCCAGCAGCAGAAGGGCGAAGCACTGGTGCTCGATCAGCGTCTGGTGTCGGCGTTGCGCACGGTGCTCTCGGACGAGTCGCTGGATCAGGCCATGGTCGCCGAAATGCTCTCGTTGCCGAGCGAGGCGTACCTGACTGAAATCAGCGAAGTGGCGGATGTCGAAGCGATTCACAGCGCCCGCGAGTTTGCCCGTAAACAATTGGCCGATGCGTTGTTCGATAGCCTGTGGCTGCGTTATCAAGCCAATCGCGAGCTTTCGAAGCAAACTCCGTACGTGGCCGAAGCCGAGCATTTTGCCCGCCGCGCCTTGCAGAACATCGCGCTGTCGTACCTGATGCTCAGCGGCAAGCCGGAGGTTCTGGCGGTGACGCTGGAGCAGTTCGACGCGTGCGACAACATGACCGAGCGCCTGACCGCACTCGCCGTGTTGGTCAATTCACCGTTCGAAGCCGAGAAAGCCAAGGCACTGGCCAGTTTCGCCGAGCATTTCAAGGACAACCCGCTGGTCATGGATCAGTGGTTCAGTGTCCAGGCCGGCAGCGTGTTGCCGGGCGGGCTTGCGCGGGTCAAGGCGTTGATGCAGCACCCGGCGTTCAACATCAAGAACCCGAACAAGGTGCGGGCACTGGTCGGCGCGTTTGCCGGGCAGAACCTGATCAACTTCCATGCCGCCGACGGTTCCGGGTATCGCTTCCTGGCGGATCTGGTGATTGAGTTGAACGGCTTTAATCCGCAGATTGCTTCGCGTCAATTGGCGCCTTTGACTCGCTGGCGCAAGTACGACAGCGCTCGTCAGGCTTTGATGAAGGGGGAGCTGGAGCGGATTCGTGCTTCGGGTCAGTTGTCTAGCGATGTGTATGAAGTGGTCAGCAAGAGTTTGGCTTGATCTTGGCTTTTTGAACTTGGCGGCCTTTGGGCCGACCAGGTTCTGGGTTGATTGAGTACATATCCGTTGCTGCGGTAACGGCCACTTAGGGTTTCGCCCTTACGGCGAGTCCCTTTTGGCAAACGCCCCAAAAG
>NZ_AKJM01000106.1 GCF_000282335.1 Pseudomonas sp. GM48
TGCCGAGCCTGCGAGGCTGCGTCCGGCGGCGCAGCCGTCGTAGAGTCGGCAAACAAGGTCTGCCGATACACCGCAAGTTCCGGTTTTACGACGGCTGCGCCGCCGGACGCAGCCTCGCGAGCTCGGCAGCTGCTACGTGAGTCGAGGTGCGACGACAGGTGGCCGAATAATGTTGGATTGGGGAACCTTTTAAAGCACCGAGGCGTCCACTCCCCCGTTACGACCACTCGTCGGGGGCCTGAAACACCTGCAATTCAGCCTGACGAGGCTGTGCTCATGGCTCGCTATCACGCCGCATTGCCGGCCTGAACGAGCTGCTTCTCGCGAACATTTCTTCGGCAGCCAAGTAAGGCATTGCCAGTGTTCGCCGACTGAAAAAAGGAGTCCGCCTGTGGCTATCCACTATGGCAAAGGGCTGATAGGAGGCGCGCTGGTAATCGCCCTTCTGGCCCTGCTGATCCACTGGATCGGCATCAACACGATCGAACATTACCGCGACGATTTGTTGTTTTACCTGCAAGCTCATCTGATTCTTGTCCTCGCTTCCATGCTGGCCGCCCTTGTCGTGGGCATTCCTGCCGGCATCCTCCTCAGCCGCCCGTCCATGGTCGGCCGCGCCGAACGCTTCATGCAGTTCTTCAATATCGGTAACACCGTGCCACCACTGGCCGTGCTCGCGATTGCGCTGGGCATCCTCGGCATCGGCAGTGGCCCGGCCATCTTCGCCCTGTTCCTCGCTTCATTGTTGCCCATCGTGCGTAACACCTACGAAGGCCTGAAAAACGTCCAGGGCTCGCTCAAGGAAGCAGCGGTCGGCATTGGCATGACCCCGCGCCAGGTGCTGTGGAAAGTCGAACTGCCGAACGCCGTGCCGATCATCATCGGTGGTGTTCGCGTGGCGTTAGCGATCAACGTCGGGACAGCGCCGCTGGCGTTCCTGATCGGTGCTAACAGTCTCGGCAGCCTGATATTCCCCGGCATTGCCCTGAACAATCAGCCGCAGTTGCTGCTCGGCGCGGCGTGTACCGCGTTGCTGGCCCTGCTGCTCGATGGCCTGGTGACCCTCGCCAGCCGCCTCTGGCTCGAACGCGGCTTGCGCCCGTCTTAAGCCCCGGCAAAGGAATCGTCATGAAAACATCAAGCTTTTTACTAGGCTGCGTTCTGCTGTGCGCAGGATTTGCCCAGGCTGCGGAAAAACCGTTGATCCGCATCGGCGCCCGGGTGTTCACCGAACAGACCCTGCTCGCGGAAATCACCGCTCAATACCTACGCAGCAAAGGTTATGACGCTCAGGTCACCGGTGGCCTGGGCAGCAACCTGGCCCGTAGTGCCCAGGAAAGCGGTCAACTGGACATGCTCTGGGAATACACCGGCGTGTCCCTGGTGTCCTACAACCATGTGACGGAGAAACTCGACAGCCAGCAGTCACTGGCACGGGTCACTGAACTGGACGCGAAGAAAGGCCTGGCCTGGCTCTCGCCGTCGAAATTCAGCAACACCTATGCACTGGCGCTGCCGGCAAACATCGCCGCCGAGTACCCGCAAGTCCGCACCATCAGTGACCTCGACCGCACATTGCGCGCCGAGGCCAAGGACAATCCGCTGGTGGCGCTGGACACCGAGTTTGCCAACCGCTCCGACGGCCTGGCCGGCATGGTCGAGCGCTACGGCATGGACCTGACCCGTAAAAACATCCGGCAGATGGACGCCGGTCTGGTCTACACCGCCCTGCGCAACGGCCAGGTGTTTGCTGGCCTGGTCTACACCACCGACGGACGCTTGAGCGCGTTCAAGCTCAAATTGCTGGAAGACGACAAACACTACTTCCCCGACTACACCGCCGCGCCAGTTGTGCGTCAGGCGTATCTCGATGCACATCCGCAACTGGCAGCCCAGCTCAAGCCGCTGGCCGACCTGTTCGATGACGAAACCATGCGTCAGCTCAACGCCCGGGTTGATGTCGATCATCAAAGCCCTGCATCCGTTGCCGCAGATTTCCTGCGCCAGCATCCCTTGAACTGAGGAGGAGACGACATGGATTTTCTCAACGCCTTTTCCCATCTCGACTGGGCGCAAGTGCTGCACCTGACCTGGCAACACATCACCCTGGTCGGCATCGCCGTGAGCCTGGCGATTCTGGTCGGCGTGCCGCTGGGCATTCTGATGACGCGGTTCCCAACTCTCGCAGGTCCCTTGCAGGCCAGCGCCACGGTGCTGCTGACCATCCCGTCGATTGCCCTGTTCGGTTTGTTGTTGCCGGTGTACTCGACATTCGGCCAGGGCCTGGGGCCGATGCCGGCGATCACCGCGGTGTTTCTCTACTCGCTGCTGCCGATCATGCGTAACACCTATCTGGCCCTGACCAGCGTCGAGCCGGGCATCCGCGAAGCTGCGCGCGGCATCGGCATGACCTTCGGCCAGCGCCTGCGCATGGTTGAGCTGCCCATCGCCGTGCCGGTGATCCTCGCCGGCGTGCGCACCGCCGTGGTCATGAACATCGGCGTGATGACCATCGCCGCCACCATCGGCGCTGGCGGCCTCGGCGTACTCATCCTCGCTTCCATCAGCCGCAGCGACATGTCGATGCTGATTGTCGGCGCCGTGCTGGTCAGTGTGCTGGCGATCATCGCCGACCTCTTTCTGCAAGTGCTGCAACGCTCGTTGACCCCAAAAGGACTCCTGAAATGATCGAACTTCAAAACCTCAGCAAGACCTTCCAAAGCAACGGCAAAGATGTGAAAGCCGTGGACTCGGTGAGCCTGACTGTCAATGAAGGCGAAATCTGTGTGTTCCTCGGGCCCTCGGGTTGCGGCAAAAGCACCACGCTGAAAATGATCAACCGCCTGATCAAGCCGACCTCGGGCAAGATCCTGATCAACGGCGAAGACACCACCGACCTCGACGCTGTGACGCTGCGGCGCAATATCGGTTACGTGATCCAGCAGATCGGCCTGTTCCCGAACATGACCATCGAAGAGAACATTGTGGTGGTGCCGAAGCTGCTCGGCTGGGACAAACAGAAATGCCACGACCGCGCCCGCGAGTTGATGAACATGATCAAGCTCGAACCCAAGCAATACCTGCATCGCTATCCGCGGGAGTTGTCCGGTGGTCAGCAGCAGCGGATCGGCGTAATCCGCGCACTGGCCGCAGATGCACCGTTGCTGTTGATGGACGAACCGTTCGGCGCGGTCGACCCGATCAACCGCGAAATGATCCAGAACGAATTCTTCGAGATGCAGCGGGCGCTGAACAAGACCGTGATCATGGTCAGCCATGACATCGACGAGGCGATCAAGCTCGGCGACAAGATCGCGATCTTCCGCGCCGGCAAGCTATTGCAGATTGATCACCCGGACACGTTGCTCGCGCATCCGGCAGACGAGTTTGTCAGCAACTTCGTCGGTCAGGACAGCACACTCAAGCGCCTGCTGTTGGTAAAAGCCGAAGACGCGGCGGACAACGCGCCCTCCGTCAGCCCGCAAACCCCGGTGGCCGAAGCGCTGGAGTTGATGGACGAGCACGACCGACGCTACGTGGTGGTCACTTGTGCCGAGAACAAAGCCCTGGGTTACGTGCGCCGTCGCGACCTGCACCGCCAGACCGGCACCTGCGCGCAGTACCAACGCGAGTTCAACGCCACGGCGGCGTACGACGAACATCTGCGCATCCTGCTGTCGCGCATGTACGAGTTCAATCGGGCGTGGTTGCCGGTGATGGATGCCGAGCGAGTGTTTTTGGGTGAGGTGACACAGGAATCGATTGCGGCCTACCTGAGTTCCGGACGTTCGCGGAGGATGAAGACCAATATCGTCTCGCCTGCCGAGGCAGAGATCGCCTGATCAATAAATAGTCAAAACCGAACTTGTGGCGAGGGAGCTTGCTCCCGCTGGGTCGCGAAGCGGCCCCTCTTTGCAAAAAAGAGCGGGGACTGCTGCGCAGTCCAGCGGGAGCAAGCTCCCTCGCCACAGATTTTTTACGGCTTCAAACGCTGGAAAAAAATATCAACATCACGGTATTTAACAGCCCTGCAAAAGCGCCCGCCGCATCATCCAAAATCCCCCTCAGACCACTCTCTCGCCCCTAACGTCGCCGAAGTTGACGCCATCACACTTATCTATGACTTGGCGCACAACAGCAGCGAACGTGCAGATATTTTTAACACTTAACAAATCCTGGGGAACATCCGACTGTCATCTGAGTCGGTTACAAAGAGTGATGCTCGCAACGCGCGTCAGAAGAGTGCAAAAACGCGACATTTTTTGTTGATCTCAAGCCCCTCACGCCCTAAAGTTCGCGCCGAACGTCCATGCTGGAAACGATCCATCCGGCTCAAGTACTGACGACGAGACAGCAAGGCCAAGGGCGCAGCGCTCCCATGGCCTTTTTGCTTTCGGCGACATGCCTTGGGAAGTAGGCGAACCAAAGTGGGGATACGGAGGACGTTCATTTGCACCCATTGTTTTTACCCGTTTGCCATTAGGAGCTCCCAGGTATGTCGATCCAGGTCGAAGACTATTTCGCGCGCGAAACCTTTCAGAAAATGAAGGCGTTCGCCGACAAACAGGAAACCCCGTTCGTGGTGATCGACACCGCGATGATCGCCCAGGCCTATGACGACCTGCGCGCCGGTTTCGAATTCGCCAAGGTCTACTACGCGGTCAAGGCCAACCCGGCCGTCGAGATCATCGACCTGCTCAAAGAGAAAGGTTCGAGCTTCGACATCGCCTCGATCTACGAGCTGGACAAAGTGCTCGGTCGCGGCGTCAGCGCCGACCAAATCAGCTACGGCAACACCATCAAGAAATCCAAGGACATCCGCTACTTCTACGAGAAGGGCGTGCGCCTGTTCGCCACCGACTCCGAAGCCGACCTGCGCAACATCGCCAAGGCCGCCCCAGGTGCAAAAGTCTACGTACGCATCCTGACCGAAGGCTCGACCACCGCCGACTGGCCGTTGTCGCGCAAATTCGGCTGCCAGACCGACATGGCCATGGACCTGCTGATCCTCGCTCGCGACCTGGGCCTGGTGCCTTACGGCATCTCGTTCCACGTCGGCTCGCAGCAGCGCGACATCAGCGTCTGGGACGCGGCGATCGCCAAGGTCAAAGTGATCTTCGAACGCCTGAAGGAAGAAGACGGCATTCACCTGAAGCTGATCAACATGGGCGGTGGCTTCCCGGCCAACTACATCACCCGCACCAACAGCCTGGAAACCTACGCGGAAGAAATCATCCGCTTCCTGAAAGAAGACTTCGGTGATGACTTGCCGGAAATCATCCTCGAGCCAGGCCGCTCGCTGATCGCCAACGCCGGCATCCTGGTCAGCGAAGTGGTGCTGGTCGCGCGCAAATCCCGCACCGCGGTAGAGCGCTGGGTGTACACGGATGTGGGCAAGTTCTCCGGCCTGATCGAAACCATGGATGAAGCCATCAAGTTCCCGATCTGGACCGAGAAGAAGGGCGAGATGGAAGAAGTGGTCATCGCCGGCCCGACCTGCGACAGCGCCGACATCATGTACGAAAACTACAAGTACGGCCTGCCGCTGAACCTGGCCATCGGTGATCGCCTGTACTGGCTGTCGACCGGTGCGTACACCACCAGCTACAGCGCTGTTGAATTCAACGGCTTCCCGCCGCTGAAGTCGTTCTACGTGTAACCGACACGTTCCAAAAAAAAAGGCCCATGCGTACATGGGCCTTTTTTATTTGCGCAGCCAATTCTCCAATTCGCTGATCATCGCCAGGCATTCGGTTCCGCCTTCGTTAATGGAGGCCAGGTTGAAATTCAACTCGCCAAGCCTGGAGGCACTCTTTGCCTGCAAGAGTTCGTTGATCACACCATCAGTACGATGATAAAGCCCTTCAAGGAACACTCCCATCCGCGAACTGACAGAGGAAAAAGCACTGAACAGAGCTGCCACATCGGCCTTGTATTCTGAGGCCCGCAGAGACGCATTCGAATTGGAATAATCGATGTCCCAGACCGGTGTGGTCACAAGTTGGCGGAACAACTCCTGTACAACAGTGGGCGTTGTATGGCACTGACAGCAGCGATGGTCCATTGCACGTAAAAAGACTGATTTGAGTCCAAATGACTCGTCATACACTTCCACAACCGTGTACTTGAGCTGTCGTATCGCAGCTCTCAATCCATAAAATCGAAGCGCCAACTCATGAATCAAGTCCGGAATGTTCCTGGGTGGAAACAATTGCCAGATCGGGGATCTGGAGAGACTGAATAACCTGAAATCCACCAGGCCTATGGGTTCGTTCCGGGAGGTTTGCCGGGTTATTTCCAGCGCTTCATGGGTGAACACTTGAAGATCTTCAACATACCCGCTGCTCAGAAGTCGTACATCTTCAGTGCGCCCCCAAAAACCCTGCAGATATTGCTCATTGAAGCGGGCATCTTCCAAACGCGAATCCCTGGCCAGAACCGCCAGTTGATGGCCGCTTTTTCTACGCTGCTCGAATACCACCGGTATATTGCGGAAAGTCGGATGCAGGGAACCAAGAAACCGCGTGTATCGATCCAACACTAATCGTTGCGCTACCGTCAATTCATAGTCGAGTATGTTCATGTTCTTTGGAGGAAGGTGAGCGTATGCCCCCCTCCTCAACTCATTATTATTAAGAAATGCGGTTCAAATATTGATTGAAACTCAAGATCCTGGAGATCGCCATGTCCGCTCGATCCTCGACTGGCAACGAGAGATCTTGTTTCAACTGGAGAGAAAACTTCGAAAAATCTTCAATCGCCTTCGAAAATTCAACCAGATATTTCGAACGACCATCATCCAGCTCATCCAGCGCCTCGATCAGCTCAATCTTCCCATCAAGGCTGGCGATATCTTTGGTGTATTTCTGCACTTGCACCTTCAACTCGCTCGCTCTTTCTTTGAGCCGATTGTAGGCGGCCAGCATATTGAGAAAAGAAATCGCCCCTCCAATGCCAGAGATCAGTTTCTTTAGCGTATCAATCGCCAGCAAGGCGACTTGAACCTGGGGAGGTGCCAAACCTAATGTTTTGAGACTATCCATTGAAAGTTGAGCTTCTTCGCCGATTTTTTCGATCCCGGCAGTTGCAATCAAATCAATGGCTTCGGAGACACCTTTCATCTCCTCACCCAGTTCAGCGAGTGTCACATTGGCTTTAGTCTTTTGCGCCTCAGCGAATTCACGATCCTTCACCAGTATCATCACCAATTCCTGGGAGCCACTTCGATCATAAGAGACGCCGAGACCTTTATGAATGCTTTTTAGATCCTGAGTTTCGGTAAACATCTTCCCGTAAACGTCTTTTAAAACAACTTCCATATCTTCACGAACTTCGTCCGCATCGGCTGGATCACTCAGCTCAGCTTTATAAGACTTCAGTTTTTTCTCGGCACGGTCCAGATGGATATTCACTGACTGAGCCTGGCGGCGCAGGTCGAAGGTAGACCCGTTGATGGCAGTCGCCAGATTAGTCATGACGCTTACAGTACCTGGCTGATAATTGAATTGTTCGAAGAGCATCTGTACCGAAGTATTCGTTTCCTGCACAGCGGCACTATGCACACGTAGAGCATCCATGCTGAAGGCGGGTTCGACGGCGTAACTGTTTATTGTACCCATGATCGTCCTACTCCGAAAAACCAATTTATTACTTTCATATTCCTTATCCGCTTCTGCAAATACACCCAACAACTGATCGGCACTGGTCCTTATCTTTTCCCAAGGCGCAATCACATCGAGAATCTGATTCTTGAATCGTCGCAAGGTGGTCGCCTCGGTCATGTTGTTCACGTCACCGACGGACGCAGCGATGTAATCACTGAGCGCATTCCACACCAGCATGAGGTTTTGAGTTGCCAGCTCGGCTTCGACTGCGACGTAGCTCAGGTTTTGCAGGTCATCACGTACCCTGTTCAAGGAGCTCAGCGTCTGGTTTTTGCTGGCCATCTTCTGATTTTCTGTCTGTTGCAGTTGCTTCAATCTATTACGTTCTTTACGAATTTTTTCAGCTTTGACGCCCTGATAGATACCAAGAATCAGCCCACCGATGTTAAACGTTGAAGCAGCCTTGATCGCCTCTTGAACCATCTGATCGTATTGCTTGTTAAGCTCATCAATCTCCTTGGCGCGCCCATCAATTTCACCTTGTAGCGTTTGAATATCGGCCTGATAGGTATTTTTGGAAACTTGTGCCAGCCGCAACTTTATCTCCGGAAGCACCTTTTCGCGCATATCAGTACCAAAACTATCAAGTTCCATTCGGACATGTTCGGCCTTCTGATGACATAGTCGGACCTTTGCCAACAAATCATTGAGATAAGCTCTGATATCCAGTCCATCATCCGCAGACAACTCAAGTTCGGGAAGGCCCGGAATCTGCTTTTTCAGATTCAGATATTCTTCCGGTGTTTTGATGTCGTGCTCTTCCAGATACTTTGATGCTTTCAGGTCTTCATAGACTTCTACAATCCCATTGCCCGTCCTGATAATGCTCCCCGCGAATATCTTCAAGTCAGTGCCGGTCAGCATTATTTTTTCGCGTAAGGGCGACCAGCGCCTGGCATGTTCATAGGTCATGCTGAATGTGCGCAAGAAGTCCGGTGCAGTCAGTCCAGTGCTGCCCTGATCACCAGCGCCATAATTCAAATAGGCAATGACATCTTGCAGCCGTACAGGAAGCGACAGCCCCAAGGTTTCATACCTTCTAAGGCTGATGATCTGCTCCTTGGTCAATTGGATACCGGTTTCCCGGTTGTACTCTTCATCGTGCCCCAGCGAGGCATTCACAAATACTTGTGGCGCCTTGGTGGCAGCCTCGACTATTTTATTACTTATTCCCGACACCATCAGAGACTCCTTGTCTTCTTAGGATTTCAATAAAAACCAATTAATCACAATACTAACTGGACATTTCCAACATCCATCACAATATTGTTGAAGCGACACTAATGCACACAGACAAAGAACCACAAGCCTTCAAATATTAAATTTAAAGACAACTGACAGCGCATTACAAAATTAAAATCAACCCATAACCAAAACTTGCAAAAGGCAACGCACACCTTCATGCAAGGTTATTTAGAGTGCAAAACTGATTAACAGAAAAAAAGAAATAATCACCTGCCGCTACATTGCAACCAGCTGCGACAGTCGTTGTCGATAGGCTTGCGCCATCGCGCAAATGCGTGGGTTATTGGCGCTCTGCAATGACTCGATGCTCACGCGCAGGAAATTCACGTTGCCTGCGGCCAGAGCCTTGCGCAACCATTCCAGTGCCTCGTCGGTTCGTCCTTCTTCAGCTAGTAAGGCGGCAAAACTGAACTGACCACGAAAATCTCCGCCCTCAGCCGAGCGTCGATACCATTCCCGAGCCCATGGTCGATCCTGCGGGCAGTGCACCCCTTCTTCCAGATAACGGCCTAACAGGTTCATGGATTTGGCGTGGCCCAACTCTGCGGCGCGGCGATACAACGCGACGGCTTGCGCCGGGCTTGGCGTGACGCCACGCCCGGTTGCCAGAAGATTGGCGAGGTTGTACATCGCCCAGTCCAGCCCTGCCTCGGCCGCAACCTGATAATGCCGTGCGGCCATCGAAGCATCGGCCTCACAACCCCAACCATGCTCATGACAACGGCCGAGCATGTTGCGCGCCATCACATGCCCGCGTCGCGCGGCGATGTCGAACCAGCGCAGCGCCAGCGGCCGATCCTGAGCAATGCCCTGCCCATCCAGCAAAATCTGCCCGAGCAACGCCTGCGCATCAAGGACGTCTTCGCGGGCCGCGATCAGAATCGCCTGGGCCGCCCGAGCCGGACTTTCGTCGAGCATTGCGCGCAGGCGCTCACCGTCGAGCGTTTCCTCGCGGCGTAAACGAAAATCCGCCACTTACACCTCGACCCAGCGACGCAACAGGTTGTGATAGGTGCCGGTCAGGCGGATCAGCGATGGATGATCAGGCACATCGCGGGTCAGTTGCTGGATTGCCCCGTCCATCTCGAACAACAGGGCGCGCTGGCTGTCTTCGCGCACCAGGCTTTGAGTCCAGAAAAACGAGGCGAATCGTGTTCCACGCGTCACCGCGTTGACCTTGTGCAGGCTGGTGCCGGGGTAAAGCACCATGTCGCCGGCAGGCAGCTTCACCCGCTGGGTGCCGAAGGTGTCCTGGATTTCCAGCTCGCCGCCGTCGTAATCCTCGGGCTCGCTGAAGAACAGCGTGGCGGACAAATCCGTGCGCACCCGCTCGATGCCGCCTTTGGGCTGTCGCACCGCGTTGTCGATATGAAAATCGAAACTGCCACCGGCGGTGTAACAGTTCAGCAGCGGAGGAAAGACTTTGTGCGGTAACGCTGCCGACATGAACAACGGATTTTTCCACAGCCGGTCCAGCATCGCCGCGCCGATCTCCTTGGCCAGCGGGTGGCCTTCCGGCAACTGCAAATTGTGCTTGGCCTTCGCCGATTGGTAACCCGCGGTGATTTTGCCATCGGCCCAATCGGCCTGTTCCAGGGCCTCGCGAATGCGCTGCACCTCGTCTTTTTCGAACAGGCCTGGAATGTGCAGCAGCATGGCAAAGACACCTGAAAACAAAGGGGCGTCAATGATATTGATTCTTATTGCCTGTGTAAAACCCCACAGACGAACGAGACAGCAAAAACCGTAAGGGTAAATTGTAAAGAATGTAAATTCAGCGCGAATAGTAATATTTCGCAATTGATACAAATACGTGTTTACCCTATATTCCGCCGCCTCAAATCCTTGGGGAGGGGAATTCAAATGTCACGTCAACAACCACAAGTACCGGTCAGTTCACCACGTCTGCTCGCATCCGCCATCGGCATGGCGATTACTGCCGGCTCTGCGGGCCACATGGTTTTCGCGGCGGAAAAAACCGACGAAAAAGCACCGGACAAAGTGATTTCGCTGGGCGCCACCGCCATCACCGGCGAAGCCCAGGACGAGACAACCTACAACGTAGAAAAAGCCTCCTCGCCCAAGTACACCGCGCCGCTGATCGACACGCCGCGCTCGGTGACCGTTGTTCCGCAACAAGTCTTGAAAGACACCGGTTCGCTCAACCTGCAGGACGCGCTGCGCACTGTTCCAGGCATCACCTTCGGTGCCGGTGAAGGCGGTAACCCGCAGGGCGACCGCCCGTTCATCCGCGGCTTCGACGCCCAGGGCGACACCTACCTGGACGGCGTGCGCGATACCGGTTCCCAGAGCCGCGAAATCTTCGCCGTTGAATCGATCGAAGTCAGCAAAGGCCCGAACTCCGCCATCGGCGGTCGTGGCGCCGCGGGCGGCAGCATCAACCTGGTCAGCAAAAAAGCGCACCTGGGTGATTCGCTCGATGGTGGCTTCACCTGGGGTTCCGACCAGACCCAGCGCTACACCTTCGATGGCAACTACCAGTTCACCGATACCGCCGCTGGCCGTCTGAACCTGCTGAGCCACGAGAGCAACGTCGCCGGGCGTGACAGCGTCAACTACGACCGTTGGGGTGTTGCACCGTCCCTGGCTTTCGGCCTGGGTACCGATACTCGCGTCAACCTCGACTACTACCATCTCGAAAGCAACGACACGCCGGACTCGGGAATTCCGTACTCCATCCCGGTCGGTGGCTCGACTGCCCGTACCAAGGCCAACCCGGACAAACCGAATGACGGCGGCGACAGCAGCAATTTCTATGGTCTGACCGACCGCGACTTCCGCAAGACCCGCACCGACACCGCGACCTTCGCCATCGAACACGACCTGAGCGACGCGCTGACCATCAAGAACACCCTGCGCCACGGCACCAGCATGCAGGATTACATCCTGACCCAGCCGGACGACAGCAAAGGCAACGTCAACAACGGTAGCGTCTGGCGCCGCGCGAACACCCGCGTGAGCAACACCGAGACCACCACCAACCAGACCGACCTGTTTGGTGATGTCTACATCGCCGGGTTCAAGAACAGCTTCTCCACCGGTGTCGAGTACACCCACGAGGAAAGCGAAAAATCCTCGTACAACGTCAACACGGATACCACCCCGGGAACGGCAGCGGTGACCACCAACTGCTCGCCGGCACTGATTGGCGCGCCAAGCGGTTACAACTGCACCTCGCTGTCCAACCCGAATCCGAATGATCCGTGGAACGGCGCCATCTCGCGCAACTACGCCGGCACCGACACCAAGGCCGACACCTACGCGCTGTACGTGTTCGACACCCTGACGTTGTCCGAGCAGTGGCTGGTGAACATGGGCCTGCGCTACGACCATTTCGACACCAGCTACAAAACCTTCAACGGCTCCAGCGTGACCACGTCCAAGGGCGATGACACCAGCGAATTCGTTACCGGTCAGTTCGGCGTGGTGTACAAGCCAGCCGAGAATGGCAGCATCTATGCGTCCTACGCGACGTCTGCCACGCCACCGGGCAACACCCTGGGCGAAGGTTCGGAAGGCAACCCGTTGGGTGGCACGCCGGATCGCAACGGCAACCTGCTGAAAAGCGACATGGAGCCGGAAACCACCAAGAACTACGAAATCGGTACCAAGTGGGACCTGTTGAACGATCGTCTGTCCGTGACCGCCGATATCTTCCGCACCGAGAAAGACAACGCTCGTGTGCAAACCAACACCACCACGTTTGAAAACGTCGGCAAGACCCGCGTTCAAGGTGTCGAACTGTCGGCCAGCGGCAAGCTCACCGACAAGTGGCAAGTGTTCGCCGGTTACGCCTACATGGACAGCGAGCAAGTCGATGGCGGTGACCTGCCGGCAAACAAAGTCAACAACGGCAACGAACTGCCTAATACGCCGAAAAACAGCGCCAGCCTGTGGACGACCTATCAGGTCACGCCAAGGCTGACCATCGGTGGCGGTGCGTTCTATGTCGATGACGTGTTCGGCAACGTAGCCAATACCACCATGGTTGATTCCTACGTTCGTTACGACGCGATGGCGGCCTACAAGCTGAGCAAAAACGTCGACCTGCAACTGAACGTGCAGAACCTGACCGACGAAACCTACTACGACAAGGCGTTCTCGACTCACTTCGCCAACCAGGCGGCCGGTCGTACCGCTTTGCTGAGCACCAACTTCCACTTCTGATCGATGTAAAAACTGTGAGAGCGGGCTTGCTCGCGAAAGCGGTCCGTCAGCAGACATTGACGTTGACTGACACGACGCCTTCGCGAGCAAGCCCGCTCCCACAGGGAATGCGCTCGAAAGACCAGGCCCCGTTCAACTGAACGGGGCCTTTGTGCGTAAAAAAGAATGCTTCTCGACAACGCCACGGCATAATGCGCGGCGTGATGAATCAATTTGAACGAACAAGGCGAGCGACGTGTTGAAGAAAACCCTGTTCCAGTTGCACTGGTTTTTCGGCATCAGCGCCGGGCTGGTCCTGGCCCTGATGGGCATCACCGGGGCGACGGTGTCGTTTCAGGATGAAATCCTGAGTACGCTCAACCCTTCTGTGTTGCAGGTCGAGAAACAGGTCGCCGGTGTGCTGCCGCCCGCCGAACTGGTGGAGCACATCGAAGCCGTGTCGGGCAAAAAAGTCTCGATGCTCACGGTGGAAACCGACAGTGGCAACGCCGCCAAAGTGTGGTTCACCCCGCCACCGGGTGAACGCCGTGGCGAGATGCGCTACTTCGATCCGTACACTGCCGAATTCCTCGGCGACGCCACCGGCCAGGACTTTTTCGGCCTGATGCTGCAACTGCACCGCTTCCTCGCCATGGGCGAAACGGGTCGGCAGATCACCGGCGCGTGCACATTGATTCTGGTGTTCTTCTGTCTGTCCGGCCTGTACTTGCGCTGGCCTCGCCAGTGGAGAAGCTGGCGTGCCTGGCTGACCCTGGACTGGAAGAAAAAGGGCCGCAGCTTCAACTGGGACCTGCACTCGGTGGCCGGCACCTGGTGCCTGGTGTTTTACCTCCTGGCGGCGCTGACCGGGTTGTCCTGGTCCTACGAGTGGTACAACAAGGGCCTGACCCGGTTGCTCTCCGACTCACCGCAGAACGAACGCGTTCGTGGCGCACGCGCCCCTGCGCCAAGCGGTCCGGCACCGACGGCCGATTATGTGGCGATGTGGAGCAGCATCTACAGCGCGGCCGGTCCGCATCTCAGTTCCTATAACGTGCGCATGCCGCCAGTGGCCAGCCAACCAGCGACCGTTTACTTCCTGCTGAAAACCTCACCCCACGACCGTGCGCTGAACCAGATCACCCTCGACCCGGCCACCGGCGTGGTCAAACGGGTTGACCGCTACAGCGACAAGAGCCTCAAGGCGCAACTGCTGACCAGCATTTATGCGCTGCACGTCGGCAGTTACTTCGGCATCGTCGGGCGCATCATCCTGACCCTCACCGCGCTGACCATGCCGTTGTTCTTCATCACCGGCTGGTTGTTGTACCTGGATCGTCGGCGCAAAAAACGCCAGGTCAAGGCAGCCCGCAAGGACCTCGTGCAAACCGCCAGCGATACGCCGGCGTGGCTGATCGGTTTTGCCAGCCAGAGCGGGTTCGCCGAGCAACTGGCCTGGCAGACCGCCGGGCAATTACAGGCCGCGGGTCTGCCGGTGAAGGTGCAGCCATTGGCGGACGTCAGCGAGCAGGATTTGCAAGATTCGAACAACGCGCTGTTCGTCGTCAGTACCTTCGGTGACGGCGAAGCGCCGGACAGCGCCAGGGGTTTCGAACGCAAGGTGCTGGGCCGCACGCCAAGCCTGGAACGCCTGAACTACGCGGTCCTCGGCCTCGGTGACCGGCAGTATCAACACTTCTGCGGATTCGCCAAACGTCTGCACACCTGGCTCGGTGAGCACGGCGGCAAGACCTTGTTCGCGCCAGTGGAAGTCGACAGCGGCGATCCTTACGCCTTGCGTCACTGGCAACAGCAACTGGGCCTGCTGACCGGCCACGCCCCCGTCGATACCTGGCAAGCGCCCAGCTACGACAACTGGACCCTGGCCCGTCGTGAACTGCTCAACCCGGACAGCAGCGGATCCCCTGTGTATTTGCTCGGCCTCAGTGCTCCGACTACCAGCAGTTGGCTGGCGGGCGACCTGGTGGAAGTACTGCCGCGCAATTGCCCGTGGGCCATCGAGCACTTCCTCGACGGCCTGGGGATTCACGGTGAGACCAAGGTGCAGCTCAACGGCCTGGAGGAAACCCTCGAACAGGCCCTGGCCAGCCGCCAGTTACCGGAGAACCGCGCCCATCTGGTCGGTCTGCACGCGCAGGCGCTGGCAGAGGCCCTCGTGCCGCTGGCCATGCGCGAATATTCCATTGCGTCGATCCCGGCCGATGGTGTGCTGGAATTGATCGTGCGCCAGGAAGTGCATGTCGATGGCAACCTTGGCGTCGGTTCCGGCTGGTTGACCGAACACGCGCCAGTGGGCAGCTCCATCAGCCTGCGCGTACGGCGCAACAGCGGTTTCCATCTGCCGGCCCAACCGGTGCCGATGATCCTGCTGGGCAATGGCACCGGGCTTGCCGGGTTGCGCAGCCTGCTCAAGGCACGGATTGCCGACGGCCAGCAACGTCACTGGCTGCTGTTTGGCGAGCGCAATCGCGAGCACGACTACCTGTGCCGTGATGAGTTGGAAGAATGGTTGATTGCCGGCGACATCGAGCGCCTCGACCTGGCGTTTTCCCGGGACCAGGCTGAAAAGATCTACGTACAGGATCGCCTGCGTGAATCGGCCGACGAGCTGAAGAAATGGCTGGCCGAAGGCGCCGTTATTTACATCTGCGGCAGCTTGCAGGGAATGGCTTCAGGGGTGGACCACGTGCTTAACGAAATGCTTGGCATTGAAGAGGTTGACCGCTTGATTGAGCAAGGTCGATATCGACGGGACGTGTACTGATAAAGCTGAAGTTCAATAAAAGATCGTTCCCATACATGGGAACGATCATATTAATATCTGGACAAGCGGCAGACTCAAGATGACTTTATTTCATCTTCGCCTGCCGATTGATTTTGTTTATTCAACCATGCATCGAGCTCTTCAAGTTGTTCGCGGCCTGGGCATTGGACGTTAGAGCAATTGTTATTCAGGCTGCACATGTAGTTGCAGTCTATGCCCCTGGGGAAGCCACCCTCATCAACGATACATTGATCGCTGGTACCACTTCGGTATCTACCATCTCGATCATTATCTCTACCAAAAAAAACACAAAGTACTGGTCGCCAGGACTACTTATGTCGCAATAATAACCACCGACCAGCCCCCAATTGCCATTACACAAACCAGCATTGGTTTCATTTGCCTCTGCGCAGGCAGTAAGAAAAAGTGTGCAGAAGATCACATACACAACTGTCTTCCATGATGTTTTTGATTGCCCATTAATGACTTTCATCAGTGTTCCTCGCTTGAATTCAAGCTTGAAACATAAATAAAAAACCCAGCGAAAAACACCTATCAGATATGATAGGCATATATATTAACGGGCCATCAATCGCACAACTCTTAACCTGGCAAGTTCTGTAATCAGTTGAGCAATTGACCACTTCTTACATCGACTGCAACTTCTGTTCAAACACACTGACCCCGTCCAGATCACGCAACACCACACTCAACTCCCCGCTCTGCCCATCGATATTCACCTCGCCAAAAAACTGAAACCCGGCAAACGGCGAGACGTTCTGCGCGGGTGGCGCCTTTTCGAACACCACTTCGGGGCCGAAGGTCTTGTCCAGCGGGTTAGGCCCGAAGCTGCCTGCATTCAAAGGTCCGGCGACGAACTCCCAGAACGGTTCGAAATCCTGAAACGCCGCCCGATCCGGGTGGTAATGATGGGCCGCGCAGTAATGCACATCCGCAGTCAGGAAGAGGAAATTGCGCACCTGCTGCGCTCGCAGAAAACCGAGCAATTCGGCGATTTCCAATTCGCGACCCTGGGCCGGCCCCGGGTCACCGTTGGCCACGGCTTCCCAGCGCGCGACACCGGGGCTGACCTCGCCGTCAGGCACGCCGAGGCCAATGGGCATGTCGGCGGCGATCACTTTCCATTGCGCGTTCGAGGCCTGCATTTCGCGCTTGAGCCAGTCCAGTTGCGCACGCCCGAGGAAGGGTTTTTCAGCGCCAAGATTGTCATCGTTGGCGCCACGATAGCTGCGCATGTCGAGCACGAACACATCGAGCAGCGGTCCGTAACCCAGCTTGCGATAGATCCACCCGCCGCCATCGGCGCTCTGCAAGCGCATCGGTGCATACTCGAGCCAGGCCTGGCGTGCGCGGTCCACCAGGCTGTGGATATCTTTGTCCTGGTAACGCGCATCCAGCTGTTTGCCCGGCGACCAGTTGTTCACCACTTCGTGGTCGTCCCATTGCCAGATCTGCGGGACCTCGGCGTTGAAGCGACGGATGTTTTCGTCCATCAGGTTGTAGCGGTAATTACCGCGATACTCATCGAGGGTTTCGGCGACTTTGCTCTTGGCCTCGGTGGTGATGTTGCGCCACATCCGGCCGCCTTCCGTGGTGAGCTGCGCCGGGATCGGGCCGTCGGCGTAAATGGTGTCGCCGCTGTGGATAAAAAAGTCCGGCAAACGCAGGCGCATTGCTTCGTAGATGCGCATGCCACCAATGTCCGGGTTGATGCCGAAGCCCTGGCCGGCGGTGTCGCCGCTCCAGACAAAACGGATGTCGCGCCGGGTTTGCGGCACGCTGCGCAAGTGACCGAACCAGGGTTCGCTGGCAACGCCGCTCTGGGCGTCTTCGAACTGCACGCGATAGAAAATCGCCTGGTCGGCGGGCAACCCGGTGAGTTCGACCCGTGCAGTGAAATCGGTGCGCACATCGGCCAGGGGCGAGACGAATCGTCGAGGGTTCGGAAACAGGCTGCGGGTGTCCCACTCCACCACCATCCGTGCGGGGCGGTCGCAGCGGCTCCAGATGATCGCCCGGTCGCCCAGCAGGTCGCCGGACTGCACGCCGTCGGTGAGTTGCGGCCGATCCTTGACCGAAGCGATCACCGCCGGCGCCAGCCCCGGCAACAACAACCCGGCGCCGACCGCCTGCATGACACGACGGCGGCTGATGTCGAATTCGCTCATGGTGTTCTCCCTGAAAAAGGAAAAACTAAAGCATGGACCTATGACCCTGGCATGACACAGATCCCTTGTGGGAGCGGGCTTGCTCGCGAAGGCGTCGTGTCAGCCGAAATACTCATTGCTGACACGACGCCTTCGCGAGCAAGCCCGCTCCCACAGGGGCAGGTGTCAGGCGGTGACGGGTTCTACCGCCAACTCCAACGTCTCCGGCCGCTTGACCAACGCATACGCCACCGCCGTCAACAGACTTCCCGCGACAATCGCCAGCAGATACAACAGCGCATGGTTGATCGCATTCGGGATCGCCAGCACGAACAACCCACCGTGGGGCGCCATCAATTTGCAGCCGAAATACATCGACAACGCACCAGTCAGCGCGCCGCCAGCGATGCTCGCCGGAATCACCCGCAACGGATCTTTCGCCGCAAACGGAATCGCCCCTTCGGAAATGAAACACAACCCCAGCACCAGCGCTGCTTTACCGGCTTCGCGTTCGGTCTGGGCGAACTTGCGTCGGGCAATGAACGTGGCAATGCCCAAGCCAATCGGCGGCACCATGCCGGCAGCCATGGTCGCCGCCATCGGCGCGTAACTCTGCGACGCCAGCAACCCGACCGAGAACGCATAGGCGGCTTTGTTGATCGGTCCGCCGAGGTCGACGCACATCATGCCTCCCAGCAACACACCCAGCAGAATCGCGTTGGTGGTGCCCATGCTGTCGAGGAAATGCGTGAGACCGGCGAGCATGCCGGCGACCGGTTTGCCGACCACATAGATCATCACCAGACCGGTGAACAGACTCGCCAGCAGCGGGATGATCAGGATCGGCTTCAGCGCCTCAAGACTTTGCGGCAAACGCGCATAACGGTTGATCGCCTTGGCCGCATAACCGGCCAGAAAACCGGCAATGATCCCGCCGATGAAACCGGCGCCCAGGGTGCTCGCCAGCAGACCACCGATCATCCCCGGCGCGAGGCCCGGACGGTCAGCGATGGAATAGGCGATATAGCCTGCCAGCAGCGGCACCATCAGCTTGAACGCGGTGTCGCCACCGATCTGCATCAACGCCGCCGCCAACGTGCCCTGCTCCTTGAATGCGGTGATGCCAAATACGAACGACAGGGCGATCATCAAGCCGCCGGCCACCACCATCGGCAACATGAATGACACACCGGTCAGCAGGTGTTTATAGGCGCCGGTTTTCTCTGATTTGGCTGGGCCCTTGGCGCTGCTCGAAGCGCTTTCCTGCTGGCCTTCGACCAAGGCTTTGTTCAAGGTCGCTTCAGCTTGCTTGAGGGCAATGCCGGTGCCACAGCGATAGATTTTCTTGCCGGCGAAACGCTCGGTGGCGACTTCGATATCGGCCGCCAGCAGCACCACATCAGCCTCGGCGATCGCTTGCGCGCTCAATGGATTGCGCGCGCCGACCGAGCCCTGGGTTTCCACTTGCAAGTCATAGCCCAGGCACTTGGCCGCTTGCTGCAAGGCCTCGGCGGCCATGAACGTGTGGGCTACGCCCGTCGGGCATGCGGTGACGGCCACCAGTCGCGGCGTGTTTTTGGCGACCGCTACCGGTTCGACGACGGCTTCGACGGCGGCGTACACCTGAGCGTCCTGCGCACCGCGCCGCAGCACGGCGTCCACGTCTTGCAGGGCCTGGGCCGGGGTACTCTGGAACACCCGCTTACCGACAAACCGTGACATGTCCACCGGCGCGCTGGTCACCAGCAGCACCCACTCGGCCGCTTCGAGGGTGGCCGCCGACAATTGCTTTTCGGGATGCGCGGCATCGGTGACTTCGACACTGGTGCTCCAGCCCTGACGCTGGGCCGCGGCATCGAGCAGCCGGGCACACAGCACACTGGTGACCATGCCGTTCGGGCAGGCCGTAATGATGGCTAACTTCATGACAAACCCTCTTATTGTTCTGTCAGGGGACGCACGCGCACACCCTGTTCGAGCTGCGCCAGTTGCGCCGCATCGCCAATGCCGAATCCGATCTGGGTCACCGCCATCGCGGCAATCGCCGTGGCGGTGCGCAAGGTCTGCTCCGGCGTATCGGCGCTGAGCAAACCGTGGAGCATCCCCGCCAGCAACGAATCACCCGCGCCCACCGTGCTGGCGACGCTGACCCTGGGTGGCGTGGCATGCAGCGCCGAGCCGACGCTGAACCAGTTCACCCCCTCGGCACCGTGGGAGATCACCACATGCTCGATACCCTGAGCGTGCAAACGCTCCGCCGCCTCGGCTTGGGCGCTGACCGACACGACCTCGCAATCCAGCACCTCGGCCAGCTCTTCAGTGTTGGGTTTGATCAGCCATGGTCCCGCTTTGAGCGCTGCACGCAACGCATCGCCGCTGGTGTCGAGGGCGACGTTCAGACCCAGTTGCTTCAAGCGCAAAATCAACGCCTGCAACCACTGCGCGCTGACGCCCAATGGCAAGCTTCCGGCGACCACCACCGCATCGTGCCCCGGGGCAATCTGCTCCAGTCGATCCAGCAAGGCCTGCTGCGCCGCTTCGCTGACCTGCGGCCCCGGCCCGTTGATGTCGGTAATGCGGCCGTCGCTTTCCGCCAGTTTGATGTTGCTGCGGGTTTCCCCGGGAACGCGGATGAAAGCGTCGACAAAACCGCGTTTGGCGAACAGCGTTTCGAACGCTTGCAGGTTGTCTTCGCCAAGAAATCCACTGACGGTCAACTGATGCCCGAGGTCCGCCAGCACTTGCGCCACGTTCACGCCTTTGCCGGCGGCGTGGGTGTGCATCACGTCGCTGCGGTTGACCTGGCCAGCTTCCAGGCGCGGCAACTGGACGGTCAGGTCCAGCGCGGGGTTGAGGGTCAGAGTGAGAATCCGGGCCATTACAGGGCCTCCACTAGTGCGCGCACTTCATTGGCGCTGCCCACGGCCAGGGCCTGTCGGGCAAGGGTTTGAGTCTGAGTGAAGCCCAGTTCGCGAATCCGCGCCTTGACCTCGGCAATGCTGCGAGCCCCGACGCTGAGTTCATCCACCCCGAGGCCGACCAGCACCGGCACCGCCAGCGGGTCGGCCGCCAGTTCACCGCACACACCGACCCATTTGCCATGAGCATGGGCCGCGCGCACGGTGATGTCGATCAGTTGCAGCACCGCCGGATGCAAGCCATCGGCCTGGGCCGACAGCGTCGGATGGCCACGGTCGATGGCCAGGGTGTATTGCGTCAGGTCATTGGTACCGACGCTGAAAAAGTCGACCTCCCTGGCGAGCACCGGCGCCAGCAATGCCGCCGACGGCACTTCGATCATGATCCCCAATTGCAGGTCGGCAACCGGGATTTCCAGGCGCAGACGTTCGGTCATGTCACGGGCCTGACGCCATTCATCAACGCTGCCGACCATCGGGAACATGATCCGCAGCGGACGGTTGTCGGCGGCCCGCAGCAAGGCGCGCAGTTGCGCTTCCATGATCTGCGGGCGCTGCAAGGTCAGGCGAATGCCGCGCACGCCGAGGAACGGGTTTTCTTCCTGCGCAATCGGCCAGTACGGCAATGGTTTGTCGCCACCGACATCGAGGGTGCGCACCACCAGCGGCCGCCCGGCCAGACCGTCGAGGACACGGCGGTACTCGGCTTCCTGGGTCGCCTCGTCGGGCGCTTGCGGGTGGGCCATGAAAATCAGTTCGGTGCGCAACAGGCCGATGCCTTCGGCGCCCTGCTCCACCGCGCCAGCCACACCGGCGCTTTCACCAATGTTGGCGAACACTTCGACGGCGTGGCCATCGCTGGTCAATGCCGGTTGATGACGCCGCTCAGCTGCTGCCTTCAAGCGTTGCTCGCGGGTATCGCGTTCGGCCGTGGCGCGCTGCAAGGTCGCCGCGTCAGCGTCCACATGCAGACGACCACGCTGACCATCGAGCAGCAAAGGCGTACCCGGTGCCAGCAACAACACGCCGGGGCCGGCGCCGACTAAGGCCGGAATACCCAGCGCCCGGGCAACAATCGCACTGTGCGCCGTAGCGCCACCCCGGGCGGTGAGAATCCCCGCCACACGTGCCGGATCGAGACGCGCGACGTCGGACGGACCGACCTCGTCCATCACCAGAATGTACGGTTGATCCGGTTCGCTCGGGGTTTCGATGCCACAGAGCTGCATCAGCACCCGACGCCCGATGTCGCGCAAATCGGCAGCACGCTCGGCGAGCAAGGCATCCTGCAACGCTTCCTGCTGCCGGGCCGCCGCTTCAATCACAACCATCCACGCCGCCTCGGCGCTTTCGCCCTGCTTGAGGCGCGTGTTGACCTCATCGGTCAGTTCCGGGTCGTCGAGCATCTCTTGGTGGGTGATGAAGATTTCGCGAATGGCTTTGCTTTTGCTGCGCTCGATCAAGCCCTGGATGTCGCGACGCACCTGCGCCAGGGCGAGCTGGAGACGTTCACGCTCGATGGCGGCGGACTCGCCGCGCAACGGGTAATCGATGGCTTGCAGCACTTGAATATGCGCCGGCCCGATCGCGATCCCCGGCGCGGCGGCAATCGCCTGAACCATGCTGCCCGATTTCGGGGCGAGGACCACTTCAGCCACATCGGCAACGATTTCGCGTGCCTGGCTGACCGGCGGCAGCGGCTCGACTTCTTCACCGAGGCCTTCTTCGATGGCGGCCAGCAAGGCCGGCAACGCATCACGCGCAATGCCTGGCTCGGCGATGATTTCCAGTACCTGTCCCCGACGGGCGCCAAGGCTGAGCAACTTGCTCAAGCTCTTTACCGACACCGCGCTGTCGTGACCATCGACAATGCGCACGCGGATTTCACCTTCGAAACTCTTTGCCAGTTGCGCGAGGATTTTCGCCGGGCGCGCATGCAAGCCGTGGGCGTTGGCCAACGCAATTCGCGCGCTGGGCCAGTCGGCGGGCACTTCACCACCGAGCACCTCGAGGACTTTGCGGCTGCTGGTGGCGTGCCCCAATTCATGGCCACGCCCTTCGATCAACAGCGCGCACAGGCGTTCGAGCAGGGCTTGATGGGCCTCACCGAGGCTGGCCAGGCAGAACAGTCCATTAAGGGGTTGGCCGAGGTAACGCAGCGGTTTGTCCGGGGTGACAAACGCCAGGCCCGGACGTTTCACCGTCTGCTCGCTGTGTAGCCACCACAGGCCATCGCCCAGAGGCAGTGCTTCAACCTGCTGCAGCACGGCGGAGAAACCGTTGCTCACGCAGTCGGCCTGACGCAACAAACGCGCACCGCGCCAGACCAGCTCCTCGAAATCTTCGGCCGCCACACCGAGGCCGATCATCTGCGCATCCAGCGCCAGTTCCTGCGGCGCGCCTTGCAGCAACTTCAGCAAGGCTTCGGCGGACCCGGCGCGGCGCAGGGCCTGGCCCAGGTCCGTCTCGCCGAGGGCGCGGGTCAGCAATTGCAACAGACGCAGATGTTCATCGGATTTGGCGGCGATACCGATCGCCAGGTAAACGATATGACCGTCGCCCCAGTCCACGCCGTCGGGGAACTGCATCAGGCGCACACCGGTGGTGAACACCTGGTCGCGGGTTTCAGGCGTACCGTGGGGGATGGCAATACCTTGACCGAGAAAGGTCGAGCCCTGGGCTTCCCGTGCCTGCAAACCGGCGAGATAGCCCTCGGCAACCAGGCCGTCGACGACTAGATGGCGGGCCAGCAATTGCAGCGCTGCGGACTTATCCACAGCCGACTGGCCCATGGAAATCTGCTCTACAGTGAGCTCGAGCATGCTTTCTCCTTTTTGGCGCCTTGGGGCACCAGGTATTGTTTTGAATGAATCAGCTCAGGCGCCTGGCCATCGCTTTTGGCGGTTTCACGGCAGTACCGGCCAAAGGCGCCTTTAACGTAGAAAATACGCTTGCTGAAACGTTTAATCTAGAATGAATGGCACGTTACTCGATAATGTCCCATCCTTGAAGCCCAACTTGTCGGATGCGTTACGACAATGGTCGCCTGCCTGAATCGGTTAGGATTGACGAAAATGTCGAGGCAACCTCGAAAAAACAAGGAAACAGCGGGTTGAAACTCAGTGATATCGCCCAGTTGGCCGGTGTGTCCGTCACCACCGCCAGCTATGTCATCAATGGCAAGGCCGAACAGCAGCGCATCAGCAGCGCCACCGTCGAACGCGTGCGTGCGGTCGTCGAACAACATGGCTTCACGCCTAACCCACAAGCCGCCGGTTTGCGCAGCCGACACACGCGCACGTTGGGGTTCATACTGCCGGATCTGGAAAACCCCAGTTACGCACGCATCGCCAAGTTGCTGGAGCAAGGCGCACGGGCCCGGGGTTATCAGTTGCTGATCGCCAGTTCCGACGATGCACCGGACAGCGAACGGCAATTGCTGCAACTGTTCCGCGCCCGGCGCTGCGACGCGCTGATCGTTGCCAGTTGCCTGCCGGCTGGCGACGACAGCTATCGCCAATTGCAGGCCAAGGGCATTCCGATCATCGCCATCGACCGGGTCATGGAACCCGAGCACTTCTGCTCGGTGATCAGCGACGACCGCGAGGCCAGCCTGCAACTGACCCGCAGCCTGCTGGAGCCGCTGCCCAGGCAGATCGCGCTGATCGGCGCCCGCCCGGAGCTGAGCATCAGCCGGGAACGTACCGCAGGCTTCAAAGAGGCCCTCGCCGAATTCAACGGTGAGGTGCTGATCGAAGAAGGTGAGTCCTTCAGCCGCGAGTGCGGCAAACAATTGATGGAAGAGTTGCTGCTGCGCCTGGGCCATTTGCCCGATGCCCTGGTGACCACATCCTATGTGCTGCTTCAGGGCGTGTTCGATGCGCTGCACGACTTCCCGCTGAAAAACCGCCCGTTGCGCCTCGGCACGTTCGGCGATACCCAGTTGCTGGACTTCCTGCCGCTGCCGGTCAATGCCATGGCCCAGCAACACCAGTTGATCGCCGACAAGGCCCTCGCACTGGCCCTGGCGGCCATCGAGCAGTCGGATTACCAGCCCGGCGTGCAAGCCATCGCACGGACGTTCAAGCAGCGTATTCTTCAGGACTGAGCCGTGGAGCTGATCGACACCCACACCCATCTTGATTTTCCGGACTTCGACGCCGACCGCCAGGCGTTGCTGGCCGACAGCCGTGCCCTCGGGGTGCGACGGATCGTGGTGCTGGGGGTTTATCAGGCCAATTGGCAGCGGGTCTGGGAGCTGGTGCAGAGTGACCCCGACCTGCACGCCGCGTTCGGTTTGCATCCGGTGTACCTGGACGATCATCGCCCGCAACACCTGAACGAACTCGGTGACTGGCTGACACGTCTGGCCGGTCATCGGCAACTGTGCGCAGTAGGCGAGATCGGCCTGGATTACTTCATCGAGACTCTGGACCGCGACCGTCAGCAGGTATTGTTCGATGCGCAATTGCAACTGGCGGCGGATTTCGAACTTCCGGCATTGATCCATGTGCGACGTAGCCATGCGGCGGTGATTGCCACGCTCAAACGGTTTCGCCTGAAGCGGGCCGGCATCATCCACGCCTTCGCCGGTAGCAAGGAAGAGGCACGGGAATACATCAAGCTCGGCTTCAAGCTCGGCCTTGGCGGCGCCCCGACCTGGCCGCAGGCGCTGCGTATGCACCGCGTGCTCGGCGAACTGCCGCTGGATTCGGTGGTGCTGGAAACCGACTCACCGGACATGGCCCCGGCCATGTTTCCAGGCCAGCGCAACAGCCCGGCACACTTGCCGGCGATCTGCGAGGCACTGGCGCAACGGATGGCGATCAGCCCGGAACAACTGGCGGCTGCCAGCACCGCCAACAGCTGCGCAGTGTTCGGCTGGTAATCAGTCGGCGTGAACCCTGGCGGCTTCCAGGATCAGCGTCAGGTGCTGGCGTCGGCGGAAGTAACGGACCACCGCGAAGTACACGAATATCGCGATCAGCGAAACATTCAGTTGCTCGATGACGCTGAGCATTCCCAGCCACTCCATCACCAACGCCACCAGCAACGCGGTGCAGACCATCAACCGCAGGCTGGCGCGCAACAGCGAAAAAGAGTCGAGAGACTTGAAGCGTTTGAACTGTTCCGGACAACGTAACCTGAGGTGTTTCTGGCAGTGGGCACAGGCAAACGCTTCATTTATCGCGATTGCGTTGAGTTGCCAGGGTTGAAGCAGCAATGTGCGCCGACAATGCGCACAGCGTCCCTGGACTCCTGATGTTGCAACAGACATAACCAAGTTCCTCCATGAAATAAGCCGCGTCACTCTTCCTTGATTGAAATCCAAAATCCAGCGCACGGTGGGAATCAGGAGAGCTCCCACGCGGAAAGGGATAAAGTATTACGAAACTTTCCGACAGTACACCACAACCTGTCGGAGCGGGCTTGCCCGCGAAAGCGATCGTTCAGTCACATTAATGTTGGATGTGCCGCCGTCTTCGCGGGCAAGCCCGCTCCCACTGGGTCCCGAGGAGACATTCAAACCCGGAATGCACTGATCAACTGTTTCAACTCCATGACCTGAGCCGACAACGCCCGACTGGCATCTTCAGTCTGATGCGCACCTTCAGCAGTACGCTCGCCGGCGCGATTGATCTCGACGATGTTCTGGTCGATGTCGTGGGCCACAGCGGTTTGTTGCTCCACCGCGGCGGCAATCTGCTGGTTCTGGTCGACGATCATGCCAACCGCCCCCAAAATGTTTTCCAGCGCCCGCTGGACCTTCTCCGACTGCCCCACCGTGCCGTTGGCCATTTCATGGCTGGTGCCCATGGCCTTGACCGCCGCGCCGACACCGCCATGGAGCTTGGCGATCATCTGTTCGATTTCTTCGGTCGATTGCTGGGTACGCTTGGCCAGGGTCCGGACTTCATCGGCTACCACGGCGAAACCACGCCCCTGTTCACCGGCCCGTGCTGCTTCGATAGCGGCATTGAGTGCCAGCAGGTTGGTCTGCTCGGCGATACTCTTGATCACTTCCAGAACACGGCTGATGGACTGGCTGTCGCTGGCCAGTTGATTGATCACCAGCACCGATTGATCGATCTCGCTGGCCAGCGCGGCAATGCTGCCCTGCTGAGACTCCACCAGACCGCGACCACTGATGGTCTCATCGTTGACACTGTGGGCACTGCTCACCGCCGCCGCGGCACTGCGCGCGACTTCCTGGGAAGTAGCCGACATCTGGTTCATGGCCGTGGCCACTTGTTCGATCTGCGTGCGCTGCCCGGCGACGGCCTGATTGCTTTGCGCGGAAACGTTCTCCACCTGCCCGGCCTGACGCTCGACTTCGCTGACGGTCTGCCCCACCCGCTCGATCAGGTCATGGATTTTTTTCACCGTACCGTTGAACACCTCGCCCAGCTCACCCAGTTCATCGCGGCTGTGGGCGCTGAAGGTCACGGTCATGTCGCCTGCCGCCACCTTGTCCATCACCGCCCCCAGGCGCTTGAGCGTGGTGCGGGTCGAAGCATAGAAAGCGCCGTAGAGATAAAAGATCAACACAAATACGACTGACAACGCCACGGCCTGCAAGACCATGTGCGTGCGATTCTGCTCAAGCCGCTGCTGCAATTGCGGGCCGAGATACTTCAGGACCGCCTCGTTGAGTTGGTAAGTCTGGTCCATCAGGGCACTGACCTGATCGTAAAAGCCCTGCCACGGCGCATCGAGGGTGTCGGCCATGACCACTTGCTCTTCGAACAACTCGCTGGCTTTCTTCAAGGATGCCCGGCTGCTATCGGCCTGAGCGGCCAAGGTGTCGCGTGCGGCTTTGCTGGAGCCCAAGGCATCCTGCAACTTCAGGCCATATTCGGCCTGGAGCTTTTCAATCTGCGCCAACAACTCATCGAAACGGGTACTCGAAGCCGAGTTGATGAAACCCTGCCCCAACGAAAAAGAGCCCATTGCCCGGCCTTCGCCCAGGATCTGGGTGACACGCGGCGTGACGAGGGTGACGAGCTCGCTCAACTGGCGCATGTCGCTCTGATTGTCGCGACTGAGGCCGGCCTGGCTGGTGATGAGCTGGCTGAAAATCTGCGCGCTGCCCACCAGCTTGCCAATCAGTGCACTTTTGCTTTGCAGGGAGTTTTCCGTTTGCTGGGCCTTGAACGCGGCGATCATTTCATCGCGTTTGCCATCAAACACTGCGACCTGCTCCGGGTCGCTGGTCATTGCCGTCAGCCCTTGCAGGCGAGTCAGAATGTTTTGCTCAAGTGTGCTGATTTTCGATTCGACATTGCCGGCCTTGCCGGACTGGCCGAGGCTGACATTGATCTGCACCAGGTTGTTCAGGGTTTCCAGATCGCGCCGTAACGCCAGGCTGCTGCCCAACAGATCGAGGCTCTGCAGTTCGACACGCGTGCCGTGGAATTCACGATAGGAGTCGCGCACCAGATAGAAGTTGGTCACCAGCATCGGCACCAGGAACAGTACGCTGATCAGACTGAACTTCATGCCGAAGCTCAGGCGGTTCATCAGCGCGACAGCGGGATAGAGCAAGCTCTTCACTGGATGTCTCCCTTCGATTTCTTATTTTTTTTATTGGCAGGCGCAGACCGACAGCAGATAGCCACTATTCGGCGCTATCTCTGTATAACTTAAATCGGCAGGAGGTTTTGTAACTTAAGGTTAACGACAGGGCGAAGCACTTCGGACAAGTGATCGCCCTGTGGCGAGGGAGCTTGCTCCCGCTCGGCTGCGCAGCAGTCGTATTGGTGCTGTGGCCGTTTGAATGGGGCGACTGCGTCGCCCAGCGGGAGCAAGCTCCCTCGCCACATTGGCTCCCTACAGGCCTAAGGCAGAACCGTCCACAACGCAAACCCGGCATACCAGAGCACCGCGGCTCGCAGCAGCAGTTCCCAGATGCGGTCAAGATTGTTGATACCTTCTGCGCCCGCCACCGGCGCCGGAATTTCACCGGCCACCAGCCCGACTTTCACGATCAGTTGCGCGGCGCTGATGTTCCAGTTCAGCAGTTCATGCAACATGACCCGGCTGACCGCGACAAAATTGCCAACCAACGCAAGGCTCGCCGCCAGCAGGCGCACTGGCACCCAGTCGAAGGCGTGACGCAATTGCCCGGCGCGCTCGACCACCGCAGGGTTTTTCCCGTGTTCTTCGGCCAGCGCCAGCAGCCGATAGCTCAACGCTGCGACCGGACCCAGCAGGAAGTACCAGAAAATAACCGCGAAAAAACTCTGGTAGGCCTCCCACAGCAAATGCCCTTCGACCTGTTCCAGCAGTTGCTCGCCACTGTCGGCGCAAATGTCCAGATCGCGCTTGGCGACAAGGGCCGCAGCTTGCAGGTCCTCACGGCGCCAGGCATCGCGGAACGGCCCGAGATCTCCCAACAGATCACCGCGTCCGAGGCTGTAAATCACCACCAGCAAATGGACCGGCAGCGCCAGCAACCCGTAGGCCACCGGTTCGATGACTACCAGCAGCACACCCAACAACGCCACCGGCAACAAGGCCATTACCGACAACACCAGCCATGGCCGGCCCGAAAGTCGCGGGCTGGCTTCAAGCTTGTGCAGCTTGTGTATCCAGCCGCCGTCCCGCTGAACCCGATGGCGCAGGGCCGAGAACTTTTCGATCCACACCGCCAATAGCAACACCAGAAAACTCATTGCCCTTCCTCTTGTGCCAGAGCTGCACGATAGCGTGCCCAGTCGAACGCCGGCCCCGGATCGGTTTTGCGCCCGGGTGCAATGTCGCTGTGCCCGCAGATGCGCTCTGTGGTGATCGCAGTGAACGCCTGCTGCAGCTGGCGGGTCAAGGCTGTCAACGCGCAGTACTGCGCATCGGTGAACGGCAGATCATCCGTGCCTTCGAGCTCGATGCCCACGGAAAAATCGTTACAGGTTTCCCGCCCCTGGAAACACGAGACGCCGGCGTGCCAGGCGCGCTCAAGACAAGAGACAAACTGAGTGACGGTGCCGTCACGCTCAATCAGAAAGTGCGCAGACACTCGCAGGTCGGCGATCCCTGCAAAGTAGGGATGTTCCGTGACATCCAGACGATTCTGGAAAAATTCCTGCACCTTGCCGGTCTGAAATTGCGCGGGCGGCAGACTGATATTGTGGATCACCAGCAGGGAAATCTCGCCCTCGGGGCGCGCATTGAAGTTGGGCGAAGGGCATAAACGCACACCCTGACACCAACCGCTCGCGGGGTCCAACTGCATACCGACTCCTTCAACGTCGACTGTGTTGGCACAGTATGCCGCGATAATCCATCGGGGCGCGATCACTTGCCGCGTTTAAGGCGCTTGAGGTTGCCGATCTCAAACAGGCGCTTGTCCGGAATCGACGGCCAACGCCGACAACGTCAGGGACTCGACCAAATGCAGGCACCAGCGCCAACGTAACGCGCTGATGCCTTGGGTTGGTCGCTGACATGGCCCTATAATCGAGCCACTTTGTTTGTGGAGTCCGTTATGCCGAATCTACGTCTCGCCGATCTGACCGCCGAAATCGAAGCCAACGTGCGCCGTGCGTTGCGTGAAGACATTGGCAGCGGCGACATCACCGCGCAGTTGATCCCGGCCGAACGCCTGGCCAAAGCCACCATCATTACCCGCGATGCCGCCGTCATCAGCGGCACCACCTGGGTGGATACCGTGTTTCGGCAACTGGACCCACGGGTGGCGGTGCACTGGCAGGTTGCCGACGGCGAACGGGTGACGCCCAATCAGGTGCTGTTCCACCTCGAAGGCCCGGCGCGCTCACTGCTGACCGGCGAACGCAGTGCCCTGAACTTCCTGCAATTGCTCTCCGGCGTGGCGACCCGCGCGCAATACCTGGCGGACTTCGTCGCCGAGACTCAGGTCAAGCTGCTCGACACCCGTAAAACGCTGCCGGGGCTGCGCCTGGCGCAGAAGTACGCTGTGACCTGCGGCGGTTGCCACAACCACCGCATCGGCCTGTATGACGCCTTCCTGATCAAGGAAAACCACATTGCCGCCAGCGGTGGCATCGCGCAGGCCATTACTGCCGCGCACAAGATCGCCCCGGGCAAACCGGTCGAGATTGAAGTGGAAAACCTGGAGGAACTGAAAGAAGCGCTGGCGGCCGGTGCCGATATCATCATGCTCGACGAACTGAGCCTGGACGACATGCGCGAAGCCGTGCGCCTGAACGCTGGCAAGGCCAAACTGGAGGCCAGCGGCGGGATCAACGAAAGCACGTTGCTGCCGATTGCACAGACCGGGGTGGATTACATTTCGATCGGTGCGATGACCAAGGATGTGAAGGCGGTCGATCTATCGATGCGCCTGAGTCTCTGATCACACGGATGTGAGTTGCCAAAACTGTAGGAGCGAGCTTGCTCGCGATGTACCTGAGAGCGCCATGTTTAACCAGTAAACACGCGTTATCGTTAACGACCATCGCGAGCAAGCTCGCTCCTACATGAGTGTCAGACCACCAAATTGTTCATCTCGCAGTACTCTTCCCACTCGACGCCCAAGACTTCGGCCGCTTCTTTATGCAGCTTCAGTCGTTCTGCTTCGTACTCTTGCGGCGTTGAGGTGTACTTGAGCGTCAGTTCCCACGGCTGCAAGCCCTGGGCCTCCGCCTCGTCCTCGAACGCCCATTGAATCTGGTCTTTCTGATCATCGGCGGACAAGTCCTTGATCTCTTCAGCCAGCTGGGGCGAATCGAGCAAATACTTCTTCAGCGCCTCTTCGTGTCGGACTTGCTGGGTCATCTCTTTAACGGTCATGGCGTTCTCGCTGATCTGGGAATGGAAGATGGATCTGGATCTTCAAGGATCTCTCTGACACAAAAACCGGCTTAAACCCGGTTCATCTGGCCTTCAGAACCATTCTGGATCATCTGAAAACTGCTGGGCGGTGCTCAGGCAGGCTCCGAATATAGGACGTTTGGCTGGGGATTTACATGGCTCTTTACATCATTCCCACAAAAAGCGGCGTACGCGAGAACCAACGGGCCTTGGGAACATAAATTGAACGCCGAAGTCATAGCGATGTGCCATATCGGTACGTCACAAGGAATCTCGGTGATGCGCAGCTTTTTGAAGTTTTCGTCTGTTCTGTCCGCGACGGTGATGACAACCTTGCTGGGAGCCCTGGCGCTGCCGGGAACCGCACTGGCCAGTGTCGAATTGAGTAGCGGTTACACGTCTTCCGGCGACAGACTCACGGTCATTCACAATGAATACGGTAAAGACGTACTCGTCAGAAGCGATTACAGCCTCGACGATCTGAAAAAAATGCAGGACACGATCGACAATCAGACGCGACAGATCGAAGAGTTCAAGCGCAGCAGCGGTTCCAGCTCAAGCTCCAGCAGCAAGGAAATCGACGAACTCAAGCGCACAGTGGCCGAGCAGGAGCGCGACATCAACAACCTCGGCAAGCAGGTTGAAGAACTCAAACGCAATAGCGGCTCCAGTTCCAGTTCAAACAGCAGCGAGATTTCCAGCCTGAAACGGGAAGTCAGCGATCAGGACCGCGAACTCGAGAACCTCAAGCGTACCGTCGAGGACCTGAGCAGAAAGGTGAAATAACCGAGGGGGATATGGTGCCCGAGACAGGAATCGAACCTGCGACCTTCGCGTTACGAGTGCGCTGCTCTACCGGCTGAGCTACACGGGCGGTGGGCTAAACCTAGCACTGAGTTTCGACTCCGGCAACTTGTGGCGAGGGAACTTGCTCCCTCGCCACAACAAATTTCACGCTCAGTTTTTTCCTGCACACAGCAAAACGCCCCGAACCAGTCGGGGCGTTTTGTTATTCAGCGGTTAGCGCGGGGGTAATTAAACGCCCGAAGCCTTGGCTGCTGCCACGTCTTTGATGGACAGCTTGATACGGCCGCGGTTGTCCACGTCCAGTACCAGTACTTCCACTTCCTGGCCTTCTTTCAGAATGTCGGTCACTTTCTCTACGCGAGCGTCGCTCAGCATCGAGATGTGAACCAAACCATCCTTGCCCGGCAGGATGTTGACGAATGCGCCGAAGTCGACGATGCGCTCAACCTTGCCGACGTAGATCTTGCCGATCTCGGCTTCAGCGGTGATACCCAGAACGCGCTGACGGGCAGCTTCTGCCGCTTCCTTGGTTTCGCCGAAGATCTTGATCGAACCGTCGTCTTCGATATCGATCGAAGCCTTGGTTTCTTCGCAGATCGCACGGATGGTCGCACCACCTTTACCGATAACGTCACGGATCTTGTCGGTGTCGATCTTCATCGCGATCATGGTCGGAGCGTTGGCCGACAGTTCGGTACGCGACTGGCCGATGATCTGGTTCATCTGGCCGAGGATGTTCAGGCGCGCTTCCAGGGCTTGGCCCAGAGCGATCTCCATGATTTCTTCGGTGATGCCTTTGATCTTGATGTCCATCTGCAGCGCGGTGACGCCTTTGGCGGTACCGGCTACCTTGAAGTCCATGTCGCCCAGGTGGTCTTCGTCACCCAGGATGTCGGTCAGGACGGCGAACTTCTCGCCTTCTTTAACCAGACCCATGGCGATACCGGCAACCGGAGCCTTCATTGGAACGCCAGCGTCCATCAGGGCCAGGGAAGCGCCGCAAACGGAAGCCATCGAGCTCGAACCGTTGGATTCGGTGATTTCCGAAACCACGCGGATGGTGTACGGGAACACGTCAGCGGCAGGCAGCATGGCCGAAACCGAACGACGGGCCAGACGGCCGTGACCGATTTCGCGACGACCAGCGCCACCCATGCGACCACACTCGCCCACCGAGAACGGAGGGAAGTTGTAGTGCAGCATGAACGGGTCTTTTTTCTCGCCTTCCAGGGTGTCCAGCAACTGCGCGTCACGGGCGGTGCCCAGAGTCGCGACTACCAGGGCCTGGGTTTCGCCACGGGTGAACAGTGCCGAACCGTGGGTCTTAGGCAGAACACCGACTTCGATGTTCAGCGGACGCACGGTGCGAGTGTCGCGACCGTCGATACGTGGCTTGCCGTTTACGATGTTTTCGCGAACGGTGCGGTATTCGATTTCGCCGAAAGCCGCTTTGACGTCGGAAGCGGAAGGCTGGCCTTCTTCACCGGACAGCTTGGCAACGACCTGGTCCTTCAACTCACCCAGGCGAGCGTAACGGTCGGCCTTGACGGTGATGGTGTAAGCCTGGGAGATCGCTTCGCCGAACTCGGCACGGATAGCGCCCAGCAGTTCAGTGGCTTCAGGCTGTGGAGCCCAGGTCCAGGTTGGCTTGGCAGCTTCGGCAGCCAGTTCTTTGACAGCGTTGATCACAACCTGGAACTCGTCGTGAGCAAACAGTACCGCGCCCAGCATCTGATCTTCGGTCAGCTCTTTGGCTTCCGATTCAACCATCAGAACAGCGTCCGAAGTACCGGCAACGACCATGTCCAGGCTCGAAGCAGCCTGTTGCTCGTAAGTCGGGTTCAGCAGGTAGCCGGTGCTTTCGTGGAACGCAACGCGGGCAGCGCCGATCGGACCATCGAAAGGAATGCCGGAGATGGCCAGGGCAGCCGAGGTACCGATCATCGCAGCGATGTCCGGATCGGTCTTCTTGCTGGTGGAAACAACGGTGCAGACAACCTGCACTTCGTTCATGAAGCCTTCTGGGAACAGCGGACGGATCGGACGGTCGATCAGTCGGGAAGTCAGGGTTTCTTTCTCGGAAGGACGGCCTTCGCGCTTGAAGAAACCGCCAGGGATCTTACCGGCAGCGTAAGTCTTTTCCTGGTAGTGAACAGACAGAGGGAAGAAGCCCTTGCCTGGATCGGCTTGCTTGGCACCGACTACGGTCACCAATACGCTGACGTCGTCGTCAACGGTGACCAATACTGCGCCGGAGGCCTGACGGGCGATACGGCCAGTCTCGAGGGTAACGGTCGACTGACCGAACTGGAATTTTTTGATTACCGGGTTCACGGTGTCCTACCTTCTTTGTGGCTCTTGGGGAACTGGTTTCTTGCGAAATTCTTGGGCAACGCCGGGAATCGGCCCGACCGGTTGTCCGGGGTGCACTCACACAGGTAAAGCAGACATCCAGATAAAACTTGAGGCTGGAAGCCTGCCATGCGCTGGCGGGAAACCCGCTGACGCACGACAGACAACCAACCTCTAGCGCAATCGCTATTAGCGACGCAGACCCAGGCGAGCGATCAGAGCGCTGTAACGGCTCACGTCCTTGCCTTTCAGGTAGTCCAGCAGCTTACGACGCTGGTTAACCATGCGGATCAGACCACGACGGGAGTGGTGGTCTTTACCGTTGGCCTTGAAGTGACCTTGCAGTTTGTTGATGTTGGCGGTCAGCAGTGCAACTTGCACTTCTGGCGAACCAGTGTCACCAACAGCTTGCTGGTAGTCAGCTACGATTTGAGCTTTTTCTTGAACGTCGAGAGCCATGAGGCAATCCTTTTATCAGGAAACTGTTTCAGAAAAACAGTTTCAACAGGCCAGGGACAAATCCCTGTATCTAAAAATGAGTAGTGACCGTGCCTGTTAACAGCCACCCTCGTCCGGTCATTCTGACCGAATCAGTCGACGCGGCGCGATGCGCCCGTCTTCGCTCACTTCACCGATACCGATGAAGCGACCATTGTGATCCTGTACCCGCACCATGCCGAACTTCGGAGCATCCGGGGCACGTACCGGCTGGCCGTTGAGCCAGTAGAACGCACTCGCTTCCGAGAACTGCAACAGTGGCCAATCCAGCAGGCCGCTGTCCGATGGCATCAGGAAGCGATCGACCGCCTCGTTGCCGCCTTCGGCATGTACCGCTTCCAGCTCTTCCAGGGTAACCGTCTGCGCCAGGGTGAATGGCCCGGCCTGGGTACGTCGCAGTTCTGCAACGTAAGCGCCACAACCGAGTTGCTCACCGATATCCTCCACCAGGGTACGGATATAGGTGCCTTTACTGCAATCCACCGCCAGCCGCGCAGTATCACCTTCGAAGGCCAGTAATTCCAAGCGCGTAATAGTAACAGAACGCGGTTCGCGCTCCACTACTTCGCCAGCACGAGCCAGCTTGTACAGCGGCTGACCATCACGCTTGAGTGCCGAGTACATCGGCGGTATCTGACTGATTTGCCCACGAAATTTCGGCAGTACAGCCTCGATATCGGTGCGACCAACGGTCACCGGGCGCTCCCGCAAAACTTCACCCTCGGCATCCGCCGTGGTGGTGGTTTTGCCCAATTGCGCCAGGGTTTCATAACCCTTGTCGGAATCGAGCAGGTATTGCGAGAACTTGGTGGCCTCACCGAAGCACAGCGGCAATACGCCGGAGGCCAGGGGATCGAGACTGCCGGTATGACCTGCCTTTTCGGCATTGAGCAACCAGCGCACCTTCTGCAAGGCCGCGTTGGAGGTGAACCCCAGCGGCTTGTCGAGCAGGATGATGCCGCTGACGTTACGACGGATACGTTTGACCTGAGCCACCGATTACTCCTTGGTGTCTTCGGCTTCTGCCGCAACCGGATGCTGATTGTCTTCAGCCACTGCGCGCTCGATCAATGCCGACAGGTGCGCACCACGCACGACGCTTTCGTCGTAGTGGAAGTGCAACTGTGGAACGCTGCGCAGCTTCATCTCACGGGCCAGCTGCATGCGCAGGAAACCCGCGGCAGAGTTGAGCACCTTGATGCTTTGTGCGATTTCTTCGGCGCTGTCCTGGCCCATCACGGTGATGAAGATCTTGGCGTGACCGACGTCACGGCTGACTTCCACTGCGGTAATGGTGACCAGGCCGACGCGCGGGTCTTTGACTTCACGACGGATCAGTTGTGCCAGCTCACGCTGCATCTGATCGCCGATACGTTGGGTACGGCTATATTCTTTTGCCATGTCTTGTTACCTGTAACTGCCCCACGGTGAAACCCGCAAGGTCTGAAAGCGGCAAACGCCCGGCCTGACAAAAGCCAGACCGGGCGTTGCGTTTAGAGTCCTGGTGACGAATTGCGCATTTGCATGCGGCGACCCGTCACGGCTCTTGAAGTGCGCGAGTTAGAGGCTGCGAGCAACCTGCACCTTCTCGAAGACTTCGATCTTGTCACCGACCTTGACGTCGTTGTAGCTCTTCACGCCGATACCGCATTCCATGCCGGCACGCACTTCGGAAGCGTCATCCTTGAAGCGACGCAGGGATTCCAGCTCGCCTTCGAAGATAACGATGTCTTCACGCAGCACACGGATTGGACGGTTACGGTGCACAACACCTTCGATAACCATGCAACCGGCGATCGCGCCAAACTTCGGCGAACGGAATACGTCACGCACTTCGGCGATACCCAGGATGTTCTCGCGAACATCGCTGCCGAGCATACCGGTCAGGGCTTTCTTGACGTCTTCGATGATGTCGTAGATCACGTTGTAGTAACGCATATCCAGACCTTCCTGCTCGACGATCTTGCGCGCGCCGGCATCGGCACGCACGTTGAAGCCGAACAGTACAGCGTTGGAGGCCAGTGCCAGGTTGGCATCGGATTCGGTGATACCACCGACGCCGCCACCGACCACACGCACTTGCACTTCGTCGTTACCCAGGCCGTTCAAGGCACCGTTCAACGCTTCCAGCGAACCACGGACGTCGGATTTGAGGACGATGTTGAGCGTCTTCTTCTCTTCCTGGCCCATGCTTTCGAAGATGTTTTCCAGCTTGCCGGCGTGAGCGCGAGCCAGTTTGACTTCGCGGAACTTGCCTTGACGGAACAGAGCCACTTCACGGGCTTTCTTCTCGTCGGCAACCACGCTCATCTCGTCGCCAGCGTCCGGGGTACCGTCCAGGCCGAGGATCTCGACAGGGATGGCCGGACCGGCTTCCTTGATTGGCTTGCCGTTCTCGTCGAGCATGGCACGCACGCGGCCATAGTTCGAACCGACCAGGACCATATCGCCCTGGCGCAGCGTACCGTCCTGAACCAGAACGGTAGCTACCGGGCCACGGCCCTTGTCCAGACGGGATTCAACCACGACACCACGGCCAGGAGCCGATGGCGTTGCAGTCAGTTCCAGAACTTCGGCTTGCAGCAGTACGGCTTCGAGCAGTTCGTCGACACCGGTACCCATCTTCGCCGAGACCGGTACGAATGGCGTGTCACCACCCCACTCTTCCGACGTCACACCGTGAACCGACAGTTCGCTACGGATGCGATCGAGATCGGCGCCCGGCTTGTCGATCTTGTTCACCGCGACAACCAGCGGAACGCCAGCAGCCTGAGCGTGCTGAACAGCTTCGATGGTCTGCGGCATCACGCCGTCGTCCGCTGCGACCACGAGGATCACGATGTCGGTTGCCTTCGCACCACGGGCACGCATCGCGGTAAACGCGGCGTGACCCGGGGTGTCGAGGAACGTCACCATGCCACGGTCGGTTTCAACGTGGTATGCACCGATGTGCTGGGTGATGCCGCCGGCTTCGCCTGCTGCAACCTTGGCACGACGGATGTAGTCGAGCAGGGAAGTCTTACCGTGGTCAACGTGGCCCATTACGGTCACGACCGGCGCACGGGCAACTGCCTCGCCTTCAAACTTCAGGGACTCGGCCAGGGAATCTTCCAGGGCGGTGTCGCTGACCAGGGTCACTTTGTGGCCCAGCTCTTCGGCAACCAGTTGAGCAGTTTCCTGATCGAGTACCTGGTTGATGGTCGCTGGAGTACCCAGTTTGAACATGAACTTGATGATTTCAGCAGCCTTCACCGACATCTGTTGAGCGAGATCGCCAACAGTGATGGTTTCGCCGATCTTCACTTCGCGCACGACAGGGCCGGTTGGGCTCTGGAAACCGTGAGCGTTGCGCTTCTTCAGCTTGGCCTTGCCGCGACCACCACGACGGAAGCCATCGCTTTCTTCGTCGGTAGTACGTGGAGCAACGCGTGGGGCAGGCGCCTTTTCCTTGACCGAAGCACGATGTGGAGCGTTTTTGCGCTCGCCATCGCCGCCACCGCGACGACTGTTGTCATCGGCACGTGGTTTGTCCGGACGACGCTGTTCGTCGCGCTTGCGAGTGTCGGCCGCAGGAGCCGGGGCTGCTGCCACAACCGGAGCGCTTTCGCGCACAGGCTCGGCCACAGCAACAGGCGCTGCAACAGGTTCGGCAGGAGCGGTCGGCGCAGCAGCAGGCTGGCGACGCGCTTCTTCTTCGGCGCGACGCTTGGCTTCTTCTTCAGCCTTCTGACGTGCAGCATTTTCTACTGCGCGACGTTCATCCAGTTCACGCTTGCGCTCGGCTTCGATTTCTTCCGGGCTGCGCTGTACGAAGACTTTCTTCTTGCGTACTTCAACGCTGATGCTTTTGCTGCCAGCAACACGCAGGGTGCTGGTGGTTTTACGCTGCAGCGTAATCTTGCGTGGTTCTTCCACTTTCGCCTTGTGGCTGCTTTTCAAGTGAGTCAGCAACGATTGCTTCTCACTGTCAGTCACACTTTCTTCGGCGGCGGTGTGCGGCAGACCTGCCTCACGCATCTGCTGCAACAGGCGCTCTACCGGTGTTTTGACCTCATCGGCCAGTTGTTTCACCGTGACTTGCGTCATGCACTTCTCTCCTCAGGCCGCGCCTAATTACTCGAACCAGTGGGCTCGGGCGGCCATGATCAACTTGCCGGCACGATCATCGTCAATGCCGTCGATGTCGAGCAGGTCGTCAATAGACTGCTCGGCCAGGTCTTCGCGGGTAATTACGCCGCGCACCGCCAGTTCCATCGCCAAATCCTTGTCCATACCCTCAAGCGAGAGCAGGTCTTCGGCCGGATGGGCGTCTGCCAGCTTTTCCTCAGTAGCGATGGCTTTGGTCAACAAGCGATCCTTGGCACGAGCGCGAAGCTCGTTGACGATTTCCTCGTCAAAGCCGTCGATGTTGAGCATTTCTTCCAACGGTACGTAGGCAATCTCTTCCAGGCTGGTGAAACCTTCATCTACCAGCACCTGAGCCAGCTCTTCGTCGACTTCCAGCTCGTCGATGAAGTTGCGCAGGATGTCGCCGGTTTCTGCTTGCTGCTTAGCCTGGATGTCCGATTCGGTCATCACGTTCAGGGTCCAGCCAGTCAACTGGCTGGCCAGACGCACGTTCTGACCACCGCGACCGATGGCCTGAGCCAGATTGTCTGCGCCAACGGCGATGTCCATTGCGTGGGCATCTTCGTCAACGATAATTGCCGCAACCTCGGCCGGGGACATGGCGTTGATCACGAACTGAGCCGGGTTGTCGTCCCACAGAACGATGTCAACACGCTCACCGCCCAACTCACCCGACACTGCCTGGACGCGCGAACCGCGCATACCGATGCAAGCGCCTTGCGGGTCGATGCGTTTGTCCTTGGAGCGAACGGCGATCTTGGCGCGCGAACCCGGATCACGGGACGCAGCCATCACTTCGATCAGGCCTTCGGCAATTTCCGGCACTTCGATGCGGAACAACTCGATCAGCATTTCCGGCGCGGTACGCGACAGGATCAACTGCGGGCCGCGGTTCTCGGTGCGGATTTCCTTGAGCAGCGCACGCAGGCGCACGCCAACCCGGAAAGTTTCGCGAGAAATGATGTCTTCACGGGCCAGCAACGCTTCAGCGTTGTTGCCCAGATCAACGATCACGTTGTCGCGGGTCACTTTCTTCACGGTGCCGGAGATGATTTCACCCAGGCGCTCGCGGTAAGCGTCAACAACCTGTGCGCGCTCGGCTTCGCGAACTTTCTGCACGATGACTTGCTTGGCAGTCTGTGCAGCAATGCGGCCGAACTCGATGGATTCGATTTTCTCTTCGACAACGTCACCGACCTTGGCGCCAGGATGCGTTTCGGCAACCTTGCTCGGCCAGGTTTCGATGGCCGGATCGTCCAGGTCAGCTTCCTCGACAACCGTCCAGCGACGGAAAGTCTCGTAAGCGCCGGTGTGGCGATTGATTTCCACACGCAGATCAACTTCGTCTTCAAAACGCTTTTTGGTAGCAGTGGCCAGAGCCAGCTCCAGCGCTTCAAAAATCACGTTTGCCGGTACGCCCTTTTCATTGGATACCGACTCAACAACCAGCAGTACTTCTTTGCTCATCGTACGCCTCGCCTTTCGCAAGCCATTGGATCCGCGGGATCCGCAGTATCTGGCACGCCTCAGTCAAAACTGGGAATAATGTTGGCCTTGTCGATCATATCGATCGGCAACAGGAACTCATGGTCATCTACTTGCACCACGACATCCTGCTCTTCTACGCCGCGCAGAAGGCCCTGAAAGTTGCGTCGGCCTTCAAAAGGCGAGCGCAGCTTGATCTTCACTTGTTCACCGGCAAATTTTGCAAACTGCTCAAGAGTGAACAGAGGGCGTTCCATGCCAGGCGAGGAAACTTCAAGGGTGTATTCAACGGAGATTGGATCTTCAACATCCAGCACACCGCTGATCTGACGGCTGACGATGGCGCAATCGTCCACCAGCACGCCGCCTTCTTTATCGATATAAACGCGCAACATTGAGTGGCGACCCTGGGCCGAAAACTCAATACCCCAGCATTCATAGCCTAGGGCCACGACCACCGGGGCCAGCAAGGCCTGCAACTCTTCTAGCTTGCTCGACACCTGAACCCCCTAGTGCATGTATGTGCATGCTATGCAAAATAAAAAAATGGGCTAAACGCCCATCCTTGAAACGCCGTCGAACAGCGGCGTTGAAAGTGTCCAGCTAACAAAAAGCCCCTTAAAAGGGGCTCCTTAAACTGGTTGCGGGGGCCGGATTTGAACCGACGACCTTCGGGTTATGAGCCCGACGAGCTACCAGACTGCTCCACCCCGCGACAAAGCTGGGGCGGAAGTATACGACCGATCCCCTACAGGGTCAATGTAACCTTCCACCTGCAAGAAAGCCCGCAACAGCGGGCTCTCCTGACTAATTGGTACCGAGAAGGGGACTCGAACCCCTACACCCTATGGGCACAACCACCTCAAGGTTGCGTGTCTACCAATTCCACCACCTCGGCAATACTACGTTTGAAACCCTTCTTACTTCTGCTCTTGAGCTGGAGGTACGTCAGTCGCTGGAGTAGCCGACTTTTGCTCTTGAAGCACCGGGACATCATCAGAAGCCGGTTGTTGCTTTGGAACTTCCAGTACCGCTGGATTTGGGAGACCTACTTGAGTCAGCTGGTGAGCCTTCTCTTTAGCAAAGTAACCTAACCCCAAGCTGGTCATGAAAAAACCTGCGGCAAGTATAGCAGTAAACTTACTAAGAAAGGTAGAGGAACCTTGGCTTCCGAACACAGTATTTGAAGCACCTGCTCCGAAAGACGCGCCAGCGTCCGCACCTTTACCCTGCTGCAGCAAAACCAGAGCTACTACGCCCAATGCACCCAGCAGATGAAAAACGACTACGACTGTTTCCAGCATTTTTTCAGTTTCCCGCGGCGCGACAAATCGCACCGAACTCATCTGCATTCAGGGAAGCCCCACCAATGAGGCCCCCATCGATATCCGGCATGCCGAACAGTTCGACCGCATTGGCCGCCTTCACGCTGCCGCCGTATAGAAGCCGCACACCTTGCGCGACCTCAGAATTCTCTGCCGCCAACTGGGCGCGAATGGCTGCATGCACATCCTGCGCCTGTTGTGGCGTTGCAGTCAGTCCGGTGCCAATGGCCCAGACCGGCTCATAAGCGATCACTGCCTTGGCAAAGGCACCGACACCCAGCTCCTCAATGATACTGCCCAACTGACGCGAGACAACCTCAAGAGTCTTTCCGGCTTCACGCTGCTCAAGGGTTTCCCCTATGCACAACACCGGAATCAAGCCACATGCCTGTGCCGCTGCGAACTTGCGGATCAGCATTCCGTCCTGCTCGCCCATAATCTGGCGGCGTTCGGAGTGCCCGACAAGCACCAGGGAACAACCTGCATCCACCAACTGACTCGGTGCAACTTCACCGGTCAACGCACCTTGCCCGGACTCCACCGCAGAATTCTGCGCGCCGACCGAAATCGACTTTCCTTTCAAGCCATCAATCACTTGATTGATATGCAGAAAAGGCGGGAATACCGCTACATCAACATCGCTCGGCAAGGCCAAGTCACGAAGGCCGTTGATCAGCTCAGCGACGCTGGCGCGGGTACCGTGCATCTTCCAGTTACCAGCTACCATAGGGCGACGCATGCTGTACCTCGTCGGTCAAAGTGGGCGCAGATGTTACCCAACACAATCAAGGCTGGCAAGCCGAATTCAGGCAGAAACTTCAGTAACCAGTTTTGCCAGCTCTTCGGCATAGCCGCGAACCAGGGTTTCGTCTTCGCCTTCGACCATGACGCGCACCAGCGGTTCTGTCCCGGACTTGCGCAACAGTACCCGCCCACGCCCAGCCATCGCCTGGGTAACACGCTCGCTGGCTTCCTTGACCGATGGATGCTCGAGGGGATTTGCACCACCGCCGAAACGCACATTGATCAGCACCTGAGGGCACTTGCGCAGCGCCTGCCGGGATTGCGCCAGACCTTCGTCACGCGCGCGCAGCGCCATCAACACCTGCAGCGCCGCAATGATTGCATCACCCGTGGTGGTGTGACTGAAACACACGATGTGCCCGGAGTTTTCGCCACCCACGATCCAGTTGCGCTCCAGCAGCTCGGCAATGACATAGCGGTCACCGACATTGGCACGCACAAGTGGAATACCCAGATCAGCCAGGGCCAGCTCCAGCCCCAGGTTACTCATCAGGGTTCCGACCACGCCGCCCTGCAGCTGGTTGCGAGCATGCAGATCACGAGCAATGATGAACAGCAATTCGTCGCCATCCACCACCGCACCTGTGTGATCGACCATCTGAACGCGGTCGCCGTCACCATCGAAGGCGATACCCAGATCGGCGTGCTCAGCCACGACGGCAGCCTGCAGCTGTCCCATATGGGTCGAACCGCAATTGTCGTTGATATTCAAACCATTCGGCTGCGCCGACAGTACGACGACTTCAGCACCCAACTCGCGGAACACGCTCGGCGCCACTTTGTAAGTCGCACCGTGCGCGCAGTCGATCACGATTTTCAGACCCGAGAAGCTAGTGCCGGTCGGCACGCTACTCTTGCAGAATTCGATATAGCGCCCCGACGCATCGTTGATTCGCGACACCTTGCCAATCTTGCTCGACTCCACCACGGTCATTGGCGTATCGAGCAATTCTTCGATCATCAGTTCGACTTCATCCGGAAGCTTGGTGCCCTTGCCGGAGAAAAACTTGATGCCATTGTCATCATGCGGATTGTGCGACGCACTGATGACGATGCCAGCCTCGGCATGAAAGGTGCGCGTCAGGTAAGCAATCGCCGGGGTCGGCATAGGCCCCAAAAGCATCACATCGGCACCTGCCGACGTCAGCCCTGCTTCAAGTGCCGACTCGAACATGTAACCGGAGATCCGGGTGTCCTTACCTACCAATACCTTGCAGGCGCCCATCTTGCGGAACGCCATACCTGCAGCCCAGCCAAGCTTGAGCATGAAATCAGGAGTAATCGGGTATTCACCGACGCGCCCACGAATACCATCGGTGCCAAAATATTTTTTGCTCATAAGTGCTCCTTCATTCTTATTCGGCTGATTCCACTGCGGTGATCATCCGGACCACATCCACTGTTTCGGCTACATCATGGACGCGCAATATACGCGCACCTTTCGCCGAAGCCAGCGCCGCGAGCGCCAAACCACCATACAGTCGGTCTTCCACCGGACGATTCAATGCCTGACCAATCATGCTCTTTCGCGAAACCCCGACCAACAGGGGCCGCCCGAAGACATGCAGGGCTTCCATATGCTTGAACAAACTCAGGTTGTGCTGCAAGGTTTTGGCGAAGCCAAAGCCCGGATCAAGAATGATCCGCTCAGCCGGAATCCCCGCCAATGAACATTGATGCATGCGCTCGGCGAGAAACTCACCGACTTCCCTTGTAACGTCCTGATACTGCGGATTGTCCTGCATATCGCCTGGCTCTCCCAGCATATGCATCAGACAAACCGGCAGCCCGGTGGCTGCCGCAGCATCCAGCGCACCATCGCGGCGCAACGAACGCACATCATTGATCAACCCGGCACCCAGGCGCGCAGTTTCACGCATGACCGCTGGCGTGGAGGTGTCGACCGAGATAATGACGTCCAACTCGCGACTGATGCGCTCGACGATGGGCGCTACGCGCTCCAGCTCCTCCAGTGGCGACACCGCCCTGGCACCAGGGCGGGTGGATTCGCCACCGACATCGATCAGCGTCGCGCCGGCCACCACCATGGCTTCGGCGTGGCGCATGGCCGCGTCGAGCTGGCTGTATTGGCCACCATCGGAGAATGAATCAGGAGTGACATTGAGAATACCCATGACATGCGTCTGGGCCAAATCAAGAACCCGGTTGCCGCAAGGCAACCGGGTCGAGGACTGAACAGAAGTCATTTCAAACCTTATACGTCAGCAGCAGGACCACCGATCGGTGTTTCCGGACGCTCATCCTGCACCACCGGCGGGGTGCCGGAAGTACCCGTGCCACCCGACCAGTCACGCGGCTCGCGAGGCGTACGACCCGCCATGATGTCGTCGATCTGCTCGGCATCGATGGTTTCGTACTTCATCAAGGCATCAGCCATGGCATCGAGCTTGTCACGGTTGTCCGTGAGAATCTGCTTCGCCGTGCCATAGCACTGATCGATGATGCTGCGCACTTCGGAGTCGATAAGCTTGGCTGTTTCGCCAGAGAAGCTTGCATTCTGACCGCCACCGCCGCGACCGAGGAACACCTCTCCCTCTTCTTCGGCATACATCAACGGACCGAGCTTTTCCGAAAGCCCCCACTTGGTCACCATGTTCCGCGCAATCTGGCTGGCGCGCATGATGTCGTTGGAAGCACCGGTGGTTACGCCATCGAAGCCCAGGGTCATTTCTTCAGCGATACGACCGCCGTACAGCGAGCAGATCTGGCTGATCAATGCACGCTTGGACAGGCTGTAACGATCTTCTTCCGGGAGGAACATGGTCACACCCAGCGCACGACCGCGCGGGATGATCGACACCTTGTACACCGGATCATGCTCAGGCACGACACGCCCCACAATGGCGTGGCCAGCTTCGTGATAAGCCGTGTTCTGTTTTTCTTTCTCGGACATGACCATCGATTTGCGCTCGGCGCCCATCATGATCTTGTCTTTCGCCAGTTCGAATTCTTTCATCTCGACGATGCGCTTGCCGGCACGGGCAGCGAACAACGATGCCTCGTTCACCAGGTTGGCCAGATCGGCACCCGAGAACCCCGGGGTACCACGAGCGATCACGGCCGGAGCAACGTCGTCGCCCATTGGCACTTTGCGCATGTGAACCTTGAGAATCTGTTCGCGGCCACGAATGTCCGGCAGACCGACCACAACCTGACGGTCGAAACGGCCTGGACGCAGCAACGCAGGGTCCAGCACGTCAGGACGGTTGGTCGCGGCAATCACGATGATGCCGTCATTCATTTCGAAGCCGTCCATCTCGACCAGCAACTGGTTGAGAGTCTGCTCGCGCTCGTCGTGACCACCACCCATGCCCGCGCCACGATGGCGACCGACCGCATCGATTTCGTCGATGAAGATGATGCATGGAGCGTGTTTCTTGGCCTGTTCGAACATGTCGCGAACACGGCTGGCACCCACACCGACGAACATCTCGACGAAGTCGGAGCCGGAAATGGTGAAGAACGGTACTTTGGCTTCGCCGGCGATAGCCTTGGCCAGCAAGGTTTTACCGGTACCCGGAGGACCAACCATCAGCACGCCGCGAGGAATGCGGCCACCCAGGCGCTGGAACTTGCCCGGATCGCGCAGGAACTCGACCAGCTCACCGACTTCTTCCTTGGCCTCGTCGCAACCGGCAACGTCAGCCAGGGTAGTTTTCACCTGATCCTCGGAGAGCAGGCGTGCCTTGCTCTTGCCGAAACTCATCGGCCCGCCCTTGCCACCGGCACCGCCCTGCATCTGCCGCATGAAGAACATGAACACGGCGATGATCACCAGGATCGGGAAGCTGGCGACCAGGAGTTGGGTCCAGATACTTTGCTGCTCAGGCTGCTTGCCTTCGACCACGACGTGGTTATCCACCAGGTCGCCGATCAGGCCGTTGTCCTGGATCGCCGGGCGAATGGTCTTGAAGCTGTCGCCATCGTTGCGCTTGCCGGTAATCACGTAGCCATCAACTGCCACGCGCTCGACCTTGCCATCCTTGACCTGCTGGATGAAGTCGGAATAGTTGAGGGTCTGCGGCTCGTTAGGGCTGGAGAAGTTGTTCATCACCGTCACCAGGACAGCCGCGATGATCAACCACAGGATCAGATTCTTTGCCATATCGTTCAATTAACTACCCTCTGAAGCAAGCTCCGCTACTGGCGCGCGCTTCGCATGATATTCACCGGCCTAACTTACTACATTACCTACAACTTGGCAGGCGCCGTCTGTAACCCTTTGTGAAACACTTCCTACACAATATTCGCTAATTCTGACAAGGCGTAATACAAAAATCCTATCAACCCTATCGAAAATTCACTCATTCCTCACTGCGGCCGCGGAAACCACGGCCCAGCAGGTACTGCTCGCGAGAACGGTCGCGCGACGAGGTCGGTTTGCGCATCTGCACCTTCTCGAACTGCTGGCGAACGCTCTTGTGAAATTCGTCGAAACCTTCGCCCTGGAAGATCTTGATCAAAAAATCACCACCGGGCTTGAGCACCCGCGTCGAAAGATCCAGCGCCAGTTCGCACAGGAACATCGCCCGCGGCATATCAACGGCCGGCAATCCACTCATATTGGGGGCCATGTCGGAAATCACAAGGTCTACTTCTTTATTTCCGACCGCGTCGAGGATCTGAGCCAGCACGGCATCCTCGGTAAAGTCGCCTTGAATGAAGGTGACGTCGGGGATGCTGTCCATTTCCAGAATGTCAGAAGCGATCAGTGTGCCCTGCCCACCAATCAGACGACTGGTCACCTGGGACCACCCACCGGGGGCCGCACCAAGATCGATTACGCTCATCCCAGGGCGGATCAGGCGATCCTTTTCCTGGATCTCCAGCAGCTTGTAGCTGGCGCGGGAACGGTACCCGTCTTTTTGTGCCATTTTGACGAATGGGTCGTTGAAATGTTCTTGCAGCCACTTAAGGCTTGTCTTGGAACGGGCCACGGGATACCTCGGAAATAAAACGGGTCGTGATTAACTGGGCGGTCCCGGACTCGCTCGGGTAAACTGGCCGCCGCTTTTTACAAGATCAGACGCAGGGGTCAGATTATGCCGCTCACTCAAGAGCAGAAGAAACAGTACAAATCCATTGGCCACCATCTGAAACCAGTTTTGATTGTGGCAGACAATGGTTTGACTGAAGGTGTGTTAGCCGAACTCGAACGCGCTTTGGCGGATCACGAGCTGATCAAAATCAAGCTCAACATCCTCGATCGCGAATCGCGCCTGGCGTCCATTGCAGAGCTCTGCAAGGTCGGCAAAGCGGATCTGGTTCAGGTCATCGGCAAGATGGCACTGATCTACCGCAAGAACTTCAGCGTCAACAAGCAGCTGTCGAACGTCCATCGCTTCAAGTGATGGCAAGGGTCAAGGGTGTGCTTCGCGCACCCTGCCACTCCATCCCGGTATCGGTTGCAACACCAGCACCAGCCCGGAAAACCCCAGAACAAGATAGCTGAACGCCTGCCAACGCACGGCATCCGGCCAGCCGAATCGCACCGCGAAGTACATCGCGCACGCACTCAGCGCCATCATCAGCAGTTGCCCGCGAATATCCCGCCATAGACTGACAAGGGCCTCGGCCTTTATCAGCACCAAAGCCTGAAATATCACACACGCGGTAGCGAATCCCACTACCAGCGCATTGAGCGTGCCTGCAATTTCGTCGATCAGTAGCGGCGCCAGGCCAATTCGTCCCAGCACCGGCAACAGACCGATTTGCAATAGCCACAAGCCGCCGACCCACAACATCTGGGTCAGCTGCCAAAGCGTGGCGCCCGCACGAAACGGGCGCCGGCCTTCAGATGTGGCGAACTTCGACAATCTCGTACTCGATAACGCCGCCAGGCGTTTTGACTGCAACCACATCACCCTCCTCCTTGGCAATCAAGGCGCGGGCAATCGGCGAGCCGACAGAGATCTTGCCGAGCTTGATGTCAGCCTCGTCCTCACCAACGATCTGGTAAGTCACGCTTTCATCGGTTTCGACGTTGGCGATTTCGACGGTTGTGCCGAAAATCACCTTGCCACTGTGAGGAATGGTCGTCACATCGATAACCACCGCATTCTGCATGCGGCCTTCGATATCACGGATCCGCGCCTCGACCATACCCTGCTGCTCACGGGCAGCATGGTATTCGGCGTTTTCCTTCAAGTCACCCAACTCGCGGGCCGTACCGATGTCCTGGCTGAGCTTCGGACGAACGACCTTGGTCAGGTGAGTGTGCTCTTCTTCCAGGGCGCGAGCGCCCTGAACGGTCATTGGGTACTTCGTTATGCTCATGCCTTCAATCCTGCGTGTAGATCCTGCAAGCGGCGTACGGTCTTCTCGGGACCGAACTTCAGCGCTTCGCAGATGGCTTCGCCAGCAGCAATGGTGGTGGTGCAGTAAATCTTGTGCTGCAGGGCATTACGACGAATGGAGTACGAATCAGCGATCGACTGACGACCTTCGGTGGTGTTGATGATCAGCGTGACTTCGTCATTCTTGATCATGTCGACCACGTGCGGACGACCTTCGGTCACCTTGTTCACACGGCGCACTTTCAGGCCTGCCGCTTCGATCAGCTTGGCAGTACCGGCAGTGGCGACCACTTCGAAGCCCAAGTTGATCAGATCACGGGCCACGCCTGCAACCAGCGGCTTGTCGTCGTCACGCACGCTGATAAATGCAGTACCGCCGGTCGGCAATACTTCACTGGCACCCATCTGGGCCTTGGCGAACGCTTCACCGAAGGTGTCACCAACGCCCATCACTTCGCCGGTCGACTTCATCTCCGGGCCGAGGATCGGGTCAACGCCTGGGAATTTGGCGAATGGGAACACCGCCTCTTTCACGCTGTAGAAGTTCGGAATGATTTCCTTGGTGAAACCCAGTTCTTTCAGGGTTTTACCGGCCATCACGCGAGCTGCGATCATCGCCAGGGAAACACCGATGCACTTGGACACGAACGGTACGGTACGGGAAGCACGCGGGTTGACTTCGATGACATAGATGTCTTCGCCTTGCAGCGCCAACTGTACGTTCATCAGGCCGACCACGCCCAATTCCAGGGCCATTTTCTTGACCTGTTCGCGCATCTCGTCCTGGATGTGCGCCGGCAGCGAGTACGGCGGCAGCGAGCAAGCGGAGTCACCGGAGTGAACGCCGGCCTGCTCGATGTGCTGCATGATCGCGCCGATTACCACGTCCTTACCGTCGCAAACCGCATCCACGTCCATTTCGATGGCGCAGTTGAGGAAGTGGTCCAGCAGCACCGGGCTGTCGTTGGACACCTGAACCGCTTCACGCAGGTAGCGCTTGAGTTCTTCTTCTTCGTAAACGATTTCCATCGCACGACCGCCCAGTACGTAGGACGGACGCACCACCAGCGGGTAACCGATCTTGGCCGCGGCACGAATGGCTTCGTCTTCGCTGCGCACGGTGGCGTTTGGCGGCTGACGCAGGTTCAGGCGCTGGACCATTTGCTGGAAGCGCTCGCGGTCTTCAGCACGGTCGATGGCGTCCGGGCTGGTGCCGATGATCGGCACGCCAGCGGCTTCCAGGGCACGCGCCAGCTTCAGCGGGGTCTGGCCGCCGTACTGAACGATCACGCCTTTCGGCTTCTCGACGCGAACGATTTCCAGCACGTCTTCCAGGGTAACCGGTTCGAAGTACAGGCGATCGGAAGTGTCGTAGTCGGTGGAAACGGTTTCCGGGTTGCAGTTGACCATGATGGTCTCGTAGCCGTCATCGCGCAGGGCCAGTGCCGCGTGTACGCAGCAATAGTCGAACTCGATGCCCTGGCCGATACGGTTCGGACCGCCGCCCAGGATCATGATCTTGTCGCGACCCGATGGTGCGGCTTCGCACTCTTCTTCGTACGTCGAGTACAGGTAAGCGGTGTCGGTGGCGAACTCGGCAGCGCAGGTGTCGACGCGCTTGTAGACCGGGAAGATTTCCAGCTTGTGGCGGTGAGCACGCAGGCTCTTCTCGGTCACACCCAGCAGCTTGGCCAGGCGCATATCGGAGAAGCCTTTGCGCTTGAGGCGGAACATCAGGTCGCGGTCGATGCTGGTCAGACCCAGGGTCTTGACCTTCTCTTCGTCCTTGATCAGATCTTCCATCTGCACCAGGAACCAAGGATCGATCATGGTCATGCCGAAGATATCTTCAACGCTCATGCCGGCGCGCATTGCATCCGCCACGTACCAGATACGCTCGGCACCCGGCACGGTCAGCTCGCGCTTGAGTACGCTCATGCTTTCCGGATTGGCCAGGTCAACCTTCTCGTCCAGACCGCAAACACCGACTTCCAGGCCACGCAGGGCTTTCTGCAGGGATTCCTGGAAGGTACGGCCGATGGCCATGACTTCACCGACCGACTTCATTTGCGTGGTCAGGCGCGCATCAGCCTTGGAGAATTTCTCGAAGGCGAAACGTGGCAGCTTGGTGACGACGTAGTCGATGGACGGCTCGAAGGACGCCGGAGTCTTGCCACCGGTGATGTCATTCGACAGCTCGTCGAGGGTGTAACCGACGGCCAGCTTGGCCGCGACCTTGGCGATCGGGAAGCCGGTGGCCTTCGAAGCCAGTGCCGAGGAACGCGATACTCGCGGGTTCATCTCGATCACGACCATGCGGCCAGTGTTCGGGCAGATACCGAACTGCACGTTGGAACCGCCGGTTTCGACGCCGATCTCGCGCAATACCGCCAGGGAGGCGTTACGCAGAATCTGGTATTCCTTGTCGGTCAGGGTCTGTGCCGGAGCCACGGTGATCGAGTCACCGGTATGCACGCCCATCGGGTCGAAGTTTTCGATGGAGCAGACGATGATGCAGTTGTCCTTCTTATCGCGGACAACCTCCATTTCGTATTCTTTCCAGCCGATCAGCGATTCGTCGATCAGCAGTTCCTTGGTCGGCGACAGGTCCAGACCGCGGGCGCAGATTTCTTCGAACTCTTCACGGTTGTAAGCGATGCCGCCACCGGTGCCGCCCATGGTGAAGGACGGACGGATGATGCACGGGAAGCCGAGCTTCTCGAGGACTGCGTTGGCCTCTTCCATGCTGTGGGCGATGCCGGAGCGCGGGCACGCCAGGCCGATGGACTTCATCGCCTTGTCGAAACGCGAACGGTCTTCGGCCTTGTCGATGGTGTCAGCGTTGGCGCCGATCATTTCTACACCGAACTTCTCCAGAACGCCTTCGCGCTCCAGGTCCAGTGCGCAGTTCAGGGCAGTCTGGCCGCCCATGGTTGGCAGCAATGCGTCCGGACGCTCTTTCTCGATGATCTTGGCAACGGTCTGCCACTTGATCGGTTCGATGTAGGTGGCGTCGGCCATGGCCGGGTCGGTCATGATGGTGGCCGGGTTGGAGTTCACCAGGATGACGCGGTAACCCTCTTCGCGCAGGGCTTTGCAGGCCTGGGCGCCGGAGTAGTCGAATTCGCAGGCCTGGCCGATCACGATCGGGCCAGCACCGAGAATCAGGATGCTTTTAATGTCTGTACGTTTTGGCATGGGTTTGTCACTCAAATCCGCAGGTCAGTCGGCAAGCCGTCTTGTTCAATCTCTGAAGACTTGAGGGGGCCACCGGTGTCGGGACCACCCTCAAGCTTTGCTACATCAAGGCGAGTGATCAGCGTCGCTTGGCCATCTCGTTGATGAAGCGATCGAACAATGGCGCTACGTCGTTCGGGCCAGGGCTGGCTTCCGGGTGACCCTGGAAGCTGAAGGCGCTCTTGTCGGTACGCTCGATCCCTTGCAGGGTGCCGTCGAACAGCGATTTGTGGATCGCGCGAACGTTGGCTGGCAGGGTCGCTTCGTCTACGGCAAAACCGTGGTTCTGGCTGGTGATCATCACCACGCCGCTGTCCAGGTCCTGGACGGGGTGGTTGGCACCGTGGTGGCCGTGCCCCATTTTCAGGGTCTTGGCACCGGAGGCCAGGGCCAGCAGTTGGTGACCGAGGCAGATACCGAAGACCGGGATCTCGGTTTCCAGCACGTCCTTGATCGCCTGGATCGCGTAGTCGCAAGGCTCCGGATCACCAGGGCCGTTGGACAGGAACACGCCGTCCGGCTTCAGAGCCAGCACATCGGCAGCAGGCGTTTGCGCAGGCACGACGGTCACGCGGCAACCGCGCTCGACCAGCATGCGCAGGATGTTCACTTTGACGCCGTAGTCGTAAGCCACTACGTGGTACGGCAGTTCGGAGGCCTCGATGGTTGCGTGGCTGTCGGTTTTCAGATCCCAGACAGTCGAGCGCCACTCATAGCTTTCCTTGGTGCTGACGACTTTCGCCAGGTCCATGCCCTTGAGACCAGGGAAGCCCTGGGCGGCGGCGATGGCGGCTTCTTCGGAAATGTTGTCACCGGCCATGATGCAGCCGTTCTGCGCGCCTTTTTCACGCAGGATGCGCGTCAGGCGGCGGGTGTCGATACCGGCGATGGCCACAACATTGTTGGCCTTCAGGTAGTCGGACAGGGACATCGTGTTACGCCAGTTGCTCGCAACCAGTGGCAGGTCACGAATGACCAGGCCGGCAGACCAGACGCGATTGGACTCGGCGTCTTCCGGCGTGGTGCCGGTATTGCCAATGTGCGGGTAAGTCAGGGTAACGATCTGTTGGGCGTAGGAAGGATCGGTAAGGATTTCCTGATAGCCGGTCATTGCGGTGTTGAACACCACCTCACCAACGGTTTGACCGTCGGCTCCAATGGCTTCGCCGCGAAAAATGCTGCCATCAGCAAGGGCGAGTATGGCTGGCTTAGTCAAGAAGACCTCCCGTAAATAAAGCCTGAAAGGGCGATCGCAGGTTGTAAAAAAGCGGAGTGACGTATGGACACGTCACCCCGCTTCTTCACTGAATTATTCTGCGCGCTTTTAGTGGACACACTAAAGCTGTAGCTTACAGAAAAAGGCATTTTTGGTCTACCGCCAATGAGCCTTAAAGGCTGGAGAATGCGACAGGACGTCGCTTGGCGGAACAAAACCGGGCTCTAACGCTGTGCGCGAGCCCGATTTCGAGTGCATCTTAACGCAGGTCGAGCACGTCTTGCATGTCGTAAAGACCAGGCTCGCGCCCGTCCAGCCACAACGCAGCACGTACCGCACCCTTGGCGAAGGTCATGCGGCTGGACGCTTTGTGAGTGATTTCGACACGCTCACCATCGGCGGCGAACAGCACGGTGTGATCACCAACAATGTCGCCGGCACGCACCGTGGCGAAACCGATGGTCTCACGATCACGAGCGCCGGTCTGGCCTTCACGACCATACACCGCCACCTTCTTCAGATCGCGACCCAGCGCATCGGCAATCACCTCGCCCATGCGCACGGCAGTGCCGGACGGCGCATCGACTTTATGCCGATGGTGAGCCTCGGTGATTTCAATGTCGACATCGTCACCCAATACGCGAGCCGCTGTGTCGAGCAACTTCAGGCACAGGTTGACCCCGACACTGAAGTTGGCCGCGAAGACGATAGGAATGTCCTTGCCCGCGTCCGCCAGCAACTGCTTTTCTTCAACACTGAAGCCCGTGGTACCGATGATCATCGCCTTGCCGTGCTTGCGGCAGAAAGCGAGATTCTTCAGGGTCACGGTCGGGTGCGTGAAGTCGATCAGCACGTCGAACTCGTCGACCACCCGATCCAGATCGCCGGACAGAGGCACACCGATACGACCCAGCGCAGCCAGCTCGCCGGCATCCGCGCCGACCAACGTGCTGTCAGGACGATCCACTGCCGCCGTCAGACCGGCGCCCGGGGTTTGCTGCACCGCTTCAATCAGGGTCTTGCCCATGCGCCCGGCGGCGCCCATCACTGCAATACGTCGCATGCCTGTCTCCTTACAAATCGCCGAAGAAGCGTTTCACGCCTTCGAACCAGCCGGTGGTTTTCGGCGAATGGCTATTGTCGTCCGCCAGAGAGCTACGGAATTCCTCGAGCATTTCACGCTGGCGACGGCTCAGGTTCACCGGTGTTTCCACCGCCACCCGGCACATCAGGTCACCGGCACCGCCACCGCGCACGGGTGCAACACCCTTGCCTCGAACACGGAACTGCTTGCCGGTCTGGGTTCCCTCAGGGATCTTCAGCTTGACCCGGCCATCAAGGGTCGGAATCTCCAGTTCACCGCCCAGCGCCGCATCGACGAAGCTGATCGGCACTTCGCAGAACAGGTGCTTGCCATCGCGCTGGAAAATCGAGTGCTCGCGCACGTTGATCACCACGTACAGGTCGCCAGTCGGACCACCATGAGCGCCCGCCTCGCCTTCGCCGGACAGTCGAATGCGATCACCGGTATCGACACCGGCCGGCACTTTCACCGACAGGGTCTTGTACTCTTCGACACGACCTTCGCCATGGCAGGAATCGCACGGATCGGAAATGATCTTGCCCTGGCCATGGCAGCGCGGGCAGGTCTGCTGCACCGAGAAGAAGCCTTGCTGCATGCGCACCTGGCCGATACCGCCGCAAGTCGGGCAGGTCACTGGCGAAGAACCTTTCTTGGCCCCGGAGCCATCGCATGGCTTGCAGTTGACCAGTGTCGGAACGCGGATATTCACGGTCGTACCGCGCACTGCCTCTTCGAGGTCCAGTTCCAGGGTATAGCGCAAGTCACTGCCGCGCTGGGCACCACCACGGGAACCGCCACGACCGCCACCGAAGAAGTCACTGAAGACATCGCCAAAGATGTCGGAGAAGTTCTGGCCACCGAAACCGGCACCGCCGCCACCCATGCTCGGGTCGACACCGGCATGGCCGTACTGGTCGTACGCCGCGCGCTTGCTGGAATCCGACAGCACTTCGTAGGCCTCGTTGGCCTCTTTGAACATTTCTTCCGACGCTTTGTCATCGGGATTACGGTCCGGGTGATGCTTCATCGCCAGGCGACGGTAGGCCTTTTTCAGGTCTGCTTCGCTTGAGCCACGCTCAACACCCAACACTTCGTAATAGTCACGCTTTGCCATAAGTCTTTGCACTCTTAAGGACGTCCGACAAAACCCTCCTGAGTTTGCCGAACTCGTTGAGCCCCAATACAGGCCCGGACCCAACTCACGTCAATTCAACGATCCTGGTCTTTGTTTCAAAGTGGCACTTTCGGCTCGGAAAGCAGGAGCATTCCCGGGCATGCCAGCAGTACGCGAGCGCTGTCGCATGCTGTAAAAATTCGCGTATTCCAGACACGCCAACGCGGGAGCAAGCTCCCGCGCGGCGACATCCTACCAGTCACCGCCGCAAGGCAGTCAACCGGCCGACCAACAACTTACTTGTGGTCTTTGACTTCTTCGAACTCGGCGTCGACAACGTCGTCAGCCTTCTCAGCCGATTCGCCTTTCGGTGCCGCGCCCTCAGCAGGCTGAGCCTGTTCGGCATACATCTTCTGCGCCACTGGAGCGGAGACTTTCGACAGCTCTTCAACCTTGGCGTCGATAGCAGCCTTGTCGTCGCCTTTGACAGCGGCTTCCAGGGCAACTACGGCAGCTTCGATTGCAGTCTTCTCTTCGGCAGTCACTTTATCGCCAGCATCGACAACCATTTTGCGCGTCGAGTGAACCAGTGCATCACCCTGGTTACGGGCAGTGGCCAGTTCTTCGAACTTGCGGTCTTCCTCGGCGTTAGCCTCGGCATCGCGCACCATGCGCTCGATTTCTTCGTCGGACAGACCGGAGTTGGCCTTGATCACGATCGACTGAGTCTTGCCGGTAGCCTTGTCCTTCGCACCAACGTGCAGGATGCCGTTGGCGTCGATGTCGAAGGTCACTTCGATCTGCGGCACACCACGTGGAGCTGGTGGAATGTCGGCCAGGTCGAACTTGCCCAGGGACTTGTTCTGTGCGGCTTGCTTACGCTCGCCCTGCAGCACGTGAATGGTCACGGCGCCCTGATTGTCGTCGGCAGTCGAGAACACTTGCGATTTCTTGGTAGGAATCGTGGTGTTTTTCTCGATCAGCGCAGTCATCACGCCACCCATGGTTTCGATACCCAGGGTCAGCGGGCTGACGTCGAGCAGCAGAACGTCTTTCACGTCGCCGGCCAGTACCGCGCCCTGGATGGCAGCACCCATGGCAACCGCTTCGTCCGGGTTCACATCTTTACGAGCTTCTTTACCGAAGAACTCGGTTACCAGCTTCTGAACCAGTGGCATACGGGTCTGACCGCCCACCAGGATCACGTCGTTGATCGCGCCAACGTCGATACCAGCATCTTTCATTGCGATGCGGCAAGGTTCGATGGTGCGCTGAACCAGGTCTTCCACCAAAGCTTCGAGCTTGGCGCGGGAGATCTTCACGTTCAGGTGCTTGGGACCGGTGGCGTCTGCGGTGATGTACGGCAGGTTCACGTCGGTCGACTGGCTCGAGGACAGTTCGATCTTGGCTTTTTCAGCGGCTTCTTTCAGGCGCTGCATGGCCAGCGGGTCACCCTTGAGGTTCATGCCGCTTTCTTTCTTGAATTCGTCGACGAGGTAGTCGATCAGACGAATGTCAAAGTCTTCACCGCCCAGGAACGTGTCACCGTTGGTGGCCAGTACTTCGAACTGGTGCTCGCCATCGACTTCAGCGATTTCGATCACGGAAACGTCGAAAGTACCACCGCCCAGGTCGTAAACGATCACGGTGTGATCGCCCTTGGCCTTGTCCATTCCGTAAGCCAGAGCGGCAGCGGTCGGCTCGTTGATGATACGTTTTACGTCCAGACCGGCGATGCGGCCGGCGTCTTTGGTGGCTTGACGCTGGCTGTCGTTGAAGTAGGCCGGAACGGTGATCACCGCTTCAGTCACGGTCTCGCCGAGGTAGTCTTCGGCGGTCTTCTTCATTTTCTTCAGGATTTCAGCCGAGATTTGTGGCGGTGCCATTTTCTGGCCGTTCACTTCAACCCAGGCGTCGCTGTTATCAGCCTTGACGATCTTGTAAGGGACCATCTGAATGTCTTTCTGCACGACTTCTTCGTCGAAACGACGACCGATCAGACGCTTCACCGCATACAGGGTGTTGTGCGGATTGGTCACTGCCTGACGCTTGGCCGACTGGCCAACCAGAATTTCGCCATCGTTGGCGTAAGCGATGATCGACGGCGTGGTACGCGCGCCTTCAGCGTTTTCAATAACTTTTGCCTTGCCGTTTTCCAGCACGGAGACGCAGGAGTTGGTAGTCCCCAGGTCGATACCGATAATTTTGCCCATGTTCACTCTCCCGAAACTTTGGATTTGGTTGCCGCAGCAGTGGTGGCTAACTGCGGTAGCACTTAAACGCTTGACTTATAAATGGGGGCCTTGCGGCGGATTTCAAGCCTGCTCGTCAATCGAAGGCGAAACCGGCGCAGGCGCCTTGCTGACCACGACCATCGCCGGGCGCAGCAGGCGGCCATTGAGCTGATAGCCCTTCTGGAACACCTTAAGAACGCTGTTCGGCTCGACGTCGGCGCTTTCCTGCATGGCCATTGCCTGATGTTGAACGGCGTTGAACGGTTCGCCATGCGGATCGATCGCTTCAAGCTGATAACGCTTGAGAGTGTCGTGGAACATTTTCAGGGTCAGCTCGATGCCTTCGCGCATCGGGCGGATGCTTTCGTCGTCCGGGCTGGACAGTTCCAGGCCGCGCTCCAGGCTGTCGACGATCGGCAGCAGGTCGCCGGCGAATTTTTCCAGCGCGAACTTGTGAGCCTTCTCCACATCCTGCTCGGCGCGACGGCGGACGTTCTGCAGATCGGCGGCTACACGCAAAGCCTGATCCTGAGCGCCTGCCAGTTGCTCTTCGAGCACTTGTACACGAGCCGCCAGGTCTTCACCCGAAGCCTCGGGCGCCTGGTTGGCGTCTGGGTTTTGCGTATCCACTGTCTGTTCGTCAGCCATAGATTTCTCCTTTCAATATCGTCCGCGAGCTCAACTCGCGCTTCTGCCCAGCTATATGGGGCCGCAAAATCCGGCTTCAAGGGGGACCAATGATTAACCCTACAAAAAACAACCGCTTTGTCATTCCCGCTCGCGATAAGGGTTTTGTCGGACCAAGCGAATCGAGCTAACGAGGGGCATTGTCAGCCGGAAACAAAACACTGTATAAATAACCAGACCTAACACCTGGGAGCGGCCCATATGCTGGTGCACCTGTCCGTACACAACTACGCCATCGTTGAACATCTCGATCTCGAACTCGATCGCGGGATGAGCGTTATCACCGGGGAAACCGGCGCGGGCAAGTCGATCATGCTCGACGCGCTGGGCCTTACCCTGGGTGATCGCGCCGACAGCGGCGTGGTCCGCCCCGGCGCCGACAAGGCCGATATCCTGGCCACCTTCGATCTGGCCGACATTCCGGAAGCCAGCGCCTGGCTGGCTGAACGCGACCTCGAAAACGACGGTCCGTGCATTCTGCGACGGGTGATCACATCCGAAGGACGCTCGCGTGGCTACATCAATGGCACGCCCTGCCCGCTTGGCGATCTGAAGGCACTGGGCGAGCTGCTGATCGATATCCACAGCCAGCACGAACACCAGTCCCTGCTCAAGACCGATACCCACCGTCGCCTGCTCGATGAATATGCCGGCGCGACGGATCTTGCCCGCCAGGTTCAACTCGCCGCCCAGCGCTGGCGCCAGACCCGCCAGGAACTGGAGCGACTCTCCAACTCCGGCGACGAGCAACGCGCCCGACATCAATTGCTTAGCTATCAACTCGAAGAACTGGAAAACCTTGGCCTTGGCGACAACGAACTGGGGGAACTGGAACAGGAACACAAGAACCTGACCAACGCCGAGACCCTGCTGGGCATCTGCCGGCAAGTCGTCGAGCAATGCAGTGAAAGTGATTCCGGGAATGTCCTGAACGCCCTCACCGCCAGCCTCAACCGCCTGTCGAGCGTGAACAACTCGATCGGTGCACTGGGCGAAGCCAGCAGCTTGTTGACCAGTGCACAGATCCAGGTTGAAGAGGCCGTGGGTGAACTGAACCGCTTCCTCGACAACTTCGACGCCGACCCGTCGCGCCTTCAATACCTGGAAGAACGCCTCGACGCGATCTATACCCTGGCGCGCAAACACCGCATCCAGCCGACCGAAGTTGCTGAGATGCAACAGAAACTGCTGGATGAAATCGAAACCCTGAACGCCAATGACGAATCCATCGAGCGCCTGAGCGATGAGTTGTCGTCCTATGCCCGGCACTATCAGGAAAAGGCCCGGGAACTGAGCGATCTACGGCATCAAGCGTCGAATAGCCTGGCGAGCGCCGTGGAGCAGGAAATCCAGCGACTGGGCATGCCTGGCGGTCGCTTCACCATTGAACTGCGCCCCAACAGCGGCGACGAACTGCTGCCAAATGGACTCGAACAGGTAGAACTGCTGGTCAGCGCCAACCCTGGCCAGCCTCTGAAGGCCCTGGCGAAAGTGGCATCCGGTGGCGAACTGTCGCGGATCAGCCTGGCGATTCAGGTGATCACCGCACAGACATCCCGCGTACCGACCCTGGTATTCGACGAAGTGGACGTTGGCATTGGTGGTCCGACTGCAGAAATCGTCGGCCAACTGTTGCGTCGCCTCGGCGAGCGCGGGCAGGTGCTGACCGTGACCCACTTGCCGCAAGTGGCAGCGCAAGGTCATCAGCATCTATTTGTGCACAAGGTGCGTGGTGAGGATGCCACCCGCACGGCGGTTTCCAAATTGAGCAAAAATGACCGCGTCGAGGAAGTCGCACGGATGCTGGGCGGCATCGATCTCACCAAGGAGTCCCTGGCCCACGCCAGGAAAATGGTGGTTACCGCAAAAGCTTAAGCAATGGCAGATAGCACGAAGGCGACCCTGAGGTCGCCTTCGCTCGTTTCGCGAACCTTAAGTTCGCGCGACATGCTTACTTTTTCTTGCGCACGTACAGCACCAGATTGTGATCAACCATCTCGAAGCCATACTTGTCGACGATTGCTTTCTGAAGCCGCTCGATTTCTTCGTCGAAGAATTCGATCACTTCGCTGGTTTCGACGTTGACCATATGGTCGTGATGCTTTCCGTCGTCCAGTTCGAAGACCGCATGGCCTCCATCGAAGTTGTGCCGCACCACAAGGCCAGCTGCCTCGAACTGGGTCAGAACACGGTAAACCGTGGCCAGACCGACGTCCTCACCAGCCTCCATAAGGGCCTTGTAGACATCCTCGGCACTCATGTGGCGCTGCTCGGCGGAATCGAGCATTTGCAGAATCTTGACCCGTGGCAGGGTCACTTTGAGGCCGGCTTTGCGTAGTTCGCTATTTTCAACCATGGTCAGCTTTCTCGCGATGCTGCTTCGCAGCTTCTCTTAATGCGGGTATGATCGGCGTTTACGTTGTCCCAGCCAAGATAGTGGAAGTCGCCCACCGATGCAAAACACCAAGCTCTTGCTAACCAGTTTCACCTTTGTGGGACTGCTCGCACTCGCCGGTTGTTCATTCCCCGGGGTTTACAAAATCGACATCCAGCAGGGCAATGTCGTCACGCAGGACATGATAGACCAGTTACGCCCGGGAATGACCCGCAAGCAAGTACGGTTTATCATGGGCAACCCTCTGCTGACTGACACGTTCCATGCCGATCGCTGGGATTATCTGTACAGCCTGCAACCTGGTGGCGGTGAACGCCAACAAGAACGCATCAGCGTTATCTTCAACCCAAATGATCAGCTTGTCAGCCTCTCTGGCGATTTCATGCCAGGCGTGAGCCGTGACGAAGCCATTCTCGGCAAGGACAGCGGCACGAAAGTGGCCGCCCCGGCAGAAAACGTCGAGAAACCAAAACCGGAAAAACCGGTCAAGCCAGGTTCGTTGCTGGATCAGATCCAGAAGGACGTCGACGGTGTAGAAACCGTTCCGGTCCCGACGCCGCAACCACTGGAAACCTCGCCGCAATAATTTGCGACGCAATAAAGAGCCCGGCATGTCCGGGCTTTTTATTGTCTGGCGCTCAAGCCACTCACTGATTACGGGCTTTGGCCTCGGCAGCCTTTGCCGCGCGCAGTCGACGAACCTCTTTGGGGTCGGCCAGCAACGGTCGGTAAATCTCGATGCGATCCCCAGCCTGGACTGCCCGACTCTCGGGATCAGCTACAACCTTGCCAAAGATACCCACAGGGCAATTGGTCAGATCCAGTTCCGGAAACTCTTCAGCCACGCCTGACCTGAGCAAGGCCGCCCGCACTGTCGTTCCGGCAGGCAGCGCCACCGTCAGCAGCACTTGACGGTCTACGGCCGCGTAGACCACCTCGACTTCAATCATGATCTCAACCATGTATCTGCTTGGCGCGCTGACAGAACGCATCCACCAGGGTATTGGCCGCCTGATTGAACAGCGGCCCCAGGGTGGCGCGAACCAATGGCCCGGCATAATCGAACGACAGATCAAGACTGATCTTGCAGGCCTTCTCGCCCAGTGGCTTGAACACCCACACGCCATGCAGCTGATTGAACGGACCTTCCTCAAGGTTCATTTCGATCGATTGGCCTGGAACCAGGGTGTTACGCGTCACGAAATGCTGACTAAGGCCGCCCTTCGCCACCCCGACGCTCGCCCGCATATGCTCAGGGGAACTCTCCAGGACTTCGGCCGCCGAGCACCACGGCAGAAACTCCGGATAGCGTGCCACGTCGTTGACCAGGTCATACAGCGCTTGTGCCGGGTATGGCAGCAAGGCCGAACGTGAAATGTGTGTCGTCATGTCAGCGTCACTTCCACAGCTGGGCGGCAAACACTACGAGAATGCCGATGGGCGCCACATAGCGCATCAAGAACAAGGACAGGCCAAACAACGCAGGGTTGCGGATCGACAACTCGTCGCGCACCGCTTCACGCCCCATGATCCAGCCCGCAAATACCACGAAACACAAACCGCCAAGCGGCAACATGAGTCGCGAGGTGAAGAAATCGATCACGCCAAAGAAGTCGAGACCACCGGTTGCTCCCCATTGGTAGAGGTGGAACATCCCGCCTTCGTTCACGAAAAATTTGGCCTCCTTCCAGATATTGAAGGAGAACACCGTGCCCAGGCCGACAAACCAGCAGCTGAAAGCCAGCCAGAAAGTGACCCATGCACGACTCACATTAGTGCGTTCAACCAGATAGGCCACCATCGGCTCAAGCAGGGAAATCGCCGAACTCCAGGCAGCAACCGCCACCAGCACAAAGAACACCACGCCCATCAACTGCCCGAACGCCACGTTGCCGAAGGCAAACGGCAGGCTGACAAACATCAGCCCCGGCCCTTCGCTCGGATTCAGGCCCGCTGCGAAAACAATCGGAAACAATGCCAGGCCGGCCACCAGGGAAACAAAGGTATCGAGCAACGCCACGCCGACAATCGTTCCTGAAATCGACGAGTTCTTCGGCATGTAGGCGCCGTAGATCATGATCGAGCCGACGCCCACGCTCAGGGAAAAGAACGCATGCCCCATCGCGGGCAGCAAACCGTCCAGGACCTTTTCCGGATGGAAGTCGAACATGAAATGCACGCCGTCCATGAAATGCCCGGTGGTCATGCTGTAACCCAGTAGCACGAGGACCATCACGAACAACAACGGCATCATGATGCGCAAACTGCGTTCAAGCCCGGCAACCACGCCCTTGGCGATCACCACCGCTGACAACAGCATGAAAATCGTGTGCCAAAGTGTCAGGCGCCACGGATCGGCGATCACATTGCCGAAGTAGGCACCCACCTGATCCGGCGTCACGCCCTGGAAGTCGCCACGCCCCATGTCGATGATGTAATCCAGCGACCAGCCGCCAACCACACTATAGAAAGACAGGATCAGCAATGCCGTGATCATCCCGGCAAATGCCCCCCAGGACCACTTCGCCGAGTGGCCCGCCTCGACCGCCAGCATCTTCAAGGCATTGGCCGGGCTCTGCCGGGCACGCCGGCCGATCAGGGTTTCCGCCAGCATGACCGGCACGCCAATCAGCGCGATGCAGGCCAGGAACATCAGCACGAAGGCGCCGCCGCCATAGACGCCGACCATGTACGGGAATTTCCAGATACTACCCAGCCCTACGGCCGAACCGGTCGCGGCGAGTATGAAGACCCAGCGGCTAGCCCAACTGCCGTGGACAGAAACCTTGTCTGTCGACATCGTTATCACGCCCAAGCGTTCAAAAAAGAGGCCGCATTGTCCGGGATTCAATCAACCTGCTCAAGCACGTAGCAACACCGTAGCCGACTCGCGTGCAACTCCCTATAATGCCGCCCCTATGGCTAAACAGAAGAAACACCCAACAGGGACCATCGCGCAAAATAAAAAGGCGCGACACGATTACTTCATCGAACATCGGTTCGAGGCTGGCCTGGTCCTGGCCGGCTGGGAAGTAAAAAGTCTGCGGGCAAGCAAGCTGCAGCTGGTTGACAGTTACGTACTGCTCAAGGATGGCGAAGCCTGGCTGCTCGGCAGCCACATTACGCCCCTGACGACCGCCAGTACCCACGTCATCGCTGACCCGGTCCGCACCCGTAAATTGCTGCTCAATCGGCGCGAGCTCGAAAAGCTGTCCGCCGCCGTGCAGCAGAAGGGTTACGCCTGCGTGTGCCTGTCCTGGTACTGGAGCAAGCACATGGTCAAGTGCGAGATCGCCCTGGGCAAGGGCAAGAAGGAATACGACAAGCGCGATACCGAGCGCGAACGCGACGCCGGTCGCGAGTTGCAGCGCGCGGTACGTAACAAGGGCAAGGAAGAGTAATTCTTCTGCCGGATTGCGGCATTGTGGCGAGGGAGCTTGCTCCCGCTGGGGTGCGAAGCGCCCCTTGGTTTGGCGGCATCAAGCCTGCTGACGACTGCTGCGCAGCCGAACGGGAGCAAGCTCCCTCGCCACAGCAAGCTCCCTCGCCACACTTAAGCGCCTGTCGCTACATCCCCTTGCGCCGCTCCGCCCGGGCCATGCGCTGCACTTCCTGACGCACTTCTTCCAGCACTTCCTGCACATACAAAATGTGTCGACTGGAAACTTCCCGTGCCTGCTCCGCCCGCCCTTCGATAATCGCCTGGTACAACTCCCGATGCTGCGTGATCAGCATGTCGCGGGTTTCAGTGCGTTGCTTGTACATGCCACCGATGTTGGTCACCACGTTGCGCTTGAGCAGGTCGAACAGCCCGCGAATGGTGTGCAGCAACACGGCATTGTGGCTGGCCTCGGCGATCGCCAGGTGAAAACTTGCGTCCGCGGCCCCCTCTTCCGCACGACTCACCTCTTCGTGACGCGAATAGCAGTCCTGCAATTCGTTGAACGCCGCGGTCAGCCGCTCGCGATCCACATCGGTGGCACGCAACGCCGCGTAGTAGGCGCAGGATGCTTCCAGCGTATGGCGAAACTCGAGCAAATCGCGTTGCGCCTCGGGATTACTTTCCAGCAGATGCAACAAGGGATCACTGAAGGTGGTGCCCAGCGATTCCACCACATAGTTGCCACCGCCCTGGCGGCTGACCAGCAAGCCCTTGGCGGTCAGCTTCTGAATGGCCTCGCGCAACGAAGGACGTGACACGCCAAATTGCTCGGCCAGTGCACGTTCCGCCGGCAAGCGCTCACCCGCCTTCAGCGTGCCCTCGAGGATCATGCCCTCAAGCTGCTCGACAATATCGTCAGACAAACGGCGCTGACGAATCTGATCAAACCCCATAACTCGATTACTCCACGATCCGACGGCTCGCCGGGGCTCTATTCTGGCCTATTGGCGCCGCGCCAGCACCTGCCACAACGCATTTGGTCATACCAGGCAGACGACCTGCGCACTATGCATTCGACAAAAGTTTTAGGGCGGCAAATTGACACACCGCCTACAAGGCTTTTACCCTAGCCAACAGCGATTGTAAATTGGTCTTACCAATTATCCAAGAACGCTGATCAGTGCCTGACCAACAACAATTAGGGGCCACCCCATATGCAAACCTGGCAACAGCTCTATACCCCGCTCGGCAGCCTCGGCCTGTCCGCACTCGCAGCCGTCATCCCCATCGTGTTTTTCTTCCTGGCCCTGGCCGTATTCCGCCTCAAGGGCCATGTAGCCGGCAGCATCACCCTGGCTTTGTCGATTCTGGTGGCGATCTTCGCTTTCCAGATGCCCGTCGATATGGCGTTCGCCGCCGCCGGGTATGGCTTCGCTTATGGCCTATGGCCGATTGCCTGGATCATTGTGGCAGCGGTGTTCCTCTACAAACTGACGGTCAAGAGTGGGCAGTTTGAAGTCATCCGCAGCTCGGTCCTGTCGATTACCGATGACCAGCGCCTGCAGGTCCTGCTGATCGGCTTCTGCTTCGGCGCCTTCCTCGAAGGTGCGGCCGGTTTCGGCGCACCGGTGGCGATTACCGCCGCGCTGCTGGTAGGACTTGGCTTCAACCCGCTGTACGCCGCCGGCTTGTGCCTGATCGCCAACACCGCGCCGGTAGCCTTCGGCGCCCTGGGTATTCCGATCATTGTTGCCGGGCAAGTGACCGGTATCGACGCATTCAAGATCGGCGCCATGACCGGCCGCCAACTGCCGCTGCTGTCGATGTTCGTGCCGTTCTGGCTGGTGTTCATGATGGATGGCCTGCGCGGCGTGCGGGAAACCTGGCCGGCAGCGCTGGTGGCCGGCTTGAGCTTTGCCGTGACCCAGTACTTCACCTCGAACTTCATCGGTCCGGAACTGCCGGACATTACCTCGGCCCTGGCCAGCCTGATTGCCCTGACCCTGTTCCTGAAAGTCTGGCAACCAAAACGCGCCGCCGGCCAACACATCGTGGGCGCCGTCTCGGCCTCCATGGTGAGCGCCAGCGTCGGTGGTTTCGGCCAGAAACGCACCACCGTGGAATCGCCCTACAGCCTCGGGGAAATTTTCAAGGCCTGGTCGCCGTTTTTGATTCTCACCGTACTGGTCACCATCTGGACCCTGAAACCGTTCAAGGCCATGTTTGCCGCCGGCGGTTCGATGTACAGCTTCGTGTTCAACTTTGCCATTCCGCATCTGGATCAGATGGTGATCAAGGTTGCACCCATCGTGGCCGCGCCGACCGCCATCCCGGCGGTGTTCAAACTGGACCCGATTTCCGCGACCGGCACGGCGATATTCTTTTCGGCACTGATCTCGATGCTGGTGTTGAAGGTCAACTTCAAAATTGGTCTGACCACTTTGAAAGAGACCTTTTATGAACTGCGCTGGCCGATCCTGTCCATCGGCATGGTGCTGGCGTTTGCCTTCGTGACGAACTACTCGGGCATGTCCTCGACCATGGCCCTGGTACTGGCGGCGACGGGCGCAGCGTTCCCGTTCTTCTCGCCGTTCCTCGGCTGGCTGGGGGTTTTCCTCACCGGTTCCGATACCTCGTCCAACGCCCTGTTCAGCTCGCTGCAAGCGACCACCGCGCACCAGATCGGTGTCAACGACACCTTGCTGGTGGCGGCAAACACCAGCGGCGGCGTGACCGGCAAGATGATCTCGCCACAATCGATCGCTGTGGCCTGCGCTGCAACGGGCTTGGTGGGCAAAGAGTCGGATCTGTTCCGCTTTACCCTCAAGCACAGCCTATTCTTTGCAACGATTGTCGGCCTTATCACCTTGGCGCAAGCCTACTGGTTCACCGGGATGCTGGTGCACTAAGGACTACAAACAAAACGGTAAAAACCGACGCCGGGCCACGCCCCCGGCGTCCGCTATTCACACCCCGGTCTGTAAGGCTGCTGAAAGCTTCCCTCTCTATATTCAGCGGCCTCAACGGACGAATAACCGGGACTACCCGGAGACACGCCTGATGAGCGAGCTTTTTTACAACGCTGTGCCGAATGCGACCCGTGTCGCCCCGCCACTGCCCGAGCCTCGGCAATACCCCAGCGAGAAACCGTCACGGGTCTACCTGTTCGGAACCTGCGTGGTCGATTTGTTCTACCCGGAAGCCGGGATGGACGCGATCCACCTGCTGGAGCGCGAGGGCATTCGTGTCGAGTACCCGCAAGGGCAAAGCTGCTGCGGACAACCGGCCTACACCTCGGGTTACACCGAGCAGGCACGGACCGTGGCGCGCTCGCAACTGGCGTTGTTTGCCGGGGATTATCCGGTGGTGGTGCCTTCGGGCTCTTGCGCCGGGATGTTGCGCGAACACTATGCTGACTTGTTCAAGGACGAGCCGGAAACGTTGAAACAGGTTCAGGCGCTGGCCGCCAGAACCTTTGAGCTGGCCGAGTTCCTGTTGTTTGTCTGCAAGGTGCAGTTCAAGGACAGTGGCGAACCGGTGAAAGTGGCGCTGCACACCTCGTGTTCGGCACGCCGTGAAATGAACACCCACCTGCACGGCCGTGAATTGTTGTCGCAGTTGAGCAATGTGGAGCGGGTCAATCACGATCACGAAAGTGAATGCTGTGGCTTTGGCGGGACATTCAGCGTCCGTATGCCAGACATTTCCGGCGCGATGGTGGCTGACAAGACCCGGGCGTTGAAGGAGTCCGGCGCGCACCAGGTATTGAGTGCCGACTGCGGCTGCTTGATGAACATCAACGGCTCATTGGAAAAACAGCAGGAAGCGTTGCGTGGTCAACATCTGGCCAGCTTCCTCTGGCAGCGTACCGGAGGTGCGAAATGAGCACCTCGACGATTATTCCTACGGTTGCCGTAGAAGAAGATTTCCGCACCCGCGCCCACAACGCGCTGGGTGACGCGCAATTGCGAGGCAACTTTCGCAAGGCGATGGATTCACTGATGACCAAACGGGCAGCAGCTTTCAGCGATGCCCACGAAAGAGAACACTTGCGCGCACTGGGCAATGCAATCCGTGCCCGCGCGCTCTCCAAGTTGCCCGACCTGCTCGAGCAACTGGAACAGAACCTGACCCGCAACGGTGTGACAGTGCACTGGGCGGAAACGGTGGACGAGGCCAATGGCATCGTCCTCTCGATCATCCGCGCTCACGAGGGGCGGCAAGTGATCAAGGGCAAATCGATGGTCAGCGAAGAAATGGAGATGAATCATTTCCTTGCTGACCGGGGCATTGAATGCCTGGAATCGGACATGGGCGAGTACATCGTCCAGCTCGACCACGAGAAGCCTTCACACATAATCATGCCGGCGATCCACAAGAATGCCGGTCAGGTCGCGTCCTTGTTCCACGACAAGCTTGGGGTGGAGTACACCAAGGACGTTGACCAACTCATTCAGATCGGTCGCAAGGTCTTGCGGCAGAAATTCTTCGAAGCGGACATCGGCGTCTCCGGCGTCAACTTCGCAGTGGCCGAAACCGGCACCCTGCTGCTGGTGGAAAACGAAGGCAACGGTCGCATGACCACCACCGTGCCGCCCGTGCACATCGCCGTCACTGGTATCGAAAAAGTCGTGGAAAACCTGCGCGACGTGGTGCCGCTATTGTCGTTGCTGACCCGCTCGGCGCTGGGCATCCCGATCACCACTTACGTCAACATGATCTCCGGCCCACGCAAAGCGCATGAGCTCGACGGTCCGCAGGAAGTGCACCTGGTACTGCTCGACAATGGTCGCAGCCAGGCCTTTGCCGATAGCGAATTGCGCCAGACCCTGAACTGCATCCGCTGCGGCGCCTGTATGAATCATTGCCCGGTGTATACCCGAATTGGCGGCCATGCCTATGGGGAGGTTTACCCCGGCCCTATCGGAAAAATCGTCACCCCGCACATGGTCGGCCTGGCGAAAGTCCCGGACCACCCGAGCGCTTCTTCGCTGTGCGGAGCCTGCGGGGAAGTATGCCCGGTAAAAATCCCGATCCCTGCGTTGCTGCGTCGCCTGCGCGAAGAAAACGTCAAGGCCCCGGACAGCCCCCATCAAGTGATGCGCGGCCAGGGCAGCAAGTATTCGCGCAAGGAGCGGTTCCTCTGGAACGCCTGGGCGAAGCTCAACAGTTCGCCGACGCTGTATCGCCTGTTCGGCTTCTTCGCCACCCGCTTGCGCGCCCTCACGCCGAGCAATGTCGGCCCGTGGACGCAAAATCACAGCGCTCCGAAACCCGCTGCCCGCTCACTGCATGACATGGCCCGCGAGCACTTTGCCAAGGGAGACCGCTGATGAGCGCCAAGCAAAATATCCTCGCCAAACTGCGTAAAAGTCTGACAGGCACCACACCGGTGGCCGACAACTTTGATGTCGATCTGGTGACCCAGCCTTACACCTACGCTCCTGAGCAACGCATTGCGCAACTGCGCAAATTGATGGAGGCGGTGCACACGGAAATCCACCTGACGTCCGGTGAGCAATGGCCGGCGCTACTCGCGCAATTGCTGCGGGACCGCCAGTTACCGAGCCTGCTGATCGCACCGACAACGCCCCACGGTCAACGCATCACACAACACTGGGCGAATAATCCCGATCTGCCGATGCTCAAGGCCTACGACCGCCCGGTTGAGGAATGGAAAGCCGAGCTGTTCAACGATACCCCGGCGAGCCTGACCACCACCCTCGGCGCCATCGCGGCGACCGGCAGCCTGATTCTCTGGCCGACGCGGGAAGAACCACGCTTGATGAGCCTGGCCCCTCCGGTGCATTTCGCGCTGCTCAAGGTCAGCGAAATCCGCGACAACTTTTATCAGGTGCAACAGGAGTTCGAATGGGCGCAAGGCATGCCGACCAACGCGTTGCTGGTGTCCGGCCCGTCGAAGACCGCCGACATCGAACAAGTCCTGGCGTACGGCGCTCACGGTCCGAAAGACCTGGTGGTGCTGATCCTGGAGGACCAATGAGTCTACCGGCCGCTTTTCTGCGCGATGCACAGCAACTGATTCCTCAAGAACGACGTTTCGACGACCCACTGTCGACCCTGGCCTTCGGCACTGACGCCAGTTTCTACCGGTTGATTCCGCAACTGGTGATCCGCGTCGAATCCGAAGATGAAGTGGTGGCACTGCTGCAACTGGCGCAACGCGATCAGGTGCCGGTGACCTTCCGCGCCGCCGGTACCAGCCTGTCTGGCCAGGCGATCAGCGATTCGGTGCTGATCGTGCTTGGGGATAACTGGAACGGTCGCGAGATCCGTGGGCAAGGCGCGCAAATCCGCCTGCAACCGGGGGTGATCGGCGCCCAGGCCAATGCCTGGCTGGCGCCGTTCGGACGCAAGATCGGCCCGGACCCGGCCTCGATCAATGCCTGCAAGATCGGCGGAATCGTCGCCAACAATGCCAGCGGCATGTGCTGTGGCACGGCGCAAAACACCTATCACACCCTGGCCGGCATTCGTCTGGTGCTGGCCGACGGCAGTCGTATCGACACTGAAGATGCCGCCAGCGTTGCGGCCTTTCGCCAAAGCCACGCCGCCTTGCTGGAGCGCTTGGCGACTCTGGGTCGCGAGACTCGCGCCAACGCCGAGCTGGCTGCGAGAATCCGCCACAAATACCGTCTGAAAAATACCACCGGCCTGTCGCTCAATGCCCTGGTGGATTTCGACGAGCCTGTCGATATCTTGAGCCACTTGCTGGTGGGTTCCGAGGGCACTCTCGGATTCATCAGTGCCGTGACCTACGACACGGTGATCGACCACCCGAACAAGGCCTCGGCCCTGATTGTCTTCCCGGATGTCGAGACCTGCTGCAACGCGGTCACCGTACTAAAAAGCCAACCGGTGTCGGCCGTGGAACTGCTGGATCGGCGCAGCCTGCGTTCAGTGCAGGACAAACCCGGCATGCCGCCTTTCGTACAGAATCTGTCGAACAATGCCTGCGCCTTGCTGATCGAATCCCGCGCCGCATCGCCCACATTGCTGCACGAGCAACTGGCGCAGATCATGCTGTCGCTGAAGGCGTTCCCGGTGGAAAAGCAGGTCGATTTCACCGAAGACCCGCAGGAAAACGCCCGTCTCTGGGCCATCCGCAAAGACACCTTCCCCGCCGTCGGCGCGGTGCGCAAGACCGGCACCACGGTGATCATTGAAGACGTCACCTTCCCGGTCGAACAACTGGCCATCGGCGTAAACCGCCTGATCGAGTTGTTCGACAAACATCACTACGACGAAGCGATCCTTTTCGGACACGCGCTGGAAGGCAATCTGCACTTTGTCTTCACCCAAGGCTTCAACAACGCGGCAGAAGTCGCACGCTACCAGGCGTTCATGGATGACGTGGCGCAACTGGTGGCGGTGGAGTTTGGCGGTTCACTGAAGGCCGAACACGGCACCGGACGCAACATGGCGCCGTTTGTCGAGCTGGAATGGGGCAGCGATGCCTACCAGTTGATGTGGCAGCTCAAGCGCCTGCTCGATCCCAACGGCATTCTCAACCCGGATGTGGTGCTCAGCGAAGATCCGCAGATCCACCTCAAGCACCTCAAGCCATTGCCGGCCGCCGACGAGATTGTGGATAAGTGCATCGAGTGCGGCTTTTGCGAACCGGTCTGCCCGTCGAAAGGCCTGACCCTGAGCCCGCGCCAACGCATCGTGATTTGGCGCGACATCCAGGCGAGAAAACGTGCCGGCGTCGATACCGCCGAACTCGAAGCCGCGTACGAATACCAGGGCATCGACACCTGCGCCGCCACCGGCCTGTGCGCGCAACGTTGCCCGGTCGGCATCAATACCGGTGAGCTGGTGAAAAAACTGCGCAGCCGCAAGGCAACGCATACGAAAACCGCCAACTGGCTTGAAGGAAACTTCGCCATGGCGCTGCAAGGGGCGCGCTTCACCCTGCACGTCGCCAATGGTGCGCGTCTGTTGCTGGGTGCACCGCGACTGGCAAAACTTTCCGCTGCCGTAACCAGGCTGTCCAAGGGGCAAGTCCCGTTGTGGACCAACGCCATGCCCCAGCCTGAACGGCCGATCCGCTTCAGCCCGGCGATCAGCGATGAGCGCCCGCGGGTGGTGTACCTGGCCGCGTGCGTATCACGGGCCATGGGGCCCGCGGCAGGTGACAAGGAGCAAATGTCACTGCACGACAAGACCCGAGGCCTGCTGGAAAAGGCCGGTTATCAAGTAGTTTTCCCGGACAACCTGGACAGCCTGTGCTGCGGCCAACCGTTTGCGTCCAAAGGCTACGCCGAGCAAGCCGAACACAAACGCCAGGAACTGATTGGCGCCTTGCTGCACGCCAGCCGTGGCGGGCTCGACCCGATCTACTGCGACACCAGCCCGTGCACCTTGCGCCTGGTTCAGGACCTGGGCGAAGCCCGTCTGGACCTGTACGACCCGGTGCGCTTCATCCGCACGCATTTAATGGATCGCCTGGAGTTCACACCTCAGGAAGCACCGATCGCCGTGCACGTGACCTGCAGCACCCAGCACCTCGGGGAAAGCCAGGCGCTGATCGACCTGGCGCGCAAATGCAGCCAAAACGTGGTCATTCCTGAAGGCATTCACTGCTGCGGGTTTGCCGGTGACAAGGGCTTCACCACACCGGAGTTGAATGCCCATTCGCTGCGCACGCTCAAGGACGCGGTGCAACAGTGCAGCGAAGGGATATCTACCAGCCGCACCTGCGAGATCGGTCTGACGCAACATGGCGGCATTGACTACCACGGACTAGTCTATCTGGTGGACCGCGTTACCCAGGCTAGGGCGACCTGAGCAGAACCTCACTAAAGGCGCATTCATGCGCCTTTTTAGTGCTTCCTGCCAAAACCGATAGCATTACAGCAATACATAGAACCCTGACGTGCCGCCGCAGTCCACAGATCAAGTCCTGCAAACGTGGGACTTTTCCAACACTCGGCAGCCCGTCCTGATGGCCAGCGATGCCTGGCCACTCAGTTCAAGGAGATACTCATGAAACGTTCTGTACTGTTTGGTCTGTTCGTTACTGCCTCAATGCTGGCCTCCCCCTCGTTTGCCGCTGAAAAAGATCAATGCGCGGTCAATCTGCAAACCATCGAAAACGCAAAGGCACAGATTCCTCCCGAAATGGCTGAGCAAGTAGCGGACTCTGTCGAGAAAGCCCAAACCGACCATGCAAAAGGCACCAAAAAAGGTATTGATGATTGCGTCGCCGAGACCAACCAAACCATCCAGGACCTCAAGAACGCGAGCAAAGGCGGGAAGTAACTCTCAGCTCAGGGCCAGCCTTCGGGTTGGCCTTCCGGGCCTTGTTGGCGTACATCGACAACAGATGTACTGGCAGCCGGGGGTTCAAAGCCCGGCTGCGTCCGACACGAAGCAAACCAAAACCCGCCAGTTGCGGGTTTTGTTGCATCCGGGGTCTGGAAATGTGTAACCGTGCGCATCGCTGAAAAAGCTCGACACGTTTTCCGAAAAAACCGAATTCTTGCGTTGCGTCGTAGTCTTTTAGATAGGCCCCATCAATCGTGGCTGTTTTTCGGGCTCGGCCTGGCTACCCGCTCATACGTCAACACCGAGACCATCCGATCCAGGAGATATCCATGAAACGTACCGCACTCGCTGGTCTGTTCATTTCTGCTGCAATGCTCGCCTCTCCAGTATTTGCTGCGGACAACAACCTTTGTACGAGCAAGCTGCAAGAGCTCAAAGGCAAAGTGAATGCGCTGCCGGCGACCTCCGGAAACACCACAATGGAGATCAAAAGACTGATGTCCAGCGCCGAAGCCTCACAAGCCTCCGGTGACGACAAGAAATGCGTCACCGAGGCCATCCAGGCATTGGCACTCGCTGACAAACAGAGCAACGAGCCCAACCCATAATTTGTGCTGGCCAACCTTCGGGTTGGCCTTCTGAGTCACGTTGACGTACACTGTACGGGCTTGTTGCTCACTTGATTCAAAGAGCACCAGGCTCGGGGCCGTTTAGGATTCGACGCCGGTTGCGAAACTTTAGGTGCATGCCGAGTTGGTAACAGAACTCGTAAATCCACTGTTGCAACTTCCTATAGTTGCCAATGACGAAACCTACGGGGAATACGCTCTCGCTGCGTAAGCAGCCTTAGCCCTTCCCTCCTGGTACCTTCGGGTCCAGCAATCATCAGGGGATGTCTGTAAACCCAAAGTGATTGTCATATAGAACAGAATCGCCGTGCAGTACGTTGTGGACGAAGCGGCTAAAACTTACACAACTCGCCCAAAGCACCCTGCCCGTCGGGTCGCTGAGGGTTAACTTAATAGACACGGCTACGCATGTAGTACCGACAGCGGAGTACTGGCGGACGGGGGTTCAAATCCCCCCGGCTCCACCACTTCATCATCTAAAGACGTCCACGGACGTCTTTTTTTGTGCCTGAAATCCAGTAAAAACAAAGGCTGTGGGCTAATGCCGATCAGTTAAGCCACAACGCAATCCGTAGCAGCTGGCGTAGCCTGC